>VBBQ01000010.1 GCA_005888755.1 Candidatus Bathyarchaeota archaeon
GTTCACAAGCCGAAGCATCGCCAATCAGGAAAGGGTTTCCTTGGAGGCTGTCTATTTTGGGAGCACGGGCCCCAGCAACAACATAGTGACTCTTTACGTGAGGAATGTGGGGACGGCTCCGTTCACGGTCGCCTCAGTATACGAGAATTCGACCCTCTACCAGATCTCACAGTCTCCAATACCCGTTAACCAGGTTCAGTCGATCCAGATCTTCCTCTCGGGCCAGACTTGGGCTCGCGGAGATCTCCAGACCATAAGGGTCGCGACAATCAGGGGAACGACAGTAACCGCGACTTGGGTGTCCTAGCCATGGGTATGTATCGCCGATTTGTTCATGCAAAGAAAGGAATGAGCACTGTATTTGGAGGGCTCTTCTTTGTCATACTGATACTCATGGGGTTCAACTTGATGACTTGGAATTTTCTTCAGTTCGATGCCTACAACGGCGTAGTAACCTCGATGAGCCAGCGCGACCAGCTGTCCAGCTCGGAGAATATTCAAGCGGTCCCTCCGGGTGCAACTGGTTTTGCCGGTAACTCCTTCAACATTACCGTTACCAATTTAGGCGGAATTACAACAACACTCTCGAGGATCTACATTCAGAACGTCTCGCCAACCGGCACTCTGCCTCTACAGTGTCGAGGGGCTAGCTTGTGCACCGTAGACTCAGGATCCGGTACGATCAATTGCGCGGGTAATGGCAACTGCGGTTTCACTAACGCGAACATCCGACCCGGAGAGAACAATCATGTCATGAAGGTCACAGGGCTAACGATCAACGATGGAAGTGGCTACCAGGTAATCATGTCATCGACGCGAGGAAGACAGTTCAGCTTCTTTTATCCATGGCCTGTAAACGGCTTTGGTGGTTCTAACTCGAATGCTACGAACACCGCGCATGGAGCTCTGGACGTAAAATTCGACCTTAACTCCTTCAACTTTACCCGGGGCACCCAGACCGTTTCTGTACCCGGTTGGACTGTCCCTTATGCGACACCTCTTGTATACTGGGTAAAAGTAGTCAATAACGCTGTCAACCCAATCACCATCTCACAGTATACGTCGCTCTACTTCGTATGCTACCAGGACAGGTTCGGTTCAGGCAACGGCACTTGCAATGAGACTGATCTCAACTTCGTTGTCGACAACCGAACCATGAATCCGAACACTCTGATGGCATACGACGATGTAAACCGGCCCTACGTTCTTCCAGGTGCCGGTCCGAATGGTCCGACCGGGTCTACAATTATCAAGTTCGGTTCGTTCTGTCCTGGCGCTACCTGTGGGAATCCTCCGCCCAACCAGGATGTCGACTTCCCCACACCCTATCTGGTCTTCATGGGATTCTTCTACAAGATCAACGGACAGATAGTCGGCCAGACAATTTCGTTCGTCGCCGTCAGAGCTTGCACAACATACCCATCATGCCCCTAGAACCCCGGGCTTGATCAGACATGAGCAGTGGAATCTTAGTACCACCGAGATGGGGCGGGAGAAACAGCGGGGCTTTATCCTCAGAACCCTTTGAGATGTTTGGTTTGAACTTCCACGTCTCAACAGAGATTGGAGCACGATAGACATCATGGGAGATAGGAAGAGAGAATGAGTCTAGTAAAATGGGCAAAGAATCGTATTGAAAGGAACCGCAAGTCAAAGCGGGGCATCGCTACGATCATGGCCAACCTGACCATGCTTGTCATAGTCGTTAGTCTAAGTTCCCTACTCTTCGTCTGGGCAATCTCGAGCTTCGGAGCCTACCAGGGTGGTGCAGGTTACTGGTTCTCCAGTCGCAGCATTGCCAACCAGGAACGGGTTTCGGTCGAGAACGCTTTCTTCACCGGATCATGTGGCACTTGCAACAATATCATTAAGGTCTATGTGCGTAACGTGGGAACAATCCCGTTCACCATCGCGTCAGTCTATGTGAATTCGACGCTCTTCCAGTTCTCACAAACAGTCAATGTGGGCAACGTGACCACGACCCCGTTGACTATGACGCTGAGCGGCACGACTTGGGCTCATAACGACATCCAGAAGATCACCGTCGCTACCGTTCGAGGAACGATCACAACCACAACTTGGGTGCCTTAGCCACATGGCGATCTATAGAAGATTCGTCCGCGCAAAGAAGGGCATGAGCACCATATTCGGAGGACTATTCTTCATCATACTGATCCTCATGGGATTCAACCTGATGCTCTGGGGATTCATCCAATACGACAACTACAATTCCTCACTTTTCAAGATGAACCAGAACGATCAGCTTGCAACCTCAGAGAACTTGGTTCCAGCAGCTCCCGGAGCACAGAACTTCACCAGTACTAGCTTCAACATCCCGGTCAACAATCTGGGCGGAACTACTGTTAGCATCGCGAGAATATACATATCGAATATCTCCCCAACTGGAGGAACCAAGTGCACCAACAGCGATCCCAACAGCCTGGGCCCCTGTATCGTTGATACGGGATCGGGCACCCAAAACTGCGCTGGCAATGGCAACTGCTTCTTCACGAACGGAAACGTAGCGGCTGGAGTAATCAACCAACTCATCCATGTCAACGGAGTGACGTTGAACGACGGTAGCGGATACAAAGTCATTCTCAGCAGTACAAGGGGTCGCTTGTTCAGCTTCTTCTACCCCTGGCCGGTGACTTTCAATACGAACAACCCTGGGGGACAATTCGTCACCAACATCGGGCCTCTCTCAATCTATTTCGACTTCAAGTCCTTCAACTTCACCCAGGGATCCCAGACTCAGTCTCAATCAGCCTTCTGCGTTCCGTCAAGCACTAATATGGTGTTGTGGGTCAAGGTCGCTAACACAGCAACCGACAGCGGGGTGACATTGCAAGGCAGCACCATGATGCAGATGCAGCCTTACAGCGCCAACGGTTTCGGACAGTTCGTCCGAACCTGGATAGTCTCTCCAACAAGCATCAATCCGAGCGTTATCACCGCCTACAACCAGGGTACCCTCCCCTATAATTTACCGCCAGCCCCTGCGAACGGAGCAGCCCCGACGACGGAAGTGTATTTCGGGGGAAACGGTCAAGGCGGGACAGGTGGTGTTACCTTGGGCAACCAAGACAACTGGCTAACGTTCATCGGATTCTACTACAATTACAGGGGCCAGCCTCAGGGAGAGACGATCCCATTCATGGACCTCAAGAGTACTAGTGGCTATCCGGGCACGTGTTGAGTGAGACCTGGGATGGCTAATGAGTTATGATGATCAGGGACAGCCAGCAAACAACGACCCTTACTCATACCAGGACCCCTCGCAATACGACCCTTCACAAGGCTACACCGGATACGAGTCCGGTTCCTATGAAAACCAGGGATACGACAATTCAGGATACGCTCCAACTCCCCCACCACAAGAGCAGCAACCAGCGCGTCCTCAACTCCAACAGCTCCAAAGAATATCGTCGGGAGTCCCCGGTTTCGACCAGATTGTCGGCGGCGGGCTCATCCGTGACAGAGTCTATCTCCTAAGTGGGCCTGCAGGTGCCGGCAAAACGATCTTCTCAACACAGTTTCTCTACAACGGGATTTCAAAGTATAACGAAAACGGAGTCTATGTTGTGCTAGAAGAGACTCCTCAGCAACTCCGAGAGAACATGTACAACAGCTTCGGCTGGAACATACAGACATACGAAGACAATGGCAACATAATCGTCCTAGACGCGATTTCAAGCAGGCTCGGACTCAGCAGCGCCGAGCGGTATGTAGTACCTCGTCCCTTCACCCTAGAATCTCTACTCTACGAAATCCAAAACGCCATCCAAACCGTAAACGCTCGCAGAGTCGTCATCGACTCACTAGACGCAATGAGTCTCGAACTAACCCAAGTCGATCTTAGAAGCCTAATTCAGAGGCTTACTATGATTCTCAAATCCTTCGGCTGCACCACCCTGCTCGTCAGCGGACAAGCTGAGACAACCAGTCAAGGACGGAAATCTGTCGAGGAATACGTGGTCGACGGAATGATCAGACTTCACCACAACCTCGAAGAGAGTGTCAGCGGTGAAACGACGCTCGAACAGAACGCTCTCCAGGGAAACTCGCTCGAGGAGGATTCGTTCTCTATGAAGGTGCGCTCTCGAAAAATCGAGATTCCCAAAATGCGTGGGACGTCGCACTCTCAATATCAACATCCCTTCATCATTAACGAAAACGGGATCGAGATCAAATCAGAGCCTGAGGTCACCAAACGTTTGAGACGCGCAATCTTCAAGGCGAAACAGGTTGATTAGAGCTAGACCCCAAGAAAGAGTCCGCCGAATCCGGATAGGCATGGGCGGCCTGGACGAGAAACTGGGCGGTGGAATTCCAGCAGGCAGCACCGTTCTTTTAATCAGCAATCAAGAAGGTCCGGTCCGTCTCTTCTGCCAACAAATCGCCCATCTCTTGTGCACTGAGGGGCATCGAATTTTCTATTTCACAATTGTCAGAGACCCGGCGTACATCAGAGAAGAGATGATGGTCTACGAATGGGATACCAGTGAAATGGAACAAGGGAGACAGTGGACCTTTATTGACGCATACAGTCCAAGAGTGCAGTCCCTCCAACAAGGGGGTCACGGGCCAGGATCAATGGGCACGGGTTTGCTCGGGCCAGGGGCAATGAGTCCCGGTTCGAGAAGCCTCGGCTCGGACCTCTTTGTGACACTCCGGAGGGAGATACTGTCACAACTGGATGAAGGAGACATAGTAATGATAGATTCGCTCTCGGACCTGCTGGTCAATCATGACGCCGCATCAGTCCGTGAGCTCTTGGAGATTCTAGGCAGCCAGATTCACCAGCGAAACGGTCTGGTCTTCATGCCCATCTTGTCAGACATCCACGATCCACACGTGGTTGCCACTCTATCGCACATGTCCGATGTCGTCGTCGAATTCGAGCTAGAATCTGAACACTTAGAAGGCAAACTTCGATTTTACAAGATGAGGAGAGCACAGCTGCGCCCAATGCTCCTGCCTTTCTCGATCACAGACAGAGGAGTTATGGCCGAGACATTCGGCAGGGTGATCTGATAATCATGTCAAAAACCGCGAAGCCCGAGAAGACCGACAAGATAGACAACATTGTCGGCATGCTGATGGAATACGAAAAAATGACGATAGATCTGATGAAGAAGGCATCAGACACACCCGTTGTAGAGCAATACGATGTAAACGCGCCCTATGCAAAAGTCCGGATAGTCAAAGAAGATGGCGCGATCAAGTATCAGATAGTGGAGGTTCAGCTAAGCGATGATGAAAAGAAGAATCTCAAAGAGATCGGAGAACTCCTGGTCGAAGAGCTGGATGTTGATATTAAGAGATTAGGTGGCACCGAGAACGCTGGAGCCTACATTAGGAAACTTGTAGAGAAGATCATCAAGAACTACAAGATCAAGATTACGCCCGATGGCCTGGACCGTATCATGTACTATGTTATCCGGGACTTTGTTCACTTCGACAAAATAGATCCGTTGATGCGGGATCCCTGGATCGAAGACATCTCATGCAACGGCATGGGAATACCACTCTACATATGGCATCGAAAACATGAATCGATACCCACCAACGTTATCTTCAACACCACGGAAGAGCTTGACAAGTTCATCCTCAAACTCAGTTACATGACCGGCCGCGCCATATCCATCGCCCAACCTGTCCTG
This sequence comes from Candidatus Bathyarchaeota archaeon, assembly GCA_005888755.1. Classification (GTDB taxonomy): domain Archaea; phylum Thermoproteota; class Bathyarchaeia; order 40CM-2-53-6; family 40CM-2-53-6; genus 40CM-2-53-6. The sequence goes on from VBBQ01000010.1 coordinate 5,667, forward strand.
GACGCCACACTACCTGACGGAAGTCGAGTCCAGATGACATACGAGAAAGAAGTCACGAGACGCGGATCAACCTTCACGATACGAAAATTCAGAGAGAGACCTCTCACCTGCTCGGACCTGATAATCTACAACACAATGTCCGCCGAGATGGCGGCGTGGTACTGGTACATCATCGAGAAACAAGCCTCAGTAATCGTCGTGGGCGGCACAGCCTCAGGAAAGACAACTTGCATCAACACCCTCGCCATGTTCATCAAACCCAACGCCAAAATAGTCTCGATCGAAGACACGTCGGAAATCCAGCTGCCCCACGAAAACTGGCTTTCATCCGTCGTCAGAATGGGCTTCGGTGTAACCGGGGAAGTCTCCGAGATCACTCTCTTCGACCTGCTCAAGAACGCCATGAGACAGCGCCCGGAGTACATCATCGTCGGAGAAGTCAGAGGCAATGAAGCATACACCCTGATGCAGGCGATCGCTACCGGTCACGGAGGCCTTGCAACCCTGCACGCCGATTCAGCGGAGGCAGCAATTCACCGTCTCGAAAGCGAACCCATGAACATACCTCGACCCCTTATCCCAACCATCGATGTCATCGGGGTCCAAACCCGAGTCCAGGTAGGCGACAAAAGCGTCCGACGCATGGTCAACATAGCTGAAGTCGTCGGGCTCGATCCCACAACGAAGGACGTGTTGACTAACGATGTCTTCAAGTGGAATCCAAAGACGGACACTTACGTGTTCTATGGACGAAGCTATGTCCTTGAGAACATAATGAAACGTCACGGATACAAGCATGAGGAAGTGATGGAAGAGCTCAACAACAGACGTCTTGTCCTCGAATGGATGGTCCGGAACAACATTCGTGACTTCAAGGATGTCGTCGAAGTCATTCGCACTTACTACGTCAATCCGCAACAGCTCTTGGATCGGGTCAAGCGCGAGAAGATGGTCCAATCACCATCAGGAGCTACTTCGTAATGAGTCTAATTGATCCCATCGTCCCATTCCTGGGACCGCTAGGTCAGCTCCTTGCGACAAACTCCAACGACATCCTCTCTGTCGGACTAGGATTATTGGGTCTAGTTTCTCTAGGCCTCTACAAGGCAAAGAAGAATCTCTTCGAAACCAGCAAGTCGTGGGTCGGAGCGACCGTTGTACTCTCGTTCCTCACACTCCTTTTCCGAGGAATGGGCGCGATCTGCGGATGTACCTGGTACACGGACCCCAATACGGGTGCCATTCAGCAGCTTGTCCCAATTACCTATTTGCTGATAGCCGGGTCCTTCTTCGCCATACTATACAACTTCAACATCTCCATGCTGAAAAAGCACAAGTGGCTGATCAGCATCCCATTATCCATTCCAATCGCGATCGTCTCCAACATATTCTTTCCATTGATCGCAATTACCCCGCCCTGGGTAATTATCGAAATCATCATCCTATCCCCCGCAGGCGCACTCTACAGCAGTTTCGTCTATGAGAAAGCCGTGCTTCACATGGGAGACTACCGCGCTAGAATGCGCCACTTCATGGAACAGGGTGAGAAGGGGAAGAAGGGAGGAATTGCGCTTCCAGAAGAGAAGCAGGGGTTCTCCTATTTCACCTACGGTCTACTCGGCAAAAGAATAGGCAAGCTACTGCCAATTTTCGGCGGCCTCAAACAGGTTCTCTCGCTAGCTGGAATGAAGATTGGGTACAAAGCCTATGTGAGCAGCATGGTCTTCTTCGCCTTGGTCGGAGGAGGATTATCCTTCTTCGTATGGTTCCTCATCCTCAATCTAGGCCTCGGAAGCGCCTTCGGTCTCACCTTCTCGATAACATCTGTCCTTTTGAGCATTCTACTCTCTATCGGGCTCGCAGTAATAACAGGCGCCGCAATTCTCGGATTCTTCTACATACTCCCATCCATGAAAGTCGGGTCCCGGAGACAACGGCTAGACAATTTCCTACCGTTCACTGCAAGCTACATGACAGTTCTCGCATCCGCAGGAGTCACCCCTGAGCGAATACTGAGGTCCACATCTGAGAAAGATCCCAAGTTCATGCTCTCCGACGAGATTGCGAACGTGATCGGAAGAATCGACCTTCTCGGCTACGACGTCATCAACGCGATGACCGCGGAGGTAGAGCGTTCCCCATCAGCAAACTACCAAGACCTTCTGCGAGGCTTCTCAGGAGTCATCAGGACCGGTGGGGACATGAAAAAGTTCTTCCAAGGCATAACAGACCACCTGTTCCAGAAACGCGCTCTCTCAGTCCAAGGATTCCTCGACACGCTGGGAATCATCGCTGAAACATACGTGCTCATGCTCATCGCCTTCCCACTAATGCTCGTCGTCATGCTCTCGATCATGGCCTCTATCGGAGGCAATCTGGGAGGGATAGATGTCTTCTCTTTCATGTACCTCCTCGCCTTCATACTCATACCAATATGCGGCGTAATGTTCCTCTTCATCCTGGACACTATGCAGCCGAAAGGTTAGGAGAACAAAAAATGTCACAACCAAACCAACCAGCACCGGCACCAACCCCACAGGCCCCAGACGCCGCAGTTCCCGGCAAGAAGGTAAAGAAGGTCAAGGATGATTCGGGCGGCGGAGGTGGAATAGGGGGGATCTTCAGCAAGATCACGCGCAAACTGGTCTGGGTCTTTAGCGGAATAATCTTCGCTGGAATATTCTTCTGGGGGCTGATTGAGATCGCCTTCTACGGGCCTACGCCGAACGTCCCAATTGCAGGCTTGGTCGGCAAGTTCAGCATCGACCGCTTCCTCCTGCTAGCGGGAATCGTCGCGCTAATACCTCCAGCCCTAGTCTATCTTGCAGAGTCCAAGCGAAGAGACTCTATCGACAACAACATTCCGCACCTCATCCGAGACATTGCTGACGCAGGTAGAAGTGGCATGACCCTGACCAGGTCTATCGAAATATCCGCGGAACGGGACTATGGTCCGTTGACGAAGGAGCTCAAGAAGCTAATTGCGAAGATTAGCTTCAGGGTCCCGCTGGAAAGGGCGCTCCAGTACTTTGCGGATGCTACTGGTACAACTCTGTCCCGGCGAAGCTCGATGCTTATCGCCGAGGCCAACAAGTCCGGAGGAGATATCCAAGAGAGCATGGAATCCGTCGCCAAACACGTGCAAGAGATCCAGTACTTAGAGAGAAAGAGGCGCGCCACTCTGAGACCCTTCATCGGAGTCATGTACATCAGCTTCGCCGTCTTCCTCGTCACCGTCTACCTGCTCATCTCAAGCTTCTTTAAACAATTGGCCAACACCAACTTCGGCAGCGGCGGGGGAGGCATTGGAGGAGTAGGATTCAACTTCGTCAGTCTCCCACTGGACAAGATCACCACGGTATTTCTGTACATGGCAATGATCGAAGCCCTCTTCGCGGGACTAGTCGGCGGTAAAATGGCGACGGGCTATCTCAAGGACGGGCTCAAGCATGCCATACTGCTAATGATGATATGCTTCATGACCTTCGTCTTCTTGATCTAGCCATTGTCCACTGGTTGAAGAAGTCAACTCGGAAGAACGCTGAATCATAGACTCTTTCATCCGAAAGCCCAGCAGTCGCTGGGGCGGCCTTTAGGGCAGGATGCGAACCGGAGTTCTAACCTTCTTTTTTGAATCTGTCTGTAAGATCCAACAGTATCCCAAGGAGGAGCCATAATAGGAGAGATTCCAGATGCCCCTAGCGAGATTCGCGCAAGACAAATTTCCACGATTCTAAAGTCCGCTAGTACCCGACTCGATGGGGTCTGGAGTCGCGAGCCTATTGACTCAGTTTCGAGGTAGAGGTTCTTCGAGACATCCGAGGGTTTCTTGTGAGAAAGAAGTTACCGTTTCTACTTCTAGTCCTAACTTTCTCAGCTACGATGGTCCCGGGTTTCATTTTGAATGCTCATGGGAGCGGTTGCACGACTCCTTGCAGCGTCGATACCATAACAAACGTCCCGTCTTCCGAAGGAATAGTACAGGTGCAACTCGACGGGGGAGCATGTCCGGCCAACTGCTTCAATCTGAATCACACCTTTGCCTTCGGCAATAATACGTCTCATACTGTAAAAGTGCTCGACACATTTTTCGTGGGAGCATCTACGGGTAAGAGGTACACGTTCAGTGGATGGTACACCTATGGTCCTGGAGGTTGGTTCCAGTTCGACACTAATCCTCTGAATGTTGGCCCGATCTATGCCGATTATACTGTTGCCAAGTGCCAGCAGGGTCCTCCAGGACAGAACTGCCCGTTCTGGGCCGTGTACACTGTCAGCCCACCCTTGGGATGCAAGACGAGCTGTGGTTTGGATGCCTCGACAAATGTCGCCACTGCGGACGGGAAGATCTGGGTCAGCGTCGATGCCTCCCCTGGAGTATCATTGAGCAAGACCTTCGCTTTCGGCAATGGGACCGTGCATTCAATTCACGTTCTGAACTCGACCTTCACCGGAGCGTCGTCCGGTGCATTGTATACTTGGAAGCAGTGGAGTTGTACTTGCACCGGGGTGCCCCCGACGATAAGTTCCACTCTTACGACTCCAACGATGTACTACAATTACACAAGCCCGGCAGGTACTACCTATCTGAACGGGGTGGGAGGATTCACGGCGATGTTCGATAAACAGTTCAAGCTGACCTTGAGCTTTGTGGATCCCGGCGGTTTGCCGGTTTCCGCTCCCGCCTTTGTTACCCTAACCAGCGGTTCGACCGTGATGAACATCACTTCCTACTCGGGTCAGTGGACTAGTGCTGGTTCCTGGACAGTGACAGACGCTATGTGGGAAGGCATGAGAGGCATGGTAGTCGGCACCCCAACGATCGACCTGACCAGTGGAGCCGCAACGACCACAATTACACTGAAGGCCTATTCGGCAAGCGTCAAGACGATTGACGGATCCGGCAATCCGGTATCCGGAGTAACAGTGGCCGTCAGCTTTGTAAACGCCACTACGAAGACCTTCACAACCGATAGCCAGGGAACAGTGCAACTCGGACACATTCCGACGGGTCCGTATAATGTCGTAGTGACGTACCAGGGTAAGAGCACGAACTGGGCGACAGATGCGTCAAGTGCTTCTCAACCTCTCACAGTTACTATCCCTACGGCGAGTGGCGGAAGTGGGATGACCAATAGTACAGCAGTCTCATCGGTGGTCCTGTTGACCATATTCGGCCTCGCCTTCCTACTCATTATACTAGCAATCCGGGTCCGCAAACCACCGCCTCCCCCGATAATTGACAAGCCCGAAAAAACGTCTGTTTCCAGCTAGATCGAAATAGCAGTGTCTAGAGGGGTGAGCGGGCCCCGAGACCACAGGCCGTTCCAGCCATGATGCGTCAAGAACTGCTCCTTTCCCGGAGAGTAAGCTGCCAATCAAGATTCGCCTCCCCTTCGCCCTATCCGCGCGGCAGCAAAGTTTTCGCCTAGACCGCAGCCCCCGAGGCCGGATTTGTAGAACTCTATCTTGCGGTCTCTGGGTTGCAACGGACAACGATTTCGCGCGTTCTCGGAGAAAAATAGGTCTCCAGTGTCCGTTCAAACCGCCTGAACGAAGGTTCGTGCGAGTTTCCACATCAAGATCTCCTTGTTCAAAATCATGGGCTTATACCGAACTATACCACAATGTATCTCTCATGGCCAAGTTTATCTTCTCAATGGGGAACGAGAACTACCGAAAGCTGCAGCTCGAAGCAAAGACGAGAGACGTGACCATCCAAGCGCTGATACGAACCGTGGTCATACCTGAGTGGATTAAGACCCACATAGAAACGACCACGACCAACACTCACTCGAGCGTCACAGAGACGTCGTCTCTTCTCAGCCACACAACGGGATTCCTCGGCCAATCGCATCGTTCCCTCCCCTCCTCGGTTGGGCGACGGACCTAAGCCCAACCTCCCGCCTTTTTTCGACCGGCCAGGCTTCAGCCGGGCCCTAGAAACCTCTTCTCAGCCTGACTAAGGTGCCGGAATCTTCTGAAGGCTTGCCTTCGCGTCAGAGAACTGTTGTGAAAAGCGCTCGTACATCCTAAGCTCTTGGCCGGAAATGGGCTTAACCTTCTGCATAGCCTCGTCGAAATGACGTTTAGCCACCTTCAACCCCTTTGCCTTCTTCTTCGCATCCTCGGGGTCTTTCGCCTTCCCGATATGTTCCTTGATCGACAGCATTACGGCAGTATTGCAAATGGACGCGATATCCGCCCCAGTGTACCCTTCTGTCTTCCTTGCAAGCTCGTCCAGTTTCACATCCTCAGCCAGCGGCGTCTTCTTCGTGTGAATCCGGAAGATCTGCTTCCTCGCCTCTAGGTCTGGCGGAGGAACCAGGAGCATCCTGTCAAACCTGCCAGGTCGTAGAAGTGCCGGGTCTACAATGTCAGGCCGGTTTGTTGCAGCGATAATGACGACGTTCCTGAGTTCTTCTAGCCCGTCCATCTCGGTCAGAAACTGGCTGATGACCCGCTCGGTCACGTTAGAGTCTCCTGTGCCGCTTCCACGAAGAGGCGCTACGGAGTCGATCTCGTCAAAGAAGATGATGCATGGCGAGGCTTGGCGAGCTTTGCGGAAGACCTCCCTAACGGCCTTCTCAGATTCTCCAACATACTTGTTGAGCAGTTCCGGACCCTTGACGCTGATGAAGTTCGCCTCACTCTCGTTCGCAGCCGCCTTCGCCAAGAGCGTCTTACCCGTGCCTGGTGGACCGTACAATAGTAGCCCCTTCGGTGGAACCGCGTTCATCTGCGCGAAGAGCTCCGGGTACTTTAGCGGCCACTCGATGGCCTCTCGAAGCTCCTCTTTGACCCCCTCTAGACCTCCAATATCATCCCATTTGATATCAGGAACCTCCACCAGAACCTCTCTCATTGCCGAGGGTTCCACTTCCTTCAGTGCTTCTTGGAAATCGCTCATCCGGACGATGATCTTGTTGAGGACCTCCGCCGGAATGTTCTCTGCTTCCAAGTTGATCTCGGGCAGAATCCTACGAAGCGCCCGGATGGCTGCCTCCTTTGCGAGCGCTTCCAAGTCCGCGCCCACAAACCCGTGAGTGACATCAGCCAGTTTTTTCAGATCCACATCCTCCAAGGGCATTCCCCGAGTGTGAATCTGCAATATCTCCAGCCTCCCATCCCTGTCAGGGACACCGATCTCAATCTCCCGATCGAACCTTCCAGGGCGTCGGAGTGCAGGGTCTATCGAGTTGATCCGGTTAGTTGCCCCAATCACCACCACCTTACCACGGGACTGTAAGCCGTCCATCACTGAAAGTAGCTGCGACACAACGCGTTTCTCAACCTCCCCTGTAACCTCTTCCCGTTTCGGCGCGATCGAGTCTATCTCGTCAATGAAGATGATAGAAGGCGCATTCTCCTGGGCCTCTTTGAAGATCTCTCGGAGCCTCTCCTCGCTCTCGCCGTAGAACTTGCTCATTATCTCCGGCCCACCAATACTGTAAAAGTTCGCATTCGTCTCGCTCGCCACAGCCTTCGCCAGCAATGTTTTGCCGGTGTTGTGGCTCAATATGCCGTTCGTGAAGAACGAGTGTGTAGTCGGGACTTCGAAGTCGTATACTCTCTGCCAGCCTTCGAGCTTCCTTACTGTCTTGATCTTTTCAAAATCGTCATCGAGATAGATGAGATTCCGCTTGTAGCCTTTGACTATAGCTTCCAGTCGCGCTCTTTTCCGAGTAGAGATGAAGCCAATTCGCTCCTTGAACTTGTTTACAACATCTTTACCACGAATCGCCAACGCGTAAGAGGCTGAGTCTCTTCCTCCTCTGATTATATAGGGGCCTCCGTGAATCCTTGAGGTAATTCCGAACCTTAGAAGGAGGGTCTGCACTTCCTCCAACAATTTCCGGTGTTTGCTTTTGAGGAAGACACCGTGGTAGTTGTTCGCTTTTCTTGCGAAGCCATCTCCTTCGAAAGCACCTCGGAGGAATGCTGCCACAACTGTGTTCGGTGACATCAGTATCGGCGTCGGCACTCTCTTGTCTACACGAGACCAATATTTACCGAAGAATTCGGCGAGTCCTCTGTTGTCGAATCGTAACACATTGCAGTGTTTGCCTGACTTCGGAACAGTGTACCCTTCAACGCCGAAAATAACCATCCCTTTCCTTATTGCGGCTGCGAGTTCCTCTTCGTGACTCTCAATGGTGAAGAAGACTCTATCCTTGCCAGCTGTCCCCTCCGCGATGAATATGCCGAAAAGTTCTCCCAACTGCTCATCCCAAAACTTTGGCATGACCGGTTGGGTCCATAGTCTCACCACGTTGATGGTATCGCTGACAACCACGTATTGTGTAGGCGAGGGAATCCACCTAATCGTCTTCACTCTATCCTCCGGCTTGAGTTTCTCCGCCGCGGTCCACCCTCGTTCAGTCATGAGAGGATGGTTCAGAGTCGTCTGGAGTCTTTTTCCGGTCTCGGTGATTATCTCCATCGTTTCAGGTACATCATGGATGTGAAGCGCCTTGGCACTGCCTGGTGGATAAATAGGAAGGTCTGCAACGTAGATGCCGGGTAGCACGCCTTTCGCGAGTTCTTCCAACCGAATAAGTCCACCATTTTCAAGGGCGATCAACGAATCCCCAACAACGCAGCCTGGCGGACCATGAAGAAGGACCCCCTTCGGGGCCTCGACTCCCAGCCGCTCAAACAACTCGGGATGTCTCAACGGTAGCTCGATCATCTCCCGAACCTTCTGGATGACAGGCCGAAGCCCACCGATATCCTCGTACGCAATCCTCGGAATCGCTCTAGGCGCTTCCTTCACTTGCTCGCCGACTGTGACTTTCGTTTGATCTGTGACGATTACTGCCTCGGCGGTCGGGGTAGTGCTCGTGACAACAAGGTCGATTTTACGACCCATAACGCTGATCGGAACATAGTCTCCCCGCGCCAGAACTCGGCCCTCCAGGATCTGGCTGAGGTACTCCTCTCCTCCAACAATGCGGAGTGGTTCCGTTGGCGCTAGGGTGAGACGCTGGGCGATCTTTGCCTCTATTTTCCTAATTGTGACTTTATCGTCTATCGAAACGCCGGCGTTATTCCTCAGATAGCCGTCTATGCGTATCGTTCCCTTGCCTGAATCTGACTCGTATCCGGGCCAGGAAAGAGCGGTCGTCTTCTTCTTACCAACAATCTGGATAACATCGCCAGAAGTCAGGCCAAGTTGATCCACAACTTTCGGGTCCACTCTCGCAATGCCCCGTCCGACATCTCTCTGATACGCGTCGGCGACTCTAAGCGTAAGGGTTTTTTCTGGCATGACTAATCCTGGCTCCGTCTGAGCCAAGTTATTCTTCGAGTAATAACTCTAGCTAAGCACTCGTTCCGTTATCCTTTCCGGCTTCTAAGCCTGCTGCTTGTCCTGTTAACTACGGGGGCATGACTCCCGTTCTAAGATTGGACTGTGAATGAGAACTGCTGGTTTCTCTGACTGACAATTACGATCGTGTAGATGTTTCCAGGCTGGAAGGTGAACGGAGTGCCGGTCCAGGTGCAAGAAGATGAGGGCGGAGACTGGATGCTGAGGGGGACAATGGCAAGTTGCGTTGGAAAATAGGGTCCCTGAGACCAACCACTCCTCCTGGCGCACTGGTTACCGTTGAGATCTTGGACATAGTAGGTGACGAGGGTCGTGATGGCAGTACCAGTATTCCTGAGGTAGAGAGTCACATTCTTTGCGCCAGAAAACCCCTGGTTTTCTAGGACAAGTATTTCTTTTCCGTTGACCGGGGCCGGAAGGGTCGACCCGAATATGCCTAAGGACCAAACGTAGACGACGACAGACATGCCGACAACTATCACGACGAGTAGGAGGGACGCAAGAATAACCTCGACCCCCTTCCGGTTCCATAGTCTAACGTGCAAGATAGGGCCCCAACTCTGAAGGATTTGGCTCAGGTGCTTCTGAAGCCTTTGTCGTCACCGTGTTAGAAGAACCTGAGTAACTAGCAACGCTGAGACATCGAATGGACCATGATTACAATTGTTGGGAAGGATGCTCTCGTCTTTTCGCGGCCGGTTCTACCTTGGTTGTAGGGTTTGCAAGAGTTGAGGGTTTCGGAAAACCTCTATCATTGCTCTAGCGAATTCGTGGAGATCGCTGGGGACTCTTGAGGTGACGAGGTTGCCATCGATGACTACAGCCTTGTCGACATACCGGGCGCCGGCGTTGATCATGTCGTCCCTTATTCCCGCGACACAGGTTAGAGTCCTGTTCTTCAGGATTCCTGCTGACGCCAACACCTGTCCCGCATGGCAGATGGCAGCAATAGGTTTGCCCTGGGTGTCGAAGTCCTTCACAAACCTGAGGATTTTCTGGTTAAGACGAAGCCTCTCCGGAGATTTCCCTCCGGGAACAACTAGAAAGTCGAATTTCTCCGCATTCACATGGTCTATCGAAGCATTAGGTGTGATCGAGTATCCTTTCTTGCCTTTTATAGGGTCCATAGTCAGCCCGATGACTATTGTCTTGATCCCTTCCTCTTGTAGTCTGTACATGGGATGGAATAGTTCTAGGTCCTCGAACTCATCTGCGGCAATTATGGCCGCTGTTTTTCCTCTCAGGTCGTTTGGCAACGCCTAAAACCGCTTATTGCTAGACCGCTATGGCTCGAAATCGGTTGGCTATAATGGCTTTCGGGCGGCTCCGACGATTTCCGTGTTTCAGTACTTTCTCTGAAGCTCTGGTCGACATATCCCGGACCCGTGCGATTTATAGAGCGCTCAGCGACTATTACTGTTAGTCGAAGATGTCTGAGGATGTGAAGCGTATGGCGGACCTGTTGAAATCAGGCGCCACTATGCTCTCTGACGTCTGTCCCGTCTGCGGAACGCCCTTGTTCAAGGTGAAGGGCGAGGTCTTCTGTGCAAAATGTAACAAGCCGGTAGTCTATCAGAAAGCAATGTCGCCACAGGCGACTCTCTCTCCAGGCTATCTCCTGGACTCGGTTGAGATGACAGTTGTCGGGAAGATTAGTGAAGCGAATGAGGTTTTGAAGGTGGAAAAGGATCCGGAGAAGCTGTCGGTTTACAGTAACCTTGTTTTCGGTTGGCTGTCGATGTTGGAGAAGCTGCGTAGCTTGAAAGAGTCTTTCAAGGAATAGCTTCTAGGTTCTTCGGGTCGAACAGTTTTCCATCCGCTAGGTTTGTCAGTTCTACTTTGCGTCTTCTGCGTTTAGCTAGGATAATTGGCATGCCCGCTTGCTCGGCCAATCCTAGAAGCTCTTTCTTCCGGTCTTTTCCTAGGAACGATCGGTCTGTCTTGCATTCTATCAAGAACGATTTTCCATCTCTCATACAGACCAAGTCGATCGGTTTCGATTGCGCGGCCCTGATGACCAAGTATCCTTCGCTCCGAAAGATATCCCGAATTCTATACTCTAGCCTTCTACCCGTCTCGTAGTTCGACAAGTTTCTTCAGGCTGTTCAACATTCAGTCTCTTAAGAACAGTGGACACGAGAGAAACTATTCGGGCTTCATTTGTTGGAGATGCATTTCTTTCATGTGAGAAGAAGGGCTAGGGTTCGAATTCTGCACGCGTCGCGGCCCGAGGAAAGGGTTCGAGAAGCCGGTGATGCTTCCCGAAATGGAATGCCTTGATGGTCTCCTATGGGAAATCGCCTATTATCAGCCCGAATCTCAAATCTGAGAACCTTCCAAATATTCGCTAGTAAATCGTCCAGGACTTGGCCGAAAAAAGGGCAAGTTTCGCCCTGGCATTCAAGCACGGATTGCACCCTGAATCACCTGACTCGCCCAAAATCATTCCCAGACAGGAAATCGTCTCGCCAAGAAAGTGGGGTATTCTTCAGCCACTTTGCGCGGCGTGAGTGGTTCCTGCGGACGACTGTGAAACTAACCGGTTCGAGAGTGAAAGTACAGAGCTCTTCCGAATAACGCTCCGTTCGGAGATGGAAATCTTTTAATCAGAACCTTGTCCGTCCTCATCTTCTGGGCTAGGATGCGTACAGAGTCTAGACGCCCATCCAACAATCTGGTGAAAGCGCCTGCAAAAAGCAAAACGGAAAGAAGAATACGAGATACGGATAAAACAGGCCCTAGCCGTTCTCAACGAAGTCTCTAACGACAACACCACCCCTCGGAACATCCGCCGAGCAGCCAAAGGCGCAATGGACGCCCTCCAAGCGCAAGGACATACAATCGGGGTCCGCGCTTCAAACGCGATCTCAACCCTAGACGAGATATCTCAGGACCCTAACATGCCACCTTACACTCGTGTCAAGCTCTGGAACGTCGCAAGCATTCTCGAAGCCGTCAAAGACTAGTCAAGCCGAGACTTCACTAATCCTTAGTCGCGTTCGACCACTCGTAGGTTTTTGCAGAATCTATGATTCTAAAGGAAAGACAGAGTCGCCCAATTGTCACATGCTTGGAATCGTGATGTCTCTTCTTCTGGAAGTAGGCTTCCCACTTCCAGCACCTAGTTGTCCTCGTGAAACTGGCTTTGGACAAGTATTTATCGCCTGTACGCCCACTCTTAGCCGATAAGGAGCGGGGATTCTGAAAGGAAACCGGCTTCTACCGTTCCTCGTAGCCCTCGTACTCGTAGCCTTCGCTCTAGGGTCCCTCTCAAGAACCCAGCCCGGAGGCTCGATACTGCTCGGCTCCTACTGGCTGGTCTACCTGGCCGATCTCATCCCGCTGATTGGCCTCGGACTAATTGTCGTCATGATTGGTCTCATGGGCTTCCACTGGCGACACCTTTCAGATGCGATAGGATACCAGATGTCTAAGGAGCGAGTTGCGAAGAGAAAACAGTCAAGCTCCACCCAGATGCTCATATGGATGGCCACCTGGGCAATCGCAATCTCCATCCTGATTCAGAAGTGCGGCGGTATTTTCTGTCGGACACCCTCTCAAACCCCATATCTTCCGACCACGATCAATGGTTTTGTAAACGGGTCCGGACCCGGACCAACACTCCCCCTCTTGTCAACGGTGATCGAGTTGAGCAGTCTTGTCCAGTCAAACTGGTTCTACCTCGCCTTCCTCGGTTTTCTCGTCGTAACCTCGGTAATCATCGCACGCGGAGTCTTGGTCTCCTGGCAGGAGACTAGGGCCGATGCGATCAGTCAGATGCCCCTGCCAATGGCCGAGGGAATGATCGCGGTCGAAGATGCAATTCGTATACTGAAAACCCAGCCTGAACTCGACGCTAGGACAAGGATCATAAACTGTTACGAGCGAATGGTTCAAGCCGCGCAACGGCTAGGCGCCACAATAACCTCCGACCAGACAGCACGAGAGCTAGAAACGTCAATTCGCAAGATGCTCATAATCAAGGGCTCGGCGATCAGAAAACTCACCGACCTTTTCGAGGAAGCCCGGTATAGCCTGCATCCTATCACCGAAAACGACGCGGAACAAGCCCAACAGCATCTGCAGAGTATTGCCGAGGAAATGAATATTCCACTCAGCGTCGCATAATTGAAACAGAGTACTCTCAAACTACTAGCAGTAGTATCCAGCATCTACCTGCTCCTTATCATTCTCTTCCGAAGCATCATACCCGAAACAGTAAGTCCCACAATCTCCCTACTCGCGCTTCCCCTAATTTTGCTCGCGCTAGTCCTCGCAGTCGACCTATCTGATCGAGCAACACTCCCGTCAGCGACGCAGCCCCGAAAAGCTCCGAGGAGGTTGCGCGCCAGGGACGTGGAGTTTCTCACGAGACAGGTAGAGGTTGCTGCGAAGGCAAGCCCGGCCTATTTCGACACCATACTACGCGGCCGGCTTCGCGATCTCTTGGTGGAGAAGGTGAGCCTGGAAACCGGGATGGAGAAGGAAGCGGTTAAGCGTGCGCTGGCTGATGCTAATCAGGGTCCGCGCCTGCTCAAGGATCTGGAGATTTACAAGCTACTATATTACTCTCCGCCGCGTGGAGCGGAAGCGCGTCTCCAATTGCTCAGACAGATCATCGATCGGGTGGAAGGCTGGAAGGCTTGAAGGTAGAGGACGCAGGCGCGAAATGCCAGCAGATCGTAGACCAGGTCAAGAAGGTCATCGTCGGAAAAGAAGCCGTTCTGGAAAAGGTAATGCTTGCAATTCTCGCGAATTCTCACATACTCTTCGAGGATTATCCTGGACTCGCGAAGACACTGCTTGCGCGAAGCTTTGCCATGAGCATGGGCTGTGACTTCTCCAGAATACAGTTCACTCCCGATCTATTGCCGTCGGATATTACTGGGACATATGTGTACAATCTCAAAAGTGGGGAGTTCGACCTTCGACGCGGCCCGGTTTTCACCAATATCTTGTTGGCTGACGAGATCAACAGGGCTCCTCCCAAGACACAGGCAGCCCTCCTCGAGGCGATGCAGGAACGCCAAACAACCCTCGATGGGAAGACGCATCTCCTGACAGACCCGTTCATAGTCATCGCGACACAGAATCCGATCGAGTACGAGGGAGTCTACCCATTGCCTGAAGCGCAGCTCGATCGGTTCCTAGTCAGGCTGCAGCTCGGTTATCCGAACCGGGCGGAGGAGGTGGAGATTTTGAAGAGACGCATGCAACGGGCTCGTGAGGACGTTCAGCTTGAACCTGCTGCAGACGCCGCGACGATTCTTAATCTTCAGAAGACTGTTGAGGGAATTCATGTTGATGATGATGTTCTCAGGTATGTGACCGACATTGTCCAGGCGACGAGAGTGCAGCGGCAGGTCGAGGTCGGGGCGAGTCCCCGAGGCTCTCTTGCAATATTCAAGCTGGCCAGAGCCAGAGCCGTTTTCCACGGTCGAGACTTTGTAATTCCTGATGATGTGAAAGAGGTTGCCGCGCCAGCATTAGCGCACAGGCTGATCATGAAAGCGGAGTCGTGGGTCAAGGGTGTCGACCCGCGGCTTGTGGTGGATGAGATCCTGAAGGCTGTCCCAGTGCCTAAGGCCAGGTGATCCATCAAGAACTTGTTTACTAGGAAGGCCAGTCTCTATTTCGGGCTAGCAGCCGTCGTGCTGATACTCGGGTTGCTTCTACAAGACTGGCAGCTAGCAGCGATGGTTCTTCCACTCGCATCACTATTCTTCCTCGCTAACTTCTGGGGCCTTCCCGAAAAAATCGAATTGGTGATCAACCATCAGATTACTCCGACTGACAGTTTTGGAGACGAGAATGTATCGGTCCAGATCACGGTCTCGAACAGAACCGGGGACCAGCTGGGAAACGTTGAGGTCAATGAGCACCTGCCTGTCGAGGCCAAGCTGGAGTCGGGAGCGAGTCGTGTTCTGACACGGCTTGGAGGGGGAGAGAAGATTGAGCTTGTTCTGGAGTTTCCAAGCCCGATCCGAGGTCACTACTGGGTTGGGCCCCTAGTCGCGAGGGTCCAGGATCCATTCGGATTCTATCTTGTTGAGAAGAGGTCTGAGGTTGAGGTTCTCTCGATAATGCCTCGACCCGAGCCGATCAGGGGGGCTATGTTGCGGCCTCGTCACCTTGGTCCGTGGCCTGGAACGATACCGGCGAGAACGCTGGGTCCTGGGACCGAGTTCTACAGTATGCGCGATTATGTTTCAGGGGATGATCCGAAGCGGGTCAACTGGAAGACCTCGGCCAAGCATGCGCGTTTGATCGTCAACGAGATGGAGGCAGAGAGAGTTACCGATGTGATGATCGTTCTGGATACCGATGTGAGTTTCTATGAGACTGCCGAGGCGGAACTGTTCGAAAGGGGAGTCCGGGCGGCGGCTTCGATGGCCAGCCTCCTGCTCCGACAGGGGAACAGGGTTGGAATGATACTGCAAGGAGAAGAACGAGGAGTCGTCTCGCCTAGGTTTGGTAAGAGGCATGAGCGGAACATTCTCTTTCTTCTCGCGGCAGCGAAACCTGGCAGAGCACTGCTCTCGACCAGCTATGTGGTCACATTGCTCGCGCGTCTCTTGTTGCCTGCTAAGGCTCAGCTAGTAATCATATCTCCACTTCTAGACACCGGGATTGTCGGTGGGGTCCGACAGTTGGCATCGAGTGGATACAGCATCCTAGTTCTCTCGCCTTCACCGCGAGCACCGACCACGTTCGAGTCTGAACAGGAAGAGATCGCGTATCGAATGTTGATGCTTGAACGATCCAACATGCTGCTGGCCTTGGAGAAGATCTGCACGGTGACCCAGTGGCCAGCGAGCGTTCCTCTCTCGACGGTTCTCAGCGAGGTGAGACCTCCACGGCCGATGATACGAGTCTAGGCCTGGGATTAAGATCAGCCACTCTGATCCTAAGACTGCACTATTTGTTCTTGGCACCTTGGATCGTTTTCGCTTTTCCTTCCCAGATTTGTCTCGGTCTCGGAACACTGATTGTAATCGTAATCATCATTGTCGGACTAGTCGGGACGTTTGCGAAGAAGCAAGTGCATGCGACGCTCGCTTCCGTGACGCTGCTGGCTTTTCTCGTGGCCGGGAAGGCTAGAGTAGATCTGACCAGTGCTCCGAGCCCTGATACTCTAGTCCTGTTTCTCCAGTTTGTCGCGGTCATATTCTTCATGGAAGCATCTCGAGTCATCTTGTCCTTCGATAAGGAGAGGAGCGAGCTGGCCGGAAAAACGGATGGCATGTCGCAGGCTATCAGGGAAAGACTGAGCATGTGGGTCAAAGGCCAGCTAAGCAGACAAGCGCGATTGACTATTGGGGCGCTGGGACTTTCACTGGTCCTTCTCGTCCTAGGAGGCTTCACCAGCGTATCAATTAACCAGCTAGCCTTCTCCGCCGTTCTTGTCTTGCTTGTGGTCGGTGCTCTTGTTTTTCTGATAACGCAGAGACGTGAACCAGAAACGCGTCCAGTAACGCTCCCTTAGAGACTGACCCAACGCTTCAACAACACTTCACAGTTTCCCATCTGGTTTGTCCAAGAGCGTCATTCGGCACTCATGCCACACAAAACCGCTGCGCGAGACCCCCTTTTTCCAGAATCATCCGCTGTCTGGCACTGATAATGGACGAGACAGGCCAAACAAAGCATGGTCCGGGCTTAGATTGGTCGAGTGATTATCCACGTTTCCAGCGTGGGCTCTGCCTTGAAGGATCGAGTGCCTGCTCAGGTCGCGAACCAGGGCTGATAATGGGCTAATCTGTACTCTGGAAGGTGCTATTAAGACGCTCACTTCCGCCATAGTTCCGTGAAAGACGAGAGCCTCAAACAGGCCTTCGATTACATCCAGAAAAACAAAGAACCATTCCTCCGAGACTTCCGAACACTCCTCCGACAACCCAGCATATCCGCACAGGGAAAAGGTATCGCAGATTGTGCCCGCATCGTCAAGAAGAACATGGACACTGCCGGAATCAAGACCCAGATTCTTCCCGAGAAAAACGGAAACCCGATCGTCTATGGAGAAGTAAAATCAAAATCTTCCAGCAAAACCCTTCTCATCTACGGCCACTACGATGTTCAACCTGTCGAGCCCTTGGAAGAATGGGACTCCGGACCCTTCGAAGCAAAATTGCAAGGCAAGAAGATAGTGTCGAGAGGTGCGGCCGACAGCAAGAACAACGTTACGAGCTGCATCAAAGCAACCGAAAGCTTTCTGAAAACGACTGGCGATGTCCCGCTCAACTTGAAATTTCTTTTCGAAGGCGAAGAAGAGATCGGCAGCCCACACCTTCCAGGATTCATCGACCAGAACAAAGAGCGACTGAAAGCCGATAGTGTCGTGTGTTACGACGGAGATTTCGACGAGACAGGTCGGCCCAAGATCAGCCTAGGCGTCAAAGGACTGCTCTATGTAGAACTAAGATGTAAAAAGGCCAGAGAAGATCTTCACTCATCCTACGCACCGTTGGTCGATAATCCAGCCTGGCGACTAGTATGGGCACTGAACACGATGAAAAGCCCCGAGGGAAAGATATTGATCAAGGGATGGTACGATGACGTCGAGCCATTCACTCCCGCCCAGTCGAAACTGGTGAGTAAGATTCCATTCAGAGGAGAAAACTATCTCAAAGAATGGGGCCTCAAAAAATTCCTCAACGCAAAGACAAACAGAGAGGCTTTGAAAAAATACCTGATGGAGCCAACATGCACGATTTGCGGAATCAAAACAGGATACACCGGACAAGGATCCAAAACCGTGCTTCCCGGAAGCGCAATGCTGAAGATCGACTTCCGCCTCGTATACAACCAGAACCCGAAAAAACTACTCGCTGCGCTAAAGAGTCATCTTCATCAGCATGGGTTCGACGACGTTCAAGTCAAAGCACTAGGATTTTTGGAGCCTTCCCGGACGAAACCGTCTGCGCCAATTGCTAAGGCTGCAGATCGGGCCGCAAAGATAGCCTACGGACGTAGCCCGGTGGTTCTGCCGAGAAACCCGGCCTCTGGCCCAGATTACCTATTCACGAAACGACTAGGTTTAGACAGTATTTGGACAGGAAGCGGGCCGCCCTCTGCTTACAGCCACGCCCACGCACCAAACGAATATACGACAACAGATGATTTCATAGCAGGAATACGATACATTGCAGCCATAATCCACCAATACGCCAGCATCGCCTGATCGCTCTCTACGATCACGAGGCAACCCCTTTGGGTCGACCGGGCTTCGACTGTGGTCCGGGTCATTCATCTTCGACGTTAGAGTCCTAGGTAAGGTTGGCTCTTGAACCGAGCAGGGCAGGTCGAGGTTAAGAACAGGCTAAGCCTCGGTTGCCATACATTATAGTGTCAAGAAAGGCATTCCAATATCGCAGAACGCCTGAGGTCTTTCTCGGATCTTTGCTGCGAACTCATCATGCGCAGTATCGGCCAACGTAAGCATCTTCGTAAATGAAGTAATCCAGCAACCAGTGCTGATCGTCCCAGGAACCATCCACGTTAGCCAAGGAGAGATCATTCACTTCATGGTAAATCTGACTAACTGATAGCGCAGCGGACTACGTGACCTTGGTAGCTAGCGGACTTCCCAACGGCGCAAGCTTCCACCCTTCGACCGGAATCTTCTACTGGAACGTCAGCTCTGTACAGCCAGGCCCATATGTAATCACGTTCACGGCGACCAGCGACGGTTCACCAACCCTCCAGGATTCGAAGATTGTAACCGTTCATGTTGACAATGGAAACGGCAAATGTTTCTTCTGCAACTTCTTCTCGACTGCTCGAAGCGTCTTACACGCTTCGACTTTACCGACCAATCTCTGGTTGCTCCTCGTAGGTGGTACCATTGGATTGACAACCACGCTTGCTGTAATGACTCGGCGGGGCCGTACACAGCTTCGGGCATCCCGGCGAAAAGTCCCGCTACGCTAAGAGAGAGTAAACAATTTCCCTATTGAGAGTCGTGTGACGATGGAAAGGCCACGTCGTCATGCTGAAACGGTCAGGGTAATTCTCTCTTCCTTAAGTTTCCCATAGGACCGCCTCAGAACAAGAACAACGAGCAGGTAACATATTGTTGTGCCAAGTCCGAACCAGAACAGATCTCCGTAGACATCGGACACATTGACACCGCTAGTTCCTAAGACTCCGATCCAACCCAGAGCATTCAGAAACTTGCCGCCTAGATGGTATGCAAGATAGGTTGAGACGAACACACCCGTCAGTGGGTATTGCCACCTCCAGCCCCTTCGAGAAGTAGCAGCTCCGGCAAGCCCGATAACTAAAACTGCCATAACTCCCTGGAAGATGAGACCCGATCTGAGAAAATCCAAGAGAAGTCCGGTGCTCGATCCGTATTGAGCGATCAAACTCGCCGTCGTTCCTTTCGGAATTACAGCTAGCTCGAGGGCGGTATTGACTGCGATATATTGCGGGACTGAAAGGAAAAAATTCGCTAACGTCGCGAGAGAGTATATTGCGAGATGTTCGCGGCCATGTGATCTCAATAGCTCCTGCATTGACAACCTATTCTGGGGACGATGACTTCTCGCCGGCTCCTAAAGATGACGCTCGATGGGGACGCTTTAAGACAACTTTCCCAGTTGCTATTGTTAGAGCGAGCTCATGTAGCTCAGAAAACAACCCAGCTCGTGTCTGGACAATAAGGCATGTTACCCATGTTACAGTAGTTCATTCATGACCGATCTTCTGATTCTACATCTAATCCTGGCATTCGTGGTTGGGGGTGCGTGGGTTAGTTTCGCGACGCTGATCGCGGAGCGATATGGTAGCGCCCTTGGAGGTCTAGTAGGCGGGCTCCCTGCAATATCCATAGTCTCATTTCTCTTCATCGGTCTCAACCAGGGACCTGTGACTGCATCGCAGGCATCTGCAGTCTTCCCTCTAGCCCTCAGCTTCACAATGTCATTCCTGCTCGTCTACGCGATTCTTTCAGAAAAGGGGTTCCAGTCCGCGTTTCTCGGCGCGCTGCTCGTTTGGATCGGCCTCTCGACGATGACAGCTTTTCTTGATTTGAGAAATCTGCTCTTCTCGGTCGGAGTTTTTGTTCCGGTCGCTGGCTTCTACTTCTATCTGTTCAAGGTGAAGATGAAACTTCCCCATGTCGGCAGCGTGCAGATGGTATACTCGTTTGCGCGAGTAGCATTCAGGGCGCTGGCAGGAGGAAGCATCGTTGCTCTGGCAGTTATGTTAAGCCAGCTCGGAGGTCCTGAGCTGGGAGGCATAGCTTCATCGTTCCCGGCAATATTCAGCCTGACGCTATTTTTCACGTATAGAACTCGTGGAATGGCGCTGTCGCGGGCATTGACGAAACCGTTGTTGATATCCGCGGGATTAACCGCTTTTCCCTACAGTCTTCTCGTAGGGTTCCTCTATCCTATTCTGGGCATAGGGTTTGGAACTATGGTCGCATTGCTATGCGCTGCCCCTTTGGTTGCACTGGCCCACTTTCTGATCAATATCAGGAAGATTTGAGACCAGCGAAAAGCACTCTCGCGCAAGAATGGTAAGTCAACGGTTTGCGTTTGGCTTGCAATTGGATGGAGTCTTCGGCAGGTCAATATTATTCTCCCTATCGCTTGATAGTTCCATTTTGCTGCAAGATATGCCGAACTCGTGCATGACGC
>VBBQ01000016.1 GCA_005888755.1 Candidatus Bathyarchaeota archaeon
AGTAGTTATCGTTCCTAGTCAGATGATTTGTCTCAGTCGTCGAGTTATAGCTGACAAACTTGTAGGGCCCCGTTCCAACAGGTCCACCACCGATCCCGGTGTTGAACGGGTTCGTTCTCCAGTTTGCATAGGGAACGCTTGCTAGTACGTGGGCTGGAATGATTGGTGTAGTG
Source organism: Candidatus Bathyarchaeota archaeon (assembly GCA_005888755.1). Lineage (GTDB taxonomy): Archaea > Thermoproteota > Bathyarchaeia > 40CM-2-53-6 > 40CM-2-53-6 > 40CM-2-53-6. The sequence continues at coordinate 174 of VBBQ01000016.1, forward strand.
AGGATGTTCTCGACGAAGTACGCGTAGGGATTCGGGAGAGTGAACTTGACCGTGTACGGGTCCACGATTGTTACATCGGTTTTTCCGCCGACTATTCCCTTGATGAACGCCTCATTGTCCGCCGCAAGAGTATCATCTTGTAGCGCGTCAAATGTGAATTTCACGTCCGTCGCGTTGAACGGAACTCCGTCGTGCCATGTCACCCCGGGACGCAAGGATACAGTCCAGGTCTTCTGATCCGACCCGACAGACCAGCCATTTGCCAATTCCGGAATCATGTTCTTGAAGATCGTGTCATTCCTCTGCGCCAACGCACTGAACATTGCTCCGTACACGGTCTGGTCGTAGTAGGAACTGCTCACTGCCGGGTTGAAGCCCTCCGACGGAGCCGGTCCAGTCTGGGCCAAGGTGATCGAGCCCGTCGTAGACCCGCCCAGCATCGACAATTGCTCGATCGGAGGCCAGTACGGTGAGTGATAGGTGCTGAACACGTACTGCCCGTTAGTTATGGTGTAATCAAAGGCGACAATTTCCTTCGTGTAGAGTATCGTAGCGGAGGGTTGCTGGTCATAGGCGAGCGCCTGCCACTGCTTCACCAAGTCCAACCGTTGCGTTTTGTCGAGTGTTTGCTTGACCTACTGATCATTCTGGCTGTTATTCCAGAGATAATAGTTGCTACCTATCGGAGCATACTGTGAGCTGTGATAATAGGAATATGGATCAGCATCTATCCCGAGGGCATAGCCGAGGAATAGGGCGTCAAAGCCGCCATTGTCATAGCTTCTCCCGAGAACATCAGAGGCAGGCGTAAGTGCCCTGTCGAAGATTGTGGGCCAGTCAAGAACAACCCTCTGCGCGTCGATGCCCAACGCCTGAAGGTTGCTCTGGACGAGCAACGACCAAGCCTGTCGGGCCTGACTTGGCTGGGGAACCATCAGCGTTATTCTGAATATTCCAGTAGGCTCGGTATCTCCATGGACCCATACAGGACTGGTCGAGGTGAGAGCGAGCCCGAGAAACAGTAATACTATGGAGGTGATCCGGGCGCGAGATCGGCTAGTCATCTGCGAGAACACTGAGCCGAGCAGGCGATCGGGCGTTATGGCTACTGTGTTCCTCTCTTCGTCAGACTATGAGTACTAGACCGTTTTTTGTCAGAACTCCACCATCCCGCAGCCCGAGCTAAACACACGCACTTCCACTATGGATTCATCAGCGGACTTTGACCTCGTGCGTTTTGGCCATGAACCCGTTCCTCTTGTGCGTCCCGTCGCAGAAAGGCATCAGCGTGGACCCGCCGCACCGGCACCAGGCCTGAACAACCTTCCCGTCAACGATCACAAGATTCGGACCGTTCTCCGTCGACCTTACTACGACCTCAGACATGCTAGATCATTGGCCCTTTCCCTTGTTGGGCTCGGTGATCTTGGCCACATCGGTCAGGATGATCAGTGTCTCCGCGTGAACCAGTTTTTTCTCGTCCAGCTTACCAAAAACCCGCAGTATCGCTCCCACGACCACGTCGGCTCCACAGCCCATGATCAGCTTACTCGTCCCTGTCCACTCAACCTCGAGACGTTGAGAGGTTCGAGTGTAAACCCGGGATGCGCCACTCTCATCCATATCGAGGAACATTCCTCCGAGAACATGGTCCTGAGGAGTATCAGTTGCCGAGAAAAACAGATCGACCGAGGCTCCGGGACCGAGCTCTCCAAATTTCTTTAGAGAATAGGCTTGGGTCGGCGTTATTTTCGGAGCCGCGGGTTCAGCAGCCTTTGCCTCCGACGACGGTGGAGGAGCAACCGATTCCCGGGCCCTCAAAGGCCGGTCCTGATCGTACCGCAACCCAAACTGTAACGCGGTCTGTGCCTTGGCCAATTCCTCGCCTAAGTAGCCAGCATGGCTCAACTGTGTAACAAGCCCATCCCGCAGGAGACCGAGTAGCATCGAAGTGGTTCCTCGTCCCCGCATCTCATGAGCCGGTGTATGATCAGGCAAGTAATGTCGTAGAGTGATCTCCTTTTGATCAGGCTCGACGGTGATCACAAAGTATCCTTTCGGATCATAAATCAACGGCTCACGCTGGCCGCCCGGTCGAATTGACGTGAACGCTTCTTGCTTTGCAGAAGCATCGGCTTTCTTTCCCGTTACGAAAACACCCGGATTGCGATCAGAGAGACTCTTCACCCGTTCCTCTAAGATCTGGAGATCTTCTTCTCCGGTCCAGTCAATTACTTCCACCTGTTTCCTGAACTGCACTACCTGCTCCGGAGCAACAGATGGAAGAACTGGATCATAACCAGCCGCATCGATAATCCGTCGTTTGTCGTCAACGCCCTTCTCAGATAGAGCGACAAGAGACTGTCCCGGCTTGAATAGCGCAGAGTCTTTGCCACAGATGAGCAGGAAACGGATCGCAGGATTAGACGTGATGTTGACAATAATCCGGGTAATGCCAAGATTGGCGGTGTAGACCGTGCCCGCAATCGCCACTCCCGGAACAGCTACAAGCGGACCGATCAAACGCTCAGAGGTAAGCGCACAAACTGCGACTGGGTCATTTGGATCGCCAACCTGGTAGGTTCCTGGCATAGGGGGCCATGACGCGCTCTTCTTCGTGCTACTCGCTGCTTCCAACTAGAATCTCCGCGACCATTCTACAAGGGCGTCGAGCAGGCTTTGCAGAGTTTTCAAGGAGGCTGAATCTACGAGTTTGAGGTTGGCGTCGAATTTCTCCCCCGTTCTTGCCAAGAGCAGCTGAGGCTGATTGATCGGATGCATGTTCAAGTCCACCATTATCTGTCTGAGATGCGCCTGCGCCCCCGCGCCACCCCGTAGAGAAATGGAAGCGCTGATGATCGCCGCAGGCTTGCCGTCCCACGAGTTGTTCGGCTGATTTCCCCACTCGATCGCGTTCTTCAAAACAGCAGAGACCGAGTAGTTGTACTCGGGCGTCGCGAAGAGTACCGCGTCCGACTGTTTCACCCTCTCCTTGAACTCCTGTATCTCCTCAGGCATTTCAGCGAGCAGGTCTTCATTGAACAACTGGAAACGGGACAGGTCAAGAATCTCCAGCACGGCAGCTTCAGGGACGAGGGTTTTTGCCGCCTCAAGCAGGGCGGTGTTGTACGACCTTTCTCGTCCACTCCCCGATATTCCTAGAATCCGAACTGCGGCTCTCTTCTTTTCGGAGTCTGAAATTTGGAGTCGGGCCATAAATCGTCTGCTTCGTTTCTCTGTCTGAACCAGGTGCTTGAGGCGCTAATAATTCTGAGCGGAAATCCAAGTCCACAACGGACCCGAATGTTATCTTCGGTACAGTAGGGGCAACGTCTTGTTTGTCGTCATACTCTTTTTACCAAAGACCAGCGGACCAGTCGTCTGTTCGAGCAGCTCGTTTCATGGGGGCCCAGGTTCGAGGGTGCGACTCACAGGAGATGGCTATTCGCTTACAGGGTCATAGGCCACCGCGTCTGGCGCGATCAATGCAGCATAAGCAGCCTTGTCGTGGCGGTTGAAAGCGTCAATGGATTTTCTCGCAACCTCTTCAGGGGTCAACAGGTCACCCTTGTCAATCACCTGAGCTAGCTATATCAGAGTTCATGCTTGAAATCTTGGAACTGCTGTGCCTTGATTGCTCAATGCCCCCTCCGATGCTTTTCTAATCCTCGTCTAAGCTTTCCTGTGCTCTATGCTTATTTGAGTGCTCTCCAGTCGAGTATGAAAGGAGAAGATATGATTGAGCCTCAAACGAGATATGGACAGGGCTCGAGACGAACTGGAGCGAGCCGATGAGGCGTGGTGCGCAGCGGCCGCAGCTGCTCGCGACGTGGAACAAATTGTCTCCTTTTGGGCCGACGATGCAATTGTTATTCCGCCAGGACAGACGCCCATTATCGGCAAGAATGCGATTCGGAACTATGTGATTGACAGCTTGAAGATCCCGGGTTTCAGCATCGAATGGAAGACGACTCGGTTCGCGATCGCCCGAGATTGCGACCTCGCCTACGGTGTCGGTACGAACCAGGTCTCGTTCAACGACGAGAAGGGCAATCGCGTCACATTACGCGGCAAAGCCGTGACGATTTGGCGAATGGAGGACAAAGCATGGAAGTGCGTTGTCGACATCTGGAACGACGACCCCGCCCCGAGTGAGCACGCGTAAGAGAGATCCACACGTCAAGATCTGAGGTACGCCATTCAAGACGTAGCTCGGCGTTTTCTTTGCTGAAGGATATTCCTCCTCCAAGACTAGCGGGTGTGATGTTGTTCATCGGGAACACTGTATTCGTTCTCGGTCTCACGGTGGCGGAATCTGTCTTCCCGGGCTACAGCGTCTCCAATGACTTCATCAGCGACCTTGGCGCTCCGATAGCCGTTCCACTAAACCCGCCGGGCAGGCTGACAATACACCAGCCAGCATCGATTATCTACATTCTCTCCCTCAGCATCTTGACCGTCCTCTCCCTCGAGGCGGCCTTGCAGTTTCGGAAGGCGTTCCCTGCCAAGAAGTTCTGGAAGGTTTTCCTTGTTTTCGCAGCTGGCCTGGTTGCTCTCCCGCTGTCATACATTCCGTATTACGTCTACGCGGGCCAACAAATCATGCAGCCGATCTCGAACGTTCCAGCGCCTCTCATCGCGGGGGCAATAGTGCACGACGCGCTCTCCGGCCTGGTATTTTTCTTCGGCGGCCTGTCGGCCATAGAGTCTCGCAGACTCGTGATGAAACCGTTAGACAGACTTTTCCCCATAGCTGGAACTATCGCAATTGGTGCCGCAGTCTTGTCAGGCGTTGGAGTCAACCTTGGCTTGGGCCCCGGAGGCATTGAGCGGATCGTCGCCTACCCTATCCTAGTATGGGCTCTTGCATTCGGTGGCTACCTGATCGGAACTAATGTCGGGTCTGTTCCTCCATTCACCACGGGTCATTCAACATCCCAAAATTAGAAAATGAATCAGAGAAAAACGAGTGCAACTAACGTCTGTGTCCCATTGCTGCTTATATCTCGGGCTAACCTTGTTGCATTAGATAACATTGAGTAAGCTTGCGTCTAGCTGCCAACCCGATATCTCAAGCATCATATCGGGAAAAAAAGAACTTTGCAGGAGAGACATATGCGCGGTAATCAAAGCGGTAAGGAAGCTAGGCTCCGAGTGGAGAATCCTGATTTCATATTATCTCCTCGACAATCCCCTCCGATTCAACGATCTACTTCGAAAGGGAAAGCCCGATGATCTTAACGCTCGAACTCTTTCTAGAACTCTGAAGTATTTGCAGAGTATGGGAACCGTTGAGAGAAGAGTAACAGGCACAGAACCCTTCTCAGTCGTCTACAGTCTCACAGAGAAAGGACGAGACCTAGCCGGTATCCTGTCCGCCTACCGGAAATGGGGAGAGAAATGGACCCCAAGCATCGTCCACCCACTACCATATCCGAAGGTAAGAGCAGCCACGCTGAGTCATTGACAACGCCATTAAGGATGCTGCATTTGACCTAAGTATTAACTCGAACGTCATTCCGTTCCCGTCGTGTGGTTATCTCATGGGGGCTATTTTATCGGGGTTATCGCCGTCAAGTCCAAATTGTGCATGACTTTGACCAGCCACTTCCCTTCCTCGTTCGTCATGATCCAGCTGAATCCCACGCCTTGAAAGTCGAGGTTGGCCGGAATCATCCGAGGCACCTGTCATATTCCACCAGATATCTACGGAGGCTACGTCTGGTTTTATGAGCCGGACCTTGATGTTCTCGCTCGTTTGATGGCTGGTCTTGAACCTGGTGGCAAAGGAGAGTACATGTGCTCTCTCGATGGCATCTCTGCCAGTCGCCCCTTGACCCCTCCAGTTCGTGAGGTCAGCGTCTTTTGCGAAGAGCGATGCAAATACTTTCGCGTCATGTCTGTTCCAGGCGTCCATGCAATCCCTGACAATTTCACGGATCGACTCTTCAGGTGCTAGCATGTTTCAAGATGGATCAAGACTTGAGATAAATCTGTTCACATCTGCTCGATAAGACAATCTCGCCTAACGACATGAACGTGAGAAGAATTTCATAACGCACGGGTTCTCGTTTTTATCTGGAAAACGCCCAAGGCAGATGGCACAGGAATCTCAAGTGGAATCTAGAATCTCGCTAGACCAGGCTAAGGGTTACGTAGATTGTCTTTACTCGGCTTCGCTTTAGAATGAGCCGCTTCAACTGGAGCTTTTCCTATGTTTTAGATATCGAAGCAGCCCAGAATAGTCGGTCGATTTGATTGGGTCAACAATGAGCGATGTGGTGAGGTCTACAGTTAGAGGTTCCAGCGGTGCGCAAATACCAGATCTAAGTGTTGCGATGTCGAAGTCAACGACTTTCATGAAATACTCATTCGAGCCGATTGTGGTGTAGGCTTCAAGAACCCGAGGCTCATGCCGCAAGAATTCGAGCAGTTTTCTCCTATCATCTTCACCTAGTGCGGTGGTGCTTCCCATGTACGCCGAGGCTGTGAAACCGACCTTTGACCAGTCCACCTCTACGGTGGCACGTTTCAATACGCCCGTTTCTACCAGTCGTTGGAACCTGCTTGCAATGGTCCGGCTGTCGTTGTTAGTGGCTCCCGCTAATTCTTTGAAGGTCGTTCGTCCGTCAGAAAGCATCCTTTCCAATATCGCTATGTCAAGTGAATCCACAGTAGGGAACCTTCCAGCGGGGTCCCATTTGCCTGTCAATCTGTTGATTCCGTGATCTCATTGTTACTGAGTATCATAAAACTTGCTGCTCAATGTCTGCCACTAGCAGGAACTGTTAAGACATTGCTATCCTATAGCAATTCGAGCGACCCTGCCTATCGTGTGCGGACGCATCCAGAGCGTGTAGCGGTTTGTGAAATTTTACAGCTTTGAAAACGAGAACCATTCCGCCCAAGCTTTCCGAGCCGCGCAAGAGGCCAGCCTAGCCATGAAGGAGGGCAAGAAGGCCGCAGATATCGAGAAGGCTCTCCAACATTGGACAGGTTCAGCGATTGACCCTCAGCTGAAACCTCTTCAAGCCAAAGCGAGACAGTTAGGAGAGACCGCGCATTCACTGGCTTCGTCTCTGGATAGTCGCTGCCGAGAATTCATTCGAAACACCAAATGGGACATGTCTGGCTTAGGCGATTCCCGTCGCCTTCGAGCCGCCATGGCATTAAGCCGCGTATCGGGAGAGATTGTCGCTGCGTGCGGTGAGTTCCTAAAATCAAGTTCGAACACGCCGGTATCGAAACTCGAGGCGAGCATAACGAGACTGTTGCGGGTGGCTAGTTCAAGCTACAACAATTCGGTGAAAGCCATGGGTTCACACTACGCTTCGGAGAGAGGTTGGCTTAGAGCGGAGATAGAAGGGCTGCAGCAGCTCTACAACCAAACGTCCCAGTTCCAGACAAGGACCCGAGACATCACGTCGATCCACGACCAAATACGAGAACACTCCAAGACACTCGTCGAGCATCTCGCGATGTTACAGGATCTTGAAGATTCTCGCTTCCGTCTCGAAAAGGAGATTCACCAACTTGTCTACAACGAGGGATCCCTTCTAGAAGCTATAGAGCGGATCGAATCTGATTCCGAGATTCGAGCTGCCAATGCCAAAGAAGCGGAGCTCAAAAGACTGAGAAAGAAGCTCTTGGACGAAGAAATGTCCAGACTGGGCGGGGTATTCGCAAGGCTTCTGTCGTCGCATCATAGGGGAGAAATGCATACCCATCCGCAGGCAATAGAAGTATTGACGCGATACGTGAAAACCCCGCTGACGACTTTGGCCAAGGAATCCGACGGCTATCCGGAACTGACAGACTTGCTCGAAGGACTATGCGAATCCATCGAATCAACCAGGCTACCGCTCGGCGAGAAAAAGGCGAAAAAGACACTTGAGCGGGCGAAACGAATCATAAACGGGTCACTCAGACCAATTCAGAAGGAGGCTCGAGAAGCCTTTACGTCAAGGAGTCAGATTCTACGCCTCCCCAACGTGAGACATCTCAGATCCCAACGGTCCGACCTGCGAGCGGAATACACTAGATCCCGAGCTTCCAGGGAATTGCTGGAATCGAAGATCAAGAACATCGCCGAGGAAGCTTCGTTGCTGCGAGTCCGGGCAAAAACCCATCTGGACACAGTAGACGAACTCGCTACCAAGAACTTCAACAAAAGCATTCCGCGGGAACTGCGTGAAGAAGTCCTATCTCTGACTCAGGAGACCCTTCGTCAAAACCGTTCCGACCCCTTCAACATTGTGCCCAAACGTTCCTCC
>VBBQ01000011.1:0-56680 GCA_005888755.1 Candidatus Bathyarchaeota archaeon
CTCGTCAGTCAGCGAAGACAGATTCCTGCCCGTCGTCAACTAATTGCTGGTTAGGCTTTCCAGTTCCAATTCAGGATATTTCTCTCGATCCAATTGATGATTGATCGCTGAGAGCATGATACGAACGAGCTCATCCGGGGAAATCCTTCTGACCCCTTTCAAATGGTGAAGCAGGAGTTCGACCCGGCCGGGTTGGAAGGCTAGCCGTGCCAAGTACTGGTCCTGGTGGACCTTGTGTCTCTTACCATCATCGACTGAGTAGTGGAGATGAACGACTAGGTCTAAGATTCTGAACGGTCCTTTCTCCTCTATCCGTTGAACTACCCTCTTCACCTCACTGTCGTTGAGAATGTCGAACCCGTCCTTGTTGCCAACTCCAAACTTGAACGCGACCCCTCCAGACTGGTACCCAGGAATGTCTGCCACTGTGATGTCGAGAGATTTTTTCGCTTGAGAAAGTGATCGAAGGCCTGCGAAGATTGCCTTCTGCAAACTCTCAGTATTGATGTCGTATAACCATGATGCCCGCGCGTGGTAAACTGTTGGGAAGCGTTCAAGTGTCCCAAGCCAAGGGTCCTCATCGAAATTCAAATTCAAGGGGTGAGTAGCCGCCGAATATGCTCTTGGAGGTAGCTTTCGTACGGGGTCGCAATTAACGATTCCAACCTTGGCATCATGAGATCAGAGGGGTCCTGGATGGTAAACGTTCCACTGTGACCTCAACGTCTCCGATCGGCCTCAAAAACCAGATTAGTTATGGTCCGCCTATCAAAGATGGACCTGAAATGGAGTTCTTCAGATTCTGTCCAGGTTGTGGGCACCGATCTCACGTCAAACTTGAAGGCAAGAAACCTGTACATTTGGAAAGAGAGGAAGGCAGAGAACCACCGGGTATCCAGGCGAGGGGCGGCCACGGTGTAGTATATGTGGGTCGAGGAGGTCCAGTAATTATCGACGTTGAAGAATTTCTGTATGATTACAAGTGCGCGCATTGTGAACATGAATGGTCTGAGAAGCGCATCGAGGAGCACAAGGAAGGCTAGGGGTAAGGTAGAAGAGACACGCCGACCATTCTATAACAGTGAGGTCGACCTTGTCAGGGGAAGTTGAAGATTTCGAGTTTCGCGACATACTAAGGCATCTTGATCGGGAATCCGCCCATTTTGTGATCCGGCTGGAGACACATCATACCGGAAGGCTCGTGACCGTTGTCCAGCCACACGATCTGATCCGAGATAGCATCGACTTGCCCGGACTTGCACACCGGTTGAAGCAGAGCTTGGGAACCAGCGGCGACGTAGAAAACGGACGTATTATCCTCCATGGGGACCATCGAGACCAGGCCAAGAACGAACTCTTGAAATTAGGCATCCTCGCTGACAACATCGAAGTAATCTAGATCAGAAAGAGCCAAGCCCTATCGTCTTCCCGGGTGGGCGATTGGAATCATCCAGCCCCTCCAAACGCTGATCACTCGAAGAGCGAATGTTGCCAGCGCAGCGATAATTTCGACTGCCGGCCCGAGAACTTGGGCTTGATTTGCCAGAGTGATTATGATTGCGCCCAATAGCGAAGCGACGGCGTAGATCTCGCTTCTCAACACGAGTGGCACTTCCGCGGCCAATACGTCCCTGAGAGCTCCTCCACCTATGCCCGTGAGCATTCCTAGCAACGCTGCCGGCACTGGTCCGAGCCCGGCCGCGAGAGCTATGGTGGTGCCTGTGACTGTGAATATGGCTAGACCGGCTGCGTCGAACGCGGTAACGAAGCGGTTCCATCGGATAATCTGGCGGTAGTCCACAAAGACCAATAGCCCCGCGACCCCGGCAGCGGCGAGATACCGCCAATCAACCAATGTTGTTGGAGGAGTGTGTCCGAGAATTAGGTCCCGCATTATTCCACCGCCAAGCCCGGTCGCCACTGCTAGCACTAGGACCCCGAACAAGTCCATTTTCTTCCGGACTGCAAGTATTCCACCGCTCAAACCGAACGCGAAAGTTCCTACAAGATTGAGAATCAGCGTCTCATCCATTTCATTTCAATCCTCATGTGCTTCGAGTATTCCGCAAAATCCAGCACGTTGATAATCTCGAAACATGCGGGTATTACAAAGAGGTTAGATTAGAGATTGGCGTTCTCCCAGAGACTATATGACCACTGGAGAATTGCCCTGATCTTCTATTTCGCGAGCAGCCTTCTCCAATCAGTCACTTCTGCTTTCTTTAGTCGTTCCACGACGTTCATTGGGAGCCTTACCCTCGATGTGTTACTGCTGCTGATGCTAATTCCCGGCGCCGTTTACATTTTGGGTGAATATACAAGAATCTCTGGCGCGAACAGTTCTTCGCTGAAGAGACTCTCGAAGATGATGGAAATTGGGCTTGTTGCCTTCATCGGTTTTGGTTTGGCAATCTTCCGTGTGTACGACATTGCATACTATGCCTTCCAGATAGCTCTACCCTATCCGCCGATTCTCAACTATGTACAGAATGCAGGAGCCCTCGGTGGAGAGCTAGCAATGGGTATTGCAGCCGTTTTTGCGAGAGACGTCGGACCATCTTACGTAGAGGAGCCTGAGGTATCCCAATCAATGCGAATCTGGCTGATGGAAGTGTTGGAACCACTCGGCTTCATGCTTGTGATGTTAGGTTTGGCATTGGGGATCGGCGTCACCGCGCTCGCAGCCTTCTTTCTCATCATTGCAGGAGCAATCCTTGTGCCCGTCGGATACCTAGTCCGGAAATTCTGGATTCCTCGGTCCTAGTCCCATTGGACTGTGTTGGTCGGACAAGAGTCCGATTCATGTCTAGAATTAGCTCTGGGCTGTTCAAGAATTCATCGGACGAGGAAAAGATAATCTCAACATCCCTTTTTTCGAGAATCTATCAGGCTGCGTGTACCCACAACTTCTCGCGCTACTACAGGAGCTTGTGCACGACTCTGAGGCAGGCGTTCATCACATAAGGAATCTTATTGTCCGAGAGCATTTTCTTCGCTTCCTCGTTTTCGAGTCCGAGCTGGGCCCAGAACGCGAAAGGTCTACCATACTTCTTCCGCATCTCGATCACCTGCTGTGCAACCTGTGGAAGTTCTTCGCTTGGACGGAAGACGTCTACGATATCGATCTTTTTCGCCAAGTCTGAAGGCAGGTCCATGAGAGTCTTGTACGCTTTCTCGCCCAGAATCTGATCTGCCGTTGGATTTACCGGGATGATTGTGTAGCCGTGTTCCTTCATATAGGCGGGAACCGTGTAGGCTTCCTTCTCTGGGCTCTTGGAAGCGCCTACGAAAGCAATTACATCGTATTTTTTCAGAATTTCTCTCGGGGATATGGTCGTGCTGGGAGCGTGGGTTTGGGACGTAATGCTTGCCTCTGATCCTACCTGTTGTCCGGTGGCTAAAAAGATGCTTCGCCGCGAAAATCAGCTAGCTCCGAGGCCGTATGTTCTTGAACTGGGTATAGAACAATGTGATTGAGATCGCGTAGAATATCGTGGCTAGATAGAAGGGAATGTCGAACCTTCCCGTTGCCAAGATCAAGCCCCCAATCACGGTGGTTATGCTGTTTGGGATTCTCCAGACGACAGTGTTGATGGAGCTTGCCAGTCCTCTCTCTTCCTGGGACATGATGCCCATAAGATAGGAGTCCTGCAGGGGAACCGACACGTTCATCAAAGCTGCTCGAACAATGTAGAGGCCTCCAGCCAGTCTGACGTCCGGGACGAATGCGAGGCTTAGCATAAAGACAGTCGAGAACCCTTGCGTAGCGACTATCGCCTTGAGCAAGCCGAACCTGCTTGAGAGCCTCGGACTCGTGACTGCCGCCAGCGCTATTGTCAAGTTAGAGAGCGAGAGTAGGGGTCCGCTGAATGTGTCAGGAGTTCCGAATTTGAGGAAGAGCCAGGTCGGAATTAGGGGAATGATGAACCCTGCACCAAGTCCGATGAGGCTGTTTATCCCGGAGAACTTGAGGAGGATCGGGAAGTTCTTGCCTCTGATCAGTTTCGTTGGGTTGGGAGTTTCCTTGTAGTCCTTGAGGACGCGAAACAGCCAAACAGGCGTGATAGCCGAGACTAGTCCTACAAGCACTAGGAGGTCTTCGTGAACTGGGATCGAGCCCAGCCCAGTCAGGGATTGGATTGCTGGGATGAATGCTGGCAGTAGAGACCCGAACGCTACCGCTCCATTGCCGAGGATGAACGAGAGAGAGAACGAGGCATCCCGGTTCTCCAGACTTGTCTGGTCAGCGATTATCGCATTCCATGTCGAAAGGGCTGCTGACTCGGCTACTCCAAGAATGATTGCTGCGAGAACCAAGACGGCTACGTTTAGTGTAAGGGCGATCATTATGATGGGAAGGGGAACTAGAGATGTTCCGATCAGGAGCAGCTTCTTCCTCCCCCTTCGATCAGAGAGTATTCCAAGGGGTATTGAGAGCAGAACCATTGCGCCCTCTAGACCAAGGAGAAGACCTACGACGCCGGCGCTGATGTTCAGTTGAGGGAAAAACGCTGTAAGGTAGACAAGGAGATATCCTATTGCCATATTGTTGAAGATGAGGGCAATGATGAGCCACTTCACTTTCCGAGGAATCTTGGAGAAGAATCGCCGTTTCTCCTTGGCTTCAGGCTCCATCTCGGGCTCGCCGGCGGGGGTTGAGATAGATCGGGGTTATTTAATCGGAGCCGGGTTGGCTGGTCGTGAATCAGCGGATCGTCGACGTTGAGTCTGTTCTCTCAGGAAGAATTGTGAGAGTACTGCTGAACCGAGAGCTGCCGCAAACGCGAAGAGAATGACGGACTGGAGTTGTGTCGCGTCCGCTATCACTCCCCCGATCAATGGGCCGAGACCGCCACCGAGACTTATCGCCGACTCTAGGATACCCAGTCCTTTTCCTCTATCAGCGATCGACGTGTAATCTGACATCAATGCTGCAGCTGAGGCTTGGATCAATGGATAGATCGGAAGCGTCCATAGAATCGTCACTACAACTGTGTTGGTGACGAAGTAGATCGTTGCAAAATAGGCCATGTACCCCACGGCTCCCAAGAGGAACATAGGTTTCCTGCCAAATCTATCGTCCAGAGGACCGACGATCCGAAAAGCAATCGCCCCAAAAACCGTTGTAGCCGTAGCTGCAAGACCAGCCATCAACCGGGATCCGCTAAGAGAATCCACCAAGTATATCGTGAAGAAGTTGTTGAAGGAAGAGGATGAGACGAGTGCGAGAATTGACACCCCGCAGAGAATCAGAACATTCCGTTGTCTGAGAAGACTCCAATATCCCTCCGGGCGGATCACGGATTTCACGATAGTTAGCCCCTGCTTGGTTAGGAAGGAAACGACGAGTAGTCCGGAGTAGCCATAGAGAGCTCCCAGGATGTAGAGATAGATTGGATCGAGGAATTGGAACAGTACTCCGCCGATGAGGGTTGCCGACGCGTAACCTAGTGAGGCTGCCGTCCAGAATTCTCCGATAGCTCGCCCATACTGGGTGGATGTCTCAGTCGCCAGTGCGGCAAAGATGGGAATGAAGCTGGAAGAGAACAAGCCCATCAGTGCGACCATGAACACGAACTGTGCAGGGTCCTTCAGAAAGGGGAAGAGGGAGAATCCAACCGCCTGGACAACGAATGAGAGAGCTAGAATTCTCGTTCCCTTTCCAGTGGAGTCCAGAATTCCTCCCCAGACTGGAGAGAGGACGATCGTCTCAATGGCTGGGATGAATGCTACTAGCGAGATGAGTGAGAAGGATGCTCCTAGTGAGCGTAGCTGGATTGGCAGAAATGCCCAGATTATTCCGGTCGGGCCGAAAGCGAGGGCGGTTGATAGCTTAACAGCGATTCGCTGGTCCGTAAAGACCCGTCCACATGCCTGGCGCAGAAGCGATCTAGAGGGCTATTTTGAAGGTGTCGTCTGGATAAGACGTCTAATCTCTTCGCTTATCTTCTGACGCTCGTTGTCATCCTTCGCCATCATCCACTGAAGCTTGAGCTTGAAAACGCGATCCTCTAGGCTAACGTTTTCTTTCTGCACTGTGTCTACCATGCTTGTCTGCGCCATCGTCCGGTATCGAGCTCATTCTCGATCGTTGGAATATAACAAGATCTGAACCCGGGAATCACTCACTATAGCCCAGCAAGTCCCCCTATCACGAACCCGACAATCGCCAAGAGACCAAAAGCGAGATGTAGAAATATCGTGTTGGCGTTTGCAGGTATAATCGCATGCGGATCTTTGTAATTAGCCCGTAGTATCCTGACTGCCTTCAAAGCAAACGGTAGACTGAACAAAGCAATGAGCGTCGCAAAGCTTGTGATCGGGAAGGAGACAAAGACCTTCAGAACCGCATAGAGGAGCAGTAGAAAGTAAGAGGTCGCCAATAGTCCCACATAGACCGCGACAGACCTGAGGTAGCCCAGCCTCAAGACCAGAGTTTTCTTTCCGACCGCTTTGTCCGCGTCCATATCGGGAAACTCGTTGATCCACAAGACCGCTGCAATGAGCAGTCCCACTGGAATCGACGCGAGCAAGGGTACCGTCGCTGATGCAAGGGATCCGGTTTGAACGTAGTAAGCGCCGAGGGTCATTACGGGCCCGAAATTGAGTCCGACAAGAAATTCTCCGACCCCTCGGTAAGCCAGCTTGAAGGGAGGGCCGACGTAGAAGTAAGTAGAAATTACGCCGATCAATCCGAACCAGAACAATTGGTACAATCCCAATTGGAAGATGAGGTAGAATCCTATGAGGGATCCGAGGATCAGACAGGAGGTGGACACGATCAAATGGGTTGAGGGCTTAATCAGGCCAGCTGTCAGTATTCGCCCGCCGCCGGCGAACGGGTTCTGGTGTCGAACCTGAAGATCATTTCCGCTCTTGAAATCAAAATAATCATTGAACATGTTACTCGCAATCTGGATCAAACTCGCGCCGAGCAGCGTGAGCAGGAAAGTGCCCCAGTTGAAGGCGCGCAGTGTTTCCCAAGCGATCACCCCTCCAAGTATGATCGGCACGAAGGTCGCCTGCAGGAATGGGATCCGCATCGCCTTAAGCCACAATCCGATGAACGGCGGCTTTTTCGCGTCAATGCTTGGGTTGGATGACATTACGTGGCTGTCTCCCGGTTCGAAAAAAGCGCCCTCGCCGGAGGTGATATAAGGCTAATTCCCGGAGTAGCTTGACTTACGAGGCAAAAGGCTAAAGCGTGTTCAAGAGTCCACGAAAGACTCCGAACGCTGTGGAGAATTTGGCCGAAAACTGGGACGTAGTAGTAGTTGGCGCCGGCATAGCGGGCTGTATGACAGCTGGCACAATAGCCCTGAAGGGCAAAGGCAACGTAAGCGTTCTCCTCATGGACCGAAACCCGCCGACCGAAGCGGGTAAGAAAACTGTTCTAGGCTGGGTCTGTGGCGACGCGGTTGGCGAGCACCACATCAAGTACATTCACGATCATATCGGGACGAGCTACGGCAAGCCCGAGATGGAAAACCGAGTAACAGCAGTCTACGTCTACTCCCCGGACATGAAGGTCAGGGTCCCATTCGAAGGACCCGGATACGTTCTCGACAGGCCCAAGTTCGCCAAACGCCTCCTCGATGATGCCTTGAAGGCAGGCGTTGAATTCCGTGGCAGCGTTCAAGCAACCGATCTAATCCAAGAGAACGGAACAATCGTTGGGCTACATGGTCAAACCGTTGGACCCGGAGTAAACCAGCCGTTTGAGATCCGATCAAAACTCATCATCGATACCTCCGGAATGTCCACCAAGCTCCGCCGGAACCTTCCAATTCCCAGTCACATAGAGAAAGAGATCAACAAGGACGATGTAGAACCAACAGCGCGTCTAAACGCGAAACTCAGGGACGGGATCGAAGTAGAACCCTTCCACTGCGACATCTACCTCGACGCGGAGAAAGCACCCGGAGGCTACCTATGGCTCTTTCCAAAATCCGAAGACAAAGTCAACATCGGCCTAGGCATTCAACAAAAGAGAAGCTCGAAGCCGCTCAGCGCCCTCTTGAAAGATTGGTTGGCAGCAGACGACCGATTCAAAGACATTCAACCATTGAGCGATGACAGCAATCTGACGGGATCCTGGCAGGTCTCGGTTAGACACCAGAACGATTGCCTCGTCGCCAACGGCTACATGATCTGCGGAGATGCAGCATGGTTCCCCAACCCGATCAGCGCAGGCGGCATCGGCCCAGGCCTCATAGGCGGAGTCATGGCCGGAGAAGCAGCAGTGCGGGCAATCGAGGCGAACGACTTCAGCGAGAAACAGCTTTGGCAATACAATTTAGACTTCGTCAATCACTACGGCAACAAAACGGCCGGCCTTGAAGTATTCCGAATGTACCTACAGACACTGAACAATGATCAGATCAATTATGGAATGAGACACTTCCTCTCATCAGACGAAGCCACAGAAATCTCGCTGGGAGAAATGCCCCACGTTTCGGCCGCCAAGAAGATAGTCAAACTGTTCAGGGGCCTGGGATCATACAAGGCATTCAGCGGACTTGTGTTCACGATGAGTAGAATGAGAGCGCTAAACGAGCTCTACCAGAACTATCCCAAGGACCCCGCCCAGTTCGATGCATGGAAAGCTAACGTCGATTCGATCCTGGCTCAGGGCCGAGCCCGTTTCCACTAAACCACGAACAGTAACATCGTGGTTCTGCTGGTTTCGTCTATAGACCAGCTTCGGGGCATCGACTCCGGGGATTACCGTAGGCGTCGGGTTCCCTTTCACAGCTTCAACTGCTCCGCCTTGCGCCTCTAGAAGGATGGGAGGCCGGGAACGTGCGAACCTCACCCGTCCCCGCCGAGACAGGTTAACAGCCGCGACCCTGTCCCGGTCCATCACCACTCGACACTTGCTGCACCAGAGCTTACGTCCCAGTCTCTTGTCCGATTGGAGTCTCTCCCCGCATCTCGGACAGGTCACACTGGAACCTCCGGTCTCACGCCTCGACAAACGAACAATCGGCAGGCCTATCCATCGCGCCTTGTACTCGATCTGTCGTTGAGCCTTTCCGAAACTCCACCCGTTCATCCTGCCACGATACTTTCTACCCTGACCATTACCCTTACGATAGAGGGATCGGATGTCCTCGATGTTCTCAAGAACTATTGCTGTTCTCCCTTGGATTGCGAAGGCGACGATGGTCTTTGTTGCGTTATGGAGCAGATGGTCAGTCCTGGCGGTTCGGCGTCCCCCATACTTCGACGATATTCTCGTTCTTATCCGATCATCGTCTCGTCTGAACGAAGCTATGATGCGGGTCGTAGTGCTGGTTATTCTCACCGACTCCGACAAATCATAGCGATAAGTCTGATTATCGTTTCCAAATGTTAGATTGCGGAGATTACGGTCCACACCAACGGTGGAGTTGCACTGTAATAGGGGAGCGTCCCGGGCGATGCAGAGACTCAATCTGCTCGTTGTGAGAGTGAAAGAGCGAACTTTGACTCCTGGTTGCAATATGATCTTTAACGTGTGCTTGGTCAAGGGTATGCTGAAACGTTTCCCTCTCGATACCGGAATATGCAAATATCCGTTCTCTATCTTGAAGCCGTAGCAGGAGACGAGCTGCTGTCTGAAGGAGTACGGGGTTCGGGTGGTGAAGCCTCTTCGGATAGACTTCTTCCTAGCCGCGAGTATTCCTGCGGCGCGTGATATTGCGCAGAGTTTGTAGTAGCTTGGAGAATCGTAATGGGCAAGCTGATTGTAGGAGAGCAGAGAAAGCTTCTTCAGCGAAGATACACTGTTGACTAGACCAATCCGTAATGAATCGTTGACCATCCTCCTGAACACCTCCAGCAGCATTAGAACGTCGCTTGATGAAACGTAGTATTGCCAGACCGACTTGACAGCCAACACAATAAAAGGCAGGAACCAAGGTCCAAGGTATAAGCGGGAGAGGCATCCGACGATAAGCTAACTGAGCTCATCACTGGAAAGGGCTACCGCAATGCAAGAATTCGTAATTGCTCCGAATGTCTGTATGGGGCAAAGGATGTTTGGTGGGCGTGCAGTTCTGCTTGACGACCTTGATTGCAAGCACACATGCCATCTGATTGCGATGACTAGATAACCAAGAGACGTCCCTGAACCAAATCGCTCGAGAAACAGTCAATATATATGCCGATTCGCTCGCTTCGCTTTGAAGACGTACTTGCCTTCTCCAGAAATTGGTGCATCCTTTGACTCGAGACCGCCAGATGATCAAGCACTTGTAATGCACATGCTATCTTCCGAATCTGATGCGACCTACAGTTTCCAGGGAATGAAGAGAAGGCTCGGCCTACACCAAGAGAAACTCACACGAATTCTCAAACGCCTCGAAGATGACAACCTTGTCTTGAAAACGGACGAGGGATACAAGGTCCTACATCACTCTAGGAAGACCACACGCCATGCTGACGACGGAGAGCCCGTTATCCGAGGCCAACTACCCCCAGGAATCGACCCCAACTTCCTCACTTCCAAACTAAAGGGCCGATGGTTCAAGAATTTCCGCTGGCTAGGCTACTCCTCCACCGAAGCAGGCCAATCGCTTTACTGGATAACGGAAGACGGACGGTTCCAACTAGTAGTACGGCTTGCTCACGCGGAGATTCTGGTCTGGAGCCAACCTACAAACGAGGTTGAGACGCACTCTTCGATAGCGGCGGGTTACGAGCTCTTTGACAGAATCAGCCGTATCCTTCCCCAAACCGAAGACTACAGCTAGCTCCCCGACTGTTCTCGTTGACTGGATAACCTTCTCCCCAGTCAATATCCCACACCCCTCAGAAGGGTATAGGTGAGCAAACATGAAACGAACCTCCATTGCAGTACGATTCAGCACAGGAATCTTTCGACAGGACTGGCAACCGATGGAGCGACATCCCAGACCCTTGAAGCGCAGAAATCCCAACGAGATGGGCCAGGCTCCAGACAGGGTGCTTAACGCACCTTCCGGCCTTGACTAGTCGATACAGATTCCGTGACTGACATCCTTCGTCGAGCCAGTCTCCAGTCTATCTGTCGTTCTCTTTTGGAGAAGCTGAATGGACTAATTCGAGCGGACACTAACCGCATCGTGTTCTTGGGAAAGAAAGATTACAAGGCGAACGGCCCTAGTATCTTGAAGAGAATCTGATTCAGTTGGCGGTCCACACGTCTATTGATCGTCCGGTTCTTCTCTATGACAATGATTGCGGGATCTGCACCAGATTCGCGCACGTCGCGAGTTCTCTCTCGAAGGGCTGGGTGGACACGGTCGGCTTATTCACTGACAGGGGAGAACGGATAAAGTCCGAGTTCTTTCGCCCCAGTGATAGACCGGATGAGATGTTCTGGCTTCTATTTGGCGATACGGGTTACGGTGGTCGGAGCGGGCTGTTGCCATTGGCCCGGGAAGTGATCAGGGGAAGAGTGCTTTGAGCGAACAATCGGGGGAAAGCTGCCCCAGGCCTAGGAACGCGGTCCAGCGGGTCCTTGGGACCCTTCGAAAGGGAAGAATCGTCAAGAAAAAGAGAACCGAAGGATCGTACTAGTTCAGCCGCAGACTCTTGTCAGCGTCATATCCCAACGATCGTCCCCAGGCTTTGATGCTGTCCAGGATCTTCTTTGAACCGAACCAGCATAGAGTCGTGAAAATGGCTTTGAAGGCTGGGTTCAGTCTCATGAGCGTCGGTGGCATTGAGTGTAGCTCTAACACTGTATGTCTCCAGCTTCTGTAGATGACCCAGAACCTCGCCTCGTCTATTGCTTCGTCGATGTTGAAGAAGCCCTTGTTCTTCAGAACACCTAGTGGGACAAAGCTGAGAGGAGTGACTGTGAAGTGGGCTCTGTTTCCGATCTCTTTTCGAAGCCCGTGCTCCATCTTGTCGATCAATCGCACTGTCTCAATTGCATCGTCTGTAGTCTCTCCGGGCAATCCGACGATAAGTGTGTAGGCTGGGAACCAGTAGTTTTCGTTGAAGATTCTTGTGCCGTTGTAGATGACTTCCTGCCATTCGCTCGGGCTGAAGGGTTTCACCTTCAAAGGCATGTATTTGCGAATGAGCTCCGTGGAGCCTGTTTCGAGCCCTGATTGGATGCCGATGTACTTGTCGTCCTTCGCACGGACTGTTTCGGATATTTCCTTGATGAGCTCTGGATCGGCTGCCGCAGGCGCAGTCGTACCATGGGTCGGGTTAGCGTACGTTATGCCACCCTGTGTCATTACTGTCTTGAAGAGGTCGACCACTGCCTCATGGTTGGGCATGAATCCGTTCTTGTCCTCGAGCTTGTAGAGGAAAATGTCCTCGCTGTGAATCCAGACGTTTGGGTTTCCGATCTTCCTGTTGACCGCGATCTCTCTCTCGATCTTGACGGCGGGGTAGTATTTTGCCGTGCGCAGGTTTGGTTCGCAGAATTGGCAGTTTCGGCCGCAGCCTCTCATGACCTCGACAAGGCCGTGCGTCGACGCTCCGACGATGTCCGGGATCTGCTCTAGCTTCGGTCCACGCGGAACGTGAATGAACTCTGGTGCTCCGTTGAATTCTATGTCGTTGTAGATGTCTTGTATGACATGGTCGCACTCTCCAATCACCGTGTGGTTGACTCCGAGCGCCCTCGTCTGTTCATCCTTGGTTTCCATTTGCCAAGCTCCTGATCCACCTAGGACCAGTTTTGCCTTGGGAAACCGTTTCCTCGCTTTGTTCACCTCGTAGACCAGCTCAAGGAATTTCTTCTTTGTATAGGCGGTCAGCTGGCCTCCGTCGGTGAACATCATGCTGACGGGTCCGAGTCCCAAGGGATCCATTGTGGATATTCCAATGATCCGCGTGTCTTCGTTGACGAACTTGGAAACGTGGTCAGGATGGGCGACCACTACTTCCTCGGGCTTGTACGTCCTGAGGATCGAGGCTTCCAGTTTTCTAAGCCCGTATGGCGCCATCTGCGCGACGCCGTTGTTGTGTTTGACTTGGGGAGAGAGGAAGTCGAATACGATTCGTGGAACCTTCTCAGCGGGTGCGCAGCTGAAGAAGGGGAGGAGGGGTATGCCCCAGTATTCGCTCATCTGGGTTGCGTCTGCTGTGAGTACGATTCTAGCCATTCATCTATTCCTCAAACACGCTTTGCTTTAGTTAGGATTAGGTCTCTCTTCCGACCGGTCTTCCCTAAAACAACCTGTTTTCGAGGCGCTATGTATTTTAAACTAGTGTTTGGTGTCAACCGGAAAATCATCAATTGCGCTTGCTTCGATACCCTTCAGAGTAGAAAGCCATCCTTCTCTCCGATGAGTCGCAACAGACGCCGTGTGGCAATTTCCCCAAGACTCTACAGAAAAAGTGGGTAGTCCGCGAATAATTGTTGGAGTTCAACAGATTCTTCGCAGAATTCCTTGAATCAGGATCCAGTGCCTATCGCGTTCACTGATCGGGTCTCTTCGACACATGTAACCCGTAAGGGCCGAGCAAGCAGAAGGCTTGGAGAGCAGGGAGAATCAGACAGTTTCCTTCTCTTACTCAGCGATGCCCATAAAAGAGACCATGCCTCTTTGACAAAATCATGCAAGCGACCACGAGTATCCAAGAAGGAACCCGCGCTCCTGAATTCACATCTCTATTGACAACAGGCGATGTGGTAAAGCTCAATGATTACAAGGGAAAGAAGGTTGTCCTCTACTTCTACCCGAAAGACGACACCCCTGGCTGTACAATCGAGGCCTGCGGTCTCCGTGATCAATATGAGAAAATTCGTGAGCTAGGAGCTGAAGTCTTAGGCGTGAGCGTTGACAACGTCGTGTCCCATCAACACTTCACACAAAAGTTCAACCTCCCATTCCAGCTGATCGCGGATTCGGACAAAAGCATCACTAAGGCATACGGTGTGCTGAGCGAGAAATCCAACATGGCCAGGAGAGTCACCTTCATAATCGATGAAAAGGGGATCGTCGAGAAAGTATTCGACCCAGTCAAGGCAGACGCGCACACCCAACAGGTAATCGATGCCCTGTCACAATAATCCTCCGACCCCATCTATCAAGCTAGATTGGCGGATCAGGCAGAATTCACGGGATTAACGTAGGAAATTGGAAAAATCTCAATAGGTAACTCGCCGCAGCTTCCCACTCAAATTCTCTGGGCGGACCTTAGCCATTCTCCCATTCTGGAGATTTTCGCTTCTTGCCTCCTGACGATCTGGTCATCGAAGATGCTGGGATTTGATCGACGGAACGTTTCGCTCAGTGCCGCTGAAAGAGACACTATCGCCTCGACCCACTCGTCAACGGACATAGTTCCGACGTGTACGGTCTGAGGCCATCTAACTCCTTGAGTCGGACCGATCTTATCGACCTCAAGAAAGACTCGGAGATTGCGACCGTTCCGTTCTAGCCGAAAGCCAAATCCGGTGCCAACCAGCCAGTATTTGTACTCGTCATTCTCCTCATCTAGTCCATCAATCATTTTGATTGTTACTTTGATAGCATTCTCCCTGAAGTGCATGATGACTGTATTCTTCGCGCCATTTATTCCAAGAACATGAAAGACATTCTTTCCGTCAATCTCCAAAGCCACCGTCGGTTCAAAATTGGAATAACCGTCCTCGTTACCGATTTCGTCTTCCACTAAGTCAGAAAGGACGAACTTACAGGTCAATCTTGGCAGCCAGGATCATTGCTGAACATCATTTAGGTAAGACGTACTTGGATACCGGTTGGAAGGGTAATCTGAGCTGCCTGGGCACAAGTCTAGAATGATGAGGGACCGGGCAGGGCTTCACGCCTGTTTGGTATTCGACTGAGAACACTTGGAGATGAAACTCAAGACATCGTCTGTGAATAGATTGCTCAGATCTTCACGATGGTGTCCGCCTGGAACAGGGTCTTCTGCAGTCGAAAACTCTGATAAACCTTCTGGGGTATCGAGATGTCGGCGAGGTACAGGCTGCCGATATACGGCGAGGCACCTGGTTTAAGGAATCCGGTCTTCGGCAATGCCAGGGTAATGGTTGCTGTCGCTCTGATACACGGGTCGTAGGCCTCACCGGTCGTCGCGTTCATTCCTGAGGGAAGGTCTAAAGCCAAAATCGGACGACCGCTCGCATTGGCATCTCTGATCATCACTGCTACTTTGTCCCGAGGATTGCCCTCAAGTCCATATCCAATCAGACCATCAATCAGCAGATCGTAGTCTCTCAAATTGTAAGATCCTAAAAGGATCGGGATTCCCATTTTTTCGAGGACATAGAGTTGTCCAAGTGGCACATCCTTCATTCTATCCTTCGTTGCTCCAACAATCACGTTGACCTCAGCACCCCAGTTAGCTAAGTGCCTCGCCGCGACCATTCCATCGCCGCCGTTATTGCCCCCTCCAACGAGGCAAGCAACACGTTTTCCGAAAGTTGTCTCCCGCAACATCTGTTTCGCTAGAGTCGCCGTGGCTCTGCCCGCGTTTTCCATCAGCACAAGGACATCCACATGGAACTCATGTATCGTGACATCGTCCATCCTGCGCATCTCCACGGCAGTAACGTAGACAACTCCGGCTCTCTCTTCCATGCGTTCCCATCCTCCTGCTCGAAGCAGATATACTGAGGCTCACACTCGAGGAATATTCAAAACTTGAACAAGTAGAGCAATAACGAGGTTGAAACTTGCACCTTCTCATTGACGACGTTCAGCTCTGGGATGGGACCGGTTCGCCCGCCCAGCCCAAAATGTCCGTAGAAGTTCGCGATGGACGGATCCATTGGATCGGGTCCGCGTCCCAATGGCAGGGTAACCGGGCCGCTGTTCGAGTGGTTGACGGGAGGGCTCGCACGTTGATTCCTGGGCTCATGGATTGTCATGTCCACTACAGTAGCCCAGGCGGGCCCGAATGGATCGCGCGATTTACCGATCCCCTACCCGAAATCTCAATGCGAGCAATCGAACTCGCCGAGGCAAGCCTGCGAAGTGGCGTCACGACGGCGCGCGATGTTGGTGCACCTGAAGGCATCAGCATAAGGCTCGCACGTGCAGCCCGGGCCGGCGAGATAAATGCTCCGAATATTCGTGCCGCGGGGACATGGATTGCTCATCGAGGCACCTACGTTTCCTTCGCAAGACAATTCGTGGAAGCTGACGAGCTACGAAATGCCATCAAGACGGAGATTGAATCAGGCGCTGACCTGATCAAGGTTGCACTAGGAGGCTGGAACGAAGGCGCACGCCCCAAGGACGCGCCGGATATTCCGTTTGACAAAAAACTGCTCGCGGTAGCAGTCGAAGAGTCACACAAAGCAGGCTTCAAGATTGCATGCCACGCAAACGACCCGACCAGCTGTCGAATCGCCGCGCACGCGGGCGTTGATTCGCTCGAACACGGGATGTTTCTCGAAGCCAGCGATCTTGAAGCCATGAAGCAGAACAAGACGTACCTTGTCCCCACCATGTCAGTCTGGGACGCTATGCTCTACTATTCTCGCGCGGTTGATTGGCCTGAGGCCCGTAGGAAGCGAGCCGAGGACCTACGTCAGGGCTCGCGTGCGGCGGTCACTGCCGCCATCAAGGCGGGTGTGAAGATAGCACTAGGGACGGATGCTGGAGGCGGAGCTGCGCGTCACGGTCGAATCGCGAGGGAGGCTGAGTTGATGGTCGAATGCGGAATGGAGCAACGGGACGCGCTCATAGCCGCGACCTCAAACGCGGCAAAACTGATTGGCGAAGATGAACGTGGGACGATAGAGGAGGGGAAAATCGCGGACATGGTCATGCTCGACGCGAATCCCCTAGAGAATATGGGCGCGTTGAGAATGATCGCAGACGTCTTTCAAGAAGGACGACGCGTATCGTAGATCGCTTCTGACAAAGACTGCACCATGGCCACTACATTTCGCCTCTTCTCCTCCACAGCCCCAAAGAGGATCCTAGCGAACACTCAGGAGTTTATGGTGGACCGGGCGGGATTTGAACCCGCGACCTTCCGGTCTTTGGACCATTTGCTGGTTTGCAAACCGGACGTTCTTCGGCCTGACCACTTTCGTCAGCGTACCAGGCTGAACTACCGGCCCACTCGGTCCGAACCCGATATTCTACTCGGTTAAAGCCTTTGATGAAGCGACCTGCCTCAGCGAAGCTTGAGACGATCGCGGATCAAAAAATAAACATGCTTTCTTGATCCCCGGGGGTAGTCGATTTCCCCGCGCCCCGCCCTTCATGGAAACACTCGATAACGCTACCACTTTTCCTTCAACCAACATGAAACCGTTTGATTTCCGAGAGTGTGGGACCGCCAATTCGGGATTTCTCACTGGAAGCGTGTTTCTAACGATGCCGTGCAAAGCTTTCGCCTTTCCAAAGCAAAAACACTTTCAGCCCCGTCTGTGAGCCTTGAAAGGGCAATGACAATCAGATTCTATGATGTCCCTACCATCAACGTTCCATCTATCTCCCGACGTGGCAGCCGAAACAGGAATCCATATCGGAGATGGCGGACTCTCCATCAAGAGAGGAGGACCCCACGGCTCTTATCAATATGAAGTAACTGGACACGCACTCGAAGATCAGCTCTATCTGATCGGCACGGTAATGCCCACAATCTCCGCCGCCTACCACCTTCAAAGACCTGGGCTCTACATCAACCCTGAACAGACCTGGATCTCCCTGAGATATCAAAGCAAAGCCGTCGCACTCTTCAAGCATGAAACACTGGGACTTCCTAATGGACGGAAAACAAACCTCTCAATACCCACAGTGATTCGCAAAGATTCCGGTTTGATGAAGCATCTTGGAAGGGAACTGCTTGCCACCGATGGCCTCCTCGGATATTACAACGCTTTTCGGAATGGCCTTCACAAATACCCTAGGATTCAACTTAGAATGGCAGCTGGCCAAGTAATTGGAGAATTCGCGACGTTCTTGAGAGAGGAGCTCGGCATTTCGTCTTTGCTAAGAACTGAGGTAGTGACTCACGACGGATGGGGCATCCGTCACCAACACATCCTGCAGATTAGCCGGTCTGAGGACATCGATATCTGGAGCCGAGAAATCGGTTTCTCGAACCCCTCACATATTTCACGCATGATGGTCTTCGAATCTCTCGGAGAATGCACACCTCGAACAAGCATTGTGGATCGCTTGTCCTTCCTTTGTGGTCGCTCGTCGAGGCTCATAAGGTCCGGGCCGATTGCCCGTTTTGATCTGGTTTCGCTTGTTGAGAAGATGAGACAAAGATTTGGCTTCCCGCAGGCAAGAGGGGAAGACATCCTTCAGGGGGTCGATGACGTGAACCAACGTCTGAAGTTGGCTCTGGGTCGTATGCTTCCAAGGCTAGTTGATCCTTGAGGGGCCGCCGGCGGGATATTCGCGCCTATTCGAGGCGCTTCGAACCCGCCCCGCAGGCTCCATTTGCCAGGGTCCCTTCCGGGGACTCTTCAGGCCTGTACGCTACCAAGCTACGCTACGGCGGCCACGCGGGAGACCGGGTGGTAGTGAGGAATATGTAAGTTTGCAAGCTCATCTCGAGAGAATCTTGCACTGGTCCCGGCAACCCTTACCTGCGCGCCGTCCGCTTTGCGCGCCAAATGTTACATTAATACATTCATTTTTTCGAGGGAGGTTATGGGTTATTTCAATGAACATGACATTCCTCGGGTTCAAAACGCTCCGAGCCTGAGGGAGTGCATCGAGGGACGAGGCTTAGAATTCTGCAAAACCGCTATGAAATCCCTGACCGTCTAACAGAGACTCTTAGATGTAGAAAATGGCAACCGCGAAAAATGAGCTTCTCCTGCTGAAGACCTTCAGGCTCGCCCTCCCTGCAGCCTTATTGGGGACCCTCCTTTGGACACTCGAATTCAGCGACTCCACGAGACAATGGGTCTACAATGGACTTGGCGCAAACGCCAACAACATTGTGTTCATAATTGGGCTGGTGCTCGTCGTGGGACTTTACTGGTTTATGGGCGTGTACGAGCGCAAGATCCTCTACGAGAACCGGCACACCAGACCGGCGTTCTAAAACCAGCGGCAGAAACAGCCAACGCTTCCCCACCTACCTTATTTCAGTATCTAGATTCCCGGAACAGTTTTCACGGAGCCAAAGCTATCTACTACGAGACCCGCCAGCAAGCCAGCTGGTAAGACCCAGGCTTGAAGGTGGGAGTTCACGTATCCATTTCGGGATCAATCGATCAGGCCGTCGACCGGGCGAAAGAAGAGGGCTGCGACACATTCCAAGTGTTCACACGAAACCCTCGTGGTTGGAAATTTTCCGAGCTAGACCCCGTAGAGGTCAAGAGCTTCAAGGATAAACTAGCACAGTTCAACCTAGGGCCAGTCGTCGACCACATGCCCTATCTTCCCAACCTTTCCTGTCCGGAAGATGAGCTATACGAAAAATCCACAGCCACACTCTTAGCCGAAGTGGATCGTTGCGGGACCCTGGGAATACCCTACCTCGTCATCCACTTGGGCAGCCACCTCGGGATGGGAAGAGATGTTGGATTGCAAAGAATCACCGATGCGCTGAACCTGGCTGTCAAGCGAGTCAAGAAGGATCCCTGGATACTCTTGGAGAACATGGCTGGACAGAGAAACAGTATGGGATCCAATTTCCCCGATGTCCGAGAGATCC
Organism: Candidatus Bathyarchaeota archaeon; assembly: GCA_005888755.1. Taxonomy (GTDB): domain Archaea; phylum Thermoproteota; class Bathyarchaeia; order 40CM-2-53-6; family 40CM-2-53-6; genus 40CM-2-53-6. The sequence continues at coordinate 19,597 of VBBQ01000011.1, forward strand.
TCGACGGAGTGAAAAAGAAAGAACGACTAGGGATCTGCCTTGACACGTGCCTACCTCCTGGTTCGTTGGTATTCAGCAACGACGTGCCGACGCCAATTGAGCAAGTAAACCCACTCGACACTGTGCTAGGTTCAGACGGACGACCTGACCGAGTCGTTACTGTGTTGCGGCGACAATATTCCGGGAACCTTGTCTCAATCAAGCCGGAAGGATTGCCCTGGACACGGGTGACGTCTGAGCATCCCGTCCTATGTCTCAGACCAAATGGGTGGCGACACCTTGACTCGAAACCATGGAGGGTCAGACTTGTCAGCCAGTCAACATGGGTCTACGCCCAAGAGGTCAAGCCAGGGTATTTTGTAGTCATGCCGAAGCTCGCATCCTCTGACACGACGCACGTAGACTTTCGTCGATACATTGGGGCACTAACTCGACGGTTCCCCTTTCCCTCGGTCCTGCCACTCACATGTGCTTTTGCCGAGCTATTGGGACTCTACTTGGCTGAGGGCTTCACTTTCATGGGGCACAATGGTAGGGGAGACATTGGAAAAGTATACTTTGCATTTGGTCGGCACGAAACCACTCTCATAGATCGCGTCGAAAACCTCGTTGAAGAGCTATTTTCCCTGAAAACTTGGATAGACGACAGCGGTACCGCAACGAAAGTATGCGTCGCCTCAAACATCTTGACCCGTTTTTTCAGGGACACCTTCGGGACCAAGGCCGTGACTAAGAAAATCCCACGCTTTATCCTGAGAGCACCTCCAGACTGCATCAAAGCATTCCTTCACGGATATCTACTGGGCGATGGGTGTATGGACCGACGAGGAATACGGTACGTTACCAGCTCAAAGACAGTTGCATACCAGTTGATACATCTCTTGGCTAAAATTGACATCCGCGGAACCATCTCCAACCATAAGCCTACTCAGGGCCTGATCGGAAGTAGGACTCTAATATCTCTCGGGTGGTATACAGTCCACGTGGGGCGCCATGAAGCGCTGAAACTGGGATTTGTCCATGAATTTCCCACAGCCTCCCCACGTCGAATCATAAGGGACACGTGGAACTTTTACGTGCCTGTGAGAGAAGTAAGAGTAGAAACGTACAAAGGGATAGTCCACAATCTAACAACCGAGAATGGAACATTCACGGCTCCGTTCGTTGTCACGCACAACTGTCATGCCTACGCTGCGGGAATGGATCTTCACACCGAAAAGGGCGTGAACCAGACTCTGGCAAGTTTCGACAAGGATATCGGGTTTGACAAGTTGAAAGTTGTCCATCTGAACGATTCCCGCGGTGGGCAAGGGTCAGGACTGGATCGCCACGAGCACATTGGCATGGGCTACATCGGGACGAAAGGGTTCAGGGCCATTCTGCACCACGAGACCATCAAGGATCTGCCCTGGATCTTGGAGACGCCGGAAGACGAACGGCGCGATGACAAGGGCAACTTGGAGACGGTTAGAAAGCTGGCCAAATGAAACCACCGACTAATCTACAATCAGCTGCTACGATTCGCAGAATCATCCAGGATGCGGCTGGAGCGGTCGAAAGGGCTAGGAAAGATGATCCAACAGCATTGCAGGAGATTAGCGATTCGACTGATGGTGACCCATTCAGAGTCTTGATCTCGACCGTACTGTCCCACCGAACGAGGGACCCCATGACAGCCCTAGCTTCATCCAGGCTCTTCGCCAGGTTCCCCAACGTCAAGAGCCTGGCCGCGGCAAATACCAGGACCGTCGCGCGACTCATCAAACCAGTAGGCTTCTACAATACAAAAGCGCGGACAGTCAAGAAGATCTCGAAGATTTTGCTCGCCAAGTATGGTGGCAAGGTACCTGAGAACATGGATCAGTTGCTCGAGCTCCCTTCAGTTGGACGGAAGACCGCTAACTGCGTCTTCGTCTACGGGTTCAAGACCCCCGCGATTCCAGTCGATACTCATGTTCATCGGATTTTCAATAGAATTGGGGTCGTCAAGACGAAGACGCCAGAGGAGACTGAGAAGGAACTTACCCGCCTCGCCGACCGGAAAGATTGGCTACCCCTAAACGAGGTCTTCGTAAAATTCGGCCAGCTAGTCTGCCGGCCTATCGGACCTCACTGTTCAGACTGTCCCCTCAACCATAAGTGCAACTATTACCGAACCGAGTATCTACCCTGCGTGAGGAAGCGTCCTCTAAGAAGGGCCGAGAAGGCAATATCTATCCAGTAATCTTCCACAAGACTCAATCGGGAGAACGAAAGCCTTTAGGATTAACCTCCCCTTGCGGTCTTCCGCAGGGCGCTCACGGGTTCACGAGCGCTGAGACGGAACCCGTAAATAGCGAGCGGTCCAGTATAACATACGTCATAAAGAGAGAAAGAAACGATGGCTAACAAGAGTTACCTAGACCTAGACTACGCAAAATATGATTTCAAGGATACTCAGAAGCCCATCTTCAAGTCCGAGAGAGGACTCTCTCGTGAGACCGTCGAGCAAATTTCTGATATGAAAAAGGAGCCTGAATGGATGAAGAAGTTCAGGCTACGAGCCTACGAACATTTCATCCAGAGGCCCATGCCCACCTGGGGCGGCAACCTTTCCCATATTGACTTCAACGACATCTACTACTACCTAAAACCCACTGACAAGGTGGAGAAGAGCTGGGACGACGTTCCCGAGAAGATCAAGAAGACTTTCGACAGGCTAGGCATACCTGAGGCCGAGAAGAAGTTCCTTGCAGGAGTAGGGGCCCAATACGAATCAGAGGTTGTCTATCACAGCCTCCTGAAACACTTGGAGGACAAGGGTGTAATCTTCTGCGACACCGATACCGCGCTCAAGCTTCACCCGGAGATTGTCAAGAAATATTTCGGAACAATAATTCCGCCTGAAGATAACAAGATGGCCGCGCTCAACAGCGCTGTCTGGAGCGGCGGCAGCTTCATCTACATCCCCCCAGGCGTCAAAGTCGAACTCCCACTACAGGCATACTTCAGAATCAACGCCGCAAACATGGGACAGTTCGAGAGAACCCTGATCATCGCAGACGACTACGCAGAGGTACAATACATCGAAGGCTGCACAGCCCCTGTATATTCCACCGATTCCCTCCACTCCGCAGTCGTCGAGATAATCGCAAAGAAGGGAGCCAAGGTCCGCTATACAACCCTACAGAACTGGTCATCTGATGTCTACAACCTCGTTACCAAGCGAGCCTATGCCTACGAGGACGCCAGCGTCGAATGGATCGATGCAAACGTCGGTAGCAAACTTACGATGAAGTATCCATCCGTCTACCTCGTCGGACCAAGAGCGAAAGCCGAGATAGTATCAGTAGCATTCGCCGGCAAAGACCGTCACCAAGACACCGGAGCCAAAGCAGTCCACCTCGCTCCGTACACCAGCTCGAGAATCACAGCAAAATCCGTTAGCAAAGACGGAGGACTAACCACCTACCGAGGACTAGTCCACGTAGCTAAGGGCGCAGTCGGAGTAAAATCGAGCGTTCGATGCGACGCCCTACTAATGGACGCGCAATCAAAAACATCAACGTACCCCTACATGGAAGTAAACGAGGACGACGCGACAATAACCCACGAGGCAACAGTTGGACGGATCAACGAGGATCAACTGTTCTATCTAATGACTAGAGGTTTGACAGAGACACAAGCTCTCAGCATGATCGTCACTGGATTCATGGAACCCTTCACTAGAGTACTCCCGATGGAGTACGCGGTTGAGTTCAACAGGCTTATCGAGATGGAAATGGAAGGCGCCGTCGGCTAGACCCCGAAGAGACCCAAACCTTCTAACAGGCCCAGCAATCTATACGGCATGCTAGCCATGGGCAAATCCCTCGCCAGCCCCACAGAAAGCATGATCAAAGAAGTCTCCGCGTCCTTCTCCGAACCACAAGAACTTAGTAAAGAGAGATTCGTCGCACTCGACTACTTCAACAAACTACCCCTCGAAAAATCCGTGCTCTACACAAAATATGTAGACATCCTATCCGGGCTGACGCTCGATTCGTTCGAACCTGGCGTTCCCGCACACCTAAGATCGACACCTCACGAGATCGCTCACCTCGTCAAAGAGAAAGACGAACCGACTCTATCTCTGCAAGTCGACTCTCAGATGGTCCGCACTGAGGTCCACGGGACCCTAGAGAAAGAGGGAATCATATTCTCAAACATACACTCAGCCCTCGCCAACAACCCAGAACTAGCCCGAAGCCACTTCACCAAAGCGATCCCCCCAGACGACGACAAGTTTGCAGCCCTAAACAACGCCTTCTTCACAGCCGGCACATTCCTGTACGTTCCGAAAGGGCTCAACATCAAAATCCCCTTCCGAAACATCGTCCTACTCAAAACACGCCACCAAGCAGCCTTCACCCACAACATCATCATAGCAGAAGAAAACAGCAAACTCAGCTTTCTGCAAGAAGCCTACTCAAAACTCGACCCCGGCCAACAGGGTCCCGCCATGTACAGCGAAGTCACCGAAGTCTATCTCGGCGAAGATGCCGAGGTCAACTTCGCCAGCCTACAAAACTTCGAAGCCGACGTACATTCCACCCTAAACAGGCGATGCGTCGGCCAGAAAGACTCTCGCATGAACTGGACTATAGGCCATATTGGTGGAGGGGTTACGCGCTCCAGAGTAGAGAGCGTAATGAACGGACCCGGTGCCACTGCGGAGGACGTCGAAATCGTGTTCGGTTCTGAAGCTTCGCGAGTTGACGCAGTTACTGATCTTACCCATAGATCCACGAACACGACCGGACATGTGCTAGCTCGTGGAGTGTTGAGAGATTCGGCCCGCACCATCTTCAAGGGCATGATACGAATCGAAGAAGGCGCCAAGAATTCGAACTCATACCTCGCAGAACACGCAATGATCTTCAGCAAAAAGGCAAGAGCCGACGCGATACCAGGTCTCGAGATTATGACCAACGAGGTAAAAGCCACTCACTCGGGATCAGTTAGCCAGGTGGATGAGGAGCAGATTTTCTATCTGATGTCTCGAGGTTTGACTCAGAGCGAAGCCCAGAGGATGATCATCATCGGATTCCTGCATCCCGCCGTCCAACGCATACCCCTCAGAACAGTGAGAGCGGCGATACAGTACCTCATTGAAGAGAAGTGGCTGGGTAGGGGAGGACAAATCCCTCCAAGCCCGGAACAATTACCGGAATTCGAAGAAGAACCGGAGAAAGAAAGCGTCTCGTCTGATCTCTTCGAGAGACACTACAAGTATCGGTAGAGATTCTCTCTTGTCGACTTTCATCAAAGTATGCCCCGTTTCCGAGCTTCCCCCGGGGTCGATGAAAGGAATAGAGCACGATGGTAAACGGATCCTCGTCGTGAACTTGGACGGTACACTCTACGCTTGGGATGGAACCTGTACTCATGAAGAGTACGACCTGTCCATGGGCTTTCTGACGGGAGACAGCGTTACTTGCGCGCTTCACCTGTCCCGGTTCAACCTGTTGACTGGAGAAGCCGTTAATCCACCCGCCGAAAAACCGCTGGGCAAGCATCAGGTGAAGATAGCTAATGGAGATATCTTAGTAGAAGTAGCATAACGCTGGCAGCCTACGGTCTAACCTTCTCACCAAAGGATTCTCTCTCACCTTCGATTCTTACCCTCCTACCGTGTTTCAGGTTACAGGGCCCTTTAGTCAACTCAGCCCGATTCCCACGTCAATTACCGAACAGTTTCGATGTGGACAGCCCAGAACGAGGCGAAAAAACGAGAGGGGCAGTATTTTTGATACAATTGAGACGATACGTCCTACTTCCATTCCTAGCGGCACTTCTGTTCGTTACAATGTTTGATTTTCCGGTACACGCGTTGAACGAGACGTACAGTTTGACGGCGTCAGTTGCGCGGTTGCAGGAGAGTAACACGGCAAGGGATCTGCTAACACTAAACGTGTCTAATGCAAACACGTTCTCAAACTACGCTTTTACTTGGAATGTAAAGGATCCTAGTGGGACTGTCCATCAGGCTACCAACGCAACTAATGCGCCTCACGCAGCGTCGTTTGTAGAGAGCGTCGCCTACCCTGGCAAATTCGGTTCGGGCACAAGCTTAGCATACGTCGGGGTTTACGCCGTGTGGGTTAATCAAACCCAACCTCTAATTGTAGGTTCAACGGGAGTAGCAAATGGCCAATTTCAGGTCGGTCTCACCGACAGTCTCAGCTACCAGCGGCTTCTTCCCGTCTCCATCAAGGCAGTCAATTATCAATCGAATGGGAACGTCACAATCAAAATCTCTGGCCTGAGCGGACTGGTAACTGGCTTTCCACTCAACAAGACTACCGATAATACCGGACTTCTCTCGTATAATTGGCCAATACCCGTCTCACTTCCGGTTGGTGACTACACTCTAACCCTGACCGGAATTCCAGTAAAAAGCCCGCCAGACATCCAGTCGTTCAGCGTCACAGCGACCAATGTGACAATTTCCTCACTGGTCATTAGTCGAAGCTTATTGCAGACATCTCAGACCGAAGATTTCCGTTTCTCGGCCTCATATCCGGGTGGTTCGCAGGTTAGGACAGGTTCTGTGAATCTGCGTCTAGTTGAAGCTGACGGCCAGACATCGCACTATGTGACAATGGCTTACAGTTCTGGTCTGAACGCGTTTCATGGAACATTCCAGATCCCTTTGAGCAGCGAGGTCGGTCCTTGGGTCGCCACTGTGGAGGTTAACAGCTTTGATGATGGCTATGGGAACAAAGGACCAATCTCAAGCGTTCTCAAGCCATTTACAGTATCGCCAGCGATTCTCGCTGTCTCCGCAATCACCAACGACAACAACTACACAATAGGAAACATTGTGGTGATCTATGCATCGGTGGTTACTCCTGGAGGGTACAATTTCACCAGCGGGACTGTCACCGCCATCACATATCATTTGTCGAGCCAAATTGGTAGCCCACTACTATTGTTCTACGACCAAAGCCGGGGCAAGTGGGTTGGGAGCTATATTGTCAACTCAACCAACCCAGCGGGAATCTGGCAGATACAGGTCAACGCTTCCGACATCTACGGAAATATGGGGCAGGGATCCACCTCGACCCTGGTGACTGCGGCAGCATCCCCGCCGCAAAGCTCTACTTTCAACTATCTTCTCATTGCGGCATTAGTTCTGATCGCCGCCCTCGCAATCATTGTTTCGTGGATTATCTATGGGCGGAAGAGAGTCTTGAGGAAGGTCTTGAAGGTGGATATCGAAGCGATACACGCGGAGGCAAAGAAGGTCGAGAACCAGGATTTCTTCAAGAAAGTACAGGAGCAATTGAAACAACAGAAAAGAGAGGCTGTGGACAGAAACAGCAGTGGGTAGACGGATCGCGGGTCACTACTTTTCGTGATTAGAGGCCTGACAGTTCTTCCTTGGTAGCATCGGTTGAACCGATATAGTTGTAGACTCCTGTCTTCAGAACTTTTAGAGACAGTAGCGCGCATTTCAGCCTTACCGCGGTAAGCTGTCCGCCTATCAGTGAGAGAACGTCCTCCTTGGAGATCTTGCGCACATTATCGACGGTCTTCCCCTTTACGAGCTCGGTCAGCATGGAGGCTGATGCTTGGCTGATCGCGCAACCTTGCCCGTTGAACTTCACATCTTTCACGGTGTTCTTTTCATCCACTTCAAGCTGCATTTCGATCACGTCCCCGCAAAGAGGATTCGTGTCTCGTGCGTGGATCTGAGCATGGGGCAGGGTTCCCTTGTTTCGAGGGTAGCGGTAGTAGTCGAGAATTATTTCGGAATAGATGGAACTCATACCTTGAACACCCTTCCCGCTCTCTCCACGGACTCTACCAGTCGATCAATTTCGTCTTCAGTATTGTAAATGTATACACTCGCCCGGGTAGTGGAGGAGACACCTAGCCGGTCCATTAGAGGCTGTGCGCAGTGATGGCCTGACCGCACAGCGATTCCGTCTTCGTCCAAGAGACTTGCCATGTCGTGAGCGTGAACGTCTCCCAAATTGAAACTTATCACTCCTGCTTTCGTCCTCGGATTCGCCGGACCATAGATCTTGACGCCCCTGACCTTTCCCAGCATGTCATGCATATACTCCGCTAACTCCTGATCATGCAGTTGGATGTTCCGTAGTCCTAGCTCCGACAAGTAGTCTATGGCCTTTCCCAATCCAATAGCCCCCGCTATGTTGGTGGTCCCAGCTTCAAACCTGTATGGAGGATCTCTCCACGTAGATTCGTAAAGATGGACTTCACGGATCATTTCACCACCTCCATGATAAGGAGGCATCTCTTCGAGAATCGCCTTCTTCGCATATAGCACTCCGATCCCTGTCGGTCCGCACATCTTGTGGCCTGAAAAAGCGAGAAAATCACAATCCATGTCCTGGACATCCACAGGCATGTGAGGGACAGATTGGGCAGCATCCACAAACACTCGACAGCCCTGCTTGTGGGCTTCGCGGATATACTCACGAACTGGATTAATTGTCCCCAGAACGTTCGATACGTGAGTCATGGTGACGAGCTTGCTTCCGCCTAACTCTAGGTGTTGGCGAAAATCTTCATGGACCAGATGGCCATCATCGGTGAGTCCTACATACTTCAGATGAGCGCCCTTCTGCTTGGCGAGTAGCTGCCATGGGACAATATTGCTATGGTGCTCCATCTCAGTCAGAATGATACCCTCTCCCAGGCCGACGTTCATGCGACCCCATGATTGGGCAACTAGGTTAATCGCCTCTGTCGTCCCGCGAACGAAAATTATCTCGGTCGGACTGTTTGCGTTTATCAGTCGAGCGATCTTTGCTCGTGCCTCTTCGTAGGCGGCAGTCGCCTCCTCGCTGATCTTGTAGACGCCACGGTGAACGTTCGCGTTGTACTCGGTGTAAAAACGGGTCAGTTCATCGATTACTTCTACAGGCTTCTGGGCGGTGGCCGCGCTGTCAAGGTATGCTAGCGGCTTTCCATTGATCAAGCGGCTTAGAATCGGAAAATCATGCCTGACCTTGTTGACATCGTAGGATTTCTTTCCGTGAATGTATGCTGTCGTCTGTTTTTGCGTGGCGTATCCCCTGACATTGCTCTGGGCAAGCTGTCCGGGAAAAGTTAGGGGAGGCTTAGTAGTGGGCGTGGTGCTCTTCGGGACTGCGAGCCCCGGTAGCTTGTTCCTTGCCTTTCGGTACGAAGCTGTGTCCGCAGCCGCAGGTGAGGTAGCTTTCAGGGAAGTTGAACTTGAAGCCGCCGCCCATCTCTGTTTCGACGTAGTCAATCTCGGCGTCTCCGAGAAGGTCTGCACTCTTTGGGTCGGCTACAATGTTGACTCCGTTCTTGTGCTCTATGACGTCGCTGTCGCTCGTCTTGTCCAGCTTCAGACCGAACTGGTAACCGGCGCATCCTCCCGCTTTGACGAATATGCGTAGGGCGAGGGACTGGTCGCTGACCTGTTTCAGATAGTCTTGGACCTTGACCGCTGCCTTTTCCGTTATACTAATTGCCATATTCTCAACCTAGACCTAGCTCAGAGCTTCCTTTTTAACCTAGGCGTAACCCTCTCAAGTTCTTGGACCTCTAGGGCGATATTGCACCGAGGAAGCTCGGTTCGTGGCTCAGAAACATATTGGACCTCTGGCTTTAGAGTGGCCTCTTCAATTCAGCCCTCAGTCCCTCGTGGCGCCTCAAGAACGTTTCTTAACGAGGCTTGATCATAGTCGGGTACCTCTCATCCTCAAGTTGTCAGGAGATGTCTTTCTCCCGTGCAGCCTCTGAAGTCTATTTGGCAGTACTACGTCCCAACACGAGACGTTCTGGGGTTGTTGGAGACGTTTAAGAAAATGGTTAACGACTCGATAAGAGTTGGTCTAGCCAACAACGCGACATCGCTGAGAAGGCTCTCACTCCTCTCCTACAACCAGCTCGCTCATTACGATTCTCCCAGCTATTACAAGCTCTGCGCCATATCTCGAGCAGCAGGAATGCTGGCAGCTAGGAAAAAGTCTCTAAAGAGAGGCTTCGCGGCAAGAGAACCCTACGCGGTCAAACCTCAACTCGTGAGGGTTAGAGATTCCCATCACATGAGGGAGACGGTTAAGCATACCCTTGACCAAGCACACTCAAGAAGCTATTTCCCAAGCAATCGCAACTGTCCGCTCATTCACTCTCACACGGACCAGACTGATCCTGTGCATCGCTCATGATGCTCCCAAAATAGAATGCGTGTCGATGGTGGGAGTGGACTGTAATCTTCGTAACCTCACTGTTGGAAACGACGATCAAACCCGTTACTACGACACTTCCGAGACGATGAGAATAGCCAAAGTCACAACTCGGATCGTCAGCTCCCTCAAGAGGAATGATGTTCGGATAAGGGAGTCGGTAGCGTCAAAATATGGACGAAGGAGATCCGCCAAGACCCGACATGTCCTTCATAATGCGACGAAGGAGATTGTTACTGTCGCGGTTCAAAAGAGAACAGCGATCGTCCTAGAGAACATTGAGGGCATCCGACGCCTCTACCAGAAGGGTAACGGTCAGGGTAGAAAGTATCGGGGTAGAATGAACGGCTGGAGTTTCGGAGAGGCTCAACGACAGATCGAATACAAAGCCCGATGGGCTGGACTACCGATAATCCGTTTGTCTAGGCGTGAGACCAGAGGTTCCAGTGTGACTTGTCCGAGATGCGGGGAGAGACTCCAATCGGACAAACGACTAGAACGCAAGCTCTGGTGCGGTAAATGTAGAATAGTAATGGACCGAGACATGGTAGCAGCGATCAACCTGTCTCGGCGGGGACGGGTGAGGTTCGCACGTTCCCGGCCTCCCATAGCTGAGGCGCAAGGCAGGGCAGTTGAAGCAATGAAAGGGAACCCGACGCCTACGGTAATCCCCGGAGTCGATGCCCCGAAGCCAACTTCGCACACTGCGAGTTCGTCGAACCACCATAGGCTCAAGTTAGTGCTTCTTTCTTTATCCAGTCGTAGCCTCTCGCCTCCAGAACGTCGGCGAGCTCAGGTCCGCCAGATTTGACCATTCTGCCGTCGAGGAGGATTGGGTTTGATGTATCGGAGGATTCTCTGGTAGTGGGTGATGATCATGACGCCCATTTCAGGGCCCACCAGCTTGTTCACGCCTTCGGCGACGATTTTCACCGAATCTATGTCCAGGCCAGAGTCTGTTTCGTCAAGAACAGCTATTTTGGGCTGTAAAACAGCTAGTTGGAGTATTTCGCAGCGTTTCTTCTCTCCCCCGGAGAATCCTTCGTTCAGGTAGCGAGTTGCGAAGGAGTCATCCATGTCCAGCAGCTTGAGCTTTTCCTTCAGGAGCTTGCGGAACTCGAGGACCGAAACCATCTCTTGGCCCAAATCCCCTCTCTTGCCTCCTTGCCGAACCGAGTTGTAGGCGGTTCGGAGGAATGTTGAGAGTGATACTCCTGGAACTTCGTAGGGATATTGGAATGCGAGAAAGACCCCTTTCCTGGCCCTTGCGTCCGGTGCGAGGTTGAGCAGTGTTTGCCCGTCGAAGCTGATGTCGCCTTTCGTGACTTTGTATTTGGGATGCCCCATTATCGTGGAGGCGAGGGTGCTCTTTCCGGAGCCGTTTGGTCCCATGATGGCGTGTATCTCGCCTTGTTTGACTTGGAAGTCGACTCCTTTCAGTATCTCTTTTCCTTCGATAGAAGCATGCAGGTCCTTGATTTCTAGCTGGCTCAATTCCGGGTCCCTCTTACTTTCTCTCCTTCGTTCTGTTCACGGTTGATCTCGTTTTTGGAGGCTTCGACAAGAGCGGCATGACGTACGTCATATTTAAGGGCGCCAAAACTAGTAGCGATTCGCATCTGAGTCTGTTCCCGGCCGAGCCCCGATACGACCGTCCATACTTGACAGATTCGAATAATTTTTCGATAATCGTAGGCAATCGAACAAGAGTTGGCTTCACAGGTCCGCGTCGTTTTCCCCGTAGTTTTGGAGTCAGGAGATCTGTGACTGCGAAGGTTACCTCACAGTTACGCCCTGATTATCGCTAGGCGTAAGCTAAGTTGTAACCAACCCTGGTTGGTAGAAGATGGCGATTCAACTAACACCCACAAGAATCAAGGGAAGCAAGTACCTTCTGATTCCAAAGGACCTTGCACGGCTGCTAGAAATCGAGGACAAGAGCATACTCAATCTGACCATCGAAGAATCAGAAACGGGCCAGAGACTCGTCTACTCGATCCGCGAACGAACACCCCAAGACGCGAAAAACTAGAACCGGAAAGAGCTATTGAACAAATGGGACTGCTCCCCGAGTTCTTCACGTTGCTGGGAATAGAGATATTTGCAGCGATGAGTCTCGTGAGCGTACTTCTCGACCGAGATATTCCATCGTCCGCACAATGGCTCTTTCAGGGTGCGGCTGGGCTGGGGCTTGGGCAACTTGTTGTGACTGAAGGATTTGGGACGAGTAGCGTAATAGATGCGTCGCGCTTTTGGATCAGCATCTTCTATCTCGCCCTGTCAGTTTGCAGTGTTGCGGGCCTAAACGTCTACCTCGCCGCTGTTCGTAGAAAAACGGCGATAGCCTCGGTCTTTTCAGGGACAATTACGACGCCAACGGTGACTGTCTCCGTTCTCTCCGTTTCTTCTTATCTTGGCGGTGTTGATGTTAGTTTCACTCCTCTCACAATTGTGATACTTATCGTCCCGGCCCTCCTCGTTGGTGTAGGCGCATATGGGTTCTTGCATAAGACATTCAAGCGGATTGGGAAATCTACTGGACGGGAGTTATCGCCAGCTTCAGTTTCCGCTCCGGTGGAGGCGCCGAAGGTATACGAGTTGTTGGATCTGAAGGATATTCTCGGAGAGTGGGAGGAGTCCCAGAAGAAGGATCGAGTGGCATAGACGATGAAAGGGATGAAGGTGCTCTTCGATCTTGGCGGCAAGAATGTTCTCAGACTTGGGCTTCTAGTGTTATCGACACTATTGATAGTGGGCGGAAGTGTATTCTTCTATGACAGGTTGGTCTACGAAAGAGCTCTCAGTGTGGGCGGGGTGATCACAGGCTCGGGCTCGACGACCCAGACAGGACTGAATCCAGCACCTGGGACAATTCTCATACTTGCAGTCTCTGCGGTGCTCATCAGTCTCAGTGTGTTCGGGTTTCTACGTGAAGTGTTCCGTGGTAAGCGCAACAGAGAAGCTCTGGCCAAAGAGTCATCACTAACAACCTCGGTGGTGTTGCCTTTGGAAATTGGTCCACCATTACAGGTGCCGTCACTGCAGAGAGACTGGGAGGAATCTCCCAAGAAAGAAGAAAGCAAGCACTAGGGGCACTGGTCCGTCTTTGGGTTTTTGATAGATCAGGAATGAATCGTGGAAGAATATGCACATGGGAGTTGCCTCTGATGATTGCACGTGGTCAACATAGTACCCGTTCAGGTTTCATAGGGTAACACAGACTAGAAGTCGCGCTACTCGCGTGGTCCGTCGTTACTAGAGGAAAAAGGATTGGGGAGGTGAGAGAGTAGAATGAAGTTTTTCAAAGTAGAATGGACAAAGAAGAAGGGCACCATTGCTCTCCTGGCGACGGCCCTTGCCGTCTCGAGCTTCGTGTTGGGAGGTTATGTGGCGACAGGTAATTTGAATCCCTGGGGCAACAGACACTACTACCAAGTCTTGAACGCTAATTTCCAAGCATGCTACACCCCCGCCGGCAGTAGCACCCCACAGTGCCAGACAGCCCACAACACGCTCTTCAACGTCGGCGCACAATACGTCGAGAAGTCGACGCTTGACGGATCCACAGGGTTCTGCGCCGTATCGGCGACCTGTAGTTTCCAATTCATCGCTATGAGCGGCAGCGCAGTCACGTTCGCCGCTGCTGATGCGGTCACGGGAGCAAGCAACGGTAACTGTGCCGCAGCAGAAGGTGGCAGTGAACTAACCACCAACGGATTCGCACGAGCCGCTGCAGTCATCACGGACATCTCTGGAAACTCAGGAACCGCAACTGCCTCATCAAAGGATGTGATAACATTCACTGACAACACCGCAGCCACTACGGTTCAAGACAGCTGTCTCGTCAACCAGTCAACAGCATCCAACGCCAACAACGTGATTCTTGCGGCCTCTTCGTTCACAGCGATAACGCTACAGCCTGGAGACACAATCCAGATAACGTGGACCATAGGCTGGACCTGGAGCTAGACGCGCAAAGCACCGAAGAAGACAAAACCCAACACTCGGATGTTTCCAGTCTCCGAGCAACCCCAATTCTAAGAATTACTCTGTTCCAACCGCTGCAACTTTGCTCTTTGTGGAGTTTCAATAGCTTAGCCGCTGCTATGCCTCATAGGCTCCAAGAACCAAGTCACCTGTTACAACACGCGTATTCGCTGCCAGTTGCCTTAGCTCTCGAAACAAAGGGCCTCTAGATGAGACTCCGCATGGGTCCTGCAGCTCAATTGCTAATTCGAACTGAGCTGAAGCGCCGCCCAGCTCAGAGGCAAACTATCGAGTGTGAAGCGTCGTGACCATCAATCTGTTTTCCATGGCGCGTGGTCGGGTCCGGATGAGAAATCACCGCAAGCGGCTAGTATTCAGTTTCCTGATCTCGCTTTTTCTTCTTGTCGGTTTCGTTAGGCCTGCTTTTGCTGCTGGAATAACTTTTGTAACATCTTCCACAAACGCGGGAACCAATTTCGTAGCGACAACAACGGCGGTAAGTGTCAATGCCGGGGATACTGTTGTTGCCATTGGCGGTGCCCAAAGTGGAACCGTTGTGTTCGCCGATAGTGAATCTGATACCCCGACTCTAGTAAACACCGAGGTTGACAGTGGTGCAACTATCTTTGAACAAATGTCGTACTTCACCGTCGCCACGACAAGTGCGACCTATGTTGTAACCGCGACATTCTCAGGCGGAACGTCTGGTAGAAATTCATTGATCGTTCTAGTATACGGCGGGGTAACTAGTGTAGGAAGTAATGCTATCAGTACTGGCTCGAGTACGAGTCCGAGCGTTGTTTTAACAACCGCAACGACCAGCGATTATGCGGTTGTGGGATTCAGCTGGCGCGGGAATAGTGGTGACTGCACTACAGGTCTCGTGGGCAACGATAGGGCTCTCGTAGCCTCGGGAGGTGCAGCCCCACGAGTCACCGGCTCCGGATTTGATAATACTGGTAGTACCTCCGTTACAAACACTGAGTGCCTAGGAACAAGTTCAGCGTGGGTAGCGATAGCAGTTGACCTCAAAGGCAGTGTCGCGTACACCCAGTCCCTCTCCGCTTCAGTTGGTTCGTCAGCGAGCCTTTCTGAGAAGAACTCTCTCTTCCGCCCCCTGAGCGGGTCTTTGAATTTAGCATCAAGTCTCACCCAGAAGAACTCGCTCTTTAGATCCTTGAGCAGTTCTCTGAATCTGGCTTCGAGCCTCGCTGAGAAGAACTCTCTCTTCCGAACCATAAGCGGTTCTTTCAATCTGGCCTCAAGTCTCGTTGAGAAGAATTCTATCTTCAGAACGCTCAGCGGATCCCTAGCACTTACGACGAAAATGATGTTTACCTCAATTCAAGCATCCAAGACCACAGCTGTCTCCTGCACTCTGCAACCCGGGGCCGTAACTACGTGTACACTGAACCCAACTTCCTTCATTTCCGCCGCCTCAAGTCAGGCAGCGAAAAACTCTCTGTTGAGAGCGGTCATCGGATCATTAGGCCTTAGCGGAAGCTCTGCAGTGAAGAACTCCCTCTTCAAAACACTCACCAGCTCGCTGACCTTGGCCTCAAGTTTTGCGGAGCATACTGCGTTGTCTAGAAGCCTCACCGGGTCTCTGACTCTAGCCTCAAGCTTCTCCAAACAATCCTCAGTGTCAAGATCGCTCTCCAGTTCACTCGGTCTTGCAAGTTCCGGGACGAAGGGCCTTGC
This sequence comes from Candidatus Bathyarchaeota archaeon, assembly GCA_005888755.1. Lineage (GTDB taxonomy): Archaea > Thermoproteota > Bathyarchaeia > 40CM-2-53-6 > 40CM-2-53-6 > 40CM-2-53-6. Next base: position 35,493 of record VBBQ01000011.1, read on the forward strand.
CAGGACTTTGACAGGGTCCCTCGGCTTCGCTACTAGTTTCGCTGAGCATGCTGCATCGTTCAGGTCATTGTCAAATTCATTGTCTACAGCCTCAACTTTTGCTAAGCAAAGTTCACTATTCAGAACCCTTACAGGTTCGTTTTCCCTGGCATCCGGTCTTGCCGAAAGATCCTCACTATTCAGATCTATGACTTCTACCTTGGGCCTAGCATCGAGTCTTGCCAAGCAAACTTCACTGTTCAGATCTCTTTCCAGTTCACTGACCCTGGCTGGTTCTCAGATCAAAGGCTTGGCTAAGGCCTTGACTGGTTCGCTAGGCCTTCTCTCGAGCTTCTCTGAACACACGTCATTGTCTAAGTCCCTGACTGGCTCCCTCGGGTCCACCTCAAGCTTTTTCGAGCACACTTCATTGCTCAGGTCACTGACCGGAGCAATTGGTGCAGCTTCGAGTTTTGCGGAACATACTTCGTTGTTCAGGTCGTTGTCGGGCTCGCTCACATTAGCCAGCTCTGAGACTAAAGGTCTGGCTAAGACATTGACCGGCTCACTAGGATCGGCCTCTAGTCTCATCGAACACACTTCTCTGTTTAGATCCCTGTCAAGTTCGTTGTCTCTGGCCTCTACCTTTACAGAGAAAACATCTCTCTTCAGAACTCTCACCAGTTCGTTGTCCTTAACTTCAGGTTTATCCGAACATTCCTCGCTGTTCAGAGCTCTTTCTAGCTCACTGACCTCGGCTAGTTCTGAGACAAAGGGTCTAGCCAAGACGTTTACAGCCTCGCTAAGCTTAGCTTCGAGTCTTGGCGAGCATACCTCGCTGTTCAGATCACTGACCAGTACGCTTGGCTCGTCTGCGAGCTTTGTCGAGCACGCTTCACTGTTCAGATCATTCTCTAGTTCGCTGGGATTCACAGCTTCAGTGCTCAAAAGCCGTATCGTAGCCCTCAGCGCCTCCTTTGGAACAGCGTCAGCCCTTACCCTTCACAATTCGCTGTTCAGGACACTTTCCAGTTCGTTGTCCCTAACATCCAACTCTGCCGCGAGGTCATCGGTGTTCAGGTTATTCACTGCTTCGCTTGGTTTAGCCTCAAGCATCGCCGAAAAATCTTCGTTCTTCCGGGCACTGGCCAGCTCGCTAGGTCCTGCCTCAAACTTTGTTGAGCACGCTTCATTGTTCAGGTCCTTGAGTGGGGCATTTGGCTCCGCTTCGAGCTTTGCTGAACATACTTCATTCTTCAGACTCTTTTCCGGATCCCTAGGTTCAGCCTCTAGTTTTGCCGAGAAGTCCTCGCTCTTCCGATCCCTTGCCAGTTTCCTAGGACTTCCTAGCTCTGAGACCAAAGGTCTAGCTAAGACCCTGAGCGCCTCTCTGGGTTCAGCTGCGGGTTTAGTGGATCATGTTTCGCTGTTCAGATCTCTCTCCGGTTCCATAGGTCTCGCAACTTCCTTTTTCAGAGGCCGGACTGTAAACCTGAGTGCTTCTCTCGGTGCGGCCTCAAGCCTTGTTGATCATCTTTCACTGTTCAGATCCCTCTCCAGTTCGATAGGTCTCTCGAGCTCCTTCTTTAGAGGCCGGACTGTAAACCTGAGTGCTTCACTCGGTTCAGCATCCAGCTTCCTAGAACACCTCTCACTGTTCAGGTCCCTGTCCGCCTCACTGGGTGAGACAGCTTCCTTCTTCAGAGGTCGAACCGTGAATCTTGGCGCATCAATAGGCCCGGCTTCAAGTCTTACTGAACATCTCTCCCTGTTGAGGTCCCTAACCGGCACTCTTGGCTCTTCTTCAGGTCTTCTAGACCACATATCACTGTTCAGGTCGCTGAGCGGCGCGCTCAACACGGCCTCTGGCCTTGCTAGTCATAATTCGCTGTTCAGATCACTGACCAGCTTGTTCTCCTTGCCTTCCGGTTTTGCCGAAAAAGCTTCGTTGTTTAGGTCGCTTTCTGGAACACTTGGAGCCAGCTCAAGTCTTGTTGATCATAATTCGTTCGCTCGGTCTATTAGTGGATCGCTTGGTTCAGCCTCGAGCTTAGCAGAGCGTATTTCGGTATTCAGGAATCTGACCGGTTCACTGACTCTTGCTAGTGCTCAGACCAAAGGAGTTGCAAAGAGTTTGAGTGCTTCACTCGGCTTTAGCGGAGGGTTCCTAGAGCATGTTTCGTTGTTTAGGTCTTTGAGCGGTTCGTTGGGTCTAGGGAGTTCGCTGTTCAGAGGCCGCACCGTGAACCTGAGCGCGTCGTTGGGTTCGGCCTCTAGTCTTGCAAAGAGGTACTCCTTCTTCAGATCTCTGACTGGGGCGCTGGGTCTTGCCAGCGCTTTCTTCAACGGTCAAACTGTCAACCTAAGCGCTTCGTTTGGTTCAGCCTCAAGCGTCTCTGAGAAGAGTTCGTTCTTCAGGTCTGCGAGCGCGACTCTGGGTCTAGTTGCTTCCGAGACCAAAGGACTTGCGAGGATCTTGACTGGCTCTCTGGGTTCGGCCTCGAGTCTTTCTGAGAAGAACTCGATCTTCCGGTCCGTGTCCATGGCCCTGGGTCTTTCGTCTTCTCAAATCAGGGGTCTCGCCAAGACCCTGAGTAGTTCGCTAGGGGCCTCTTCGATTTTCGCGGAGAAGACTTCCGCGTTCAGATCTTTGACTGGTTCTATGGGTTTTGTGAGCTCTCAGTTCAAGGGTCTTGCGAAATCCTTGGGAGCTTCGCTCGGTCTAACATCAAGCGTTGCGGAGAAAACCTCGTTGTTCAGATCACTCAGCAGTTCAATAGGCCTCTCAGCGTCTTTCTTCAGAGGCCGCACCGTCAACTTGGGCGCTTCGATTGGTTCGGCTTCGGGCATTACAGAGCGGACCTCCTTCTTCAGGTCTCTCTCAGGGTCCCTGACGCTAGCCGGTTCACAGGCAAAGGGTCTCGCGAAGGCCCTAAGCGCCTCACTAGGTTCAGCATCGGGCTTCCTGGAGCATCTCTCGCTTTTCAGATCTCTCGCAGATTCACTTGGTCTTTCAAGCTCTCAGCAAAGGGGTCCAAGCATAACACTGAGTGCTTCATTGGGAATGGCCTCGAGTTTCGCTGAAAAGTCATCTCTCTTCAGGTCTTTCAGCAACTCCATTGGTGTCGCTACTTCTCAGAGCAAGGGTTTCAGTGAGCCTCTCAGCGCCTCGCTGGGTGGCGCTTCCATGTTGTCTGAGCACACTTCGTTGTTCAGATCATTTTCTGGCTCGATCGGTCTAGGCGCTTCCTACTTCAGAGGTCGCACCATTGACCTGGGCGCTTCAATCGGTTCAGCATCGAGCTTCTTCGAACACGTGTCGCTTGTGAGATCTCTCTCCGGATCCCTATCTTCGGGTTCGAATGGTGGAGAGAGTTCTTCGTTCTTCAGATCTCTGAGTGGTTCATGGAGCATGAAAGCAGTTTATGCGCGGGGAACAAAGTTTGTGCCTGTGGCTCTGGGGACAAACTTTGGTAGTGGAGAAGTTCTAATCGGTCGCTATGGTTGTTTCAATTGCAGCAGTAATACAGGGGACTTCGCCTTCCTGGTGATCGCTCTCGGGGTAGCAGCTTTCGGCGTTTACGCTGCTAAACAACGACATCAATCTTCAGGCCCTCCAACAAAGCCTGGGGAGGAGAAGGTTTCCGTTGATGAAGAAGGCTGGGAGACAAAAGGATCTAGCAACGCCGAAGGGAGAGCTGTCAATCCACCCAAAGATAAAGAAGGTTGGGAGACGAGGCCTGAAGGCTAAAGATGTCGGTCATTCGTAGCTGTTATATGCGCTAAGGGCTCCGAACAATTTTCTCATGGATAAGATAGAAAAAGCGACGGAGAAGAAGAAAGGATTCGTCGGAGAATTCACCGACTTCCTTCAGACCTTTGGTGTGATCGGTCTCGCAATTGGTTTCGTAATAGGTGTCGCCTCGTCCGCCGTGGTAAACTCTCTTGTCAAAGATCTGATCAATCCCATAGTAGGACTTGTCTTGCCTACGGGAAATCTAGCTTCGCTAAACGCGACTGTTACATCTCCGGTTTCGGGGAAACCGTCAGTATTCCTTTATGGAGACTTCATTTCGCAAGTCATCTACTTCATCGTTATCGCTCTAGTGGTCTTCCTAATGTACAAGCAGCTAAAGCGCATGGGTCTCGCCAAACTCTAGCCAGCGAAACTTTCCCGAACACATCATCGCGGAGGATAGTAGAACTGTATTCCAGCAAGGACGTATTGCACCGCAATGGCAGCTATGAAAAGGGACATTATTCTCGCAATTACCGCAGCTCCAGTCTTACCCAGTAGGCGGTAGATTCTGTCGGTTTGTCTTAGGACAACCCAGCTTACGAACATGACGATTACAATGGCGCTAAGGGCAACTATGATTCCGGACGATTGAATCGAGATTAGGGTCAGGGTTATCGCTCCAGGGCCAACAAGTAGCGGGAATGCTATTGGGAAAACGGCTGTCTCCTCAGCAGAAACAAGAGTTAGCTTATCCATGCGTTCACCGCGGAAAATGATCTCAATCGATAACAAGAGTAGAACCAGTCCTCCTGCGATCTGGAAGCTCTCTAGAGATATTCCGAATAGTAGCAAGACTTCTTGACCGATCAAGGCAAAAGCAGCTAAGAGTATGGCCCCGACAACCGCAGCGGTTCTGAAAACTTTCCGCTTCTCATCAAGGTTCATCGTCTTGGTCAGCCCTGCAAAAATGGGAACAGGACCCAGCGGGTCCACGATTACAAACAGGGCAACTGTTGCTTTCAGAAGGTCGAGAAGAAACATGTCTAATGAGGCCACTCTATCATCCTTTCCTCGCTGGTTTGGAGCTCTTTGTGGTGGGCCGGGAGGGATTTGAACCCACGACCTTCGCCGTGTGAGGGCGACGTCCGTTCTGCGCAATCATCTTGCTTACCAGGCTGGACTACCGGCCCAACGAGTGGAGAATCGGAAGGAGACTATATTTCATCTTTCGAATCGGGGAAATTCTACGGTTGTTTCTAGCGGAGAAGCCTAACATTCGTGCCTTGAGGATTCTCTTCGATAAGTCGAAACAAGGGGATGCACCTTCCCCCGGCCTTCTCAATCTTCACAAGAGCTCTCGGGGAAAACTTGAACGCTGCAATTGTCAGCTTCTCTTTCGGGATTCCCGACCCGAGAACCTTTCCTGGTACTACGATCACGTCTCCTGCCTTGGCTAGTCTCGATACTTGTCCTAGGTTGAGGACGATTCTGGTTCTTCGTGATTTGCCCAAGAAGCTTGCGACTGTTAGCCAGAGGGGCGCTTGGTGTTGCCTGCCAGCGCGTTTGAGATAACTTATCGTATTGAGCATCTCAGGGTTTGTAGGTCGATGGTCTCGCAATGAAGGGTCCTCTTGGCAGGGAAGCGTTTCATCTTGAATCGGTACCAATAAAGCCTTTGGAGATCAGATTTGTGTTTTGGACCGAATCGGCATTGACGGAAGACTAGCTTATCGTCTGGACCTTGAGAATCTCCGTCTTGCCAGACGGGCCCTTAGGATCTCCAGCAATTATGACGATTCTATCCCCTTTTTTCGCCAGTTTCAATCGAACCACCGATCTTTCAGCCTCATGGAAAATCTCCTCGCTAGTACTGAACTCTCTAGTGAGTAGAGTTTGAACTCTCCAGGAGAGGAGCAGTTGCCGCTGCACTTCTGGATGAGACGTTAGGGCAACAATCGGGAGCGGAGGCCGATACTTGGACACAAGACGCGCGGTCCTACCTGTTCGGGTAGGTGCGACGATCGCCGAAGCTGAGACTTGCAAGGCGGTCTCGCAAGCTCCCAGTGCTAACGCGTCGGCTTGACCGTGTTCGTACCATGCTCGACGTTGAGGCGAGATCTCCTTTGGAAGGAATCGCTCCGTCTCCTCAGCTACGCGTCCTAGAATCCGAACCGCTTCCACGGGATATTTGCCGATCGCCGTTTCCTCAGAGAGCATTACCGCGTCCGTGCCGTCGATGATAGCGTTCGCGACATCTGTAACTTCGGCCCTGGTCGGCGTCGGTGAAGAGACCATAGATTCCAACATCTGGGTTGCGGTGATCACCGGTTTTCCGAACCTGTTGCTCTCGTGAATGATTCTCTTCTGTATTATCGGGACAAGTTCGAGTTTGAGCTCTACCCCGAGGTCGCCTCGTGCAACCATGACCCCATCCGCTTCCTGAACGATCTCTTCGAGGTTATCAACAGCCTCTCGCTTCTCTATCTTCGCAACGACAAATATCTCATGGCCGTTGGCCTCGGCAACCTTTCGCGCCGTCTTTATGTCGTCGATTTTCTGGACAAAGGACACCGCGATGATGTCAACCTTGTTTTCCACGCCGAACTTGATGTGCTCCTTATCATCACTCGTTATGGCCGGGACACGGATTCTGAGTCTCGGGAGATTGACTCCCTTTCCCGACGTCAGATCGCCACCGTTGATCACGCGTCCTTCGACCTCGTCTCTCTTGGCTCGTAGGACCTCGATCCTGATGGTCCCATCTGCGAGGAATATTGTATCGCCTTTCTTGACTGCTTTGGGAAGGTCAGGATAGGCGATTGGTATCTTCGATTTGGCGTTGGTTGGCTTGGTTGTCAGGCTGATCCTGTCGAGTCTTTGAAGGCGAAGAGGTTCGCTTGCGAGTTTGCCTACTCTCAGTTTTGGTCCAGGTAGGTCTTGGAGTATCGCTACAGGGCGGTGTAGACGTTCGCTGACCTGTCGAATCGTTCTGATGACGCGAACGTGTTGGTCGTAGGTTCCATGCGAGAAGTTGATGCGTGCAACATCCATCCCCGATTCGGTCAGTTTAGTTAGCACTCTGGAGGAATCTGATGCAGGGCCGATGGTGCAGACTATCTTGGTAGCTATGGTGCTCGCTCTAGTTGTCAGCGTGCTCGCGACCCGTTGCTAATCCGATCCCATTATTCATAACACATTCCTTGCGGGCTAGGGTCGTCTTCTTCAAGTCTCCCACGCCCCCTAGTTCGCTGGAATCAAGAAAGGGGGGATCGAGGTGTCTCTGAAACCGATATCCTTGGCTGCTTAGAGAATGCGAGGAAAAAATCGTTACGTTTTCGGGAGGTAGCAGTGTCTTCCTGAGGATTGCTTATTGGGCCGCGACTAGAACTTCGACTGGTTCGGGCTCTTCAGTGATGGCTCGTGTTGGTTTAGCGAAGGTGTAGACTAGGGCGCAGCCTTTTTCGTCAATTCGGAGCTCGACAGCACCTGTCGGCGCGCCCATTATGTCTAGAAGTTCTGCGACGTCTTTGGGAACTCGGAGGTACGCTGATTGTTTGATGATTAATGGTTTTACGCTCTGGGTCAAGTTACATCTTCCAAACGAGTAATGGTCGGAGGGTCGAGTTTGGGGTTTCGGAACCCTACCCTATGCTCAACCGGAGGCTTGGTTTGAAGAGTGTGCGTGTTCGTGTCTGTCTCAGGGACATTTCAGAATATTGTGGCTGGCCTCGGCGCTTTGTCCCGAGCAGGGTGCCTACGATTGAAATTCGCCCATTATCAGCCCTGATTCCGAATCTAAGCTTCCCGATTTCTAGAACATGATTTTCCACGCTTGTCCCTAGGGGAATCTACGGGAGTCGTAAAAGGCCAGACAAGCCGAAAACACGCCCATCTCGCGGAAACAAGCCCGGGTTCATCCTGAGACAGAAAGAGGTCCTGGAAAAAAATGACCGAGATCGTGTTCGAAGTCCCGCGACGCAAGAGCGGTAGAGGCGGGAAGGGTTGAGATGGAAGCCGGTCATTGTTTACCGCGACCACGATTCTCAGTCAGCAGTCATGGAATCCAGCTGCTTTTCGCGCTCATCAGGAATGAATCATTCACTACTCGTTTGATGCAACTGGAAGCTACTGTTCCCCCTCTTGCCCGGTAACGTGTAGCTTTAGTTGAGTGAATCGCTCTCGTCGCACACTCGAACTGATTCCGAGAATGTGCATGCTGGACTGGTGACTGGGCTTAGCGAAGATACTTGCGGTTCAATCTTTCAAAGGTGGAACCGGGAAGAGCACGGTTAGTGCCAATCTAGCGGTCACACTCGCTCGACTAGGCAAGAGGGTTGCCGTTGTCGATCTTGACCTGGAAGGACCAGGACTGCATGTTATATTCGGAATATCAGATGGAGAGATTAGGGCGACAATAAACGATGTTCTGCAGAGTTCCATCCTTATCAGCGATGCTGTCCTCGATCTAACCCCTCGACTGGGCATAGAATCTGGCTGTCTTCTCTTCTGTCCGGCAGGGCACAGGCTCGAAGAGATTCTCAAAATGGTCGACACTGGCTTCAACCTCAGTCGCTTCAAAGCCGTTCTCGCTGCTCTAGCTACTGAATACCAGCTTGACTATATCCTAATCGACAGCCACCCCGGAATTGAAAAGGACACAATCGTATCGATGGCGGTCTGCGACGTGGTCGTCCTCCTGTCCAGGGTCGATCACCAGGACATGTTCGGCAGCGGCGTCATGAACGAAGTCGCGAGCCAGCTTAGGAAACCCGTGGTTTTGATACTCAACATGATACCCAGTAGCGTGGGAGACAAGGAGTCCAAGAAGATCGGAGAGAAAATAGCAAGCCTCTTCAACCTCGAAGTCCTAACGGCTCTACCCTTCAATTCGGACGTGTTCGAAGATCTCAGCAGAGGAGTATTCGTTCTAGAACACCAGAAAGATCCACTCACCAAGAGATTCACAGAACTCGCTGAGAACATGATAAGCGTCATCGACCGAGCTTTGCAAGGTATCGAAAACTACGATAGAGGAACCACCCCTCAGCCTGTCAGCTAGATCAATTTAGCAACCGCCCAAATCCTTTCAGGCATATCATAGAATCCCAGGCGCTCTTCAAATCAGGAAAGAGGCTCGCGGACCACAGCACCGAGTGGAATTATTTTTGGCGTCGATAGGCTTTTGCATTCTTTACAATCGTTGTCCCAACTTCACTAGACCAAGCTAAACTTCAATCTGGCCCTAGCAAAATCGCGACACTCTCCAAAGTTTCTATAACCCCCAAAGTTCCCGTAACCCGGCCTCACCTTGAGCTACCATTTGGCAGACGAGTATTTCCAGCGGATACATCAGATAATGTCTCTACTAGACGATGAGAATGTCGAGATCATTGGCGCGATGAAAAAGTTCGGACCTCGAAACCTTCAGTCAATTGCCCGAAAATCCGGCGTTCCATACCCAACTGTCTATACTCGCGTCAACAAGCTCGGAACCCAGGGACTGCTCGACACTTGGACGTATCCCAACCTTGCCAAGATCGGACTAGCCCGATCAATGGTTCTACTAACCCCGACCCCGGGCCGAGAGTTGATCGCCAGCGAAGCTCTGAAGATTCCTGGATACTGGCTCTGGATCGCAAGATGCACAGGCGAATGCAACGGATACTACTCACAGCACGCCGTCCCTGTCGAAAACAGGCAGGACTTTGTCCAGTATCTCGATCAGATAGTATCATCGGGCCTCGCCACGAGCTATAGGATCTTCTGGCTCGGCGATTACCACTCTCACATACCCAATTTCGAATACTACGATTTCAAGAAGAGAGCCTGGAGATTCGACTGGCCAGCATGGCTCAACATGTTTACGAAGGGCAAGACGCAGAATGTCCCTGAGGAGAAGGAGTCGTCGAAAGACGACTTTGACAAGAACGACCTATTGATTCTCAAAGAGCTGATGAAGGATGCTCGAAAGAAGCTCTCCGAGCTCTCGCAGATGATCGGAATGACCCTTCCAGCAGCCAAGTATAGATTCGACAACCTCGCCCGCCGAGGATTCCTACAAGACTACGTCATTCAAGTCCTTCCCTACCCACCGGAGATATCAGACCTCTATGAAGTTCGATTGGACTTCGGCGAACACAAGGCTATGATGGCAAAAGAGAACTTGTTCAAACGGCTACCATTCGTCTTGAACTACTCACGAATCAATGGGACCAACTCGATAACAATCAGAGTCTACCTCCCTCGAACAGAAGTTAACAATCTCTTGACCTTGCTCTCAGCTCTCGTCAGAGGAGGCGCAATAGATCGTTTCTCCTACATGCTTCTAGATCCCATGACCATACAAGCACAGACCTTCCACTACAAGGCCTTCGAGGACAAGTCGGGATGGCGCTATGACAACCATGAATACCTTAGCGCTCTTCGCAAGCTTGCATCGTCACTCGACAAGGCGGAACCCCCTCCTGTAACCTTCCAACCTTCGAAGAGCCTTAGTGTTACGATGATGTAGCAGCGTTTTTTCGTCAGAAGCCATCTGGTCTTGGGACCGGTTCGGCTAGAATCGAGCTATTGGAAGCCCAGGACGGGAGCACTTTGGAAGTTTGCCTGAATGCCTTCTTCTTTGTCGAAAGCGGATGACACTTTCCTCAGCTTTTCAAAGTATTCCAGATTGTCGTACTGCCAACCCGTGTTGTTCTCGTAGTACTCGTAGGAGAAGGTTTGTGTCCTGATGGTCATAGGGTCGAGCAAGACGTAGGTGAATCCTGTAAGCACTCCGATTCGGGAAAGTGCTGAGAGCATGGTGAGTAGGTTGTTCATCTGGGTCCTAGGTAGATACACTCTCACCGCAATGGAATTGGTTCCTTCGACCCGGGAAAGGGTCATAACCATTGGAAGGCTACTCAATGTCTTCTCCCCGTGACATAAGCCCTCGTTCGACTTGAAATCCAACACCATTTCGTAGAGGTCTGAGATTTCAGGAGGGAATGGCAGCATGTCGATTACGTATTCTTGTATGAACCCAGATCGAGCGAGATTGTCGAAACGATACTTGACAGCTGGGACCGTCATGTCCAGCAGCCCCGCTAGGTGAGTCAGTTTAGTTCGCCCGTCCTTGACCAGCTCTTTCAGTATGATCAAGTCTTTCTTGTCAAACATACCCGGAATTGAGGGGTTCTTGCGTTGGGTCTGACCGGGTTTTGCGGCGAGGGCTTCGAGCCATCCCGGCCAATCGAATGTCCACGATTTCTTCTTGGAGTCATAGTAACGAAAATCCGGGAGTGGTGACCTAGCCTCTCCTAACCATAGGAGACGGTATTCGGAAGCAATTCCCGACGCGACAACCTTCTCAAGGTACTGCTCAAAATCCCAGCGTTTCTCAAGAGGGATCGCATGAGTCGAGTAGTAGCCGTTGCACTCACCCATGCAACGAATGAGTCTCAACCAGTAGCCGGGAACTCGCAGGGCCTCAGGAGCAAGTAGTTCTCTGCCCGGTTTCGTGGTGAGCAATGCCATCCCTCTCACCAGCCCCAGTTTTGCGTAGTTAGGGTGGATCCAAGTTCGGAGGAGCCCTTCCTTTTCTAGTTTAGAGACTCTCGCGTGGACTGTTGGTCGAGGAATGTTGGTCTTGTCGGATATGATCTGGAGGTTTCGGAGACCATATCTCCTCATCGCTGTGACAATCTTGACGTTCGCCGGGTCTAAGAAGGAGACAAAGCGATTGATTTTCTCCAGGTATTCTTCTGGTGCGATATGGCTCAAATATGGTCTGAAGAAAATAGGGGGCGGTCGGAACTTTTCAATGTTTTCCTTACATAGGGATGGTTTTGGGAGTTGGAGGAGTGTCGTCGCCTCGACAGGGCAGGAGATTCACCTCGCATAGTAAAAGGATAAGTCTTTAACTTATGTTATTCTGAGGAGGATTTGTCGAGCGGAATCTTAACAAGGTAGCGAGGTAGGTTTATCTCCGCTCATATGTTGTCCAGATGTGGGGTAAGGGCGTGATTGGAGAGTAAGATGGATGAGGAAAGAGCGGCCTCCCCGGACAAAGTCAAGCTGTTTCTCGGGCGGTATCCTGAGTACGAAAAGACCCTGCGGTTGGCGGTTGCTCATGAGGAATCAACAGGTTCCTCGGACGGTCAAGGGTGGCAGTGGCACGACGTCGATACGCACCCAACCAAGCTAATTCGGCTTGTAACTGAGGGAATTGCTAGGATAAGTCTCAGATCAAGGCAGGCGACTTACTATCTTCTAAGGGAAAGAGCGACGGTGAAGAAGAGCCTCAAAGAGGTTTCTTGATCGCACAACCCCTTGAGAATGCAATCCTCAATGGGAGGCACTTGACTGGTTCAGGCGCTTTGAGCAGGTCTGTTCTGACACTCAAGACTCCTAAGAACCCGATAGTGGCTCGTTTTCGGGTGTTGGCCGAGAGAGCAGAGACCTTTGCCTAGACTTGCAAGCACGCGTTAAGGGCTTAGCCGATTTCTGTCTCTGGGAAACATCGTGGTTTCCCTGATATTTTCCCGACCAGTCATTTTCATGGTCAACCTCTCCAGTCCAATGGACCAGCCCGCGTGTGGCGGGGCACCATATCTGAATGAGTCGATGTAGAACTTGAAGTTCTCAGGATTGAGTCCCTTGGACTTGAGTTGCTGAATGAGCAGAGCTGGGATGTGGATACGTTGGGTTCCAGACGCGATCTCCAATCCTCTATAGATGAGGTCGAATGCTCTGGAGGTCCTACCATCTTGGTTAGGCATAGCGTAGAATGCTTTCTGTTCTGACGGCCAGCCGACGATGAAGAATGCTTCCTCCTTCACAAGTTGGGAGAGTCTCTTCTCCTGCGTCTTAGAAAAGTCGTTTCCAATCTGAATGTCCTCACCGTTTTCCCGGAGTAGCTCGATTGCGTCTCGGTATTGCACGCGCTTTAGAGGCAGGTGCAATGGTTCGAGTTTCTGACCGATTTTTTCCAGCTCGTCGTTGCTGGATTCGGTGATCTTCTTGATGCATTCGGCGAGAAACTCCTCGAGAACTTTCATGACATCCTCGTCTGTCGAGAATGCTTGTTCGATGTCCATCTGCCGGACCTCGTTGAGATGCGTGGGTTGTTCAAACTTTTCCGCCCTGAAAACTGGTAGAATGGTGAACACTTTCTCGAAGGATATGGCGCACATTTGCTTGTAGAGCTGGGGTGACTGGGCGAGATAGGCGTCTTTCTCGAAATATTTGAGAGAGAACAGCTCGGCCCCGCCTTCGCTTGCCGAGGCAATGATTACAGGCGGTTGTATCTCCACATAGCTTCGTGCGGTGAAGAATTCTCGGAAGGTTTGAAGGATCCTTGATTGGATTTTGAAGATGGCGTTGGATTCCTCGCTGCGGAAATCTAGGAATCTCCAGTTCAGCCTGGTTTCCAGCAGTGTGTTCTGGACACCCCTTGGGTCAAGGGGTAACGGCGTCTCGGCTCGGTTCACCACTTCGAGCTGTTCGGGGATGACTTCGATACCTTTCTTAGCAATCTTGCTCGAAACAACTTTGCCTTTGACTAAGATGACGTCTTCTTGGTGGAGAGTGCTGATTTCCTTGACGATGTCCAGGCTCACTTTTGCCTTAGGAGCCGTTACCTGGACCATTCCGGCCATGTCTCGGAGAAGGATGAACGAGATTCCTCCTAAGACTCTAACGTCGTGAACCCAGCCGGCCAGGACTACATCCTTGTCCATGTACTCTTTGAGTTGGGAAGTGAGGGCTGTCCGCCGAAGATGGGACGTGTGGCTGGATGGGCTGCTAGACAGGGCTGTTCAGCTTGAAACCGAGTAAACAAGATGCTTGTTCTTTGGTTCTGTTAAGTCTTCTTCATCTGGCCTTGTTGTAGTTGTGGGTTGTTGACTTAACTTGCCTCCATCGACTTTGAGGATTAGGGTTGCGTTCTCCGGTTCCCGTTCCTCTACCATTGCTTCACCTGGAGGCCCGTCAGGGCTGAACCTCAGCCCTCCCGAAGCTATATTTCTAGCTGCGTTCTCGTCCCTGTCTAGGACGGTGCCGCACTTGGGACACCATAGTTTTCGCTGGGTGCTCTCTAGGGTCTTGTACCCGCATATTGAGCACTGTTTAGACGTGTTCCTAGCTGGAACGTAGATTACCTTCAATCCTTCCCATCGCGCCTTGTACTCTATCTGTCGCTGCAGCTCTCCATAGCTCCAATTGTTCATCCGTGCCCGATAATTTCTGCTTCGAAAGCTGCCTCTGCGATACAACCTTCTCAATCCAGTCAGTTTCTCCATGACTGTCCCATACCGTTTTGTCCTCGCATCGTCAACTATTCTCCTGGACACGTTGTGGAGTATTGGTTGTACGCGGTTCCGCTGCTTCTCTCCATACTTGGAGAAGACCCGCGCCATTGTTCGGGAGTCGTTTCTCTTGAACCGGCTCTTGACGTAGCGATAATCAGCCTTGATCTTGTTTGCTTTGGACAAATCGAATGTTCGAACTCTCCCGTCCGTTGATGCGACTGTCACATTGTCCAAATTCCTGTCAACACCGACGTATCCTTTCGGTTCGATCTCAACTGTTTCTTTCGAGTATGTGATGCTTAGCGAGTCTGAGGTTAGAGTGACTGATCGAGCGTCGTGCCCTGAGAGAACCTGGAGCGTACGACTGTTCAGTTTGACATAAACGTACCGTCGCGGTCTGACTGGTAGCCTGAGAAGACCATTCTGGATCTTAAACCCGTAACACGTAGTCAGCATCAGGTTCTTAGCGCATGGAATGTTTGCCCGGGGTTCTTCTTCTCGGCCTTTCGATGGTTGTGAAGTATACCAGTGGCTGTGCTGATCGCGCAGAGCCTATAATAGCTAAGCATGTTACGGTTGAGACGATGATACGATTTCAACGATAGAGTCTTGAAACTAGAAACGTTCTCTTCTATTCCAACAGCTATGCAGACGTTCACCATACGTCTAAACTCGTGCAGGAGATGCAGGAGATTGGGTGAAGCATGATATTTCTGTACGACCGTCTTCCAAGCCAGAGCGACCCACGTCCAAAGAACCGATTGCGTTTCTCTGCCTAAATAGGTCAGAGAGAATGACGAATAACGAATACACGGATTCAGTTTTATCACGACGAGACTCACCAATCCCTCGATCCGACGAAGAGTTGACAGACTCCTTTTTCTACCAATTCCCTACATCGAGCCCAAGGGTTGCCGATAATGCTCCCGATTGTCATGGTCGTGCTGGACGGTGCTAGTGGTAGGATTGGTGCCAATATGTCGCCTCTAGAGGCGGCTTCTACACCGAACCTAGATGCTTTGGCCGGGAGAGGTAGTATGGGACAAATGTACACCGTCGGCGAAGGTATTGCCCCTGAGAGTGATGCTGGCGTTTTCTCTCTACTAGGATATGATCCGCTTGAGACTCACCTGTCGCGGGGCGTAGTCGAAGCGCGCGGTGCTGGCGTGGAATTTGACGATGGTGACCTTGCACTGCGGGCAGGCTTTGCGACTGTCAAAGGTGACAAGCTTGTGGACAGGAGAGCTGGAAGGAACCTTTCGACACCGGAGGCTCAGAAGCTCGGCGCTGTTATGAACAAGGAACTCCGTCTCAAATCTAATGTACGGTTTGTTTTCAAGCCGACTGTGGGTCACAGGGCGGTGGTCGTCTTCCGATCTGATGGAAGACGGTTTTCTTCGAACATATCCAACTTTGATCCTGCCTATGTCAGAAAGGGCAACATCAGTTTGGCTCAGCCAGGCATGAAAGAGTATGACATTCCAAGGTGCGAGCCGCTGGACAAGTCTGATGAGGCCATTGTGAGTGCGGCACTAGTCAACGAATTCGGTTTCAAAGCGAGATCGATTCTAGATAATCATCCCGTAAACGTGACAAGGAGAAGACGCGGTATGGTGCCTGCGAATTTTGTGTTGGCGCGGGACGCGGGAACCTCCAAGCCGCACGTCCAGGGATTTCAGACGAAATGGGGGGTGGCCCCTTTGATGATCGCAGATCTTCCAGCTGAGCTCGGAATTGGACGATTGCTTGGGATGGGTGTCATACAGCTAGAGCCGGGTACAGGACCCGGTGATTATCGTAAGCGGGCTGAACTTGTCCTCGATTCCGTTAGCAGATTCGGTTTTGTGTATGTTCACTTGAAGGGTCCTGATGAACCAGGCCATGATGGACTGTTCGATCTGAAGAAGGAGAGGATAGAGGAGATTGACAAGGGGTTCTTTTCTGTCTTGGTAAGATCAGCCCGATTGAGCGGTCTGGTTGTGGCCGTTACATGTGATCACTCAACGCCTGTGGAGGATAAGGGGCACAGCGATGACCCGGTCCCTGTGCTTGTCATAGGTGGGAAGACTAAGCCAGACGGGTCCCTCAGGTTCACAGAGAGAGATGCGGTGAAAGGGTTATTCGGGACTTTGAAAAAGGGAAGAATGCTTCTAGAGCGTCTGAGGCAGGTTGCCTCGTAAACCTGTTCGATCAGATCGAGATTCCCAGAAATTGTCTGATTAGGATTCCCGCTATGTAGAGGGCGAGGGAGGCGGCTAGTATGATTCCTGCGATTTCAGCGAATTGTCTCTTGAATTTTCTCGCTGATATGACGGTGTCGTAGTAGGTCATCATGGCGACTAGGGCTACTCCGACTATTAGTGAGATTCCGAGCGCGGTGAGCATTGAGCTTGTGAGGAAGTATGGTAAGGCGAGGAATATCGCTGTGAACATGTATGATACTCCGGTGTAGATTGCGCTCCATTTGGCTGATCCTTCGAAGCCTTGTTTGGCTTGGGCGTAGGCGGCGGATGCCATAGCTATGGATGCAGCCATTCCCGCGACAACGCCTGCTATGCCCGCGAGTTCCGTCCGGTTGTAAATTCCTAGGGAGCCGGCGTGGATTCCGGATATCTCGACGACGGCGTCTGCGAGGCCTAGGACGATGAAGCTCATGTGGTGCTCCTCCTCTTCCATCATGGCTTCAAACCGAGCCTTATCGGCGGGCGGGATGCTCTTCACCATCTCACGGTAGCGTTCGTGCAAGGCGTCTTCGTGTCTCTCTAGGAACTTCATGGTGAAGGTCAGGCCAAGGGTGAGTCGGAGAAGGAGAGTGAAGTAGACCTTGAGCTGATTCACATGAACAACGGTATCGGGTGTGTATGCTTTCCAGAATTCGTAGTGGGATTGCTCGCCGCGGGCGAGATCTTCTAGCGCCTTCTTGAAAGACTGGTTTTTTTCATGTCGGCTGAGCATCTGGTAGACCGCACCATCCGTGTACTCGTCCCTAGCGGACTTGGCCGCGAGCTTGACTAGGTCTAGGCTGAGGGTCTCTTGCAAGGCTATGCGCTTCTTACGGGAGGTGTCTCTTGTATTTAGTTAGCCCCATGAGAGAAAACCTCGGCCATGGAGGCCTCCAGAAAGGACGCCCTTCAGCGAACGAGCAGTCTCCAAGGGTCAGGTTGAGGATCTATATTCAGGCACGAAGGAAGAAGGGATAGGCAGGGGCTATTGAACGTGGGTTCCGAGCATTTTCACGAAGGGCGGGGCGTGGGAAAATCGACCACCCCGGGGGGGGTCACCAGATAAAGAATGCTTAAAAAAAGTCGGTGAAAAAAAATAGTTATGGAAAAAAGAGACGGTCGCGGGAGACGACTAGTTCGGAACCCCGCTCGTTTCTTGAATATGCCTTAGTCCATCACGACCAATTATGACATAAGTTATAACATGGGCGTCAATCGTCCCGTACCTCGTGCCATGGATTGATTGACTATGCACAGCTACTATTGCTAGGTGCCATAGCAGGCTTCACGATCTTCCTCGGCCTCCCCCTGGCAATTCTCCAAAATGTGAGCCCGCGCAAGAAAGGCTTCCTCAACGCCCTATCAATCGGCATCCTACTGTTCCTCGTCATCGACGTATTCAGCCACGCCTGGAACACCGCAACATGTGTTGCATCGAGCGCTTTTTCAGGAAACGCTGCGGCATGCGTCGCGTCAAGCACGGTAGCGGTAAACTGGTCTGTTGCCGACGCTGCGATCGATCTAATTGCTGTCTTCGGCGGACTTGCCTTAGGACTCTTGGGGCTTGTCGCCTATGAAGCGAGGTACATGGCGAAGGCCCCTCCTATTGTCAAGGCGCGTTTGGAGAATGGACCCGGAACATCTCAGCTAAGCTCGACCGAACAGGCTCAACAGTTCCGGATTCTCCAGGAGCATCATCCTTACAGGCTCGCGATGATGATCGCGATTGGCATAGGCGCTCATAATTTTAGCGAAGGACTCGCAGTCGGCCAATCTTACGCCTCAGGATCAGTTGGGCTAGCATTACTCCTCATAGTCGGTTTTGGCGCCCACAACACTACGGAGGGGTTCGGGATAGCGGGCCCACTTGCAGGTCTCATCAAGAGACCTACAGCACGCTTTCTAGCTGTTGCAGGACTTGTGGGCGGAGGTCCCACGTTTGTAGGGACCGTGGTAGGAAGTCTATGGACTTCTGTGTTCACTTACGTGCTTTTCCTGAGCCTCGCAGGAGGGGCCATCCTCTACGTTTCAATGCTCATGTACAACTCTGGAAGAAAACAGACAACAAACCAGATACTCATGACGGGCATCTTCGTCGGGTTATGCGCGGGATTTCTCACCGACCTGATAGTAACACTAGGCGGAGCATAAGGAAGGAGAGTGGTCAGAAGGGTTGGCCTGACAAGAGCCAGAATCCAGAATAAGCATTCCATCTGTCCTGTAGTGAATTCCTAATATGACTAGAAAAAAAGGGGGACCACGATAGGTCCCCGAATGGAAATCGACGATCTTATCGGAGAAGGCTTGGGCCGCGGGAGCTGCGGATGAGTAGAGCCATGTTTACTGCTAGCAAGGCTTCGATTGCTTTGTCCAAGTAGGCTATGGTGTCGAGACCAACGCCTGTTGCAAAAGCAGTGGTCGCCCATAGCACGAAGAGGAAGATGGCATAGCCGAAAACGGCCGGTTGGGCAAATCTTGGCTCAAAGTTTGCTGCTACGACTGCCGCTGTGAAGATGTAGATAGTCCCCATTGCGTACCAGAGGTTCTCGTAGAAGCCTGCGTAGAAGTTACCATAGTATACGTCGAGGAACCCTGTGATAAAGAGCAGAAGGACCGCGCTCCAGCGAAACATTGCTGATCCTTTTGGCATTTGCATTTTTTTCTTCTCCTGCTCCTAACCCAGCACCGCTAGATATCCGGTCATTGTAGGCTGATGGTACGCACAGTAGTAGCGGAAGACGCCTGCCCAGTTGGCCGTGAATGTTATCGTAGCGGTCTGATTCACCTGTACGACAACGTCGGAGGCGCCCTTCACACTGGTGGCTACTGGGAAGGTCTCATTTTGCCCAGCGTGGACGACTGCATCGAAAGTGTAAGGTGTGTCCATGGAGAAAGTATGAGGTTCAGTTGTGTCCTCTATGTTACGATAGTAGATGACGACCTTGTCGCCTTTGTTGACTGTTATGCGATCAGGAGCGAAGGTGTCGTGGGGAATACCCCACGTGTGCTCGTCAAAGGGTAGGGAACTGTTGAAGAGGTAGAATGCCCTGGTCGTTGGTGCAGAGTAGTGGACCGCATAGCCGACGCTTGTTCCAACGGCAACGCCTGCGACAATGGCTACTACGCTAACGACAAGCAATAGCTTTTCTGCGGACCATTGCCTTGTCAGTTGTGTCATGGTAGCTCGCTCCAGTTTCTCGATTCAAAGAGCTTCGTGCAGATTTTCTTTCTTTGCATAGTTGCTTGACATAGTGGAGTTGGCAGATATAGGGGCCGTGCACATTGAGTACAGATCCAGCGAATTGTAATGCACCTAGCATAGGAGAAAATGATGTCTTGGCAATAGTGACGTGAGTCCCTGGTGATCCTAGTGTGCGATTAGTCTTCACGAATGGGGACGCTAATTATCCTTGAGGGTGCACCGTCTCCATTTTGAAGCTTGATGGGCATGCAAATCATCAGGGTCCTCTTTCCCACAAACTGCTTGGTCGCCTGGCTGAGCGATTCTATGATGAAGATCCCGTTGCCGAGAAGGGTTTTATGTGTTATAGGGTCAGGTGCTCGAAATCTCTCTACGCTCAGAAAATCGATGCCCACGGCCCGGACCTTTTTGGAGACCAGATACTCGGCCGCGTCTCCTGTAAGGTAGGTATAGTTCGATCTTACTGGTTCCTCTTCCCAGTGTTCGCTGCACCCGGTGTAGCAGACTACGATATCGTCCTCTGCTACATGTCCTTCGAGATTGTCACGAAGGTCTTGGCCCGTAATTGCGCTGCCGATCGGCTTGCTGGACATGTCAGTTACGTATGCCTCTCCGATCAGTTTGTTCGGGGAAATCTGGTCAATTCCAATTCCGTCTGGAATGAAGTGTCGGGGAGCGTCAATATGGGTGCCGGTGTGTGAGCCGAGGGTCAGTTTTGTCAGGTTTACTCCATTCTTCTCTAGTGTAGCGTATCTCACGAAGCTCGGGGATGGATCTCCGGGATAGATCGGCATACCATTGCGAAGCTCGTGCGTCAGGTCAACTGCCTTTTCAAAGATGTAGCGCATACCGAGCCCTCACTTTGGAACTCCTAATATGTCGAGGGTACACGTCAGTGTTTGAAATCTCTCGCTAGCCCCGTCCATTCGCGTGGAGAGCGAGGCGTAGAATGGTCTGGTAGATTAGGAAAAAAAGGGAGAAGTTTGAGAATGCTTAGACTTTGTTGAGGAGGGCCTTTACGACGTCTTCTGGGCCCTTGTAGTTACTCTCGGGGAGAGACTTGGCGACAAAGTCCTTGTCGATCGACGGGACGTCCGACATGTTGTTGCATGCTGCCATGACTTGTGTCTTGTTCGCTGGGTACTTGATGTGGTGCTTGATGTGTTCCAGTTCTGTTTTCAGATTACTCATGAACTCACAGCGACTATGCGCTCGATAAGAACCTTCGGCGAGACGCTCTATCCTTAATTTGCCGGGCTTATTTGATGAGGATTATGCTGTGAAGCTTGTAAATTCTAGAGTGTTATTTTATAGCGTTCCCGTGCATCAACGCTTCGATTTGTCAAAGATGAGCGCGCAATCCAAGACTCGACTTTGTCAAGCTAATTGATCTCGATCCGAAACTTAGGGACAAAGGAGTGATCGAGATCCGCGGACCATACTACACCTCTTTTAGCCACGGGTTCCTGAAAAATCTCCATTTGGATTAGAGGAATAAGAAGGACTGGAGCGGGGGCAGAGCTTAGATGCCTAGAGCAGTGGAAGCAGACAGATGATGACCGACCCGAAGCCGAAACTCTCTAGCGAGAAAATTAGGTCGCATGCCTAACGCCACCAGGTGACTGCTTGAAAACCGATCTCCCAAACACCGTACGCCGTTGTTCCTGGGCAGAGGGTGATCCTCTCCTCCAGGTCTATCATGACGAGGAATGGGGAGTGCCAGAACACGACAGCCGCAAGCTTTGGGAGACGCTTAT
>VBBQ01000011.1:56690-85742 GCA_005888755.1 Candidatus Bathyarchaeota archaeon
CAAGAACTTCGATCCAGAAATGGTAGCGCGTTTTCGCAAAGCGGATGTGGCGCGACTCCTTGGTGACCCTGGCATCGTTCGATCCAAGGCCAAGATCGAGGGGACAATCGGTGGCGCGCGCGCCTACCTTGCGATGCGGGCTTCGGGGAATGATTTCTCGAACTTCATCTGGGACCTCGCTGGCGGAAAACCCATTCAGAATAGGGGTCGCATACCTGCAAAGACTCCACTCTCCGAGGAGCTATCCAAAGTGTTGAAGAAGCGAGGATTCAAATTCGTAGGCCCTGTCGTCGTGTATGCTTGGATGCAGGCGACTGGTATCGTCAACGATCACTCTGCAGACTGCTTCCGTCGTGGCATGATCCAAAAAATGGGCCGACAATAATGGTCGTTCAAGAGGTATCGGCGTCCCGAGTGTTGGCGCTCACTCTTAATAGAGTGAAGGCGGCATTTCTGGCTTAGGGAATAGAGCATTGGCAATGAGCACTTTAGGAAAGCAGACTCCTAGACATGAGTCAGGCTTACGATTCCAGAGAATATTGGTAGCTGTCGATGGCTCTGAAGGTTCCACCAGAGCCTCGGAGGTCGCCGTGGATTTGGCGGAGAAATACAATGCCCAATTATTCGTACTGAGCGTATTTCGAGGCTACCCCGAGTACATCACCACGTTTCCTTCCATTCCGGCTCCATCTGGGAAGGCTTTCGAGGAATACGAGGCGTATGCGAGGAAGGCCGCAGTGGAGGTGGTCGGACGGATTGTCTCAATTGCCGAGAAAAAAGGCGTGAAGGCTAAGCCCAAAACCAACGAGACGATCGGTTCGGTCGTTCAAACAATAAACGATTATGCGGTCGCGGAGAAGATCGACTTAATCGTCATGGGGACCAGGGGAATGGGTGGTTTCAAGAAAATGCTCCTCGGAAGCGTTTCGAGTGGCGTTGTCACACATGCTCAATGCACAGTTCTCGTGGTAAGGTGAGCCTTCGAACTTGCAACCAACAACTGAAGTCTCAACCTCATTGCCGGTATACATTGTGGGGCTCGACGACCAGGACATCGAATCCTCCCTGGCGAAAACAAGATTTCAAAGATCAATAGAGTCTCTCAGTCACGTCTACCCTGAGATCGGTGAAGCCAGAGCTACCGTGAAGACATTTTCCAAAGAGAAGGCAAGAAAGCATTACGAGGTTCATGTTTTGATTAGAATGCCCAAGCACCAAGTCGAGTTCATAGAAGAAGGCTGGTCCATCGAAGAGGTCTTCGAGAACATAGGGTCGAAAATCAAGAGACTTATGACCAAACCCCGAGACAGTCCGTCCCGACGTCGCTTTCCAGCAAGGGCTGTAACGGCCGCCGCTAGGTTCCAGCCAATCGCATGACAAGGACGTCTTAGCGAAACTCTATCTTCCTATGGCTTCTCACGGCAGATTCTCTCCAATGCCCTCTAGCCAAAGTGCTCGCCGAGACAATCGAACCGTAAACGATCAAGGCCTAATGAGAGCGCTGAATCTGAAGGAATTCTATCCTTCGCGATCTAACAATGCGCGCAAAGCTGACTTTGGTCGGGTCGTCGTTTGTGGTGGCAGCGACCGGTACGCGGGCTGTCTAGCCTTCAATTCATTAGCCGCATTGCGAGCGGGAGCGGATCTGGCAATAGTTGTAGCCCCTCGACGGGCAGCAGATATCGTCGCGGGGTATTCCCCAGATCTCATAACAGTGCCCTGCAGTTCACCCTATCCTGACCCGAATACTGCGATTGAAGTGCTCGAAAACGCCGATTCACTAGTCCTCGGCTGCGGCGTTACCAGGAACTTGGAGTCGCACAAGGCACTCATAGATATTATTCAAAGATGCAAGATACCGATGGTTCTGGACGCTGAAGCTCTCCATGCCTTAGCTGCTAACCCGGAATCAATCAAAGGAAAAAAAACGCTCTTGTCACCGAACGCCGGAGAATACCAAGTTCTCTCAGGAAAACCATGGCCTACAACTCTTGACGTCAAGAGAGTTGCGGTCGAAACGTTAGCGAGGCAATACAATGCAACGGTCATCGTAAAGGGAGCTCCAGACTTGATTTCCGATGGAGAACAGACTTTCGAGGATCTTCAAGGGTCTCCCTACCTAACGAAAGGAGGGTACGGTGACCTCCTCGCGGGAGCTGCTGGTGCGCATCTCGCCAGGGGTAGGACACCGTTTGATGCAGCACGAGTAGCGGCCTTTGTCGTTGGACGCGCGGGAGAACTCGCCTCAGGCAAATTTGGCGAGAGCACCTTGGTCTCCGATGTCTTGCTGTTCTTTTCCTCGGTAATCCGTTCTGATTGAAGGAAGTCTCCCGCCCAGGTCCATCGCTGTTATCGGAGCATCGAGTGGTAGAGGTTAAGAACATGCGTCCTCGTGCGGACTCGAAAACTGGTCATGACTATGAACGTGACTGACTCTCATTCGTTCTCGTCAACAAGTACACTGTCTCAATGGCAGGGGGCGTCACCAAAATTGAGCCAGCCAACACAAGGTTCCACCAGTCCTGTTCTCCGTGTGCGACTAGTTTTCTTCTTGGTACTTGTTGCCTTTTTCATGGATATAATCGACGCCTCGATAGTAACGGTTGCTCTTCCTTCGATTCGGATCGAGTTCGCAGCTTCGATCCCAGACAGCCAGTGGATCTATGGGGCCTACGCGATTACCCTCGCAGGTTTCCTGTTGTTGATGGGAAGAGCGGGAGACACTTACGGCCAGAAGAAAATCTTCGTGGGCGGGCTGATCATTTTCACCATCGCATCGTTCACGGGCGGCATAGCTCCATCCCTCTTATCCCTTGTCCTTTCGAGATCCATTCAGGGCGTAGGAGCAGCGATGACAACGGTAACCGCTTTCGCGATCTTCATCCGGATTTTTGCGGAAGGGCCTGAGAGGAACAAAGCGCTTGGATATCTCGTGGCCACCCTTTCAGGAGGATTTGCTGCGGGAGCCGTCGCTGGGGGGGCCTTGACGACGTTCTTGGGCTGGCGGTGGGTGATGTTCATCAATGTACCGATCGGGATCGTTGCGGCGCTTCTCTGCCAGAGATACCTACCAGGAGGTGGCGGCTGGCTGAAAAATCAACATCTGGATATTCCGGGGGCACTTACCAGCACCACCGGGACGATTCTGCTTGTTTTCGGGCTGACCAATGCCGCAGGCGTTGGCTTCGCGTCGGAGTGGACCTTCATTCCTCTCGCCGCGTCGGTCGTGGTTCTCGGACTCTTTCTGTTCATTGAGTCCCGGTCGAAGGCTCCCTTAGTGCCTCTAACCTTCGTCCGGAGAGGATCGGTTCTCACGGCCAATGCTTTGGCTCTAGTGTTGACGTCGATTGTTGGTGGGATCGGGTTCATCGTCCCAGTATATTTCCAGAACGTCCTGGGTTACTCGGCATTTTTCTCGGGTCTGCTGACTTTGCCCCCGGCGCTCATCTTTTTCGTAGTGGGGGGTTGGGGAGCCTCTCGTCTGGTGAATAGGTTCGGCGCCAAGCGCACGCTTTTGCTGTCAAGTGGACTAATCTCAATCGGGACTATCCTTCTAACCTTCATGTCTCCTAATGGTAGCGCTTTTGTGTTGATGCCTGGCCTTCTTGTCTGGGCGCTTGGGGCAAGCATAGGATTTCCCGCGGTTAACATGGCCGCTGTCGCCGGGACTCGGCCGGGTGAGGAGGGCTTGGCCTCGGGCCTGGTCAGCACCTCGTCCCGTATCGGATTCCCTGTGGGACTTGCGATACTTCTTACGATCGCCAGTGCCTTTGACCCGCCTGCAGCCGGGTCGACGGGCGCCTCGATTTCCGCGGCTGGAGTAGTTGCAGGGTTCCAGGTCGCCGAAATAGCCGCATCGCTCATAGGGGTCCTTGGTTTCTTGATTGCCCTGCGCTTGAAAGATGTAAAGCCGTCGTGGGCGTCGGGTAACTGGAAGCCCAGCGAACCAGTTCCTCAGTAAACTCGAGTCTATGACAAGCCTAAGAAAGGGATCTATTCATCTAGCCGGGGACAGCTAGTGTCCCTCAATATCGGAAGAATAATTGGGATTCCCGTCAGAATCCACTACACCCTCTGGCTCGTCCTTCTCCTAATCGCGTGGTCTCTTGCCGAAGGCTACATGCCCCAACACTACCCTGGCCTAGGCGCTACGACTTATTGGGCGATAGGAATATTTTCCGCAATCATTCTATTCATCTCGGTGTTCCTCCATGAACTCTCTCACTCGTACATCGCAAAGAAGAACGGCTTGCCCATCGCTAGAATTACACTTTTCTTCTTTGGAGGCGTCTCAGAGATGAGCGAGGAGCCGAAGGATGCTGCACTGGAAGTTCGCATGGCAGCCGCCGGGCCGCTCGCAAGTTTTCTGATCGCAATCGTTCTAGGCGGCTTCTGGTATCTTACATTTCTGGTAAATGGACCAATCCCCATTATCGCGACGCTCTACTACGCTGCGTTCCTAAACGGAGTTCTCGGTGCATTCAACCTAATCCCGGCCTTCCCCTTAGATGGAGGTAGAGTCCTACGAGGAAGCCTCTGGCGACGATCGAAGAACCTTCTCAGCGCCACGGCGAATGCGACGCGAGTTAGCGAAGCTATTTCCTTGTTGATGATGGCAGTTGGGTTGTTCTTCGTCGTCTTCGGTGATTTCGTCAATGGATTATGGATCATCTTCCTGGGGTGGTTCATACGCTCTGGAGCGGAAACAAGTTTGCGACAAACAAGATTGACTGAGTCTCTTGCCGGTGTCAGGGTTGGAGACATCATGACCAAAGAACTGCTCTCCGTCTCTCCCGACGCATCCGTTCAACAGCTTGTCTCTGACTACTTCCTTGTCCATCCTCACGGAGGCTACCCGGTCGTCTCAAACGCGAAACTGCTCGGAGTTGTAACGATGTCCTCCGTTCGATCGATTCCTCGCGAGAAAAGAGAGATCGAGAGGGTTACCGAGGCGATGGTTCCTTACGAAAGAACGGTTACTGTGAGTCCGACGACGTTAGCCATCGACGCTTTGCAACTTATGGCCAAGAATTTAGTAGGCAGACTGGTTGTCATGGATGGCGACAGGATTGCGGGAATGGTGACTCGCGGAGATCTGATGAAGACTATGAAAGCAAGGCAGGACCTTGGACTTTGGGATCACACTCATGTGTGACCGGGTAATCGTCACTGATAGAGTTCAGATTACTTGACGCGTGCGATCGGGCGGAGTTTCTCTTCCCGAACCTTTTCGGCGCCGGGAATGTCCTCTTTGTCCCATTTTTTCACCCATTCAGCGAGGTCGCCGAGGAGAGCGCGTAGTTCCATCCCCTTCTTGGTGAGGGAGTATTCCACTCTTGGTGGAGTCTCGGGGTAGACTTTTCGCTCGATAATCTTTCTCTGGTCAAGCTCATTCAGCCTCTCAGCGAGGCTCGTGGCACTAATCCCCTGTATTCTCCTCTTGAGCTCGTTGAATCTTGCCGGTTCCTTGAGCCCTAGAGCATGGATTACCGGAAGGGTCCAGACCTTAGTAAGATCGTTCCAGGCAGAATGTAGCAGCTTGCATTCCTCGGTCTGCTCTTTTGTGATGTCTTGGTTAACCTGGGTTGACTTACTCAACTAACTAATACCCACTTAGTTTCCCTGGACTACCAAGTATATAAGCGTGACTGACCTCTAGCAGTTCAGACATGATGCGACATAAAGACGGTGTCAGAGGCTTCACCGAAAGAGAATACCGATACCTGATGGAGAGAAGCTTGGCAAGAATCGCCTTCGTCTGCGAAGACTCCCAGCCTCATATCGTCCCTGTAATCTACGAGTTCGACGGACGCTACCTATACTTGAGCGGTTGGAACCTCAAATACAGTCCAAGATTCCAGGACCTTGATGAGGAAAAGGTCACCCTTCTAGTTGACGACTTGGAATCGGCCAACCGGCTGGTACCTCGTGGAATCGAGGTCACCGGGCTTGTTGAGACCAAAGAAAAAGACGAGAAGCTATACCTCAGAATCACGCCTGTAGGAAAAACAAGCTGGGGAATCTAAACATGACAGCAACAATCCTATCCGCGTTAGAGAACCAGATTACTGAAGCAGTTGAGCGGCTAACCGAGAGCGTTGTCAGCATAGACAGCGTCCGAGTCACCCGAGACTTCCGCTACGGTCTCGTACCAATCGAAGGAAAAGGCTCCGGACTAATAATCGACCGCAACGGATACGTCATCACCAACAACCACGTAATCGATGGAGCGACAAGAGTCCAGGTTCACCTGAAAGACGGCAGAACCTTCCTCGGAGAGGTAGTAGGCTCAGACGCCTCCACAGACATCGCCGTAATCAAAGTAGACGCCGCCAATCTTCCCGCCGCCAGCCTAGGCGACTCGGAGAGACTTAAGGTTGGACAAATAGCTCT
Source organism: Candidatus Bathyarchaeota archaeon (assembly GCA_005888755.1). GTDB lineage: Archaea > Thermoproteota > Bathyarchaeia > 40CM-2-53-6 > 40CM-2-53-6 > 40CM-2-53-6. The sequence goes on from VBBQ01000011.1 coordinate 63,084, forward strand.
CGCCATCGGCAACACGCTCGGGCTCCAAGGAGGACCAACAGTCTCCATGGGAGTGGTAAGCGCCCTCGGACGGCCTCTGCCCGGCACAGACTTCATCTTCGAAGGACTCATCCAGACAGACACCGCTATCAATCCTGGAAACAGCGGCGGACCCCTCGCTGACATAGGCGGAAACATGATTGGAATGAACACAGCGATGATTCCATTCGCTCAAGGAGTAGGCTTCGCCATACCCGTCAACACGATAAAATGGGTAGTCCAGCAGATCCTCGAAAAGGGAAGAGTCGTCCGCCCATGGCTTGGAATATCAGGAGCCAACATGAACCAGGCAATCGCGCGAAGATACGACCTCCCAGCAGACTCAGGAGTCTTGGTGGTCGAAGTGGACACGCGAGGACCAGCTTACGATGCGGGAATGCGGGTAGGAGACGTGATAATACAGGTCGGGTCCCACGCGGTCAAACAGATGAAGGACGTTCTTATGGCACTCTCGAAGCTCGCTATCAAAGAAGAGGTTGAAGTCGACTTCATAAGGCTCAACGCAAAACGAAAAGCTTTACTGAGATTGAAGGAGTCTCCTGTAGCAGTGTCCGTGTCGAGGGAAAGGTAGAACAGGTAGCATGGCCCTAATCGATCTCAGCCAGATAGTCAACCTCGTCTACTTCGCCTCCTTCTTCCTCATCTTCTTCTACGGGCAACGTCTCCAGGTGCAATGGCAACTCGTCAGTGTGAAGCGCAGCCTCGGAAAACTGGAGAGGAGCAAAACAGCCGCCCGCCAAAAATTCGTGGAGTCTATAGCGAGATTCCAGATGGACAAGAAAACCGTTGAGACCAAAATCGACAGACTCAACAACTCGTTCACTATAACCCCAGTAAGCCTCGACCCATCCGGAATAGTAGGAAAACTAGAACACGTCCTAGACACGTACGACGACCATTTGAAAATGGAAGTCAAGGCCATTGCCCCTAACGCCACCGAGTCTGATGTTAACACTCTGAGCAACCAGCTTGAGATCTCAATCGGCTTAGACGGTATGTTCCGCCTAGTCCGCCACTTCTACCTCCTTGCCAAGAAAACCGGAGGAATAATGGCACTCGCACAACTCCAAATGGCCCTACCCATGATTATGGAGGAGGCCGAGGCCTACGGTGCAGCAATCGACGCTTTCGCAAAAGCCGAACCGATAGGCGACGGAGTCGGACCCCTGGTCGTAAGCCAGATTACAGCCGGACGACAAGGAAACGAACTAGTCAAAGACACGATGGTCTACGATGTGGACTTTGAAGGTCGAAGAGTCTGGGTCGTCCGAGCAAAAGGTCCCGGAGGAAACGTTGGAAAACCGGGTCTTGCGGTCGAGAAGCTGATACAGGAATCGGGACCGATAAGTCTGGTAGTTACTGTCGATGCAGCGTTGAAGTTCGAAGGAGAGCCCAGCGGAGATGTTGCGGAGGGAATCGGCGCGGCTATCGGCGGACCGGGCACAGAGCGATATCACATTGAGGCTAGCGCTTCGAAGAACCAGATCCCTCTCTTGGCGGTAGTTGTCAAGATGTCCTCGAAAGAGGCCATATCCTCCATCACCCCTCTAGTCAAGACAGGGGTTAATGCAGCTGTTAACAGAGTACAGAATGAGATCAGATCAAAGTCTAAGCCAGGCGAGAGCATTATCCTCGTTGGTGTAGGAAACACCATCGGCGTCCCTTAGCGCGGCTCGACCGTGGAGCCATCTCTATTGAGCGCTGCAGACGACAAATTGTCTCAGTTCTCCGGCAAGAAACACATCAGCATCGAAACTTACCGGAAGACCGGAGATCCTGTCCGCACACCGGTCTGGTTCGTTGAAGAGAACGGAGAATTGTTCGTCCGAACTGACTCTGAAACTGGAAAGATAAAGCGAATACGCAATAATCCAAGGGTTCGCGTCGCTAGTTGCAACATGCGCGGAACCGTCAAGGGTTCATGGCTCGAAGGGGAGGCTCGAATAATCGATCCGGAATCCTCCAAACATGTTTTCTCTCTTCTTAGAAAGAAGTACGGAATACCCTACCGGCTCATCAGGTTTGCCGAAGGGTTCAGCAGGAGCAAAGCAAGGCCAGTCGGCTTAGCAATTCGAATCGGTTCTTGATTCCTTAGCGCGCCACGCCTCTAGCAGTGAAACTGGCCTATTATCAGCCCTGATCTCGAAAATGGGCGGGGCACTCAAGACTACCTAGAAAATCGTTCACGATCAGGCGAAAAAACCCGATAAATCGCCACCCCGTCCAAGCCCAGATTGCGCCCTGACCCGCCCGTTTCGCCCATTGTCAATGCCAGACAGGAAATGTTTCCTGGACAGTAGGGGGTCTTAGCGACTCGACCTCGCGTCGCACAAGTGGACAGTTCAGACTGATCATAAAGAGCAAATTGATCTTACTGGGACAGGTGCACTATATCTCGTCGCAGAGGCAGCTCTATGTCTGCCTAGAGCTCCGAGCCGAATATTCTAGGGTTCGGTGATCTTTATCGCTTGAACGGGGCACTGGATCTCGCATGCTCTGCAGAAGATACAGTCCTGTTCCCGAGCCGGATCGGCCTTCCAGTTCGCCAACGGCGCCTTTCCACTATCATTGGTAACGCCTTTGTCCATCTTCTCCTGTTCGCCGGGAAGTTCCATCCGGTCGAACACGTTGACGGGGCAGACGGTTATGCAGATGCCGTCAGCGATGCAAATGTCAAAGTCCACACCCACGTTACTCCCATGGACTCCGTACTCCTTGCTCACCCCGTTCTTGTAGAGAACCTTGTGCTGAATATGCGTCTCTTTTGTAGGCCACTGGTTTGGAAAACTAGCGTCCTCGATGAGCTTCCGAACGTTTCCTTCTGCCAAAGTAAATCCTTCCACACGAGCCCTTGTTAACGGCATATAAAACCGTTGAATGGATTCTGTCAAGTCTCTGGTCGGTTGACCGTTGGACTTGGCTTCGGAGCATCGACTCTGAGGATTACCGTAGTTGTCGGGTTCCCCTTCACAGCTTCAACTGCTCCGCCTTGCAGCCCCATCTGGGCCCGTGAACGGTCGAACCTCAACCGTCCACGCCGGGACAGGTTGACCGCGGCAACCACATCCCGGTCCATCATACGCCTACACTTCTGACACCATTCTCATCGGCTAGGAATAACCAACGACTTCAACCTCTCCCGCAGTCCCGAAGAGTGTACTAGGTTGTTACAACACACGTATTCACGTGCCTTCAGCCATACTCTGCTCTAGGCCGGTCGACAATGCGCACCCAGATCTCCACCCTATTCCACGAAACAGTGAACGAATGTTTCCGAAACGCGCTCGACGGAATGGGACCGACGGTCCGCGATGTAATCTACGATCTACTTTCAAAGAAAGGAATTGAACAGTCAGAAATATCCTCCCGCTTTGACGATGTCGTCGCGATACTGACAGATTCTCTCGGAGCAAGCGCTCGCGTTCTCATCTACAGGACAATGACTTTACTGTGTCAAGAATACCAAATGAGAGCAGATTTCAACTATCAAGACTCTCTCCGAGATAGAATGATCCTGCTCAGAGATCGAGTGGTCGATGATCATCTTTATCCAAAACGGGTACAACGAAACGATCCGATCTTCTCAACACCTAGCAACACTCAGCTTAGCGAGAATCCTCGCGTGGCAATTGCAGGAAAAAAATAAAAAATATCGAATCTGCCCATATACCGAGCGCGAGTCCACGTCTCGCATCCAGCTTGTTAGCTTTCTTCGACTCCACCGGACCAGTGATTCCTTAGCAAGCCATCTGGCCATCAGTAGACTCTTGACATTGACCAGGCGCCCTCACCCCGCGGCCCGATTGAACCGCTCTCAGCTGGCGCTTGCCAGGAATCTTGCTATGTCTACCTTAGGTTCGAAAGTGGTTTAAGACCGGTATTCTAGTCGCGTTCCACGCCGGGATGGCTGAGTGGTTAAGGCGACGGCCTCGAGATCTCAAGAGACAAGGGCCAGGACACGACAGCCGTTGGGCGTCACGCCCTCGTGGGTTCGAATCCCACTCCCGGCGCCATATTCCGAGCTTTAGTGCCCAATACGAAAATAGGAAATCGACTTTTTCATGAATGGGGCGTCCCGGATCTCAGTCTCGTTCTTCCAAGCTGCTTGTCTTTTCGGGGTTGTTTTTGACATTCATGCGGAAGAGGACGCTTTGTCTTGTGCTGGCATTTGCGCTTGGAATCGCCGTTTCTGTGAGGGGGTAGCTGTTTCTAGGGCGTTTCCGATGCGGAGTCTAGGGGAGGGGCGATAGCTTGTGTTCGTTAAGAAAAAGTTACCACGCGTCCTGCATTTGCCGTTGAGGGTTGAGCTTCTTAGCCTACTAGCCAAACAAGTGAATTGGTCCCCAGCCGAAGAGGAAATCGTAGGCCAAGTTTCCCGTGAAGAGAATTATGTTCATGGTGAGGAGAAAGATCACGATTTTTCCTGATTCGAGCTGCTTCTTCAAGAGGAGTTCTCTGCCGGGTTTCTTCGATAGAACCTGAACTAATCCGTAACCGATGATCGCATAGATGACTACGTCCAAAGCGAAGAATGGCCAGGCGTAGTTGGTTCCGGTTTGTAGGCATGGTGGAGGGCATCCTCTGGTGTATCCTTTCCATGGAAATGGGAGGCCGAAGGCTTGCCATTCGCCCCCTGGCGAGGGAGTGTCGGTTAGCGGGAGGAAGCCTGTGGCTAGGGCTATGATTGAGGCTAGGCCGAAGAGGGCGAGAAGGGTCCGGAGACCAAGTATGTTTTTCCTTTCCATGATTCAGCTAAGTGTCAGAAGTTTCGCAAAAATGCTCTGTAACCTAGGATGTTCGGGTTTCTCTCTTACGAATATACCATCTAACGATCTCAATGCGTGCGAGTCCCTGCTTGACAGGTCCTAGCCCCGAATCTGAAGAGGAGTACTTGGCGATATCACGTTGGCGTGAGACCGAGAGGACTCTCATGATAAGTGCGATTCATGAGATGATAGAAGAGGCGAGGAAAAAGGCAAAGTCCAACCGCGCTCCAGCGAACCAGAGAGTAAGATGGACTCGTCTCGCAGGTCAGCTAATTTAGTATTAGGATTCTATTCTGACGAGCATGACCCAAGAAGCGATGGAGAGGGAGATGAGCTTGAAAGAGTTCATCGAATACGTGGACGGCACCCGCGTAATTCCCTCCGACCGATAACCAAGTGGAGCGTTCTTCTACGTCTAAGTCGAGATACCCACGGTTCTCACGCTTGGGCCGGACACTTTTGGGATTAGAGCTGAGAGCCGAATCCCACTCCCGGCGCCTTAGGCGAGGGGAACAAAATGCTTTCCGGAAATTTAACTGTCCGCTAATCTATTCTTTCTTGAACTTGTTCCAGAAGTGCTGTTTGTGTTTGGCGATTCTGGCCGCTTTCTCTACACCGGCATCAATGTCCTTGCTGTCCGACTTTTCGGTTTGATCACCTGTCGAACCTTCTGACGTTCCTATCGCCGATTTCGTGCTTGTTGAACCTCCACCAGTGCCCGGTTTCACCTCTCCCTTCAGCGGCGCCCCATCAACTTCGTTCAGGTCCACTTTTGGTTTTTCAGCTTCTTGTCCATCGCCTGTTTCGACAAGTGTGATCTTGAACTCGCACTCCGTTGCGCCTTGCGACATACAGCGGACCTCTTTTGCTTGAACTGTCTTGTCGAGTACTTCGGCGAATATTCCAGCTAGGAAACCGCTCGTGAATATGCAGTTCGGTTCTTCCGAGAACCCGTTCTCCGTGGCTTCAAAACAGTTGACTACAACAATGCTTGCGCTGCTCTTATCGAAATCGAGCCCGTCAATCCTGATCTTGCCCAGTCCAAGGTTCGTGTCTTCCAGCGCTGAATGAACCAGGTTTTCCAAACTCTGCCTACTCTGCTCGCCGGTAGATCCAATGCTTTCTCTGAAAATGCTCCCCTCATGTACCCCTATTCCACTAGCCAAGTAAGAGAGGAAGGGCGCTGACTGATCTCCGACCAGTCTTTCGAGAGCCTCCCGCATAATCCGGATAACATCTCTCCTCAGAATGATCATTTTCTGTCCAAAGAACGACACTTCTCCCCTGTTGTCGTTGAAACGGAGCTGATTCACCGATCCTACGAGTCGTCGGAGGTCATAACCAGTAGATTTCTTGGGGCTAGTTTGCAATCTTTGTCGCTCCTGACAATTCTCTCTCCAAAGTATCTACGGCTTCAGTTACCTTCTTGGCAAAGGCAGAGTCGGGATTGTCTACGACGAAAACGGATCTGCTGAGGTTGTTGATGACGTCGAGCTGGAACTCGAATGCTTGCAGGAAATGTGATCTGAACAGCTGGGATAGTTCCTGGCCGACTTTTACAGCGTCCTTGATCCGGACACCTGGCGGGATCATGTTCAGGGTGAGGAAGGTGGGCTTCTCGAATGTTTCTGCCAAGAGGACCATGACCGCAGTTCCAAAGAGGTCTTGTTGGTCGACCCTAGAAACAAGCACCAGCGCGTCGCAGCAGCCCATCGCAAGAACGGTATCGTTCTCGACCCCTGGATGAGTGTCGACTATAATGTAGTCAAGCTTGTTTTGCTCGCCAACCTTCTGAATTGTGTCCTGAAATACTTCGACTTCCAGACCAGACTTTAGCAGGCGAAGCATGTCCTCCACCTTGTTGCTTGCGGGACAGAAGAACAGTCCTCCTTTCTTGAGGTTGAACCTCTGTGTCAGATCTATCACGACATCTGCTGGTGTTGCATCTCCAAGAAAGATATCTGTGAGCGTTGCCTTGATCTCGCTTTTTTTCACGCCGAAAAGCACGTGTAAACCTGGTCCGGACAAGTCCAGATCCATGACTCCTACTCTCCGGTTCTTAGCGAGTATTGCCGCTAGATTCGCGGTTAGAGTTGTTTTTCCGGTTCCTCCTTTGAACGAGTGAACAGCGATTACCTTGGTCATTCTTTATCCTTCTTCAACTGGTCTTTCACCGACTGGAAGAATTCCTGGTTCTCGATCCGTCCCGCTTCCGCCTTGACAGCCTCAAGATCAATCTTCAACCTCGCGTGAGTCACCTTGTGTCTCCTGAAGGCCAGGAAAGTGCCGATCAACAGCGCCGCGATTAGAGCTGCAAGGATTCCGAAATAGTACAATGGAAAAGAGACGTTACTACTCGACTGGATTGGTTGGACAGTAATCGGGCTGGACGTTACAGACATCGTGGACCCGGTGTTATCGTGAACCGTAACCGTGATGGTGTAGGTCGCAGAGGACGACCCGGCCCCCAGTGAATAAATGTGGCTGTCCGTTGTCGGAGGGCCCGAAATCGTGTCAGTGGTTCCATCACCCCAGTTCACAGTGGTAGTCGCAATCGTCCCATCAGGATCAGATGCCGAAATGGTAATGACTATCGACTGTCCCGATGTGGCGGCAGTCGCGGACTGCGTTAGCGCGATCGTCGGAGGCCTGTCGGTGATCGTCACTGTTTGTGTAGAGACGTTTGTGGAGCCGCTGTTGTCTGTAACGTTTAGCTTCACCGAGTACGTGCCGGCAATGGAGTAGCTATGAGTCGGAGTGGCTCCTGATCCTGTCGATCCATCTCCGAAATCCCACGAGTAGCCTACTACTGTTCCGTCAGGGTCATAACTTGTAGTTCCGTCGAAGTTCACTGAAACCGATGTGAGAATAGTTCCGGTTGTGAAAGTGAAACTAGCGATAGGGATCCTATCTTGCAACTGGATAGTCTTCGTCGCTCTTCCAGAATTCGGCGGAGACGCTGAGTCGGCCCCTGCTACGTTTAGCGACCACAAGCCTCCAGGCTCGATACCTGGAGAATATGTCCCAACCCAGAGGTTGAGGGTTGAGTCGTAGACGAGCTGTGTGATCGTATCATTGTGTCCACCCCCTGAGAATAGGAGGAAGGCGGCTGCTTGGCCTGTTTGATCGGTTAGCTCGGTTAGGTCGGGGTATTGGATTGTGGCATTGAACTTGATCTGTTCGCTTATCGCAAAGTAAGACTTGGAAGTAATTGTGACCGTCAAAGTGGCAGGTTGGAGCTGGGGCGATGCGGTTACGGCTGTACCGGGGCCTGTGTTTCCGAATCCGTCATCAAACCCGTTTACGGCCAGAGTCGCAGTCCAGGTGCCTGTCTGGTTGCCGGGAAAAGTCCTGTAAGTTGCGTTAAAGGTCTGAGCGACGTTGTCATAGACAGTTGTGAGTGAGACACTGTTTCCGCCAGCCCCTGTTACAAGTACTAACGCAGTCCCACTATTAGCATATTGTCCGTCAGGGTAGCGCGCGGCAAACGAGAATTTCATCGTCTCTGTTCTCTCATACGAGGTTTTGCTCGCACTCAACGCCGAAACCGACACTAACGCAGCTTTTACAGCAAAACCATGAGCATCGGCCGGGTTCTTTGCAGTACTCTTGCCCGTAATCGTGATCACGTAGTTGTCGAGAACAGCATTTCTAGGAATCTTCCAAGAACCCGTGACCAGCCCTGTGGAAGAAGCTATGGCTGTGGCATTGAGCACCACGGTTGAGGTTGTCTGGGTTCGGATGATTATCGTTGTAGTCTCGGAGGCATTGTATCCACTCGCTCTTATTCCGATTGTCTCTGTTCTTTGGTATTCTATCTTGTCGGTGACAATGAAATAGAACCCGCTCGGTGTCACGGCGACGGGATTGCTAGCAACCGCTGGTTTCATTTGGTTAACCCAGCCAACGTACTGTCCTACCAGAGAGCTTGTTCCGCGACCCACAAACGCGGCACTCGGATATGCTAGGATAATCCCGAACTGAGTCTCACCGAGAGACGTTGTGTAGTTTTCAGCTATGGAACCCCATATTCTCGTTGAGGGATCTCGAACAAAGAAGTTGAACTGGTACTGTGTTCCAGGAAGAGCCCCAGAAACACTCAGAATCAGAGTGATCGAGTACCCCTCTTGCGACATAAACGGCAAAGGTGTGAGCGCGTACTGTGTTCCAGTGGTAGGAGCATGAACCAATGGCAGACTTGCAAAGGCGAATGTGCTAAGAGCGGAGAGAACCAATAGGACAGCGTACCTAGTCGCTTTGGCTTGTGGCACCTGACTGCTCCCCGCGAAACAGAACCTGTCGAACGAGAACCAGTACGAGACTAAAGTGTCACGTAACTTCGAATGAGAGCCTAAGGTACCGAGCTTTCTCGGCAAACCCAAAGGTGATTGAGTTGCTTCAGCGAACTGAACTGTTCAACGGAGAACCTACCGGGCCTTCGAAGAAACCAATAAAGGGACGCACTCAGTCATGAGCGTGATTATGTCAAAAATGACGAAACTGGATGATGATGCAAGGAAAATCCTGGAAGGCAAGAACTTCATCTTCCTCGCAACCGTGAACCCAGATGGCTCCCCCCAAGTCACACCGACGTGGGTCGATACTGACGGTCACTACGTGCTCATCAACACGGCAGTAGGTCGTGTCAAGCATAGAAACGTGAAGCAGAACCCACAGGTTGCTCTCGCGATAACAGAACAGGGCAATCCGTACAAGCTCGTGATGATTAAGGGTCGCGTCATCGAAGAGGTAACTGGACACGTAGCAGAAGATCACATCGACAAGATGGCGAAGAAATACACCGGTTCGGAGAAATATCAGAATAGACGACCCGGTGAGAAGAGAGTCCTCTTGAAGATCGAGCCGCACCACATCTCCCGAATGCGATAAGCAACCAAGGAAGACTAACTAACAACTCAACTCGGCGCTTCTGATAGCACGAGTGTAACGGGGCAGATCATTGCTTCGACTGGAAGTTCACTTCGGAAACCGAACCGATTTTACAGCGGCTTCTAGGGCAGTCCGGCGGGCGTAGGGTTTGCACTTGCGGTATCAGGTGACTTCTATGACGCGTCCGGTTTGGGCTTGATACTGGTATCGTATGATCCTTTTCACGCAGTCTCCGTTCCAGCACTGGTAAACCCTGTCACCGTTCGAGAACAGTTCACGCATGATCATAGGCTTGCCGCATCCAACGCAGTGGAAAGCTCCTGATCTTCGCTCGTCGAGGAGAAGACGAAGGTCAATACCCCTAGTATCAGCTTCTTTCTTCATGTACTGTCGATAGGTAAGGGTGAGCGCCTGCCAGTAGGCAGCGTTCTGGGGTGTCGTCTCGTATTCGAAATTGCGGCCAGCGACCACGGGTGGGCTGTAGCCTTCCGCGACATAAACAGGGTTCTTGGAGTATGGCACCTTGATCCTCGGGCCGCCGCTTGGCGGGGAAGCATGGCTAGTGGGGACGGAACGGTGATTATCGTGATGAGCTGGTGGCTGATGAGCAGTGGGCACTGTTAGCCCTCCCAGCCCTAAGGTTCCCCAAGAGCTACTTCTTTTTGCTTGTACGAGGCTTCTCCGACGTCAGTACAGGGACCGGGAGCGGAACCTCCACGATCCCGTCCTGGGTAACCTGGAAGGTAACCCAGTAAGTTTCATGTGGTGCGCCTTTCATCTTGCGCACCCGGAACTGTTTGACCAACAGCCCTCTGTCTGCGAACCCAGGGTTGAACCTCACGTCAAATATTCCATCGACCACATAGAACAACAGATCGTCGAGATCAGCATATGCCCGCAACGGAGTGTGGTGGGAGCAGAAGAAGGGAACAAGCCTCTCCTTGGGACCCTTAGCTCTCCACGACTTGACACCGTCGAGCATGTGGAAGACAAGCGGCCTCTCCTCTTGGACCAGAGTAAACATCTCCGTCAAAGAATCAACGAAGACAGCGCCTCTTCCCATCATCTTCATCTCCTCCATCATCGTGAAAAGCGCGCTTGTAACCGAGTGAAGATCCTTCGGATCCTTGACGAAATGAGAATATTTCGGAGTCTCAGTTGGTTCCATTCTGAAGGAGAAACAGTCCAGAAACCTGAGCTGACCGGAATCCAGGTATCGGTCAATGTTCCAGCCGAACGATTCCATGTCTTGTTGTAGCGCTATTGGGGGTCCCTCGAAGTTCATGTAGATGCAAGGCTCTTTCTCTATTTTCAGCATGCTATAGAGGAGTTGCTCCATTAAGACAGATTTTCCTGTTCCTAGGTCTCCTGCAAGAATTGTGAGGCTGTTTCGAGGTATGCCCTTCGGAAGAACCTTGTCCACCGCATCGATCCCAGTTTCAAACGACTTCGGCAGCAAAGGCACCCTTTCGAATCTTTCCGCTTGCGCTGTCGAGATAAAGGATATTGTAACTATGCCAACGCTCGGCCCTGCGCCAGGTTAGCGTCACGAGCAACGTCGGTTAGAGCTCGCTTAACGATCGGCGAGTCGTGCTCTACCCTAGGTTGCAAGAAACGAGGTGGAGAGATAGTGGACTATGGTGTCAGCGTATTTGGGCAGCTATAGTTCTGATGAAGGTTTTGTCGAGCGCACCAGCTTCGTACAGATTCACCATCGTGTTGGTGCTTGCCTCGCCGCTGAGTCTTCCCTGATCATCTCTAACATGTCTCCACTTCAGTTGCGTGTGCCCGCTCTTGGAGTTGTAAATGATCCCGAGAACATAACTGACTCGGACGAAGCTGATATCGTTCACCCGGCCTAGAGTCACCTTGTCCTCAGCCTCAACGTACATTGTTCCTAGCTCGCGGGCGCGTTCTGGGAAGACCGAATAATCCGCGCCGTATTCATTTGGAATGAAAGAACGACACGTGCTGGTTATCATGAATCTTCGAAAGCTTTCGAGCAGACATGTTGTTTCCAGTTTGGCCAATCTTTTAGTCCCCGAACTCTGCGGCTCAAGATAAATGAGCTAGTTGAGGCTATTAACTTCACTCCTCAACACACACCTCAACTAGCTCAGGATTGAGAATCAAAGCGGGCGGAATGGAACGTGCCCGACTTCTTTTCAACCCCCTAACTTATCTTTCCCGGATACATAGATTTCATTCCAAAGGCGTCGTAGATGGCTATCCTCGTCCGGGTCCCAGTGCCGATTCTAGAGGACCTCGTCGAGGCTGCAATATCAAAACAAGGAAACATCTACCGGGCAGAACTTGCAAAGCTAATCGGTGCTTCCAAGGAATCGCTCGACGGAAAAACCTCGCTTTATTTGATCAGTCTCATGAAGCTCTGTGGATTCGCCGAAGCAGACATGGCTAAGATATTGAGGCAGTCGAAAATCGTCAACCAGCGGGGGGCTGTAACCCACGACATTTCCGCTGGGGACGAGCTGAAAGGAGTTATTGACAGCGCACTAGAAGGGTTCCAGCTGCTTATCTCCGAGAGCTTCAAGCCAACAACGCAGGAAAAAGAGGGGCTGTTCAACCCGGCGGCATATCGGAAAAGGAACCCTGAAAAATAAAGGGTTCAGGAGACCCCAGAAAACACGTTTAGACAAAACACTCGATCATGAGCTAAGCCGGCATCCCCTTAGCTTAGGCGGGAGCTTTATCTCGAGGAAATCGCCAGGAACCAACGCAGGCCGCATTACAGTCGTGAAGATGCGGATAAATAGGTAAAACAGGCTAGAAACTGGCAGTTGGAAGAAAATTGTCCGCTCAGAGAACGCCCCAAGAAGAAGACCCCGTAGCGACGCTCGCAGAAGGGCTTAGCATCTGGGTTGGAAAACTGAGCGACCTTGTCAAGAAAGTCGTTGACACAGGGCCGATTCGAAATGTGGTTAACTGGGCCCGGATGTATTCTCTCTGGCCGGTCAATATCACAACAGCCTGCTGCAGTGCCGAGTTCGGCGCGGCCAGCGGGGCACGACATGACCTCGAAAGATTTGGAGTTCTACCGATAGGTTCCCTCCGACAGTCAGACCTCATTGTGATCGAAGGGACCATCACTAAGAAGATGGCGAAGCGGCTTCGGATGATCTACGACCAGATGGCATTGCCCAGATACGTAATCGCAATGGGAGACTGCGCCATGTCTGGCGGCCTATTCCATGACTCCTACAGCATCGTGAACGGCGCGCACGAGTTCGTTCCAGTCGACGTCTACGTTCCTGGTTGTCCGCCAAGACCGGAGGCTTTGGAGCAGGCAATCATCATGCTTCAAGAGAAGATTCGAAGGTCAAAGGTGTACGAGCAAGGATGAGCCTATCTCACGAAAGAGAAGATGATCTCGTCCAGAAACTGAAAGAAGCCTTCTCCAACGATATCAAGGAAACAAACATCATCCGCCGCGGGAGGCTCGAAGTGACAGTTGCGCCCGAAAAGATCAAAGAAGTTGCGATGTTCTTGCGGGACAAGCTGAGCTTCGATCATCCGAACGGTGTGTCGGCGGTCGACTACAACCGAGAAAACAGGTTCGAAATAGTCTACCATATCTCATCGATGCGTACCAAGGAGATGCGGGATCTCGTTCTCGACCTGAAAGAATCGGTTCCCAGAAACGCCCCCAAAGTAGGATCTCTAGTTTCAGTCTGGTCAGGCGTTGAGAACTATGAGCGAGAAAGCTTTGAGATGTTCGGAATACAATTCGACGGCCACCCGAGACTGGAAAAGCTGTTTCTCACCGATAACTGGGACGGGCCCCCTCCCCTCCGGAAGGACATCAGATTCCCTACGGACTGAGACTCCGATGTCAGCACCAGCGAAACCAGTTCCCCTAACAACTGTTGAATCCACCGAGACCTCCGATTCTGGTACTCAAACGCTCACGTTGAGCGTTGGTCCACAGCATTCTGGCTCCGGACACATGCGGTTGATCGTGGAGGTAGATGGAGATATCATTGTCAACGTTGCACCGGACCCGGGTTATGTCCATAGGGGCATCGAGAAGATTATCGAGCTTAGAAATATCATCAAGAGCATACCCGTCATCGAGAGACCCTCTATCATCGACGCTTCCAACCTCAACCATGCGTGGGTGAGATCTATCGAGGAGATTCAGGGGGTCGAGGTCCCACGAAGAGGACAGTACCTCCGAACTCTCCTGAACGAGATGAACCGGATAATGAGCCATCTTTATTGGCTCTCCATTTACGGCGTATTTCTTGGTCACACTACGATGTTCATGTGGCCGCTCGGCGATAGAGAGCTCTTCATCGACCTCGCAGAGAAACTGACAGGGGCTAGAATCACGTACTCGTACCTTGTTCCAGGCGGGGTCCGGCGCGACTTGCCCCCAGGGTTCGCAGAGGAGGCTGTCAAGAGAACAGAGTATTTCGAGAAACGTCTCAAAGAGTATGATCGGATATTCTTCAACAACCCACTGTTCACATCCCGGGCCAAGGGAATCGGTGTACTGTCGAAGGAGAAGGCGATCGAGCTAGGATGCACTGGCCCGACTCTTCGAGGATCGGGTGTTGACGCTGACCTTCGGAAAGACGAACCGTACGCAGCCTACTCGGAACTAGATTTCGAAGTCTCAACCCGGCCCGATGGCGATTCCTTCAGCCGGGCGATGGTGCATATGGATGAGATGCGAGAGAGTTGTAAGATGATCCGCCAGATTGTCAAGAAGATTCCCGCAGGACCGATCCGGAGAAAAGCTCCGATCGTCCTTCCTCGTGGTGTTGCTTATGGGAGGGTCGAGTCGGCCCGTGGCGAATGCAGCTTCTATCTAATCGGAGAGGGGGGAGACAAGCCTTACCGTGCAAGGTACATTACAGGATCATACCGGAACATGGCGGCTATACCAGCGGTTCTGCTTGGAAATCGTTTGGCGGACATGCCTACCGCATGGTGGAGCATCGATTACTGGCCGGTAGAGGCGGACAGGTAGAAAGTTGGCCCCGATCATCGGCAAGGCCAAGGCGGCGGTCGATATTTCGATCGCGTATCTAACAGGTATCCGTCATCTCTTTCACAGACCGTATACCCTGAGATTTCCACAACAACGATACGCGGTTGAAAAGGGCTACAGAGGACGGCACCTCCTCCACCTCGATCGATGCACTGGGTGTGGGATTTGCGCGTGGATCTGTCCTGAGAAATGCATCACGATCGTACCGCGGGGCCAGAGATGGTATCCACAGTACTTCTATGGCCGCTGCTGCTTCTGCCACTTTTGCGTAACCCCTGATACACTTGTTACGACGAATCCTTCTGTATCACCCATAAGCCGAATATTGCCAGGCGATCGAGTCTTAACGCATACCGGGCACTATCGTCGAGTGCGTAAGGTCCTGACAAGAAACTACTCGGGAAGACTATACAACATCAAACCATTGGGAGCGCCCTTCCCGCTCAAAATGACGCAAGACCATCCTCTACTGGCATCTCCGAGAGACATTGTCAAGAAGGGAAGGCTCGAGAAGAAACCGCGCCCCCCTGTCTGGAAGACGCCCTTCGAATTGAAACGGGGTGACTACTTGACGATGCCTATCGCAAAGGAGGTCCGGGACACCGACGTTTACGAACAGGAGGTTGTAGTGGGTCAGCCCGGTACCAGAAAACCTCTTGAAAGCAAACTGATTCTGAACACCGAGCATAGTCTGTTTAGGCTAATCGGATACTATCTTGCAGAAGGCTATGTTGTAAGGAGAACTGTTGGTTTCGCCTTCGGCGAGCACGAAAGAGAATACATCGCCGACTCCGCCCGACTCCTCGAGAAATATTTTGGCCGCGAAACCAAGAGGTTTACATTGCACAATTCGACCCACGTACTTCTCCATTCTGTAGTCGCCCTTCAATTCTTCGAGACTTTTGGCCGAGGGGCGGAGAACAAGAAGCTTCCCGATTGGGCCATGTTTGCACCGACCCAGAAGCAGGCAGAGCTCATACGCGGAGCATGGAGAGGCGACGGGTACTTCCACAGGCCGACTAAGGGTAACAGGTCAACGTTCTTCGAATACACGACGATTTCTAAGACCCTCGCCTTCCAGTTGCAACAACTCCTCTTCCGCGCAGGAATTGTTGGCCAGATCTCACTTGCCACCCATGCAAACAAGAAACCAAACTATGTAGTGACAGTTCGAGGCCGTTTTGTTTCAACAATGGCAGATCTGATGCAGGTCAAGTTTGAAGACAAGAGGGTCAAAACGTTCTCTCGTTTTGAAATGGACGCAAATTACGTTTACGCGCCGATTGAGGAAATATCGTCCTTTGAGGTTCATGATCAGCCCGTTGTGAACCTTTCAGTCGAAGGTGATGAGTCTTACGTGGCTGGAAACGTGACAGCACACAATTGCACAGATTATTGTCCAGAGTTTGCGCTGGAGGAGACGGTGGAGTATGATATTGCGGAGTATACTCGTGATCGGCTTGTGTGGAGTCCGGAGAGACTTTCCAAGCCGCCGGTAAAGAAGGACGACAAGTATGTTTTCAGCGTTGACACCATAGGGGGCGCGTCGCAGGTTCCCCAGAAGGAGGAATAGACATTGTCAGGGCAAACCGTGCCGAAACCCGCAACAACGGTAGCCGTTCCTCAGACTGTGCCGTTAAAGTCGACCGTTGAGGGTGAGGGCTGGAAAGCGCGTCCGATAAAGCTCAAGATCTTCGGCAACCTCATCCAGGAAGTTGTGAACAAGAATCTCTGCATGTATTGCGGAGCCTGCATTGCCTCGTGCCCGATCGACATTCTGTTTCACAGCGAAAAGGAGGAACCGGTCATGCGGGGCACTTGTGCTGCCTGCCAGGTCTGCTACTACAGCTGCCCTAGAATCGAACTGCCCGTCGCGGAGATAGAGCAACAGGTATTCGGGAGAGCGAGAACTGCCGAGGAGGCAATTCTCGGGATCCATGTCGGAGCGTACTCTGTCAAGTCGAAAGATCCGGACGTGGTCAAGCGAGCGCAGGATGGTGGGGCAGTGACTTCTCTATTGTTGTACGCGTTGGACCGGAAGATCATAGACTACGCTGTGAACTCTGGCCTCACCTCGGGAAAGCCTTGGCGGCCTGAGCCTCAGATCGCGCGGACAAAGGAGGACTTGTTGAACCACGCCGGATCTAGATACACGCCAGGAGGGCAGGTGGGCGGACTCGCAGAAGTAGCCATTCCTAACCGATCAGTTGTCAACTTCCAGGAAGAACGTATCGCTCTCGTTGGCTTGCCTTGTGAGCTTCAGGGAAGCTGGCGGATGGGCACTCACTGGATAGCCGCGCCGAAGCTCGCGAGAAATCTCGTTTTCACGATCGGTCTCTTTTGTTCGAAAGTGTTTGATTATCAGAAGATGATGGTCGACTATGTCCAAGGCAAAAGAGGAATAAACCTCAACAACGTTACCAAGGTCAACATAAAGAGAAACAGGCTGCTCGTCTACACGGGCGACAAGCTCGCAATCGACGAGCCCGTCGAAGCCCTTGCAGGTGCGGCACGTGAAGAATGCAACGTATGCGTTGACTACTCGGCTGAATTGGCTGACATTGCAGTTGGTGCGATAGGATCCTCTCCTGGTTGGAGCACTGTGATTACGAGAAGTCCGAGGGGAGACGAGATACTGAGGGGCGCGGTGGAATCAGGATACTTGGACATGAGGCCGCTGGATCCCGTTGGTAAAGGGATAAAGTTCCTTGAGAAATTGTGTGAGAAAAAACGGCTGCGTGATCCATCTGCCTATCTGAGGCATGAGACTGCTTCTCCAAAGCCGGAGCCAACTCTGGTACCGCTTGAGATTCCACAATAGGAAATCTCCACTTCGAGAATTCATCTAGCCTGAAAGAAGCGGAGAGCATACTCATGCGACGCGAGGTCGAGTCGCTAAGACCCCCCTACTGTACAGGAACCATTTCCTGTCTGGCAGCGATAATGGGCAAGACAGGCGGGTTAGGGCGCAGTCTGGGCTTGGACGGGAGAGCGAAGCTCGCGGTCTTTTCGCGTTATCATGAACGATTTTCTAGGCAATCTAGGAAGCCCCTCCCAGAATTGCAATCCGGGCTGATAATGGGGACGATTCTCGCAATTTACAGTCTCTACTCTAAATGGTAGAAGACGGTCTTTTAGCGGAAGTCTTAGTTCATTCTTGAAAATATTCTCCCCTGAGAATGAGGTCATAGCCCACGAGTGCGTCCAGCTGCAGGACCTAGATTTTTGATTATCGGTGAAATTGGACTCACTGATCTGTACGCATGACGATGTCCGAACGCTCTCGGGGGAACGAGCATCTGCAAGAGGCTTCTCACCGACTGCCTTGAATCCTCCTCCTTCGCTTCTGCAGCTGCCTCAGCCTCGACAGGGTCCGCCTCCACCATTTTCGGAAGACCATTCCTGTGAGAGGGGCTACCCAAGAAATGCTCGGTCAGCAACGATCCTGGAGCCTGGAGCCCACAAGAAGGACAAGTATCGAAAGGCGCCACCGCTGCTGCGGGAATGTCGGGCGTCTGGCTTGGTTTGGGTGTTGCGCGAGACTTTTTCATCTTTGCCTTTCGAGTCGATCGAGTTAAACCGATATTGTTCGGTCTTCGATTGGGACGGGTTGAACTTCTTCGACGACGAGCTGGCGATGCCGATCTTGATTTTCGTACTTCAAGCATCGGCATTGTTTTTGGAGTCTGATGTCTGATTCGAAAAACCGCCATCAGCCCTGCAAGACTGCTGCCCACTTGCCTGCCAAGGATCTTGAAGATAACAGGGTGCATAGTCTCGTTCTTCTCCTCACGCTAGCGGAACGTCCAGGTACGTGTCTTGGGCGCACCTTTCACAGATGACCCTCCCCCTTGGGGTTCTCCGGACCTGATCATCGCTCAATATTTCTCGCCCGCAAGAGGGACAGATTACGATGCACTGGCTCATACGCTAACCGTCAAGAAGAAGATTGACGCGATCGAGTAATTCCCCGGTTGTAACTAATCCCGAAACTCTCTGGTAACACCCGCCTTAAATAGGCGGCAGAGATTGCCGCCGATTCTTCCTCTCAATAAGCGTAGGTCTTGCAGACCTTCGGACCCGACCAGAGTCAGGAGAGAAAGGTCGCCGGGATAGTTCTCAGTTTCACTTTTGGCACCATCTCCTGGATAATACTTGCCGGAGGCTGTAGACTCGTGGTAATTAGTGTTGGAGAAGGTTACGAGCAATGAATGTCCACGCTGTGGGCGTGCGCGGTTGAACGTTTACTTCTCGGACCAAACTGACAATAGGGTTGGCGCTTGGTGTGAGTTCTGCAATCTGAAGGCGTACTATTTCGGCGAGAAGCTAGTAACGATCAATTCCTAGTACGTTCCATCAAACCGGCTCGCTGGATAGTGGGTCTGACAACCAACAGGTGTCTATTCTGGTGGGGACGTTCCCTCCGCAATGTTCAGCGTCATCTCTCCTTCGACCATTTTTCTCTGTAATCGTGCGGTGAAAAGTTCGAGGTCTACTCCTAGCTCCTCAAGTCTCTTGATCGCGTCTGGTTGGAGGATCGGGCTGACGTTTTGTCCGCCTATGCGTCCATACGCGACGGCTTCGAAGGGGAATCTTTCGCCTTTGTATATCGCGTAACCCGTTAGAAAGTTGGCGACTCCGCCGCCGACGCCGCTGGCGTCACCCATCTCATCGATGAACACGTCGATTTCATATTGTAGCTGGGCCTCCTCGGCTTTCCGGAACGGGTTCTGAGCGTTCATCGATGATCAGCCGTAGGCTGGCATGTCGAGCGGGTGCCACTGTTTTGCTCTCAGACCCCTAACGCGTGACCACGACAACCAGCCGGAGATAACAGATGCGGCCAGAGGGATGTCTATCGCTATCGCGCTCGCGGTGAGCCCGCCGCCAAACTGGATTACTAGTTGAGCAACGAACGCGATTGCAACTGTTGCTAAACCCATGGTAGCGGGCCAGAGTTTGGGCTTACGCAAAAAGAATCCTGACACAACGGCCGCAGGGGCGAGAATTGCATAGATGCTGAAGATCGCTGGGGTGGCGAGGCTGAACGAGGCGACTAAGCCAAGCCAGATTCCTGAAATGATGAACAGGATGCTTGTGAGGTTGAGAACATTGTATCTAGAGGGGGAGATCACGGCCGCGGACAAGGGCGGGGTAAACGAGAACGGCTTTCCCAGCGCTTGGTTGGCGTTGGTTGTTCCAAGATGCTTCTTTCCCGTTATCACGTCGACTGGTGCGTTGACGAAGTTTTCGACGAGGATGATTCTGTGCTGGCCTATGCCAGAGGCGGGACCAACCTCTATCGAATAATCGGGTCCAACGGTGAGTTCGAGTTTTGTGTCAGGCGTGCAAGAGTGCTGGACAGTTGCGCCAGGTCTTGTCTGGATAAGGGTCCAGTTCGAGCCCTCTTTTCTCGTGCAGATTAGGGCGGCCCATTTTGAGCCAGGTTCTATTTTTGGGAGTCCAACTTCTGGGGCAAGGTCTGTCATGCCGAAACGTTTGTCTTCGCAGAATGTCTGTGGGCATGATCTGCATTTCCAGACGTCGATCGTGCCCATGACGTTGCCGTTATCGATGAGGTTGACGACTCCGAAATAGACTACGTCGTGCTGGTGTAACTCCAAGACTGGAGTGTCCGAGAGGGTCTTGGGCCTTGAAAAGTCTTGGCACACCGAAGGGGAACATTGGTTTTTTACCGACGTAGAGAGTCTTGGACGCGAACGCGTTTTGCTGGACATCAAGCTCGTGAGGGAGAGCCCAGAGGTGGTGAAAGAGAGCCTGAGAAAGAGAGGCTTGACCGAGAAGCTGGGCCAGGTGGATTTGTTGTTGAAGCTGGACGCTGAATGGCGGCTGCTCCAAGCGGAGACTGATCAGCTGAGGAAGAGACGGAACGAGGTCACCGCAGCAATCGCGGAGGCGAGAAAAAAGAAACAGGATGCCACAGCACTAATGAAAGAAGCCGAGGCAGTCCCGGAGAAGATCAAAAGCCTCGAAGCAAGAATCGATGCGGAAAGAGAGAAGATCGATAATATTCTCTTGAACCTTCCCAACATTATTCACGATAGCGTGCCCTTTGGAAAAGACGAAGACGACAATGTAGAATTGAGAAAATGGGGCACTATTCCAAAGTTTGACTTCAAGGCTCTCGACCACATCGATCTAGGACTCAAACATGGGCTCATCGATGTTGAGAAAGCTGGCCGTGTTGCTGGTGCACGGTTCTATTATCTGAGAGAAGACCTTGTCAGGCTAAACCACGCGCTCATCCAGTACGGACTAGATTTTGTCAAGAAGAAAGGGTTCGAGCTCTACCAGCCTCCATACTTCCTCCGACGCGACATCATAGCTGGAGCGGTTCCGCTTACCGACTTCGAAGACATGATCTACAAGATCGAAGGGGAAGATCTGTATTTGATCCCGACAGCTGAACATGCTCTTCTGGCACTTCACAATGACGATATTATCGATCAACCGAAGCTGCCACTGCGCTACGCCGGGTTCAGCCCATGTTTTCGAAAAGAAGCCGGAGCACATGGGAGGGACACCAAAGGAATATTCCGAGTCCACCAGTTCGAAAAGGTCGAGATGTTCCTCTTCTCAACACCACAGGATTCATGGAAACTTCACGAGGAGTTGTTGCGGAACGTTGAGGAGTTCTTTCAAAGTCTCAAGATCCCGCACAGGATCGTTAACGTATGCACCGGGGACCTTGGGACGGTCGCCGCGAAAAAGTACGATCTCGAGGCGTGGTTGCCTGGACAAGGAAAGTATCGGGAGATGGCGTCATGCAGTAACTGTACCTCTTACCAGGCTGTCAGGTCAAGGGTTCGTTATAGGGAGAAGCCCAGCCTTCCCACCAAATACGCACATACCTTGAACAGCACTCTAGTTGCCACTGAGCGCGCCATTGTGGCGATAATGGAAAACAACCAGACACCCGACGGAGCGATCGAATTACCTCATGTTCTGCAAAGTTACATGAATGGACAGCGAGAGATTCCACAACACCGGTAACATCCCTTACCATCAGAAGTTTCTTCGTCAACCTCGTGTGTTCTCTCATTTAGACGAAAACAAGGGCGGATCCAATCAGGTATACGGCTGCGGATGCAATAACGCCGATGAGCAATGTTTCTAGCCCGCTCCTCCATAATTTTCTGCCGACTATCCGACCCTTCCACACTCCGACCGCGAATAGAAACAACGGGGAGACCAGTGCTGCGGCTAGGATAGAGCTGTCTCTCGAGTTGAGAAGAAGGAAAGGAACCAAGGGTATCAGGGCACCGACTAGAAATGAGAGGCCTATCACTCCGCCCATCTTGAACGGGTTTTCCAGCCTTGTCCTGTGCTCATGTAACTCGTGGATCAAAATGTCTTCCAAGAATTTCTCCTTGTCAGAAGCAATTGTCTCAACCACTTTTCCTGCTTCGTCTTGACTGAGACCCTTTGCGACGTAGAAATTTCTCAGCTCGCTCTTCTCCTCTTCAGGCTCCTGTTCTATCTCGCCTGCTTCCCTTTTGGCGTCCGCCTGGTAGAGCTCGTACTCGGACCGCTCCGCAAGGAGACCTCCAAAAAACATGGAGATGGCCCCGGCGAGCATAGAGGCTATTCCAGCGAAACGGATCAGTGGTAGATTGTTGGTCGCTCCGGCAAATCCGCTCAGAAACGCAAGGTTTGTGACAAGCCCGTCCGATATTCCTAGCGCTGAGCTTCCAATGTAGCCTCTAGCGCGGATATGCTTGTGTCTCTCGGCTGGCTGCGTTTTCAAACGGGCTACCTATCGATCCACATTGAAGCTAGCGACTGGGGATCAAGCTGGGTTATTTCAGCCCTCGCCCTCTTAACTGGCCGGACACGTTAATTTCCCTCGCTAGGCTCACGGATATGAATGATGGAGTGGCATCGATGAGTGAGAAAAAAGATTTCAATGTTAAGGAGTTGTCAAATTCT
>VBBQ01000025.1:0-90255 GCA_005888755.1 Candidatus Bathyarchaeota archaeon
TGGGCCTGTCTGCGCAATCGTTCGAAAGTAGCCCAATCTTGCGCTTGCACGAAAGTATCAGGCGAAACGCCGCTATAAGTTGTCATAGAAACCGGCGAGAAACGCGATCAATAGATCTAGCGAAGGTAATAGAGAAGATACTTTTATTCACGACAGAAAGATGAGGATTCGATTTCAAGGACTGAAAATTTCGCCTCTGGCAGAAGTAAAATGGTGCGGGGGGTGGGATTCGAACCCACGAAGGCCTACGCCACGGGATAGCACACCCGCGTTTTGCCAAGGGCATCAATCGTATCGATACCTTTGCCATATTGGGTCTTGAGTGTAGCGCGCGCGTGCTAGGCGCGACCCGCCCATTTGGTCAGATATTTGACCTGACTCTGGTACCCCCGCAGGAAAAATCCAACATCAGCCTTCTCAAATATGCCTTAGTGCGCGTCACATCGAGGGACCTTTGTAGCGTCCTGACCCTCTCGTTTCGAGCCCGCGGGAAAGATATTATTGGACGAATGCAATTCTCTTGCATTGCAGGGATCTTCCATGTCTCAAACACAGACGAGAAAACAGAGGATTCTGGGAGATGTCAAGAAGAAGCGTCGCCAGGGAACAGTAATCACATACCTAATTGTGGCGATCCTTATCGCAGTGATAGTCGGAGGAGGCATTTATGTGCTCACCTTACCTAGGGACTACATACTCATACCTGGTGGTATTGGGTTTTCGAGCACTTGTGCACGACCGTTGCATACCCATGACACATCTGGGACAATCCATGTTGAAACGGATGTAAATCAGAACTATACAATTGGCGATTTCTTCTTGATCTGGGGAAAGGTTTTCAATAGCAGCGGAATATTTCCGTCGAACCAGCCCCTACCTTCCTATTTGGACCGCTGCGTAACAGGTAATCTGCTTTACCATTCCCACCCGTCAGTGACTATACAATACAGGAAGGACTTCCCGACTGTGATCAACATGACGGTAAATGGCGCACCAACAGTGCCTAACCCCAATCCAAACCTCCAGCTGCCTCGAAACGCTGCAACCTCGAGTGCAACCTGCAGCCCAGGACCTTCGTGCGTGCCTTTCAATATTGTCATCATGTATGGTCCAGGGATACCCGCTAGTTTCTAGAAAATACCGACTTCGAGTTGGAAGCAGACTCTATGCTCTAGACCATCCCAACAGTTCCTGTATAAGGAACGCCTTCTAATTTTTCTGAGAGAGAAAAATCTCCACCCAAACCGCTCGGAAACTGCGGGGAGGCACTAACCAGGCGTCTACACTGACACGGACCATATGTGCCAAGACTCTTTTAGTTGCTTTTTCATGTGTCAGATCCGTCCGACTCGCCATCGAGCATGATTCGTGAGATGAGCTGTTGAGAACTAGCGAGATGATCATAATCGCACTGGTCGCAGGGGTCCTTGCGACAGGCGGAGTCTTGGCGGTAGTGCTCACTCCTCCCCCGTCTCCCTGCACAGGAGTCACCGGAGCACTTCGCTCATTCACGATTATTGTAGACTCGACTGGCTACAACGGCAGTGTGTCCAAAACCGGATCTTGGCCGGTTGTCACGGTCCAACGTTGTGACAATGTGGTTTTCACCGTGATCAATAATGCCACCGAGTCTCATGGATTCGCTGTAGCCTACTACTCCAACGTCGGTTTGGAGCTTGTAGGAGGAGCGCACCAGACTCTAAAGTTTCAAGCTACGAGGGCCGGACAGTTCCAAATTTACTGCACGATTAATTGCTCAATTCACCGCCAGATGCAGAATGGCCTTCTGAACGTCACTTAGGCATCACTCGCGGAGACTATAATGCGACTGTTATACGCGATCGCTCCAATCCTTATCCTCATTTTCCTCTCCCAGCTCGCCTTCTATGCGGCTTCCCCCACCAATGTTGCTCACCAGCCAGATATTGTCCAATTCGGCCCGCAAACATATGTGACCTTCATGCAGAAACCGCTAGATCCTAGCCCCAGCCCGTGGGTCCTTTATCCAACTGATAATGCGGTGTGGGTCGCAGGAATATCCTCAGTAGCGCCCGCAACCTCTCAAATCCGGGAATATTTCTTAGTGAATGGAACTTCGAAGCCGGTAGTCAATCTCGCGAACGTAACAATCAGCTCCTTAGTTGCTGATACTCGGGGGCGAGTTTGGTTCACGGACAATTCGACACTTGCATATTACGACAGCCAGCGCTTGACAGTGAATAAGACGATAACTTTTCCTAACCAAAGCCTGCAGTATTTGGCGCTAGACCATCAGGAGAGAATATGGATGACGGTGTTGGGTTCTGGTGGCGCCAGCAGCAGCCTCGTGATGCTCGACCCTTCTGATGGCTTGAACCGGACCTATCCAGTTCGGACAAGCAACGCGTTCATTCAAGGAGTCACCATAGCTCCTGACAATACGATATGGTTCGCAGAGGCTGGTTCGAGGAAGCTTGGTCGTCTTGCCTGTGACAGCTGCAGTATCACCGAGTTTTCTCCGCCTTCCTCTCTCAACCTCGCAGCGCTTACGCAAGTGGCGGTCGACAACTCTGGCAACGTTTGGTTCACCGACCACGAGGGGGATAATCAATTCGGAGTGTTTAACCTGCAAACCAATGTTTGGAAAACCTTTCCGATCGGTTATTGCCCTGACGCTTGTGTTTCCGGGCTTCCTAATGCGATCTTTGTTGACACCCGAAATGAAATCTGGTTCTCAGAACACATTGCTGGGAGAATAGGACACTATGACCCCTCTAGTAATGTCCTAACAGAATATTTTGTCTCTCCCACTCCCACCACTTTCCCGTTGGTCTGGTGGGCAAGGCCCGGGCCCAACAATCTCGTATGGTTTGTCGCCAACGGGCTTGGCGAAGTGGGTTATGTCAACGCGAGTTTGCCTGTTCCGTTGACTCTTGCAGGTCCTGCAGGTGATGTTGTTATCCAGAAAGGAAGCTCAAAGAGTATTCCCGCTAGTGTCAGCTTTCAGGGCCCTGGGACAGTGTCCCTCGGCGTATTCCCCTTGACCCAAGACCAGCCGTCTTCTAATTCTCCTGCCCAGCTCTACGGGTCCGGGCCATCGGACATCGGGCCTAGTAACAGTCCTCAAACAGCCACAATAACTGTCTCAGCTTCTTGGAGCGCGATCCCTGGAGCCCGGTACGTGGCTATTACTGCCACTGAGAATAACGTGGCCGTGAGTGTTCATGTTAGAGTAGTAGTCGTGGAAGCTTCGGCACCGGTTGTTGCTCTGGGTTTCTCGTCCGCGATCGTTCTTGGAGGTTTCGCGGTCTATTTGCGAAGACCCAGAAAGTCCAGGCTCCAGCCCGCGAAAAGAACAAGAAAATAGGTTGAGTGTTAGAGTAGTTCTATTTCGATGAAGACATCGTCGGGGGCTCTTATCCGCATCAGTCTCTTCAAGAATCGTTCGTTCGGATCCACGTCGATGAGGCGTTTGTGAATCCTCATCTCCCACTTATCGAAAGTGTGAGTTCCCTGACCCGCGGGTGATTTTCGAGACGGGACAATTAGCTTCTTGGTTGGCAGCGGAATCGGTCCTTTCAGCTTGACGCCTGTCTTGTCGGCTATGTCTTTGATCTCGGTGCAGATGGTGTTGATGTCCTGGGGGTCTGTGCTGGAGAGGCGAATTCTAGCTTTGGAAACCAACCCAAGACACCTTCATTGTCAACCTTTGTAGCGAAGAGTCAGGGCTGGTCCAGTGCGGTTAAAAACCTTGGTGTAAACTCTCGCGGAAATCTCGCTCCTGAACGCACGTGTTCCTCTAGCAACAAAGATCGTTCTGAGCCGGGCGAGTACGTTACGACCCGAAAAGAAGACGGTTCAGCGATTAGATGAGAGATCCGTTGACCCTTGTTAGGGCCTTGGAGTGTCCTTGGACTGTTACTTCGGTGCCGAACTAGCCTTTGGTGATGATCTCTTTGACTACGCCGACTCCGACGGTGCTCCCCATGTCCCGGATGGCAAATCTTCCAAGCTCGGGAATATCGGAGAACGCTTCCAAGACCATGTTGTGCAATGGTTTCATCTTCACCAAGGCGCTATCGCCGACCTTGAGGAAGCTAGGCTTCTCCTCGACCACCTGGCCTGTTCGCGGGTCAATCTTCTTGATGAGTTCCTCGAAAGTCACACCGACAGTAGCGGTGTGAGCGTGCAACACTGGGGTGTATCCTGCGGCGATGGCGGTCGGGTGGTAGATAATAATAATCTGTCCGATGAATTCCTTAGCGATCGTCGGCGGCTTGTCGGTGTGGCCCATGACTTCTCCCCGTCCGATCTCGTTCTTCGCGACGCCTCTGATGTTGAAGCCGATATTGTCTCCAGGCTCGGCCTTCGTCATCCGCACGTGATGGGTTTCGATCGATTTTACCTCGCCTAGTTTTCCGGAGGGATTGAAGATGACCTTGTCACCATCCCTCACAACACCCGTTTCGACACGTCCCACGGGAACAGTTCCAACACCGGTGATCGTGTACACGTCTTGTATCGGTACGCGCAATGGTTTGTCCAATGGCTTCGGTGGCGGAATGAAATCGTTGAGCGCATCGAACACTGTAACCCCCTTGTACCACGGCGTGTTTGTGCTCTTTTTCGACAGGTTATCGCCCAGCCATCCGCTGGTCGGGACGAACGGGATCTTTGTAATGTCAAAGCCTACAGTCTTGAGCAATCCTTCGAGCTCTTTCCGGCATTCTTTGTATCGTTCCTCGGAGTACTTGACCGTCTGGTCATCCATCTTGTTGATAGCTACGACCAAGTTCTTCACTCCAAGAGTTCTAGCAAGGTAAGCGTGTTCTCTAGCTTGTCCCCCTGGTCCGACGGCGACTTCGAATTCACCCTTCTTACCCGAGATGACAAGGATGGCTACGTCTGCCTGGCTTGCACCAGTGATCATGTTCTTGATGAAGTCCCGGTGTCCGGGCGCGTCGATGATCGTGTAGAAATTCTTCGGTGTCTCAAACTTTTGAAAGGACAGATCGATGGTAACTCCTCTTTCTCTCTCTTCCTTGATCGTGTCTAGGACCCAGGCGTACTTGAAAGTATCACCGGCTCCGGTCTTTTCGGATTCTTTCGCGTACTGCTCGATCGTTTTCTGATCGATGTATCCTGCATCGAACAGAAGGTGACCTGTTAGCGTGCTCTTTCCATGGTCGACGTGACCCATCACAATCAGGTTGAGATGGGGCTTTGCGGACATTGTCTTAGTTCAAACTCCTTTCTCGAAACGGAGAGAGCAAACGCCGCGTTTCTTTATAAAAAGCCTTGTTCTCCGGCTTCCACTCTTCTAACCGGAGAAAAATCTAGAACAGTGATTTTTCCCTGAATTCTGAAGAAAGGTCTAAATGGGAAGTTTCTCGCGGCTTGTTCGATTCGAAGGCATATTGATTGCTAGAGACCACTTCTAAGCACGAAGCTGCTCCGTCAAGCCACGGCATGCAAAAGACCCAGTACGACATTGCCGTAGAACAGTTCCAGCGGGCAGCTGACCTGATGAAGCTTGACCAGAATGTTCAGGAGATTCTTCGAAAACCTAGAAGAATTCTCAGCATAAACTTCCCTGTCAAAATGGACGACGGCAGAATCCTTCTGTACCAAGGATTCAGAAGCCAGCACAACAACGCCCTAGGACCCTACAAGGGCGGAATCAGATACCATCCTAACGTCACCATCGAAGAAGTAAAGGCGTTGTCAATGTGGATGACGTGGAAGTGCGCGGTCGCGGGCATACCTTTCGGAGGCGCGAAAGGAGGCGTCACGGTTAACCCGAAACTCCTGTCCAAACACGAACTGGAGAGACTCTCCAGAACATTCTTCTCTCTCATAAGCGAGATTGTCGGCCCGTTCCGGGACATCCCCGCTCCGGACGTCTACACTGATTCTCAAACTATGGCCTGGTTCATGGATGAATACAGCAAAACCGAAAGGAACAACGCCAACGCGGTCGTGACAGGTAAGCCGATAATAATCGGAGGCTCCCTCGGAAGAGATTCGGCCACAGGGAAGGGAGTCGCGGTCAGCGTTGAGGAAGCGGCGAGACATCTCAAGATCGACCTGAAGAAGGCAACCTGCGCAGTCCAAGGCTGGGGAAACGTAGGCTCGTTCGCCCACCAATTCCTTGAAGAAGCCGGAGTCAAAGTTGTCGCCGTCTCCGACTCAAAGGGAGGAATTCACAAGAAAACAGGCCTATGGTTCAACGAAGTAGCAGCCTACAAGAAGAAGAACAAGAGCATGGCGAACTTGCCCGGGACCGAGAACATCTCGAACGAGGAACTCCTCGAACTAGACGTAGACATACTGGTACCGGCTGCGCTAGAGGATGTCATCACAGAAAATAACGCTCGAAACATCAAGGCTAAGCTGGTCGCCGAGGGCGCTAACGGCCCGACGACACCTGAGGCCGATGACATACTCTTCAAGAACGACGTTACCCTGATCCCGGACATCCTAGCAAATTCTGGCGGTGTAAGCACAAGCTATCTTGAATGGGTGCAGAACCTCCAACACCTCTGGTGGACCGCTGAAGAAGTTGACCATCGCCTGACAGCGATCATGAAGAAGGCCTTCGCCGAGGTCTGGAAGACCAGTCAGGAGCAGAATGTCGACATGCGTACCGGAGCGTACGTCTACGCTATTGGCAAGGTTCGAGACGCTATGGAGATCCGAGGCTGGGTTTAGAAGACTTCGAAGCGGTCAGTCTAGCAACGCGGTAAGCTTTCGTTCCTCGCGTGCCTCATCGGCCATAGCATCCATCGCCATCTTGTGAGTAACCATGTCAGTGTCTCGCGTCTTAGTGGCGAGTCGCTGGTAGAATTCGAGTGAAGACCTTTCAAGTTTCAAACTTTCCTTGATCATCGCCTTCAGATCGTTTCCTCTGCGCGGCGGCTCCGAGTAAGAAAAGAAGGCTTTCTTCTCCCATTCGACCGGTTTTGACACTGGCACTCCTCCTAGCTGGATGATTCTCTCCATGAATCTTGACGCGTGGTCCCATTCTCCGTCAGCCATTTCCTTGAAGAGCTTCGAGAGGGGCAGTGAGCTTATTCCGGTCGCTATCTTGCTCAAGTATAGGTATCGGAAGGCAGCCAAGGTCTCTCCGGCAAGAGCTTGGTTGAGGTCATCGAGAAGCGTCGGTTCTTTCTTGACTGACAAGACAGGTCAAACCACTGCGTAGGCTCCGAGAGTCTTTTTAGCCTTATTCCAAGAGCTGGATGTTGTGGAAATCACAAGGCCAAGGACCCTGCAAGGGACGAGATCCTGAGTATGTCGAGCCGCACCATGTCGACTCACTTGAACGCGTACTTGGCGCTGATACGACCCCCAAATACCATAATGATCGGGCTCGCGGTGGCTATCGGTGAAGCGATTGGACTTGGCAAGCTCCCAGGACTCAGAGAGGCCGTTTTCGGGTTCCTGACCGCCTCGCTGATGATGGCGGGGACAATGGTGGCCAATGACGTTTACGATGTCGAAATTGACCGAGTGAACAGTCCAGGGCGGCCTCTCCCTTCCGGAAGGGTGAATACCCGAGAAGTCATTGTCCTAGCAGTAGTTCTTTCAGTAGCTGCGATAGGGTTCTCCACCCTCCTCGGTCTATGGACCTTCTTGACTGCACTTCTAGCTCTCGCTCTGATGATTTACTATAACACGAGGGGAAAAAAGACAGGGCTTATAGGAAATGCGGTTGTTAGCTTCAACGTCGCCTTGCCTTTCTTCTTTGGAGGGCTCGCGGTGAGTAAGATCAGTCCTCTGCTCTTCATCTTTTCAGTCGTCGCGTTTCTTGCAAACTTTGGGCGAGAGGTTGCGAAGGGAATCGCTGATGTAAAGGGCGATAGCCTCCGTCAAGTCCGGACCCTAGCAGTGGTCAGGGGGACCAAGGTTGCAGCACTTGCGTCTGCAGGATTGTTTGTCACCGCGGTTTTGCTTAGCTTCCTCCCGCCGTTTCTCGAAAGTATTTCCCTCTTGTATTTTCCTCCGGTGATAGTCGCGGATGTCGGCTTTCTCTATTCAGCATACAGACTGATGAGTAATCAGACACCTGAGAACATCCGAGCTGTCAAGGGTCATGTTCTGGTGTGGATGCTGTTAGGCCTTGTGGGTTTTCTTCTGGGCAGCGCGGCTCTCCTTTGACTTTGACGTTTCGAGCAGCAATTCTCTAGCCCTGTCCAAGCGAATCTTCCGTTCGGCGACCATCTTGTCCGCCAACAAGTCGATCAGATCACCTTGAGCGCCGGCCATAGCGGCGATATTTCTCGCGTGCAGGGACATGTGTCCCTTCTGAATCCCTTCCGCGGCCAAGGCTCGTAGAGCAGCCATGTTCTGGGCTAAGCCCACCGAGGCCATGACCTCGCCAAGTTCGCGTGCCGTCTTGACGCCAAGAATCTTCAGGGATATCTTGGCGATAGGGTGAACCGCGGTCACTCCCCCGATTATCCCGACCGCAGCGGGGATCTCGATCGTCCCAACCAAGTTTCCTTTCGAGTCCTTCTTCCATATTGTGAGCGGAGAGTAATGTCCAGATCGCGCCGCGTAAGCATGGGCCCCTGCCTCTATCGCCCTGGTGTCATTCCCAGTGGCTAAGCAGACGGCTGTTACGCCGTTCATTACTCCTTTGTTGTGGGTTGCGCATCTGTAAGGGTCGGCCGCTGCAAACGCGTAAGCCTCCACGATCCCATCAACAATATCCTCACCTCCGAGGGCATCTTTCGAAACTGTCACAGTGGCTCTGGCAATTCTCTTGTCTGCAAGGTTTGAGATGATCCGCAGTCGGGCTTGACCCTTGGAGACATTCTCAAGCATCGGTGCGACCGCTTCTGCCATCGTGTTGGCGACATTGGCCCCCATGGCATCGCGGCAGTCGACCAGAAGCTCTGCGATGACCATTATCCCAACTTGGCTGGGCAGGATTCTGACGCGGAGGTCTTTTGCCCCTCCGCCCAAAGAGAGCAGGGTCGGGTCCTGCTGGTTGGCTTTCTCAAGGATCTCTTTTCTCGCTGAGAGGATCGCCTTCTCAGCATCTTTCGGCGAGGGACATTTCACTATCTGAATCTGGCTGATCATGACAGGTTCCGTGCTGGTGGCTGTGAAGCCGCCTGTTGGTCTAGCCATCTTGGCCGCATTGCTAGCCGCAGCGACGACCGACGGTTCCTCGATGGCCATCGGTACCAGGTAGTCTCTTCCGTTAACTAGGAAGTTCGTCGCGATTCCGAGAGGGATCGGAAATATGCTGATGACGTTCTCGATCATTCGTTGAGCGGTCGCGATGGGCATTGATCCGTTTGCTAGGGTCTGGGCTTCCTCTGAGGTCAAGCTTGCGAACTCTTTGACCATTCTGAGCCTCTCTTCCAAGGGAAGCTTGTAGAACGAGGCAATGGTTGATCTTCTGTTTAGAACCGGCGTTTCCAAAGCTAAGCCCCGGGTGGACCGAGGTTTTCCTTTCTCAGTCTGTTGAATGCGATCGGGAACCAGGGAGTATATTTCTTGGGGTCTTTCTCCAAGTCTTTTTGGAGGTCGGTGAGGGTGATCCATTTCCAGTCGTCTACCTCTTCGGGATTCGGTTTTGGGTCTCTATCGTATTGCCCGACAAAGACATGATCAAACTCGTGCTCTGTCAAGCCGCTCTTCGGGTCGGTCGCTTTGTAAACGAAGCTAAAGGTCTCTTTCAACGGCGTATCAAAGCCCAACTCTTGCTTCAGCTTTCTGTGAACTGCAGCCTCTAGTTTCTCGCCTTTTGTCGGATGACTGCAGCACGGGTTGCTCCAGAGGCTTTGAAAGTGATGCTTAGCCTTCGACCTAAGTTGGAGAAGCGCCTCGTTCTTGGAATTGAAAATGAAGATGGAAAAGGCGCGGTGCAGCTTTCCACCATCGCGATGAGCTGCTAGTTTTTCTTCGTATCCAATGGGGTTGTCTTTCTCGTCGACTAGAACAATGATCTCGGGCATTTTCTCTATCCGTTTATCGGGATGTGAGCCGCTCTTTTTCTGCCTTTCCGACCCGAAGTCATCTCAGATTAGTATACTCCCTGCTTGTCGAGGGACACGTTGTAGATCGTTCCTCCCTCTCTTCGCAGTTCTCTCGCTATGCGGGATTGAGTCTTCTTGTCAGGGCATAGCGCTATTATGCATCCGCCGCCTCCAGCGCCTGTGAGTTTGGCGCCGAGAGCTCCTGCTTCCCTCGCCCTAGCCACAAGCCTGTCCAGCCTAGGAATTGAGACACCGATCTGACGAAGTAACTCGTGATTTCTGTTCATCAGAGACCCCAGCTCGCTGTCGCCCTCGGTTTTTAGTGCCTTGACCACCGCATTCGACATTGTAGTGATCTCCTCTAGATGCGTTTGAAACCTATCGGTTTGTTTCCGCGATCGCTTCACAACCGACCCTACCAAGGCTTTGGTTGACCGGTGAATTCCTGAGTCGCAAACAAGAATCGTGGGTGGTCGTTTGACGTTGATCGGATTGATCTTTGAGGGCTTTCTGAACTGGATAATTCCACCGAAGGTGCAAGTTGCTTGGTCGACCCCCGAAGGATGCCCGTGAAGGTAGTTCTCTGGAATGAAAGCGAGCTTGAAGATTTCTCGTCGGTCAAGTCGAATCCCTCTTGACTTGGCTACTGCTGAGATGGTTGCGACTGTGGTGGACGCAGAGGATCCCAGGCCCGCGCCGATTGGAATCTCGCAATTCGCATCTACATGGAGGCCCCGTTCTTTGCTTGCTAAGTGGTCGAGTGTAGCGTTCGCTGCGAGACGTAGTGGCTCTAGAAGCTCTTGGTTGTTTGCGGCTGACGCCCCCTTGTCGACGTCACTGACTAGATGTAGTGGAATGTCAGCTGTTACCTCGATCTCCCCACTCTGGGAGGGCCTCACATCAATCTCTGAGTAGAGATTGACAGCCATGGCAACTGCCGGCGCGCCGAGGACGACGAATTGTTCCCCTGATAGAATGATCTTTCCAGGCGCTCTGGACGATACGGTCGCTGGAGAAGTTCTCGGCGAGAACGATCTCACTTCGTAAATGCGATCGCCGCGTAACCAACAACTGACCGCTTGTCTCCAGCCGTGTCTCCGCTCGTCTGATACGAAAGCAATTTTGCATGTCTTGCCCCGAGGATCTTGGACGCGTGTAGAACGGCCGTGACGGGACCGTATCCGCAAGCCGAGACATTTTTCTCTTCGATCACGTCCTGGAATTTTTTCTCGTCCATTTCGAGCACGGCCTCGATGGCTTCCAAGTCCTTCTTCTTCGCCGATTCGTAGGGTTCGTAGTGACTCCAATCTGAAGAGGCGATGAGCACCGCTCCCGTCTCTGCGGACGCCTTGGCGAGGGCGTCGCCTATTTGCATGCTCGTTTCAAGATCCTGAAGCATCATACAGATCGGTACGAACTTGAAGCGTCTTGGATAGATGAATTGTAGGAAGGGAAGTTGAACTTCTATCGAGTGTTCTCTCTTGTGGGCTTCCTCTTCAACGTCGATCAGACCTGAGAATTTCGCAATCGAAGAGGCCAAGGGGTTGTCCACGGGAACTTCACCGAGCGGAGTTGCCCACTGCCCCTCCGTCATTGTTGAGACGCCGCTACCATAACCGGTATGGTTAGGTCCCAGAATTATCATAGATCCCCGCAAGCCCGACGAGGCAAGTTGAAAGTAGCTGTGGGCAGCTACAGGTCCGGAATAATCGTATCCCGCGTGGGGCACGACAAACCCCACTAGCCTGTCGTCTGGTGTTGCTGGAATGGAGGGTACCGATCTTGGTCCGAGCGGGTGCAGGAAGCAGTTGTGTATCTGGGTTCGAAGTGCGCCTTCAGTGTCGGGGTAGAAGGTGCCAGCCTGTGCGGGCGGGCGTGTTTTCACGCCTCTCCACCAGAAGCTCGTCCCATGGGCATGGCGGCAAGCTTCGTTTCAAAGTCATCCACGGTCAGGGGGATTGTTCCGTCTTGGGGAAGTTCTCCCCTCTCGCGGAGCACTTGTCTGGCGAGCAACCAGTAGACCACAGCGAGAGCTCTCCTTCCCTTGTTGTTTACCGGGATAACGAAATCAACCCCGGAAAAGACGTTGTCAGTATCGCACAAGGCAATGACCGGCACGCCTACGGAGGTGGCTTCTTTGATTGCTTGCCAGTCGGCTCGGGGATCAGTGACAAGGACGACTTGTGGCTCTGCGTGGTGGGGCTGGAGAGGATTGGATATGAGTCCTGGCATGAATCGGCCGACTATTGGAACTGTACGCGTGATCTCTGCGAACTTCTCCACAGGAGTCTTACCGTAGAGTCTCGAAGACACGGCCAGCACTCTTCCCGGGTCGAATCGACCCATGAATCTGGCGGCGATCCTGATCTTTTCGTTGGTCTCGCCGATGTTGAGGATGAACAGGCCATCAGGGCGGACTCTGAAAATGTACTTTTCCATGTCCACCGTTTTGATCCGCGTGCCAATGTGCAGTCCCGCAGCCAACAGCTCTTCAAGAGAGAGAAGCAGGTTTTCTGCTCTCGGTATCGCTTCTCTATCCTCGATGTCTTGGCTTTCCAACAAGGTTCCTCGTCTAGATGATCTCGGCTCGCTTCTTGGCAGAGACTTGCGGGTACTTCAGGAACTCGTCGATTATTTCAACGTGGGTTATGAGCATTCTTCGGCAGCAGTATCGTCGGATCCCTAGCTCGTCTAGTACCTTGATGGGCCGATCGCCAGCCCGGACCCGTAGGCTAAACGTTTCCCATTTGTCGGCTATCTGTTTGCCGCAGGTAAAGCATCTTACTGGTATGATCATTTTTCTTTTCTCTCTTACCTGTACGATTTCTGTTTTCTTCTTCGTGCACTTGGCCCGCCGAACTTTTTCGGTTCGGTTACTCGTTGATCCCCGGCTAACATTACTCTGTCGAAGGCGATGAAGTTCTTCCTTAGCTCGCTGCTCTTGGTCCACGAGGCGAGTGATCGTGCGATGGCGATTCTGGCCGCCTCAGCCTGACCCATGAAACCTCCGCCGTTGACTGATACCCGGATGTCGACGCCTTTGGCCCGGTCTCCGGCGATAATTAGTGGTTCTTGAATTTTCATCCGAACAACCTCTGGACTAACATAGTCCAGGGCTATATCGTTGAAGTAGATTCGGCCTTTTCCAGGTTTTACAACAGCTCGCGCTATCGCGGTCTTTCGCTTACCTGTCTCGAGTACAGGCTTCTTCTTCTCACTCAGGCGGGAATGCCCCCGATCTCTTCTGCCAGTTGAGCAACGGTGATGAAGGGAACTCTCAGCTTTGACGCGTTTGCATGGGACACGGTGTTGTAGGTTTTTCCCTCGTACTCTTTGGGAACCCCAACGTACACGATAACTCTGTGGAACGCCTGTTTTCCATGACTCTTCTTCCAGGGAAGCATTCCCCTGATGACTCTCCGGACATAGTTGTCAGGCCTCCTAGGATGAGTTGGGGCTTTTTCCTGGTTGCCGAGCGTTCGTGTTTTCAGTTTTGTCTTGGCCCGGGCGACAACTCTGGCCTTTGTACCGGAAATAATAGCTCGTTCAGCATTCAGCACAACCATCTTTTTTCCTTCGAGGGCTTGCTTCGCAACATAGCTCGCCATTCTTCCAAGAATCAGATTTGACGCGTCAACAACCTCTTCCTCCGGCGAGAGACTTGCAACTATTTTTTTCAACTCTCGGTCATTCCTCCAAGCCCTTCGCCGAAGCTAACGGATTTCGCGTTGATTATCCGTGCGGCCTCAAGGACGATCTTTTCGGGAGGCATCGTTCCAGTCGACTCGACAAGGAAAGTGAAGGTCCGAGCCTTTTCGTCATAGTTGTAGGTCGCGGCTGAGACAGATTGCCATTTCGCGTGGACGTTCCCTCTCCCTAGCCGAGCGTAGGCTTCTAGCTTGATCTTTTGGCCAGCTGTAAGTTTCACGATGGGGATCCTGTCGGAGACCGGCTTGACCTCCGGGTTCTCAGGCTTAAGCTGGGAGGAATAGACTACCTCAACCGGTTCGGAGGCCTCTATCTCTAGAGAGAATGACGCTCGACACTTTTCGCAGCCCAGCTCACTCTTACAGGTGCATTCTTCAGGCAGGTTGTAAGAGGTGTCAGTTGTAACCGGGATCAGTCCGAGACGGTGCGCGAGGATCTCATCATACATAACAGAGTTGTTTTCAAGGATCATGACATCGTCGATCGCCATCACCGGGATCTCCGAGATCATTATCCGGCGCAGGGCATTAGCGAAGGCAGGTGATACGTCTGAAAGCACGAAGCGGAGAGTCTCTTGTTCCTTGCTCAGGAGTTTAATGTCCATCTAGCTATCATACTTCCAGGATGAAGGTGACCCGGGCAAGCGGTCCGGACTTTATTTAAAGCTGACGAGAAAATGAGCCCGAAAAACCGCAACCGCCACGAAAACAGCCCCAGCGACCGACTCTGGCAGCTTGGTCAGACTGTGAATTGCTATATAGAGAAGGAATTGCTAGATAGAGAAGAATAGGATTCCGAAGTAGATATTGACCAGCCCGATGCCGATTGCTATCGGCGGGAAGGCCAGCACCGAGCCTATGAACTCAAAGAGGTCCTCCACAAATCTCAGCAGGGTATAGATCGCGAGAGTTGCGATTAGGAAGACAATCACGAGAACGGTGGTGCTCGTAAATAGTGATGGGAGAAATGTTCTGAGAAAGTATGCAATTAGCAACCCCAACGCTAGGGAGATTATAGATGCCCACCGAACGTTTCGAACGGGACGGGATATGAGCAGGATCCCGAGCAGAATCATGGCCGGCAAGAAATACTTCAGATAAGGCGAACTTGTCGACGCGCCCGCGACCGCTTCAGAA
This sequence comes from Candidatus Bathyarchaeota archaeon, assembly GCA_005888755.1. Classification (GTDB taxonomy): domain Archaea; phylum Thermoproteota; class Bathyarchaeia; order 40CM-2-53-6; family 40CM-2-53-6; genus 40CM-2-53-6. Next base: position 14,816 of record VBBQ01000025.1, read on the forward strand.
ATCGCGCTTGAGAGAAATCCTAGGCCAAGAGCATAGTCAACTGAGACTATGAGCACTAGAATTCCGACAAGGAACCCTAGAACAGATAGCGCGCGTCCGAGCCCCTGCGAAATGCGTTTGAAGAGGGGCGCGCAGGCACAGAGTCCTCCTACGACCAGTATTATGCCTGCGGATAAGACCATGACCTGTCCTGGTCTCGAATGGAGTACGAGTTTAGTTTAAGTGGCTTGTTACTTTTTCTCTGGTTCGGGCTCCGCCGTGAGTTCTTCCTCCGGCTCGACGAGCTCCAAGGGTTGTTCCGCCTGAACCTCTTCTTTGATCTCAGGTGAAACCGGGAGCACGGGCATAGCTGGTCCCGCGACTATCGGCGCTTCTTCAATGACCCTAGCGAGTCTTTTTCCCCCGGGAGCCGCTCTCGCGGGATGCTGAGCATTGGTCAGTGGGCTTCTCTGATCGAACGCGATTCTCGACTCTTCATCACGTTTGACAATGTAGCTCGGCACTGACACGATCTCGTTTGCTACGCTGATGTGACCGTGACTGACGAACTGGCGGGCTTGGTGGATGCTTCTTGCCAATCCCGACCTGTAAACGATCGTCTGCAGGCGCCGCTCCATCAAGTCCTTGACATTGAGATCGAGAATGTTGTCAACGCTCGCGGATTCGGGAAGGATGCCGAGCCGTGCAAGACGCTTAAGGTATTGACTTTCAATCTGGGACTTTGCATCTTCAGAGGCACCGAGGAGAGTTCTTGCTATGCCCCTTATCTTCGAAAGCATCGTCTCGTGACGTCTAAGTTCCCGCTTGTTTCTAAGACCATACTCGCCGAGAAGATGGAGCTCGGCTTCAAGCTGTTCCTTTCGCCATGGATGGCGAGGAGTCTCGTATGTCTTTCTCGGCTTTCTAGGGTCTCCCAAGGCCTACTCCTTCTTCTCTTCCTTTTTCCCTGTAGCCGCAGCGCGTGCCGCTTCCATGAGAACTTTCTTCTTGACTCCTACAGCTTTTCCTGAGCGCCCCGTAGTTCTTGTGCGCTGGCCCCTCACTTTCAGTCCCAAAGAGTGTCGGATTCCCTTCCAGCTCTTGATGTCCTTCATCAGATCGATATCGGCCTTGTTTCTGAGAGCGAGATCTGGCCCGACCAAGTGCATGTCTCGTCCGCTCTCGATATCCTTTCTTCGATTGAACAGTCGTGAGGGTATTCCGTGTTTTGCAGGATCCTTGATGATGTCTTCTAATCTTGAAATCTCCGCCTCGCTGAGGCTTCCTATTCTCGCTTCAGGGCTTATCCGGGCTACTTTCACGACGGCTTGGGCGAAATTTGGCCCAACTCCTCGTATCCTGCTCAGCCCGAACGGCACTTTCTTGGTCCCATCGACGTCCGCGCCGAGTACGCGGAGGATGAGCCTAAACTCTCTTGACATCGCGCTTACACGAGGAAGAGGAAGCTTCCCTTATCGCTTAATTTAACGTTTCGACTTTGCGACAGCTTTGCGCCTCACGTTACAAGCACTTAACACGTCTTTGCGTGATCCGTTTTTGATCTCGCCGACTGGAAACTCATTCCCTTCCACTGGAAATTTCTGAGTTTGCGAAAATTTTTTTCGGTGAAAAAGTTCGTGCAACAAATATTTTCTACGACAGCGGATTTTTTTCTCACCGGAAAAAATTTACCAACGAACTCGGTTGATGTGTAAACAATTCTTAAATACGCCACGCGCCTTGTTGATCATTCATCCGAAAAATATTCGCAAGAAGAGAAATCAACTCCAGAAATGTTCGGACCACATCTTACACTGGATTTGTCGGAGTGTAATCCTGAAAAGCTCTCCGACCTTTCTTACATCTACGATCTCCTAGACGAGCTTCCGGACGTGATCCACATGCACAAGATCACGGCGCCATACGTGTTCGTCTACAAACCCAACGAGAATCCAACCGAGTGGGGAATCAGTGGCTTCGTGATCATCGCCGAGAGCCACATCAGCATTCACACCTTCCCCGACAACAAGCACGCCTTTATGGACATTTTCAGCTGCAAACAATTCGACATTCACAAAGCCGTCAACTACATCACATCGAAGCTTGAGGCCCAGAAGGCCGACAAGAGACTCTCCGGAAGAGGAAAAGAGTACCCACGCCAAGTCATGGCAGCGAGAGAGATCGTGGCAAGATCGCGACCAGCTCTAAAACACTAGAGCGCCCGAGAACGGCTCTTCCTCCCAAAATCACGACTCTATCTGCTTCCCTGCTACGTACCACAACGAAACCTTAAATGACGAATTCTACCGACCGATGACGAAGCTCTAGAAGTGAGACTGTGCCAACTATCGAAGTCGGACGCGTCTGCGTCAAGCTCAACGGTAGAGAAGCCGGACGCAAGTGCGTCATAGTCGACGTTATCGACAAGAACTTTGTTCTAATCACCGGACCCAAGAAATTAAACGGAGTCCGCCGCCGTCGAACCAACGTCAAACACGTCGAACCGACATCCGAGACAATAGAGATCAAGAAGGGCGCAGCCGACGAGGACGTCGCGAAAGTAGCTGAAAAGGCGAAGAAGACAAGCTATCTGAAAGAGATAGTCACAATCAAAGAGATCAGCGTAGCAGCCTAGCCGTAACCAGAACGACCACCATCTCATGTTGTCCAGCACTTTTTCTATGACAGTTTAAGAACCAGAAACTCCTCTGTCTCTATTGGAGAAAAATCGGATGTCACAACAGGCTCCCTGGAATAGGCCACAGAAACTGCTCACCAAGATCGACGAGGAAACAGACCCGGCTTTAGGCTGTCCACCGGAGAAGAGGACGATTGATCAACACATCAGGTTCGGTTTGATCAACTTGGACAAGCCTTCAGGGCCGTCAAGCCACGAAGTCGTTGCCTGGGTCAAACGTCTACTGCGGCTGCATCACGCTGGCCATGGTGGAACTCTAGAGGTCCCGTTCAGGGCCGGAGTAATCCAATGGTCACAGGCGTGCTCCCGTTAGCTCTAGAAGACGCTACCAAGACCATCCAGGCATTCCTCCTCACTGGCAAGGAGTACGTCTGCCTAATGACAATGCACGGCGACGTAGACGAGACCAAACTCCGCGGAGTCTTGAAGGAGTTTGTCGGCGACATATTTCAGAAACCTCCTGTGAGAGCCGCGGTAAAGAGGGAGGTCCGGAAAAGAACAATCTACTACATCGATGAGGTAGAGATTGATGGACGACATGTTCTCTTCCGCGTCGCCTGTCAAGCAGGTACTTACATCCGCAAACTAGTTTACGATGTCGGAGAAGTCCTGGAAGTAGGAGCCCACATGCGAGAGCTTCGGAGGACGAGATCAGGATCTTTCACTGAGGGAGACATACACTCCCTCTACGACATCCTCAAGATCTCCCAGGCCTCCGAGGACGAGAGAGATGAAATGGTCAGGCAGATCGTGAGACCGATGGAGGATGCCTTCGCCTATGTTCCGCGAATCTATATTCGCGACTCCGCGGTCAGTTCGATATGCCACGGCGCCGATCTTGCTGTTCCAGGCATAGTCAAGCTGAGCGAGGGAATACGTCCGAAGACCGCGATTGCGCTCTTCACGCTCAAAGGAGAACTTGTCGCTCTATCAAAGGCCCTCATGGGAACTGAACAGATGATGAAGGATGAACGTGGACTCGCTGCAAAAACCGTCAGGGTGATCATGCCGACCGACACTTATCCAAAGCTGTGGAAGCCAAAGCACTCGCACACAGTAGTGAGGCAGTTCAATTGACAAGCCTGAGCCAGAGCAAAGTCACTTTTGTCTGCAACTGTGGAGACGAGATCACGGTAGAAGTCAAACCCGACCAGGAGAACGAGGTGGTTTGTTCAAAGTGTGGCCAGGAATACCGGTTCTTTGGACAGAGCGTATTGAGATTTAGAACTGGCTCAGAAGACACGGAACACTGAGACCGCGACCGCTATCCAAAGCGGGATCGCGACTGCCGCCCAGACTCTGCGATCCCAAGTGAAGACCTTCTGCCCATCCAGAATGAAGAAGGGAATCATGTTGAATGCGGCGAGCACCAGATTGATCTGAACGCCCTTTTGAAGAAAATAGAAGCTACCACCGACTACGATGTCTCCGAAACCGAAAGCTGTGGAGACCACGAGGGCAACCCCGAATATTGCAGCAGCACCTATGTTGACGAGGGGTCCGACGAGCGATATTATTCCGTTGGCCTTCCGGTCGATTCCTTCGCCGAAGTAGCTTGACCGGGAGGCGATGTAAACGGCGCCCGGAGCGGCGAAGATGAAGGTTCCTTGGGAGATTACTGCGAATAGTAAGGCCATTATTGCACCGACAGTCCACAGCTTGAATTCTGCCCAGCATCCATATCGTTGAGCACTGAACTTGTGCGCAAGTTCGTGACCGAGGAACCCCGTTCCTATCACGAGGATAGTGAGCAGGAAAACTTCTAGAATCTCGACTGGTCTTAGGCCGCCGAACACGTATCTCATCGAGAAGCTGAGGCCCAGGACTAGTAGAGCCGCGCTCAGAGCGTAGAGTTCTCGGCTCGAGATTGATGCTAGTTTCGGTGCTCTGATCAGTCTCAGGTTTGTCCCTGATGAACGCCGCTCGACTCGGATGATGGGTTTTGGAGCTCGCGCCTGTTGGATATTCGGGCATTCGTGGTTTTCGGGCAGTCGATGGTAGACGCAGTGAACGCGACCGCAGTATCTGCAAGTGTAGGGGATGAATTCTTCCGCCCCGCAGACGGCGCAGCGTTCCATGAGGGTCGCGTGAACATTTACTGTTGCCCCCTTAAAATCGTGCCTGCAAGAGGGAATACTTCCCAGTAACGAATGCGTGTGTTGGTCGGTTACGCGAGGCTTAGAATCGCATCTCGTGAAATGGCCGACTCAAGGGTGGCGTCCCCCGGATGCGGACACTGCCATTCGCCCGTTAAGGGTTGACGGCTGGCCCGCACCCACCGCCACTCTAGTTCCTACTTCTACAACGATCAATTGTCTCTCGGGTCTTTTCGTATGTATCCCAAAGGGGAAAATAGCTCTTGTCAATGGCATAAGCTGGGCCGGGATTCCTGAGCCTGGTACAGGGCAGTCCACGCCGAGAAGTGTGGGCCTAGGCCTGGAAAAATAGGCTCCTGTCAGCCTGTGGTCCTTGCGGGCCGCGTGGGTTCAAATCCCACTCCCGGCGCCAGTACAAACCCGGTCTCGGCTGGAGAAATCTTAGGTAACGTTCGGGCTTCTCTCCTGCGAATATAGCATCTAACCTGCTGATTACATCGATTCCCGACTTGACAAGTGCTGGCTCCGATCCTGAAGAGGATCAGTACTTGACCATATCGCGTTGGCGTGAGACCGAGAGGGCTCATATGATAAGCGCGATTCATGAGATGATAGAAGAGGCAAGGAAAAAGGCAAAGTCCAAGCCCGCTCCAGCGAACGAGAGAATTAGATGGACACGTCTTGCGGGTCAGCTAATTTGGTACAAGGATTCTATTCTAAGGAGCATGACCCAAGAGGCGATGGAGAAGGAACTCATAGTCTTGAAAAAGAAGGTTCTAGAGAAGAAACCCGAGGAAAAACCTCCACCTGGCTACATGTGGTTTGGACAGCCACCCGTCAAACAAGACCACACGATCAAGCCGAAGTAGTCGTCAATTCTGCGCCGAACAAGGCGAGACGAAGCTACAACCAGCCCCGATCCCGATTCTAGACAATCGATATTTTGGAGCACGACATTTCACGCTTGTCGCTACAGGAATACGCACACTTCGAAAAACAACAGACAAGCCGATAATGCGCCAGTCCTCCGAGAACAAGCCCAGAATCCAGCCCAGACAGAAATGGGTCTCGACAAGAAAAAATTCTAGATTTCAGAAAGTCCCCCGCGCCGCAGAGTGCATGAGTAGGAGGACTAGAACTGATTGTTTGGTGCGGGAGGTGGGATTCGAACCCACGAACCCCTACGGGACAGGCGCCTCAGGCCTGCGCTTCCACGACCCTTGATCGAAAGGGTCTCTTTGACCTGGCTTGGCAACTCCCGCATACCAAGTCCCTTCCCGTATTACAACTCCGCAGATAGAAGGCCCTAATTGGCTTTCCCCGCTCTATCCAAAATCCCGTCTGGATCGACAGTACTGGAAAAACGTTTAATTCCGCCGCGACCGGTCCCACCGAACACTCAGACTAGAGCATGCTCTAGCAGCCAAAATCATAAGCGTGAACCCGACATGACCACAGCAAAGAGAAAGACCCGAAAGCTCCGCGGATCTAGATGTCACGGCTGGGGACGTTCCGGCCAGCACCGAGATTCAGGAATGCTCGGGGGTCATGGCAACGCAGGCTGGAAACGCCACAAATGGTCCGCGGTCATACGCTACGACTTGCAGATGGGAAGTAGAGGCTTCCACCCGGTCAGGCAAAAAATCACGAACGCGATCAACGTAAGCGACCTGGTCCTGCAATTAGACCGGCTGATAGAGGAGGGCTCTGCGAAACAGGCTGGCAACATGCTCGAAGTTGACCTTGGAAAAGCAGGCTACCAGAAGCTTCTGGGAAACGGCGTAGTAAGCCAGCCGCTAAGAATAATTGTTGCGAAGACCTCCGAACGTGCCCAAGAGAAAATTGGAAGGGCAGGTGGAGAAGTCGTCCTCCCAACAAAGAACAAACAGGACTGATCACTAACGGTCAGGTTCATAGAACTATTCCAACCCCTGACCAGAATCCTCCCCGGAGTCAGATCACCAACGAGAGACGTTGGTTTTACAGAGAAGCTGATCTGGACAGCCATCACTCTCGTCGTTTATCTGATAATGGCCGAGACTCCAATCTACGGAATCACACATACCGGGAATATTAACGACCAGTTCGGACCTCTTCGAGTCATCTTCGCGTCAAACCGCGGAACACTTGTCGAGTTGGGAATCGGGCCTATAGTCACAGCCGGACTAATCCTGCAAGTACTCTCCGGCTCAAAGATGATCAATGTCGACTTCACAAATCCAGCAGACAGGGCCTTGTTCACCGGCGCGAGCAAGGTACTATCGGTGTTCATGACAATCTTCGAAGGAATAGCCTTCCTGATAGGAGGGGCATACAATGTCACAAACACAGCCGGACAACTTATCACACCTAGCTTACAAGCTCAATTTCTAATCCTCGTCCAGCTGGTGGTCGCAGGAGTAGTGATCATCCTCCTAGACGAGATGCTGCAGAAAAAATGGGGCTTTGGCAGCGGAATCAGCCTGTTCATAGCTGCAGGAGTCTGCCTCTCCATAGTATGGAGCACCATCGGACCAATATCGCCCGTCGCAGATGGCAAATACTTCGGCGCGATCTTCGCCTTCGCCCAATCCATTGGACCCGTGCTCTCCAGCCCTGGAAGCTTCTCCGCATGGCAGGGCGCGCTCTACAGGGGAGGAAGCGGGCTTCCTGACATGGTCGGACTCTTCACCACCCTAGGCGTATTCATCCTCATAATCTACCTCAACGGACTCCGCGTCGAAGTCCCAGTCTCCTACGCACGATACCGAGGCTTCCGAGGACGCTTCCCCATCAAATTCTTCTACGTATCCAACATACCCGTCATCTTCGCCGCCGCACTCTTCGGAAACATCTTTTTCATAGGACAACTCCTCTTCCAAAGATACAATCCAACTTGTTCTAGCACAGGTCTAAACTTCTGGCTCAGCCTCTTCCCCGGCTGCTTCGTCCCTACAAGCTCGACAAACGCGCAACTCGTACCTAGCAAGGGACTTGCATACTACACGTTCGCCCCGAGATCCATCACCGTCGTTCTCCAGGATCCGATCAGAGCCGCCGTCTACATGGGCATATTCGTCCTCGCATGCGTCTTCTTCGCCGTGACATGGGTCGAGGTGGGCGGAATGGATTCGAAGACCGTAGCAAAACAGCTGATCGACTCTGGAATGCAAGTAGAAGGATTCAGACGTTCCGGCACCACGATCAGACAGATTCTCGACCGCTACATACCCACGGTAACAATCATGGGAGGAATCGTCATAGGCACCATTGCAGCGGGCGCCGACTTCTTGGGCGCTTTCGGAACGGGAACGGGGATTCTACTGACAGTAGGCATCATCGAACAATACTACGAGATACTGGTCAAAGAGAGAATCACCGAAATATACCCTGGAGTAAAGGGATTCCTCGGACAGTGACCCAGGAACTTGTCCCGCACCATCATAGTAGCAGGCATACCCGGGGTCGGCAAAACCACGGTTCTACAAGAACTGGAGACCGTCGCTCGCGAAAAGAACATTCCATTGAAGATAGTGAACTTTGGAAACGTGATGAACGAACTCTTCAAGAAACGTGGAAAAACCGTCCATCGGGACCACATGCGACGCCAGGATCTTGAGCTCCAGGCTAAGGTCCAGGAACAAGCTGCACGCGAGATCGGAAAGACCGGCGGCAAATCAGCACTAGTCGTTGACACCCACATGTTCGTCCGAACCAAGGATGGAATCTGGCCGGGAACGCCCCGAAGAGTCTTAGACCAGCTTGACCCTGGCCTCATCATTCTGATCGAAGCGGACCCCGAGGACATTGCGAGGAGAAGGAATGCAGACAGAACACGTGAGAGGGACAGCAAGACCGTAGACGAGGCACGCACAGACCTCGAATGGTCAAGGTACATGGCAAGCGCCAACGCTGTTCTAGCTGGCGCGCCTATCCAGATAGTTCTGAATCCAGATGGGCATCAGAGACGAGCGGCGGAGGACCTATTAGCGCTAATCCAGAAGAGGACACTACAATGAGTTTCATCGACGACATTCTGAACACCCTGGCCGCACCGCTCAGCCAATACAGTCATCCGCCCTCTGCTACTCTCCTGGTTCTGGCCGCAGCAATCGTTCTCTCACTGATCACAATGTCTGCTAACAGGTTCCTCGTTAACTACAAGATGATCGCAAACTCAAGACGAGAGTATATGACTTGGACGAGCGCGGTGCGTAAAGCCAAGAAAGATGGAGACGAGAAAGCGCTCGAGAAGCTGATGAGACGCCAGTCGGCGATGATGAAGATGAGCTCGCGATCGACCTTCGAGCAGTTTAAGACATACCCGATCACAATCGTACCTTTTCTCTTGATCTACTATACCGTAGTAAGGGCGATCGGCTCGATCCCAGTAGCTTACGCGCCCCTAGTCCTTCCGTTTACCACGACGACGGGTAATGACATGTTTTCTGTACTGTCCTTGTTCTACTGGTATCTCATCTGCTCATTTACTCTGAGCATTCCACTGTCAAGGTTGTTTGGAGTCCAATCTTCGTTCTCGATGACTCCAACAACGGGAGATTCTAGTTGACGCGTCCCTCGCAGAGGACGAGTGGACGCCGGAAGAAAGTGCTTACTCTCCCATCGGGCATTCGAACTATCCATTTTAGCGCCAAGGCGCACAAGAGTGCGCAATGTTCCCGATGCGGAGCACAGCTGCATGGAGTAGTGACAGGGAGGCCAGTCGGAGTGGCAAAGAGTTCGCGCGTTCCCTCGCGTCCGTTCGCTGGAGTGCTGTGTGGCAACTGTCTCGCGTCTGAGATTAGACGAGTTGCTCGCGCGTCAGGTTCTATCGATTGATTGTGACAGTTAGCGGGCCGCACGGGTCAGGCAAATCTACGTACGCAGAGAAGCTCGCCGGATCGCTCGGTCTCCGTCATGTATCAGCTGGGCTAATGTTCAGAAAACTAGCCGAGGAGAGGAAGATGCCGTTGGAAAAATTTCAGGAGATGGCTGCCGCTGATCCGAGTATTGACCGGTTGGTAGATGAGAGGACGATGCTAGAGGCGGAGAGGGGGGATGTGGTGGTTGATGGACAACTTGCAGGGTGGGTTTTGAAGGAGATTTCTGACCTCAGAGTCCTACTAACCGCTCCATTAGTGGTGCGTCTGGAGAGGATTGCCGCAAGAGACCATATTGCTCTGGAGGAGGCGAGGAGGCAGACACTACACAGGGAAGGAGTACAGGCGGAGAGATATCGCAAACATTACGGATTCAGCGTGGATGACTGGTCCATATACCAACTAATCCTCGATACCAGTTTCGGCTCGATTGAGGATACCGCAAAGATCCTTCTCGCCGCCGCTCTTACAGCGAAGAAAGCGAAGATCGGGAATGCTCCAGACAAGATCCCCGGAGTCCAGACTATTCCAGCTGATACCGCTCACCCATAAACCATACACGGACCGCGACAAAGTAGTGAGCAGGTCCGACATCATATCTGGATAGCCCCAGCAACGATTCTCTATCGGAACCATCGTCCAGTAACAACATGCTCATTCCGGAGAATCTGGTCATGATCGTGCATGTCCCTCCGGGGTTGACCTCTTCTGGCAGTCCAGAGCACAGAACTAGTAGTTCAAGAGACAGGGAGTCGAAGCGCTGAACTCGTCTTTGGCTCCATAGACGGCCTATTTTCCGTCCTCGGCATCATTTCAGCAGCAGGTTCAGCAGCACTCATACCAATACAGATCTTCGCAACAGGTGTAGGAGGAGCGGTCGCGGGTGCACTCTCCGTCTTTGCCGCAACCTATCTAGCCGAGACACACGAAAAGAAAACTCAACTACTTGAGGCAATGACACGGACGAACCGCCAGCGGTCAAGACAGACCAACGGCAACAAGAAAAAACCAGTTCCCCTCACAACGGAACATCCGAAGATCCATCGACTGTTAGGAAAAATCAATCGAAGAGCGTTAGGCTCCGGAATAGTCACAGCCATAACGTCCGCTCTCGCATCCTTGGTTTTGCTGTTTCCCCTTGTCCTATTCCCTGACACATATGCCGTAACCGCATCAATAGTCATCGGGGTCGTGTTGCTCTTCTTGCTAGGAGCCTTCCGAGGAGTCACTCTCAAACAGTCAGCTGCGAAATCCGCCGTGAAAATGGTCGTTCTAGGAATTCTGGTAATCTTGGCGAGTAAAGTCCTCGGGTCCTACGTTCTGAAGCTCGTAACCCAGTAGCTAAGGAATGCCACCGGCAAGAATCTTCACCAATTTTGAGGAATCGATGTTTCCACCGGACACTACGCATACAATTTTCCCTGGCCCAGCTTTACCTGTAGTGGCAGCAGCGACAGATGCCGCTCCAGCACCTTCGGCAACAACTCTATTGCGTTCTATCAAGAGCTTGATGACGGTGGCGATCTCTGAGAGAGAAACGACCAGGGGCAGAAGCAGGTTTCTTGCTCGTTCCCACATCTCGGGCAGAACGCTTTTTCCACCGATGCCATCAACGAAACTGGGAGTTCTATTGATCTCTTGGGCTGAACCGGCGGCGAATGACGCGGACAATGGTGCGGCGGTTTCCGGCTCGACAGCGTAGACTCGAGTCTGGGGACTCTTCGCGCGGATGGCTGATGCGATCCCTACAGATAGTCCTCCACCGCCAAATGGTATCACAACTGACTGGACGTCGGGTAAGTCTTCGAGGATTTCCAGGCCCGCGGTTCCGTTTCCTGCCATCATTCGGACATCTGCGAAAGGGTGGATGAATACGGAACTGTCAAGTGGAGGATATCGATGAGTAACGACAACCTTCCAGACTTCGTCAAAGGAGACTTGGATGATTTTTGCGCCGAACCTTCTGATCGCTTCTAGCTTCGTCTCCGGAGCATTGTCTGGAACGATCACTGTACATGGAATCTTGTTTTGAAGTGCTTGCCAGGCGAGGGCCTGGGCCATGTTTCCCGCGCTGCAGGTGTAGACTCCACGCTTCCTTGCGTCTGGACCCGCGAGGGCGATGGCGTTGCTGGCGCCTCGGACTTTGAAGGAGCCGGTCGGCTGTAAGTTCTCCAGTTTCAGAAAGATATCTGCAGGCGCATCTTCAACGTTCAAACGGACGAGTGGAGTTCGTAGAACTGTCCCCTTGATCCGTTCTCTGGCCTCTTCGATGAGTTTCAGGGGTATCGCACCGCGGGTTTCCGAGCCTGGAATGGTCTTCTCTAGCATTAGTGACCAGCAGGCTGATGCTGGGTCTCAACTCTTAAACACCAACGGAGCAGGCCGACCAGCTGGGTCTCATGAAAAAGGAAGCTGTGAAAACGGGTCCCGCGCCGCTCGGCCTCCCATTCTCGCCCGCTCTGAAGTATGGAGAGTTATTGTTTGTTTCCGGGCAAGGACCAATCGACAAAAACGGGAAGGCAATTTCTGGAGATATCAAAGCACAAACAAAGGCTACTCTAGAGAATTTCAAGAGGATCATGGACGCTGCAGGGTCCAGTATGGACTGTGTCCTCCAGACGACGATCTATCTCAAGGATCTAGCCGAATATTCTGCGATGAACGAGACCTACTCCAGTTTCTTCAATGACCCAAAGCCCGCGAGGACGACTATCCAGGTGGGCGACCTGCTCTTTGGGATGAAGGTGGAGATTCAGGGCATTGCTTATGTCCCTGACAGACAGAAGAAATAGCATCAGCAATCCTTCTCGGAGAAGGCGGTTCCTGAAGGACAGCAAACACCAGTTCCTCTATCTCACTACCGAAGGGTGGAAGACCAAGACACTCCACAGAATAGAAATCTGGTACGTCCGACACCGAGGACGATTCTACCTCATATCACAATACCGTGACGAGGCTCACTGGGTACAAAACATCAAGAACCATCCGCGAATCTCTTTCGAGGTGGACGGCGACAAGTACGTGGGACTGGGCCGAGTCGTGGATGCTGGTGCTGAGCGGGAACTGGCCAAGATTGTAACGGAACTCATGGACGCCAAGTACCAATGGAACGATGGACTGATCATAGAACTCCGGCCAGAGCCAGGCAGTCAGCAATGACCAATCTCCACATTCGAGAGTTTACTCTTATATCGAGCATCCAGCTCGCTTTCTAGAGGAGTACAGTTGACGGTTTCAAGCCAGCTTTCAGTTGACAAGAACGTTGAGTTTGTCGAATTTCAGCGCCTGAAGGATTTGTCGGACAGCGGCGCGGTTGAAGCTCTCGCGAAAGAATTGGGGGTGGTTTATGTTACCGCGATCACGCGGGACGGCTGTTCAGGATGCATGGAACAGAAGCCACTGTTCCGAGAGCTCGCGCAAAAGATGAACTCCGATCTTGGCGGGAGGGTTCATTTCGCAAATGTTCATGTTCGCTATTCTGAGAACGATCGAGCCGAGTCCTGGGGTAGCAAGAGAATCTTTCGACATGCCGCTTATCCAACGTACATAGTTCACGTGAGATCCAAGAATGGCGTCCTTGAGGTTTACAGGGCGATCTATCCCAGTATGGAGGAGCTGGAGAAGCAGACAAGGGAATCTCTGGACCTGGCGAAGTTCTACAAGGAAGCCGCTTAGAAGAAGCTGGAAAACATCTAGGTCGCAGCTGCTTCGAGATTGTAGAGGCCTGCGAGAGCGTCTTGGATACCATTGTTGTCGAACAACCGGAAGAATCCGCCTAGGACGAGAAATAGGCCGCCGAGTTGTAAGCTGAGGACTGCTCGCTCGTAGCCGAGTGTCCGGGAACCTAGGAGTAGCGACGAGAGCGTCAGTGCCAGGCCGAGGAAGGCTACAAGCTTGGTCTTTAACATACCAGCACTACAGCATCAATCACAAGATAGGGAATGCAAGATTCAGCTATAATGCTGACCCAACCTTCTCACGGAACAATAGTAAAAGCAAAGAATGGAGATGAGCACTTTCACGTCGCGTGTTGCTCTGTGCAATACTCCCCTTTCCGGCGAGAGGATTTGCTGGTCTGGCAGGGTTTCCGGGCGAGTCCCGCGATTCAGGGCGTGATTCTGGCGTAGATGCCAGGGCGAAACTAGCGGTCTTATCGCCCTGTCACGAACGATCTCTCGGGCAGTGAAGGGAAGGCGTCCCAGATTCGACATCAGGGCTGATAACGGGCGACTTTTTCCATGTATTAGGCGACTTCTTGCATCTCTTGTAGAGGGATCATGTACTATGGCGCGTTGTATGCCTCGGAATAAGAGAGCGTCCAAGAAGGCGATTCGGTCGTGGGCGTTTCTTCAGGTATGTCTTACCGGAACTTGTCAGGAAAATGTTTGACAATACCCTTGTAGAGTGCATCCGCGAGAGTCAATATCTCAGTGTAAATATCGTCAAAGGCTAAGATTGCGTCCTTCCATTTCTTGCCGAGTACTGCTACAGCCTCCTTCTTCGTCAGATCAAGGTGCTGTTTCAACAAGTCGGAAACGTCGCGCCTTGGCCAGTTAGGGTTTGCACCGCTCAGGAATTTGGCAATCTCTTCTGCGTTATCAGACCATTGCTTGTCTTCTTCCTGGAATTTCTGCTGGTTTCCATTCTTTGCAGCTCCGACGAGCTCGACAGCGATCTTGATGTGCTGTTTCAATAAACCAGTGAGCTTGTTTCCGGCATCCTTTCCATAGTACTGGGAGACCGCGTCCCCTATGTGCTCCTGATTCTTGAGCAATCTCTCCGCAACGGCATCAGCATTTGACGCGCCAAGCCCAGCAGCAATAATGTACTCGCGCGTATAGAATACATGGTCAGACCAGAGCTTCCGCATCCCAACTGCAAGCGAGTGCTCCTTTTCATTCATAGTAGTCTGCATAATCCGAACCGCTTCCGAATTTCACGATCCCGCGTATTTAAGCGCGAAACATGCAAGAACCCTGAGTCGTGGGTGCGCAAGTCCCACCGTGCAATTTGAGAACGAGAGACCAATTGTCTATAGGCTTAAACCAGCAAGACGCGTTTTGTTTCTGTAATGTCGAAACCTGTGCTGACTGTCGAGCTGAAAGCTTTGCAGGACCGCTCGAGCGAAGCGGCTCAATTTCTAAAATCCAAGGTCGAAGGGAAAATGAAGACCAAAGGAACGCAGCTCCAGATCGAAGGCGCAAAAACCAAAGAAGTCAAACTGCTACTCCACAAGTTCCTCCACCACCAAGGGCTAAGCCACTACAGGGTCCTCAGCCAGAGCGGGGTCCTAGAAGTTACGCCGCCAGAGAAGCATGTAGTGCATGAACCGGAACGCGTAGGGTCCCCACCAACTGCACCTCAAACGACCCCATACTATTTCCCGCAAACACCAGTTCTAACGCCGGAGAAAAAGAAGAAGGCCAAGCCCAAACACAAGCACGAATAACGCAGGAGCACTAGTCGCCTTTTGCAGGCTCGCCTGCTTTCGATGGACCCACAATCTCCACCACATACCCTTCAGGATCTCTGAAGCCAGCCGACCGCGTCCCCCACGGCCGATTCGCCGGAGGACCGTCGAACTTCACACCTTTAGACTTGAGAGACGAGTAAACCTCATCGACATCATGAACCTCCAGGTGCACCTCGATCGTTGAACGGGAGAGAGGCGGGGCCTTGGTGAGCCTATGAAAGGCGAGCCGGGACCCTTTAGTGTCAAACATGATGAAGTTCTCGTTCTCCTCGGCAACTGGAAGACCGAGAGTATCCTTGTAGAGCTTCTTCACCTGATCGAAATGGACTGCCCAAAGTGTCAGGTAAGACAGCTTGCTAAGCCTCATGAAACGGGTCCTAACTTGTCTAGCGAGATTGCGATTTAGCACATTCGGGAGCTAATCGAGGATTCCAGAACATGACTCTATTAGGAGCGGCGACAGTGGTAGGTGGTATTAGTTTGACAAAATTTATGATGTCGCTTCGCGACGAGAACTATCGCGTCCTAACAGGCGCCGCAATAGACCGAGGAATTTCCGTGCAAGAACTCCTCCGAGCCGTGATCATACCCGACTGGGTCAAAGAGACCCCCCAAGGAATAGTCGCCAACACCTGGCCCTCTATCAGGCCGCGTCGTTAACCAAGGCAACGCCGCCAACTCGGTCTTCCTTATTACCATCTTATTAGGGACGACTACGAACGAGCCGGAGGAAGAAACATGGCGAAACAGGTAACATGCGACTGCGGCTTCATGCTACGCACACCATCTGATGATGAACTAGTGAAACATGTCCAACTTCACGCAAAAGACACTCACAGCATGGATCTCACTCCAGAACAAGCCCTAGCACGGGCCGCTTCAGTAGAAGCAACAATATAGGCCTAAAAGTTCGGGGAACCCCGCCGGAAACCTCCTTCTTTATTTCACTGGTCAGCTAGCGAACCGACCTCTAAAGCATCACGTTAGCCACAAAGTATTGAACTTGGCCCAGTCACTTAGTCGGATCTAAACCCGGTCAGGGAACGATTTTCTTATCAGCGAGAATCTGCAGACTTGGTCTGAGCGCTTTGGACGTGGGAAATAGTGAATCGTTTCTTGGCGGATTCGCAAGCGGATTTCTCGCGAGAGGCCTCACTCATATCGGATATGGAATTTACTTCACAACGAGCAGACTGATCGGCATAGACCTAGGCGCGAACGGCGGTAGTGCCTTGGGCGGCACAATGGCCGGCTTTATTCACGGGGAGCTCATGCCACAGCTCTCTCCAGAAGAGAGCGCCAAGACGATTACAGATCTCGAACGGATGAGGGACTTCGAGATGGAGAAGAATCAGATAAGTCGAATAGAACTCAAGAAACCGGGACTACTCGGAACCGGCCATATCGTAATTACGCCGAAAGAGGGGAAACCGGAGAAGATTACTCTGCGGCACCGGATAGCCTACGATAGACTAATGACACTCAGGCAAGCGTTCAGCCCTGAACTAGTGAGATCGTCTTAGAACCTTTGTTCATAGCAAGCGGATCGTTTGCAACTCCTCGTAAGTCTTAAGACAGTGCCACCGTAGGGGTTAGAATCAACGGGCGCGTGAGTGGTGCCTTCCACCCGTTGCGCCATACAAACCCCGGAGTAGGGAGGCAAAAAATGCACGCATGGAATAGAACAGGTCAGACTCGTGTCACAACAATAGAACTAGCGCTAACCTCGACTCTCGCCGCTGTCTACATTGTTTCAGCATTCTTCGCCCTTACCCCGTTTATCGGTGGCCCGGGTTTTATCACACTAGAAATCGTTATGCTCCCGATCGTAGCTTTCCTACTCAGGCCAATTCTCGCCACGGTTGCCGTCCTCGTCGGTAGCATAGGGTCAGCATTCATCCAGACAGGCTTCTACTCTACCTTTGGGTTTGCAGGACTATTGATTCCACTACTGGCCGTTGCGCTAGGGAGCATTGCCTTCCACTACGAATGGGGAGCAATCATTCCATGGGGGTACGTCTTGGCAGGCGCCGTCTACTATGTCCTATTCTCAAAAGGAGGAACTCTCTTTTGGCTAGCACCATATACCCTCGTGATAGCCTCCCTGCCAGCGGCGCTAAGAGTCAGAGAACCATACCGGCTAGGTCTACTCGCCCTTTACACAGCAATGTCCGAGCAGGTGACATTGAATGTCCTCAGCATTTCGCTTCTGAATCTCACAGGAGCCTTTTGGACGGGCGTTACACCCCTCATGTTCCTTGAACGAACAATAGCGACCCTTGGAGCCTTCGCGGTCATCGTCGCCCTTAAATCCCGACTTGGAACAAGACTCGAACTAGGACACGTCCTGAGGGAGGTGAAGTAGAAGGCATGTGCGTTACAGCAGTAGTGAAATGTTGGCACTGTGGAGAATGGTTCGCAAAACAGGCTGACCGTGGTGAGTTCGAAAACTGCCCGTTCTGTGGAAAGGGCTTCGAACAACTCAGCGTTGAGGCACAACGGGCTGTAAAAGCGACCCTTGCGCCATTCTTCGAAGTGCCTCATCTGAAAGAGAGACCCCTCACTGCATAAGGTGAACGTTTTCTGGTCAAAATCGAGGCCCTTTTTTCGAAGGCCTCCTTTCCCTAATTTGAATCGGTCAAAAATATTTCTAGGCGAGTTTTACCTGCTTACCTTCCGCAGGCTTTAGATCAGATAGCCTAACTCCAACTAGTCTCATCTTACGTCGATCTTTCTCGAACTCTCTGAATAACAACGTCACATATTCCCGGATGACTCCCAAGTCATCGACATATCCGGTGTGAGTTTTTTCCCGTGTAAACGTTACGAACCCTTCGAACCGGACCTTGATCCCAACAGTCCGATACCACAAACCTTCACCCAAGAGTCTGTCGTGAACCTCGTGACTCAGAGACTCTAACGCGTCACGGACCATAGTCTTGTTCTGAATATCTCTCTCAAAAGTCTGCTCAACACTAATCGATTTCCGCAGACCCCTTTCTTCCACCGGTGTCTCCTCGATTCCGTTCGCTATGGCCCAAAGCCAGATACCACCTTTTCCAAACCAATCTGTGAGCTTCTTCGCCTCTACCTCGCGCAATTGACCTATAGTTTCGATCCCCTTTTCATGCAGAAATTCAGTTGTCTTCTTTCCCACGCCGCTGATCCTACTAACGGGTAGCGGTTCGAGAAATTTGTCGACCTGTTCTGGCTGAACCGCGGTAAGTCCGTCTGGCTTCTGCATGTCCGAGGCCATCTTCGAAATGGACTTGCTTGGAGATATCCCGACGCTGACGGTAAGACCTTCTCGTTCTTTCAAGGCATCTTTCAGTTTGGAAGCTAGCAGTTTCGCGTCATCGTAGGTCTTGCATCTCTCGCTGACGTCCATGTATGCTTCGTCGATGCTGGTCTGTTCGAAAATATCCGCAAAGCCCCGCATGATATTCATCACTCTCTCCGAGGTTTCGCCATAGAGTTCGAAGTCGGGCGGGACATAGATTCCCCGAGGACATAGCTTCCAGGCCATACTGATCGGCATACCGGATCGAACCCCAAACTTTCGGGCCTCGTAAGAACAGGAGGTTACGACTCCGCGGCCCTTGCCATTTTTCGGGTCTGCACCCACAATCAATGGCTTGCCTTTTAGTGAAGGGTCCCGATGGATCTCGCAGGACGGATAGAAAGCGTCCAGATCGCAGTGAAGAATTATTCTCGACCTAGAGTTGGTAGACATTTTCTAGCTTTCGAAGTTGTAGGCAAAGCCCAGGTGTCTCGTGGGCTTCAACAAACCAGTTTCCGAATCGACTTTGAGCCCAAAGTCTTCGAGGAACTTCGCTCCCAATACGGGGGAGGCACCCTCGTAGGCCGCGGCTAGAGTTACGTTCTCGCGGCCGTGAGCCGAGACTATTATCGAATAGATTGGAGCCTCAACAATGCTACCGCCTTCCAGTTCCAGCTTCGCCTTCAGAGATTCTGATAAAGCACCCACCTCAAACAAGATATTAGCTGGCAGAATCGTGAAGAAGACCGTCGGGTCAATTGAAACTCCGGAAATATCTCTCTGGCCTTTCTCGCCTTTGACCGAAGCTCTCGTGAAAGCCGCGGACACAGCTCCAACCTGCAGCATAGTAATGGTTTCCCTGCCAGATAAGCTTCAGAGTAGGCCGTGGCCTCGAAAACAGTCAAGTCCAGCCTGCTTCTGTTCTGCCCTTTTGAGATTTGGGCCTATCATCTCATGATAGAAGTGCCAATATACGCATAGGTTTCAGGTAAGCCCATTTCTTGCAGCGTCGAGTGACGACAATATCCATCGACAAGAAGATTTTCTTCACGCAACAAAACTATCGGCCAAATAACTGCCCTGCGTGCCTCCAACGCTCTACGCAACTCCGACCGGCGTTCTTCCAGTCGCTCCGCGAACTTTCGACCAGTCTTGACGTCAGAAGAGTTCAGGATCAGAGGATTCAGTCGCACATCGTTGATGTTGACAACTTCCAGCCTCCACTTCCGTTTTGGAAGCGAGTTAAGCAAGGCGTCGTCTCGTAGGTCCCATCCCATGCTCTCCAGATCTGCTTCGAGTTCCCGCCGGACCTCCGTGTTGATGAGATCATGGATATCATCTGAATCCTCAAACACTCGATATTCGATGCTGCCAAGTCGACGCACCGTTGTCAGGTTCTCCATTATAGGACGAACTATCATAGTGTCGAGGCGCCTTCGACAGGGGAACAGTCGGCCATTGTTGCATCTCTAACTGCTCCGGTCCCACTCTTAAGACTCGCTCCTCAGACAAGCTATGCGATCGCCTAGCCTAGAAACAGTTTCGGTCATCTCAACAAGAAATCGACCGTTAACCCTTTTACGGTAGCCGAGGGTCGAAGGTCCGTCGTGCAAGTTCTAGAGAACAGGCCCAACCAAACCTATCCGGAAAAGATCGAGGAAGAATACCATCGGCAATACAGAATCGCCTCAGAGGCCCGGTCGAAAGGACTTGACCCTTCGTGGAAGGTTGAATCACAAACAACCTATGATCTAGCTGAGCGTGTGGAGAAATCAGTCGGGCCAATCGGAGTCGCAACTCGAATCCGAGAATTGAGCAAACTAATCTCCCGTGAAGAGACAGCGCTGAAGATTAGCGAAGACATAGTTCTGGGCCACTTCGGAAGCCTTGAGCCTGAAGACGCCGCCGAACAGGCAATTCGTACAGCGCTAGCGGTGTTGGACGAGGCCGTGACTGTGGCGCCAATTCAAGGAATCCACGACGTCAAGATCCGAACAAACGTGGATGGATCGAAGCACCTAGCCGTCTACTTTGCAGGCCCAATGCGGGCGGCCGGTGGGACGGAGATGGGCTTGACCATGATCGTCGCCGACTACGTACGTCGACAACTGAACATTCCACCTTATCATGCCTCAGAACAGGAAGCGATGAGATTCGTCGAAGAACTACGTTTGTACGAGCGATCTATCGCCCGTTTCCAGTATCGAAACCCCGATAGCGTGCTCAAAGACGCGATCATGCGTCTAACCGTCGAGCCAAACGGAGTGGAAACAGACCCCGTCGAGGTGACAGTCAACCGGAATCTGATGAGGATAGAGACCAACCGGGTCAGGGGCGGAACACTGCGAGTGGTAAATGATGGACTGCTAGGAAGATCAACCAAGGTTCTGAAGATTGTTGAGAAGCTTGGCTTGGAAGGCTGGGGATGGCTGGCTGTGATGAAGACCTCGTCATCAGAAGGAGAAGAAGCGAAGGAGTTCATGTTCATGGAGGATGTTGTCGGTGGCCGCCCAATCTTCGCTTTTCCTGGAGCGGCGGGGGGTTTCAGAATTCGATATGGCCGTTCGCGAAACACTGGAATGGCATCCGTTGGTGTTCACCCGGCCACGATGGAGGTTCTAGGGGGCTTTCTGGCGATAGGGGTCCAGATGAGACTGGAAAGGCCGGGAAAGGCAGGCATCGTCAACGCAGTTGATAGTATCGAGCCTCCTGTTGTGAAGCTCATCGATGGTTCAGTGATGAGGATAGATTCACCTCAAGAAGCAAAGGCGCTGCGGGACAAGATTCAGAAGATACTATTCCTCGGCGACCTAATGGTAGGATATGGGGAATTTCTTGAGAACAATCGGGCGCTGGTCCCGTCAGGGTTTGTCGAGTCGTGGTGGGCGCAGTTATTAGAAGAGAAGCTCTTGGAACAGGAAAATAGGAACAAAGCACAACAATTGCTGAATATTTCGGCAGAACGATTGCAGGACTTCGCTAAGAGCCCGTTCTCCGTTAGACCACGGGCGAGCGAAGCAATTGGACTATCTCAGACCCTCGGGATTCCTCTGCACCCGGCGTACATACACTTCTGGAGTCAGGTTACCGTTGAAGACATACACTATCTCCGCGAGAAACTAATCCACTACCTAGACGACTCCTGCGTTCTTCCGTATGATGAAAAGCTGAAGGACATTCTCGAACAGGCTCGAATGCCCCACAAGATGGTTGCCGGTGCAATCCAGCTCCTAGACGATGATGCCCTAGTTCTCCAAACGATTCTGAATCTCGGGGCCCCATCGACAACGGTCAAAGGAGAAAACTCGCTAGAAGCGTTGAGCATGCTAGCAGGATTCCCAATCAAGAACAAAGCGCCCATCTTTGTCGGGGCACGCATGGGACGCCCAGAGAAGGCGAAGGAAAGGATCATGACTCCAAGGGTCCACGGCCTATTTCCAACCGGCCAAGCAGGCGGCCCACGCCGTGATGTGATTGAAGCATCGAGGAAATCGGTCGTAACCTTGGAACTAGTAGACCGAAATTGCTCGCAGTGTGGTCGGTGGGAATCGAAGCTCAGATGCCCAAGCTGCGGACACGAAACGCGGATGAGTGTAAACTGTTCAAAATGCGGCCAACCATCGCACGATTCCTCCTCCAATTGCAACGGATCGCTCGTCGCCTACCGGAGCGTCAACCTAAACCTAGTCGAAATGCTGGAAGAAGCAGTCAGGAGGCTCAAGCTGGGAAAAATGGAAGGATTGGTAAAAGGAGTGAAGGGTCTCATCAACAAGACGCGAATGCCCGAGCCCCTGGAGAAGGCGCTGCTACGTGCCAAATCAGATGTCTCCGTGTTCAAGGACGGAACCCTGCGGTTTGACGCATCAAACGCAGTCTTAACCCAGTTCAAACCCGGGGAAATTGGGCTGAGCCTTGAGAAAGCCCACGAGATAGGTTACGCGAAGGACACGGACGGTTACGAACTCTCAGACTCGAAACAGTTGTGCGCTTTGGAGATACAAGACCTCGTTGTCTCGGAGGCTTGCGGCGAGTACCTGTTGAAGGTCTCCCGGTTCCTAGATGACCTCCTCAGCTCTTACTATGGAATGGACAAGCTCTACAAGGCGTCGAAAAGAGAGGACCTCATCGGGCATCTGGTCGTCGGGCTATCACCTCATACATCCGTCGGCGCAGTGGGAAGAATTGTCGGATTCACCAAAGCAAGCGTCTGCTACGCCCACCCGCTATACCATGCTGCGAAACGGAGAGACTGCGACGGAGACGAAGACTCCGTGTCCCTTTTGCTCGATGTGCTGTTGAACTTCTCCAGGGAATACCTTCCAGACAGGATTGGGGGGTTAATGGACGCCCCACTACTCCTCGCTCCACTCCTAAACGCGACCGAGGTGGCGCGGCAAGCATTCAACATCGAAACAATCACCGCTTTCCCCATCGCTTTCTACGAAAAAACACTGGTCGGAGCGAACCCTAAGGAGATCGAGGATCTCGTCCCAACCCTCAACAACGCCCGGGAGTCTTCGTCGGGCAACTGGAACATTGGATTTACCCATCCGACGGAAGATCTAGACCGAGCGCGGTTGACAAGCGCCTACAAGGAACTACCGACGATGCTGGAGAAGGTCAAAGAGCAGCTCGACCTCGCGGACAAGATCGTGGCTGTGAAGGGAGAAGAGGTAGCGAGGAAGGTCCTTGGCACGCATATTCTACGAGACTTAGTAGGGAACTTGCGAACGTTCACGTCGCAGAGATCGCGATGCTCAAAGTGTAACTGGAAACCGCGTCGCGCACCATTGAAAGGAGTCTGCGTGAAGTGCGGAGGCAAGCTGGGACCCACCGTATTCAAAGCAGGGGTCGAGAAATACCTCCAAGTCGCCTTTGACATGGTCAAACGGTACAATGTCGGTGAATACTACCGTCAGAGACTCGACCTGATCAAAGTCGAACTGGACGAGACATTCAGACCGGCTGTGGAAGATAGGACGCAAACGAAGCTCTTGGTGGGAGATTTCGCTTAGAAAAGGGCTGGAAGCGTGACACCGCCCTACCATCCACGTGCCTACATCTCCGGAATGAGAAACGTCAACCGAGGGCTAGCATCGAGATCAAAGATTATTGAGACCATGGAGAAAGGAAAGACACGAGTCATCGAGATTAGCGAGAAGACTGGCCTTACTGAAAGCTGTGTTAGTCATCACCTGAAGCTTCTCCTCAAACAAAGAGTCGTCTCAGCTGCGGCCGTTGGGCGGGGAAACCGGTGGACCCTGACAAAGTACGGACAGGAAAAACTGGGTTGAATGCCCGCTTACTATGAAGCCCACTCACCAAAAAAAAGGGGATGGTCGATCCTGTACGATTGGGGCTAATCGTCGCCTTGGTCGTTCTCGCTCTCGTTCTCGTGCTCGTGTACTAGCTGGCCTCTGATCTCGCCCATTGGATTTGCTTTGGTGTGGACGTTGACGTACGTATTGTCTGAGAGGAGGGCTTTGACGAAGTCGTCCCAGCTCGTGATCGTTGGACTGGCTTTGGTGTTGAGGTCAGCTGCGGTCCTAGTCCCTTCAGCCAGGGTCTTGCAACCGTGCGGCGAGGAGAAGAGCGGTTGGCTAGTGAAGAAGGGAATGATTACAGGCCCATTAGTTCCTGCCGCGCCTACGTGGATGTGCGATGCTGTCACGTTGACGATGTCGCAGACTATCACGCGGAAGTCGATCGCGGTGCCATTGTCAACAAGTCTGACGGTCGCCATTCCGAATGCCTCTGTGGTTACGGGACCTACCTGCTGGTTCCCAGTGAGGTCGATGTGGAATGTGACTTGATGGACCTTGTTGTGTTCGTCGGACGTTTCATGCCCCTGGTGTTCCGCAATTGCTGGGGCTATTTGGAGCGTGGCTACGAAGACCGCTAGAGAGACGAGGAGAACTATCGATAATGCTTTTTTCAAACTAAAACCTCCGTAGCTCCCGTATCTTCCAGGATAAGGATTTATGATTTTTCTAGTCAAAGCGACTCCAGGATAGACAAGGATAGAAAAGGCTGTTCATAGAATCCTAGTAATGAGCCAATGTTCTCGCGAGGAATGCTTGGTCCATTACTGAGCTGGCACTATGGAAGCTGGTTCCTTCTGGATCTTCACGGTGGCAGAGACAGCTCGGTCGTCAGCATTCTCCACGACGAAGAACCATTTCCCCTTCGAAGTCGCAGTAAATTCCAGCGTCGCTTTTTCGACGCCCTCCTCGCCTGTCTCGCTCCAGAATTCCTCGCCCTGATCTAGGTTGTCCAGATTGTCTTCATCGAGGAGATAGACGCTGACAAGGCCGGTTGCAGTGACCTCGCCTGAGAAATCCTCCCCAGCGTCCAGCTCTACATCATACTCCGTATAATCGCCCTTGGCAATTGTCGGGTTGAAGTTTGGACCCTCCTTGACAGGCAGGGGTCTTGGCGTAGGCGCTACCTTTGGCAAACCGGGTTTCGGTGTGCTAACTGTAGGAGCTGAGAGTTTAGGGCCAACTTTCGGTCCGAGAGTCCTAGCTGGCTCTGATTTGGGCGGCGTCATTTGATCGATTCTTGCGGATGACGAATGGCTTGGAGGAGAGTGTTTCTCTGCAGTTCGATGTTGTGGAACCTCGGCCTCAGTTTGGGAACGATGCGTTGTCGCAGGAATCTTCGGGGAGAGGCGCGATGTCATAGGCCCCCTAGGCGGGCTGATATTGGCCAGCAACGGGAGCACCAACGAGAGAAGGATCAGAACACCCGCAATCGGCCATGATATCACCTGAACAAAGGCCACAATTGTCACGACTATCGCGACCACATTGCCGAGGAGTAGCAGGGGTCTAGAGCCCATGGCCATTACCGGAATGACCTGAGGTATCTTGGCCGGTTCAAAATGGAATTGTAACCCGGAAAGCTCGAGGGTGGGGGTGCGGGATTCTTCTATTTCAGTAATTCTTCGCGTCGAGTTCCCTAACTTGGTCCCATCACTCTAGCGGGACAAAGCCCTGATCTCCTAGCTTTGCCTTCGCCTGCTTGAGGGTCCAGGCTCTTGCGAAATATGACAAGGCGATAGCCGGAAGCAGAACCAAGCTGACAAGCACTAACAGAGAACTGAGCGTAATCTCGCTGGAAGCTCCGGTGGGCTGTTTGTTCATCGTATCTGGTTGGGTTGATTGGATTGATGAGGTGGTTCCCCTAGGATTGGAGCCAGAAGTTGTCGGAGTCTGAGTCGAAGGTGCGAGAACCCCGGGCAGAATGACCAGCCCAAGGCCGATCAGCAAACCCAGCGTCAGACTTAGTCCAGCTCTCGTCCGTCTCCCGAGCCTCAAATTTCGAACCCTCTGCTCCCCTTCTTCCATGATACTCATGGGCTTTGGCTCCGCATAATCCCACGGGTTAGAACAGCCCGATCCGCTATCAGAACGGCCTCGACCTCCACGCCCGCAAGGTCTCGCTCCACGAAACCGCAACCGCGGAGATGCCGAAGACAAATGCCATGATATTGTGTGTGGAAAAATCTGGTGGATAGATGATAGGGTACAAGGCGAGCATGACCGTGAACATGGTAGAGTAGAACAGGTATCGTGGAAGCATAAATCCCAAAACCCCGACAAAGTTCTGCAAAACCCCGACCTTGACCAGCTCGATCAGATGATATTCGCCGGTCGAGTCCTTCTCTAGGAGTCCCAGATCCTTCAGTTTTTCCAGATGATGCAGGGCAACACTGGGGCTACTCAAACCCAAGGCTCTCTGAACAAGCCTAACACCGACAACCTGCTTCTTTGACCCGAGAATATGCCAGTAGACACGCAAAGTCACGCCTTTCAGCTCGGACTCGATAACTCTCTCTCGTTCTTCCGCCATGAATCCTCGATCCTCCTGAGGGTGAGGGAACTCCTTTGGTTCAATTCAAGCTTACCCGTGAAAACGAGGGCGTTCGGGTTTCCGAACACCATGTTCTAAACACTGGGATTAAGCCCACGTCCCACCCTACCATATGACGAACAAGCATGATACTCCGCAAAGCAACAACAGCATACCTACTCATCCTCACCAGCCTCACACTCATCCCGGTCTCCGTCTATCTCACAACTCCAACAGCCCATGCAATGATCCCGTTCACTTCTTACCAAGACCTGCAGGAATTCGTTCACGGGGGCGGATGCCGCACCACCGCGCCTAGCCTGGACAATCGAGGCGGTCTTACTACCGGTCTAGCAACAACGGGCCCCGCCTCCCAATCGAACGGTGCTTCAAGTCAGAGTCCGACCCATTCTGAAACGAATCAGCAGGTGTCTGGCGTTGATGAACTAGACACAGTCAAGAACGACGGCCAGTACATTTACACGATAACAAACAACACCGTCGCCATAGTCCAAGCGTACCCCGCAACAGATGCAACCCTTGTCTCGAAGGTCACTGTCAACGGAACTTTGCAAGGAATATTTGTAGTCGGCAACAAGCTTGTTATCGTAAGCGAAATTCCAGGATTCCCATATCCGTATTATGGAGGAGGCGCAAAGGTTCCTGCACTAGGCATTGGTGCTCCTCAACCCAGCAACATTGCAACGATATACCCTATTCAATTCTCAGGGACCACTTCGCTCTTCGTTTTCGACATCAGCGACCATGCCGGCCCGGTGCTCACGACCAGGGTTGAGGTAAACGGGACCTTAGCCGGTGCTCGTCTTATCGGAAATTACGTCTATGTTGTCGCAACACAGCCTGTTTTCTGCTACGGCGAGATCTTGCTCCCGGAGCAGATCATCAATGGTCAAGCGGTAAAAGCTATGCCTGTACAAGTCTATCACTCGGACATCATCGACCAAGGGTACAGCTTCACCACGATCCTCGGGTTTGATACGACAGAGAACAACCCCCATCCTGCTGCGAAGATCTATCTGATCGGAACGACTAGCACGATCTACGTTTCTCTGCACGACGTCTACCTCACACAGCCAGTGTGGAGCCAGAGCCAGCAAACAATAGTTCACCGTATCAGCATCGACGGCCTCGCAATCAACTACCAGGCTACAGGCGCAGTACCCGGACACGTTTTGAACCAGTTCTCCATGGACGAATACAATGGATACCTCCGCATCGCAACAACCAACTGTTGCAGCCAGAGTGGCGATCCCACGCCCCTCGCATACACGCCAGTCAACCAGCAAGAGACAAACGTGTACGTTCTCGACAAGAGCCTCCACACCACCGGAAAACTCGAGGGACTCTCTCCGGGCGAACAGATCTATTCTGCCCGGTTCACGGGCGACAAAGCGTACCTTGTCACCTTCAAGCGAACAGACCCACTCTTTGTCATTGGCCTCCGGGACCCCGCGAAACCCACGGTGCTCGGCCAACTCAACGTGACAGGCGTCTCAGACTACCTACAACCATACGACGAGACACATCTTATCGGAATCGGCCAGTCAGGCACGGACGTCGTGTGGGAGAACGCGGTCCGGTTCACAGGTCTCAAGATCAGCCTCTTCAATGTCACAGACCCCAAACAGCCAACTGAGACAAGTCGATACCTGATCGGTGGTCCCGGAACCAGCTCGCCTGCAATCACGGACCACAAAGCAGTCCTATTTGACAAGACACTCAACCTCCTCGTGATCCCAGTCGAGATAACCGCACAACCGCAGGACGCAACGTACTGGTACTCTTACCAGCCTATCTGGCAAGGAGCCTACGTCTTCAATATCACACCCGACAAAGGCTTCGTCTTCAAGGGCGGAATAACACAACTGCAAAGCGGCCAACTACCAACATGGCAGGACAACAACCTCTTCATCACCAGAACACTCTACATTGGAAACGTGCTATACACCATCTCAAACAACATGGTGCAAATGAACAGTCTCACAGACCTGTCAGAACTAGGCTCAGTCAGCCTATAGCATAACGACCAAAAAACCCCTTCCAGTTTTTCTTTTTTTCTCTCTTAGCCAGTTGCTGGTCTCACATGGACCAGTTAGGCAGTACGGGTTCGAGAATCGAGGACGAGTTCTGACTTACTAGATGTTCCAGCTTCGTTTAAGGACAGGCTTGATCCGGATATAGGTTCCGGGTCCCATGTATCCGGTATGCTTGACGATGTCCGCTTTTCCTTGTATCTTAATCCCGCGCGGCGCCCAGGGTTTCATCGTCTTGAGATCATCCACAACGAACGAGGCTCGAGGATTCTCAAGTACGTTCTTGTACTTCATGGTGTTCATGACGTCCCGGCCGCTGACATAGACGTACTCACCATCGGTATCGAAGCTGACAGCGGCAACATCCGGCCTTCCTGACTTGGACGATGTTCCGATTCTGGCTAGCGGCTGAGATTTCAGATACGCAATCTCTTTCTCACTGAACAATAGTCACAGCTCTTGATAGGAGATCATCTTCGTCTTCGTATAAGGCTGTCTCGCTGTCATCAAGCTTGCGGACGTTTGTGACAGGGAAGTCTGAATTATTTCTGGAACTGTGCCATGCTGCTTTGTAAAGGTCCGGGTTCCTTGGACAATTCTTTCCAGTCAAGTTCGGCGAGTCCTGCGAGCCGTCGGAATTCGTTCACAGACCCGGGCCCGAAACCGGCGAAATGGTTGTTGAAGAAGATGAAGCCCTGTTTGAACAGACTCGACTTTTCCTCTAGAGCAGTGTACCATTTCCGCATCGTCTCCCCCTGGTCCCTCTGTTTCTCGCCAAAATTTGTTATCGAACGATCGCCCACCATCCGCAAATACGCCACATTAGAGGTGGCCTCAGGTGGAGCAGAAGCATACTGGTTCTCGGACCAGACTAGGCTGACTTTGTTTTTCTTCAGCAGCTCGTAGGTGTCGGGCTTGAACCACGATTTGTTACGGAATTCAATAGCATGGACATAGCTCTTGTCAGTTAGTGCGAGAAAGGTCTCCAGAGCCTCCTTGTCTTTCTTGTAGTTGAACGAGGGCGGGAGCTGAATCACCAATGCTCCGAGTTTTTCTCTCAACTCGGACATTGCCTTGTAAAACCGTTCTAGTTGCGCCTGACTGTCTCGCAGTTTCAGCTCGTGCGTTATTTTCTTTGGAAATTTCGCCGTGAAGAGGAAACCCTCAGGGGTCATACGTTTCCAATTGGCGACCATGAAAGGAGAAGGCGTCCGATAGTAACTCGAATCAATTTCGACGGCATTGAAAACTTGTGAATACATCCGAAGATAATCAGCAGGCTTCGTGTCCCTAGGATAGAAGGGGCCGACCCAGTCCTGGTAGGACCAGCCGCTGCACCCGATTCTCAGCTTCTTTGGATCAAAAGACAAAGGGTCCTGACAGTGCTCTAGGAGGTTGTTAAAAGACTCTTGACCGCCAACACCTAGAACATAGGTGTGTTAGAGAACACGATACCCTGCTGCGTGATCTGGTAGAAGTATCCTCGTGAAGGTGTCGGATTACGCCCGATTCTCAAAACCTTCAACGTGCCCCCTTTCAACAAGACCTCTCCCTGTCGTTTCCTCATCTCGATTACGCCGTCCGCCAGGTTCGCGGTCGCGTTTTCCACGTTTACATCTACGACCTCCGTATGTAAGACCGAGATCGTTACTGCTCTCGCGATCTGTGTTGCAAAACGCATCACCTGAACATACTGGTAGACACGTCTTGCTTCCGCTAGAAGGAAAAATGGTGTGATGGAGTCCATCACGATTACCTTAGGCCCGACGCTTGGCTTCATCGCAAAGCTTCTCCCGAGGGCGAGGAGATCCTGAAACTTCAACGTCTCTTCCAAGATATCACCCGGCTCCATTTTGGGAAGCGACTCGGCTAGCTTCTGAGCTCCGAGCGAGAACATGTCGACAAATTCGAGACGTCCTTCCTCTTCGATCTTCGTCACCGCGATGTGATGGTCCTCGAGACCTAGCTTGACCACATCAGCGGGATCGTCTATGCAGTAGTAGAGGAGCTGGCACCCTTGACGAAGGAAATTCGCAACTAGTTCTCGGACGAGAGCAGATTTGCCGCTTCCAATCGGGCCCATCAGCGCTACACTGGACGGCCGAGGGAAACCTCCTCCGCTGACCTTGTCAAGAATAGGGATGCCCGTTGGCTGCACTGCCTCTATTCTATGATCAACTGGGGACGGTTTCAAAGGTCGCTGTTTTCCTTGTCCACCAGACAAGTGCTCTAGTTCGAAAGGGGCCATGTAACTTGGACCTGTATCCTAAAGTGACAGTATCATTTGCTCGACCGGAGTTTCGCCAGGCCCAGAACGAACGTCCCGCAGAATATTCCCAGAAAGACTCCGCCGAGAACGTCACTTGGGAAGTGCAATCCCAAGATTACCATTGAGACCCCTGTAGAGATCGCGAGGACAATGAAGGGAATACGCCAAGCTGCATACCTAGACCATATCACGGTGGCGACCGTAAAGGCGTTTGTCGTATGTCCCGAAGGGAATCCAGGATTGGTAGGAATTTCACCGCGCGCAGATATTCCGAGTGAAGGTATCTGGAATGGTCTTGGAAGGTTGAACGCCGCTTTCAACAGGTCCGTCAGAGCCATTGCTGTAACGATCGCCACGGCCAGTATCAGCGAACTGGTCCATTCATTGCTATCTTTGCGGAAGACATAGAGCCAGAAAACCAGTGGGACCCAGATGAGATCACCCACTGTCGCTATTCCATAGATTAGAGGTACAAGGGTATTACCGGATATGAGATTGTAGAGGGCATTAGAGAGGTACATGTCTGCAGATGTTCCGAGTATCCGGAGACCAAGCAACGCAACGACGAATCCTATGATACAAGCTAGGATTACTCGTTCTGCGGCCCGCAGGCTCTTGACCCAGGACCTTAGGTCCAGCCCTGCTCTTCCTAGTAGAGACATCTGGAAGAGCCTAGTTGATCAGTTGTCATAATGTGAGTGGCCTGAGCCCTCACTTTTATTAGCACCGCACGGGCGGTCTCGTTCTCCCATGCTCATACTAGGCGGCTCCGCGAGCCAACCGCTCGCGGAGAAAGTCGCAAAGGAACTCGGCCAAGAAGCTGGGCAGTTGGAAATCAAACGTTTTCCGGACGGCGAAAAATATCTCCGAATTCATGGTGACGTCAAGGATCAGGACGTCGTAGCGGTTCAGTCTCTCTATCGAACACCTGATGAGTACATATTCGAACTTCTCCTGTTGATCGATACGCTCAGAGACATGGGGGCCCACTCTATCACGGTCGTAGCCCCATACCTCGCCTACGCTCGGCAAGACTCTCGATTCTATCCGGGGGAAGCAGTCAGCTCTGCATCGGTAGCTAGGCTTCTAGAAGCTGCGGGAACAACATCGTTCCTTACAATTGACTGCCACCTTCACAGGCTGGGAGATGTTGCGAAGGTCTTCAAGATCCCGGCCCGCAACCTCACCGCAATGCATGAACTGGGAAAGTACGCACGAGATCATTTCAAACCACACAACCCTATCGTGATCGGGCCCGATGAGGAGGCTGGCCAGTGGGCTGCGGTCGTGGCGAAGGAGCTGGACGCTGAGCACACGGCGTTTCGGAAAGTACGAGTTCGAAAAGAGGGCATGACTGCTTCAAAGGTGGAAGTTGATACGGGAGGTGTGGAGTTGAAGGGCCGAGACGCAGTTTTCGCTGACGACATCATCAGCACGGGTGGAACTATAGCGGAGGCGGCGAAGGCTTGTAAGAAAAAGGGAGCGAGACGCGTCTTCGTGCTCTGTACCCACCCTGTTCTCGCAGACGGTGCCCTCGACCGGATCAAGAAAGCTGGAGCGGTGAAAGTGATCGGCACTGATACGATGCCGAGCCCGATAAGCAAGGTGTCGGTCGCACCTGTCATCGCTGCAGCGCTGAAGAGCTAAAAGCACATTTCCACCTGCGATGACGCGGCGTTGTCCACTGTGACGGGGAGAGAGGCATAGTTTGCTGCCGGACCTCGTTGTTACTGGAGCCTTAAACTGGGACGTCAACCTCTTCGTCAAGCGTCTTCCCCGACCCGGAGAAGAAGTGGTCGTGGAGAAGGTTGACCGGGTCCCGGGAGGAAAAGGCGGGAATGTCTCGGTTGCAGCATCTCGAATCCTCGGCCAGAGAAAAGTGGCCTTGCTGGCCTGTGTCGGAAAGGATGAGATCGGCAAGAGACAGTTGTCGATTCTCAAACAGGACGGAGTGGACACGTCTGCAGTCCAGACGTTGATCAAACTTGAGTCGGGACAAGCATACATTACAGTTGACGAGAAGGGTAGGAACAATATTGAGACCCATTTCGGGGCAAATGCTGGGCTGAAGCGGGACCACATCATGCTCCCAGAGGTCCAGAATCTCTTCGGTAATTGCCGGATGATGGTCGTCATAGACCCACCGCGACACGTCGCCGGGAGAATCCTCTCGGAAGGACGCCGCCTCCGACGATCCGTCCTCTGGCATCCAGGCGTCTTGACAAGATTCGGAATGGAAGAGTTTACTGGCGAAATGGAGGGTTTGGACTATTTGGTCCTCAATGAACATGAGGCGCTGGCATTTTCCGGAACACGCACTCTAGCAGAATCTGTCTCCGCTTTCAATAAGGTCGCGCCGAAAATGAGGATTATCGTTACGTTAGGAGGCAAGGGGTTCGCGTTTTATGATAAGGGGAAGCAGTTGAGGATGAAGAGTGTCGATCTAGCGAAAATGGGACGGAAGATCGTTAACACAACAGGTTGTGGAGACGCGTTTGTCGGAGCGTTCGCAGCCTACAAGGTCCTAGGCCTTGCAGACATCGAGGCGCTGAAGCACGGAAACATGGCAGCAGCCCTCAAGGCGGGTAAACCAGAAACCAGGGGAAGCCCGACCCGGAAAGAGCTTGAAGAGTTCTACCAGAAATATCCGGCCTAGCTTTCCATCTCAACGGACGGTTCTGATCATATGTTTAGTTCCAATAAGAGTCTGTAGGGTTCACTTTAATTGGCAGAATGGCAATCGCTCCCTAACGGAGTATCGATGTGTTGTGAGTACTGTCGAGGTCGCAAAGTGGGATCAGGCTGTCGCATGGCTGTTAAAGAATGAGAATCCGAGCGTTCGATACTGGGCGCTCAAGGATATTCTCGGAAGATCCAAGACAGATACCGATGTTGTAGCAGCGTTGAATGGGATCCCATCTTGGGGTCCCGTTGCCGAATACTTGAGCGAACAACACCCAGCAGGATACTGGGGCGATGCGGAAGACGTGTACTGGCCCAAGTGGAGGGCAACTGTTTGGGCGCTGATATTGTTGGCTGAAATGGGTGTCCCAGGGACGAATCCCTCGATCAAGAAAGGCAGCGAGTATTTTCTGCGGGTCATGGATGGGCAGGACCGTTCTTGGCCCCCACCGAAGTATCCGGACGAGGATTTGCGAGGATGGCGTTTAGTCTGGGAGCCCTGTGTAACGGGCAACATGGCACGGACGCTCGCTGAGTTCGGGTTTGAGAATGATCCTCGGGTGCGCGAGATGTTCGAATGGCTTGTAAAGCACCAGCGTGATGATGGAGGATGGAACTGCGACACGGAGGGACGAGACGGTAAGACGGTTCACCATAGCTCGTTCATGTCGACGATCGAACCCTTGTGGGCGTTTTCTTCCCTCGATCCTCAGAAATGGCCACGTGGCGGACGGGAAGCGGTGGAAAGAGGCGTGGAATTCATGCTTATGCACCACCTATTCAAGAGCGACAAGTCCGGCAAGGTGATTCAGCCGGAATGGACCGAATTGCATTTCCCTCTATTCTACTTCTATGACATTCTCCATGGATTACGAGTTGTGACAGCGCTTGGATTTGGTCGACAAGAGAGGACCAAAGATGCCGGGGAGTTGTTGCTGTCGAAACGGTTGCCGGATGGGACTTGGCCGATGGAAGCCACATACATTCGATCGCTGCGACGGAATTTCGTGAAGGACGCGAAGACGGGACAATGGAGTTCCGTGCAGGAGGAGGGCATTGACCGCTCCAACGTGTACAAGAGCACTGGAAAAGGAGTGGAGGTTCCGAGCATTTACGCAAGCTTGGGCGAGGTGGGCAAGGCCAATCCCTGGGTGACCCTGAACGCCCTTCGAGCCCTTAAGGGCCGCGAATAACGGATCACACAGCACAGCGACCGGTTGAATCGCGGATTGTTAGAATCGGCGGTTTTCACGAAGGAAGGAGGAACTGGGATGAGCCGGTGAACGTGGGAAACTCGGCGTTTCACGAAGGGCGGGGCGCGGGAAAAAACCGCCCCAGGGGGTCACATAATAGTTATCAGAAAAAAATAGTTACAGAAAAGAAAAGCTACGTAAGAACAAAAGTTACGAGAAAAGAAATGTTTCGAAAAAGATTGTGCTGTATGGTCCTTTCAAATCGGCACTAGCGTCGAACGTGTCCAAGCATATCGATGGATGTGTGCATCTAGCTACCCTGCTAGATAACGACTCGATTGTGTCTCGGACGGCCCGAAGTGGGCTCTGCCATGGGCTTCCTGGTAAGGTTCGAGAGAATCGTCAAGTCGTTGATGAGCCTCGTCTTAATCGTAGGCTTTGCCGGCACCCTCTTCCTTCTATTCATCTTCCTCACCACGCCTCCAATAACGACGATTACGGAAACGGGTGTTGGGGTCCAAGGCATCTACACCTACAAGATTACGAATATCCCCGTTCAGGGGGTTCCTTTCTTCTGGGTCTTTACAAGCCTGATCTCATTGTCTGCAGGGCACACGTACAAGTCTTGCCAAGCATCTCTTCCTCCACGCTAAGGGCAATCATCCGCCCACGGCGGTAGCAGACCCGAACTATACTTAGAAAGCACCACTGGAGTGCAGATACAGGACAGTCTAGCTCTTCATTTCCGATTTCGCGGTGGACGGGACTTTCTGCTCCTTCCAAGTCGATCCGCAAACGTGGCAGTTGTGATACCTAAACTCGTCCGTTTCTCCAGATGAACGGCTGCAAGGACCCGTGGTGCTGCAGACGGGACACGTGTGGGTTGTCTGCTCCAACGTATTGGTCGATTCCGAGTGTTATCCGACCCTGATTATGTCTTCCTGTGGCTTAGATAGTTGTCGGTAGCCGCTCGCCGTGACCAGGACATCCTGTTCCAGATTGCATGTTCCAAGCTTGCTTGTGACTGAAGGTTCGATCGTAAAGACCATGTCCTTCTGAACCGGCTTCTCCACCTGCTTACCGTACCTGTTCGGCCACCTTGGACCGAGTAGCGGCCCGATCTCATGGGTACTCCGGCCCAATACGTGTCCCAGAGCATGCTTGTACTCCGGATAGCCTTTCTTGACGATTAGTTTTCTGCCGGCACTATCGATCTTGTAACCTACAGTCCCTGGCTTCAGGGTTGCGAGAGCGGCATCGTTTGCAGCTCTAGCAGTCTCGAACATGCGCTTCACCGAGCTAGGAATATTTCCGGGCCCAACGAAGTAGACTCGCTGGATGTCACTACAATAGCCTTCATAGTTGACTCCGAAATCGAGTTTGACGAAATCGCCGTTCCGAATAGTGGTGTTGTGATAGCCTATGTGGCCCATGGGATCGCCTCCAACGTTCACGGATGGACAACGGTCAAAAGCCCAGGCGGTCGATAGCCCCCTTTGGGCGAGAAGTTTGTGCGCGAACTCGTGTACATACCTGTCCTTCTTGCCGGGTCTGATAGCACTCTCGACCTCGTCATAGACCTTCTCGCACTCGACTATCGCTTTCTTTAACAGTTCAACTTCCTCAGGGACAAGCCTCGCACGCAACGCAATAGCCAAGTCCTCCCCTGACACGAACCGTTTGGAATATCCCTTCAGTGCCCGTTTGAGATATGCTTCCATGCCGCTCGTTATACCATCTGCAGCGCCTTCGTCGTAACTTGAGTTGACGGCGATGCTCTTCGGCTTCCTTCTTCCGATTATCTGTTTCAGTTTGGGAGCGGCGCCCTCGCTTGCGTATCCAACGACCTCGTCGTAGAACTTGTTCTGCTTGATCGTGTCGACCTCCAGGCTTCCGACAACAGCGGTCTTTGTTCCATCTTGGTCGATTATCGCCGCGGACCTCCATGTCAGATCGCTGAACCTAAGATCCTGAGCTAGTGGATCCTCATTCCCTTCCCGGGTGAACGTGATCCAGATGTCTATTCCCTGTTCCCTCATTGTTTGCTGAATCCATTTCAGCTTCTTCCGGAGAAATTCCATCTTGAGGGGGACTTTGTCGAGCTTCACGAGCAATCACCCTCACGAGAGTCGACTTATTGCTTTCTGTTCCGACGACTTTTACACGCGTCACCCGTGAGGATAGAACTCCAACCATGGGACCTCTTTACCGTGGAGTCAAGCTCGACCGAACGCCAAGGCTATTAGTACTGGACTCCTGAAATCAACACGATGCAAACGGAGCACTACTCGACCAGCCAATTCGCCAAGGACGTCGACACGATCTTCCGGAATACTCAAACGAGTCAGAAGTTCTGAGACATATCAAACTGCTTCTTGAGAAACTCATCCAGAGCCCCGGATCGATTCCATCCGAAGCCTTCACGCCGAGAAAGGACAGATTCGCGATGAACCTCATTCATATGCCAAGGGACGAGGCGTTCTCCATAATTGGAGGAGTCTGGCATCCTGGCCAGACAACTCCAATCCACGACCACCTCACATGGGCGCTTATCGGGGTCTATGATGGCGAAGAGCGGGAAGCGCTGTTCCGCAGAACCGACGATGGTTCAAATTCCAAGATTGCGAAGATCGAGAAGGTTAGCGAGAAGATCAACACCAAAGGACACGTGACAGTTCTGGGCCACCGTGGCATCCACAGAGTCGACAATATTTCAGGAAAATCCACAACGAGCATTCACGTCTATGGCCGTGATATCGGCTATGCGGAACGACACAGCTACGACCCGGTTACCGGAGAGATAGGTAGGTTTGTTTCTGGATACTGCAACGTCCTCCGAGACACAGAACGATTCTAGAAGTTCTCCGCAGACGTCAACTCCTTGAAACCAAGACTTCGTTGCTTCTCAGTCTCATGACTTGACGTTGTGCCTCAAGCTCGCCGGGGAACTGTCCGAGCAGAAAACGTTTGAGGGGCCATGGCATCCGCAAGGTCGTTTTTTCATATACGATGAATAGTGCCCAGCTGAACGAGAAGACAAATCCCGTTAGCTCTTCACGCTCCTAGTTCCGTGGTAGACTATTCTAGTTTCTCACTTATCTCCATAGCGTCTTTGGTAGTGTCCGAGAATTCTAGGAGAGTTTCAATTGTCCGGCTCTTAAAGAGACCCTTGTTTCTGACATATTCTAGATAGTCTTGCATTTGATCCTTGAATATGCCCACGTTGTCTGCGACGATGACGCTGCCCTTGTGAAGATTTTTCTCGACTGCTTTCAGATAGGCTAGATATTCTGTCTTCTCAGCGTCCAAGAAGACGAGATCGAAGGTTCCCGAAAGCTTCCTCAATTCTGCTGTTCCATCTCCTTCTATCATCTTGATCCTCTCTTCCATGTTTGCCCGCTTGATGTTCTTCGTGGTTATGCGCACATGTTCCGGGCTCTTCTCGACCGATATGATCTCGACTCCAGGGTGCGAGTTCTTGGCCATAAGTACGGCAGAATAACCATAGAGAGCTCCGACCTCCAGAATTCGTTTCGGCCGAGTCTTCTTCACGATTTCCGCAAGAATCTTTCCCTTGACGGGGCCGATAGATGGGATGAACGAACGTTGTCCAATCGCCTCGATTTCTTTGAGGACAGCGTCCGCGGGGTCCAACTGCTTCTTCAATGCCTAAACTCTCCTACCAAATTGGCAAGCTATACTCTACGAAAACACACCAAGGTCTCGCCCTTAAATGGGCTTCTCGTTAGGCTCTCTTTCCTTCAGAGAAACAGTTCTTTGTAACCAGAGTGCCCGGTTTCCATGTGGTGTTCGTCAAGCTCGAACTTCTTACCGGGAGAGCTACGAAAATCGCACTCAGCGCATTCGAAGATGTGAAGTAGCTGGCCTTCTACATTCTGCCTACTCCCACCTTGAGAGCTTTTCTCGGCTGTTTTTGACTGGCGTTTCCGAACTTCCTCTAGCTTCTTGACCGCCTCAGGTCCACCGATTTCTTCTATCATCTGAAGCAAGAGTTTCCGTTCTACTATCTTGTCGTGCACCGTAGCTGTAGATGTGAATTTGTCGAAAGCTGACTTACCGGGAGCGGAATCACCTGGATGCTCGATCTCGAACATCTCTTGCTCTACCTCTAGAATTTCCCGTATGAAGAGGTCCACCTCTCGTTCCTTCGCTTTCTCTTCAATCAGCTTCGCGATTTCGTCTTTGTCGAGGCGGGCCTTGGTCATAGCCCCGTCCTTAGACGAATCGGGGACTTCAACATTCAGTAACCCCTCTGCTTTATGAGAGAGAACTCATGCTCCGAACCCAGGTTGCGAAAGAGCAGGCTCGAGTCTCCCCGACATGCCTTCGTTAACTACCAGTTTGTGGTTACGACCTTTGCTGCGGCAGTAGCGACCATTATCATAGGTTTGTTCGGTGCCTTGGACAAACCTACACCGAATCTCGCGTCTCAGAGTCTTATTGCTATAGCTGCTTTTTCTTGCAGGGGCTTCTATTGTAATGACTTCGACATGAGACAAGCGCTGAAGGGGGTTCCCGAGATGGCGAACAAACTCGCGGTCATTTTGTAGGCGCTGCGTGAAATACTACTGCGAGAAGCACCACCACGAGCATAGGGAAGGGAAGTTTGACGGTTAGGGAGACTAATGGAACCCTTCAGCCAGTCAAGTACCGGTCTCTCGGGGCAA
This sequence comes from Candidatus Bathyarchaeota archaeon, assembly GCA_005888755.1. Lineage (GTDB taxonomy): Archaea > Thermoproteota > Bathyarchaeia > 40CM-2-53-6 > 40CM-2-53-6 > 40CM-2-53-6. The sequence continues at coordinate 53,941 of VBBQ01000025.1, forward strand.
ATCGATACAACAACCGAAGAGGTGTACTACCGCCTGCGGATAACTCTAGGTTTGTGATGATTGCTAGAAGAATTGCTATAATCTGATGTTTTGTGTGAAGGGAAAACGACCTGAAAAGACCTCTTTCCCCGCCTTTCCTATGTTCAAGCCATTGATTGACAGCCTTGTAAAGTCATATCCGGTGCCTACCTAGTTCTCTAGAGAGACAGTAGCCCCGGTTCAAATCTAGCGAGTCATAAGGGTCTTCATAGGAAAAGACAGGGGAAACGGCAAGATTGCAGCTGAGAATGCTCAAGGGCAAGATTCACAGAGCACGAGTGACAGGTTCGGATCTCAACTACGAGGGAAGCATCGAGATAGACTCGTCTCTAATGGAAGCGGCTGGCATTCTCCCGTTCGAGAAAGTCGATATCTGGAGCATTACAACCGGCGAAAGGTTCTCCACCTACGCGCTCCCCGCCGACCCGCGAAGCGGAATAATCGCGCTCAACGGAGCCGCTGCCCGAAAAGTACAGCCGGGAGACGAGATCATTATCACAGCCTTCGTATCGATGAACGAGAAAGAGGCCGAACAATGGAGTCCGAAGATCGTCTTTGTCGACGAGAAGAACAGGTTCAAACCTATTACTCATGCTCTCAGAACGCTAGCCCACCCGCGAAAACTAGCCCACTAAGCACGTCGAACAGGCAGCCGGAAAAACTCCCGCTCCGTTAATCTTGTTTCTGTGCAGACGCTAGGAACATCGGGATCTTCACCGCCTTATCGTCTTGCGTGCTAGAGCAGCAAGAAGACAACGCATCAACATTTACCTTCTCTAGTCCCATGTCTTTCAACATAGCGGCAATGTCCTCCATTTTGAACCCAAGCCATAGGTCTGCGTGCTCCTTCCGGAGCCATTCGTGGGTATGTTCTTGGAGGTCGGAGAAGGCGATTCTCCCTCCCGGTTTGAGCACTCTGGACATCTCTGCGACCGCTGCCTTTGGGTGAGGGCAGTGGTGCAATACCATGTTGCCGATCACCACATTGACGGACGAACCTAGCAACTGCATACGTTCCACATTTCCAATTCGAAATTCCACTTTTCCTTTCCCCAGTTTCGCAATTGCTTCATCGCTCATCCCCCTTGAGAAGTCGAGGGCGATGACTTTTCGGGCGATCATCGCAGCTGCTTCCGTCAGAAACCCCGTTCCAGCGCCTACGTCTAGAACGGTGTCGTCAGGACTGATTCGAGCCGCGTTCAACACAGCGTCCCGTACCTCTTCGCCATAGAAGCTCTTTCTCATCACATCCCATTGAGGAGAGACAAGTTCGAAGTAATCCCGCACTCTACGCGACATGGACGTCTAGACCGTCCAGCTAGAATCAGTTAAAGAATGCGCAAGCGTACATTTGTTTTCCAAGATACGATGTTTGGCTGATGAAGCGTGGTGGTTGAATCTGATTTCTACAGGGTCCGGCTTCGATTCAAACGCCTCTTCGCCGACCCCACAATCTTCGAGGACCAGAAGAACGCCGTCCGACGGTTTCTCATATCCCCACATCTCCCAAGCAGCCAGGATGCCATCTATCAGATAACAGACTATATTTCGCCCTCTGATAATGTCGGGAAGTCCCCTGACATTGCCGGGACCGCCAGGTACATTCACCGCGGAAGGGTCATTCGTTCAGAGTACCTAGAAAACGCGAACGTGACATTGGAGTATGCAGATTTCGGCAGCGGTCTCTCGCCCAGTGATCATCAGAGACTGTGGAAGAGACAGAAGTGGGGACGAATGAACTTCGACCTCGAGGAATTTCACCATGAGCACTTGATGATCGAGATACCTGCTGTTGCTGAGCTCTATGAAATGCTGCGCACTAGAGCTGACCCGACTGCGCTTGTAGATGTAGAGCTTCCAGATCTTCCAGACAACTTTTTCCGCTCAGCAGTCGGCTACTTGGAAACTCGATTGAAACAACTTGCCGAACTGGAACACCTGACGATCGACATCTATGTTGCCCGAGACCTGCTTGCTGAGGAGAAGGCGGCCTTGGAGAAGAGACTGACTCGTCCGTCGACGCAGTCTACGATCTACATCATGTTGTCGAAAGCCGAAGCAACCGCGCAGCTCTAGCGTTGTTTGCTCAAGGCAGAAAATCTATGCGACTTGCTTGTAGGATTCGACGAACTCTGGATCGATTACTCCCGAAATAACTTTCTCCGAACCGTCGGGAAGTATTACCGGCGTACCTGCAGCGTGGTAGGGGAGCTCGAATCTTTCCAGTTTCTCGGGAGATTCGACTTCGAAGAGTTTTCGGCAGGCTCCGTTCTGGTAATGGAAGCAGTAGATTTTCTCGACACGTCTCTCTCCAAATCCGCCTGCTCTCCCTCCGGCGGCATGGCCTTCTTCAGGAAGTTGGAGAATGTAAACGGAATTTTCTCCTTGAAGCGTTTTCAGATCGACCGGGCTTTGGGCGACCAGTATCCGACGGCCTTTCTCGGAAATGAGATGCGAGAGCTCTTCCAGAGGGGTCATGCTAACCTGAACCTCTTCCACATGTAGAGATAAGCTCTGTTAATTTGTCGTCGGGCGTCTCTCTGACGTATTAGTCAGGTTTAAGCCCTTGAATCCCTTGTGCTGGCTGTTAAGTCTGACTGGCAATACTGTGTTCCATCATGCGAGGTGCTTCGTTTGCTGGAGTTGTTCAGGAGGATGGTTAATGAGTCTCTGCGGATAGGTATAGCCAACGATGCATCGTCGCTGAGAGCTCTCGCTACTCTCCTACAACCAGCTCGCCCAGTACGATTCTCCAAGCTACTACAAGCTCTGCGCAATATCAGGCGCCGCTGGAATACTAGCGGCTAGGAAGAAGTCTATCCGGAGAGGTTACTCCACTAGGACCCACGAAGAGTTAACAGAATCTAGAAGTATCTATGCGCGCTCAGAGGAAGCTGATCGTCGCGTCCTTTCTGCCGATTCGGACCAGTTTTTCGATCTCTTTGCTGTCTTCCTCGTTGAGTGGGGTGTAGAGCCGGTTGTCGTTGTCGTTGCCTGAGTATCTGCCGGCTATGAGATATGCGTCCTTGTTCGATTCTTTCAGTACAGTGACACGGTTCAGCGCGTCCCTCGCAGTGTAGAGATAGAGAGGGCTTGGATCGAACTTCTGAACGTCCTTCTTGGAAAGCTGCTTTTTTTCAATAGGCACTGATTGAGTCGCCCGCGGCCTACCACGACCGTGATCTTAGTTAAGTCTTCACGACAAAGGGTGCCCCCTATATCGAAGCGCTATTGGTATGGCTCAAATGTCGAACGTCGACCCGAGTCGCTCTGATCGAAAAATGAAAATGCCCATGCTCGTATTGGGAGTGGTAGTACTAGTCGCAGGTCTCGGAACCTGGGGCTACCTTTACTCAATGAACATACACCATACAATTCAGCTCGGAGGCTTAGGCCTGGCAGTCTTGGGCGCGATTATCGCTGTTGGAGGCGCTATGAAGACGGTAAGTGTCGGAGCTACCACAGGTGCAGGACAGTTCGCCTGTGCAAAGTGCGGTGCCAAGTTCGGCTCGGAAGCCGCTCTGAACCAGCAGACCAAAGACAAACACGGAATGTAGCCCACTCAAGCCGCCTCCCTGCAGAAAAGACGACTTCAGCAAGCTTCTCTCGAATTGTCCCTCATTTTCTTAGGGTTCTAGCATTCAAGAGTTCACCGAATTTTGGCTAGGCGTTCCAAATCTTCGCCGGTAATCTGCATTACACGCCAGTGCTCTCGGAATCTGGCACCTTGGCGCTGGTATGCTTGGATGGCCAACGCGTTCCAGTCAAGCACTTCCCATCGTATGCCATAGCAGTCTTCATCGAGCGCGATGCGGGCGAGCTGGATCATGAGCGCTTTGCCGATGCCTCTGCCGCGGAACTCTGGTCGAACGTAGAGATCTTCAAGGTAGATTCCTGCCTTTCCCTGCCAGGTCGAATAGTGGTGGAAGAAGAAGGCCATTCCCACAGGCACACCGTTCCACTCTGAGATTATCACTCGAAACTTGGGATTAGAGGTGAATCCATCGCGACGCAGGTCATCTTCGGTGGCATGGACGGCATTAGGCTCCCGCTCATATTCAGCTAGTTCTCGTATGAATGAGAGAATGGTAGGTATGTCTTGAGGATCTGCCTTTCGAATATGCAGCATGGCGATTAGGAGTTGGACTCTAAGATTTCAATCATTTTCTGGAGAATGATTTAAGCACCGAGCGGGCAGACCCCTTCATAGCCTCAGCTAGAGTTGGTCAGAGAATCGAAGATTCGAGAAGTTTCAGTCTCTTGTTAGACCTTGAGCTGGCCTGATCTTCGGAGAGATTCAACTTGTCCTTGGGTGTACCTGAACATGATGTCACCGCGCTCTGGTTGGAAGTCCCAAGGAGCGACCAGGACTGTATCGCCCATCTTGATCCAGACACGGCGTTTCATTTTTCCCCGAATTCGACACACTCGGGTGACGCCGTCCGCGCATTCGACCAGTACTCTGTCATAGCCCAGGAGATTCTTGACGGTCCCGTAGAGCTGGCCTGGACCAGGTGTGAGCATCTCGCTGAGGTTGGCCTCGCTGAGGACCTTTCGCTTACCCATACTATCATCCTGCTAGAGCGTAGCGGTAATATTAAAGGTCAAAATGGAGAATCGTAATCCTAGGACCTCCTAGTTTTTCCATTTGACTGAGCAGCCGAAGGGTCTTGTCTCCTGGACTGAAGGCTTGTGGCCTGCGAGGATCGCGTCCAATGCGTCCCTGAGATCCTTGGTTTTCACCGATTCAGGGTTTCGGTTGTCATCGATTCTACCCTTGTATCGAAGTCGCCTTTGCTGGTCAAACGCGAAAACGTGCGGCGTACAAATTGCGCCGTATTTCTTGGCGATTTCTTGCGTATCGTCTCTCAAGTAGGGAAAGTTGAAGCCACGTTCTTTAGCCCTCTTGATCATGTTCGGATAGCTGTCTTCCGGATAGCCGGTGTCGTCGTTACTGTTTATCGCCACTAGGGTGACTCCTTTCGCTGAATAATCCTTCTGGATCTGAACCATCCGGTCTTCGTAGGCTTGGACGTAGGGGCAGTGATTGCAGCTGAAGACGACTACCACCGCTTGCTTGTCTGAGAGGCTCTTCAAGCTGTGAGTCTTGCCATCCACTCCCTTCAATTGAAAATCGACAGCCGACGACCCAAGTGGAAGTCCGACTGATTCAAGGGTTGTAGGTAACGTAGGCATAGTCGGATTGGAACGAGGAAGGCCTTAGAAACCTTTCCGACTGTGATTCATTGAGGCCCGGCCGAATTGAAAACACAGGCGATGGTAGGCGTTTCAGGTTTCAGCTATGCTGGGTGGAAAGGAAACTTCTACCCGCAGAACCTGAAGAGTGAAGATTTCCTGTCCTATTACGGTCAACGGCTCAACAGTGTGGAAATCAACAGTTCCTTCTACGCTCCTCCGAGCGTTTCGATGGTAAAATCGTGGGCTGGCAGGACCGGCGACAATTTCCGGTTCTCTTTCAAAGCGCCAAGACAGATCACGCATATCCTGAAACTCGGGAAAGGATCGGTTGAAGCGACAGAGAGACTTGGGGTGACATTGAGATCTCTTGGAGAGAAGAACGGTCCGGTTCTGTTCCAGCTTCCGCCATATTCGAAACAGGACTTGAAGCTGCTGGAAGATTTCCTCGCGAACACTTCCAAAATGCGAGAGAGAGTGTTCGAGTTCAGACATGAATCTTGGCTGAACGATCTCACATATTCAACTCTAGAGAAACACGACGCCGATTTCTGCATTGCAGAGACCGAGGATATGAAACCAGTCTTCAAAGTGACAGGAAAAACGCCGTATTTCAGGCTGCGAAGAGAATCATACGATGAGAAAATGATTGATGACTGGACTGAGCAGATTAGGGAAACGAGTCGGGGGAGCGAGTCTGTCTATGTCTATCTGCGCCACGACGAAACTGGAGACAATGCCGCTAGGGCGTTGAAGATTCTAGAATCGTTAGCTTGAAAAGAAAGACTCGTAGTCGCCCCACGCAATCGGCTTGAAAGATTATCTTAGGTCGTCTTTGCAGCTGCTTTCTTGAGTTCTTCGTAGTTGGGTTCCTTGGTCGGGTCGTCGCTGACCCATTTGTAGACAACGACTCCATTGTGATCTAGTATGAAGACGGATCTCTTTGCGACCGTGTATCCTTTGAGGTTGCCGAAGTTTTCGTGGTAGACATTGTAGAGTTTTACAACTTCTCTGTTGTAGTCAGAGAGGATTGGGAAGTTGAGGTTGTTGTTCTGTGCGAAGGCTTTGTTCGTGAATGGATCGTTGACGCTTATTCCCACGACCTGTGCGTTGATCTTGTTCAGCTCTTGCATGTTGTCCCGCAAGGTGCACATTTCACGGGTACATACCGAGGTAAATGCTCCCGGAAAGAATGCGAGAACTGTCGCACTATTGGGTTTCAGAAACTCGTTAACGCTGCGAGGTTTCCGGTCGGTGTCTGGGAGTGTGAAGGTTGGAGCTTTTTCGCCCTGGCTGACCATTCTCAGTCGAGTTGGCCAAGTGTTTGTGGACGTTTCTAAACCTTACAATCTGTGACAGGAAGGTTGAGTCCAGAAAGGGCAAGAGGGGTCTGGTGAGCTCTAAAAATAAAGTTGGGGAGCCTAGGAGTGTCTTCTAGGCCCACTAGTCGCCGTTGCCTTGATCGTCCGAGTTGTCCTTATCTTTGTCGTCCGCGCAACCGCTAGCATCATCGGTGTCGTGGCCGTGAGAGTGAAGCCCGTGACTGTTGGCTGTGTCGTTATCGGTCTTGGTGGAGTGAGTTGCGTCGTGCAACGGGTTGTGTTTGCCTAGAGCTGCCATGAACCCATGCGCTTTCGCAACAATTGACTTGTCTTGTTTGTCCTGTTTGTCATGTCCTTTTGCAAGATGTTTGCCTTCGTTAGTGTGGCCGCCCGGCCCTGTGCTGTCCTCAGAAGTACACGTTGTCGGGCTGGTGTCAGTTGAACAGTTACTGGTACAAGTCGAAGCTGGGGTTGTCGTCGTGGTCCCCCCGTTGTTGTTATTGCCGTTTGTGTTGCCGCCGTTGCTGCTTGAAGCTTGTAACGCTGGACCGTGTAGAAGGAAGGGCACGAGGAAAGCGCCAATTCCCGCGACGATTAGGGCGATAGCGCCCACTTTGCGTTTGGTCGATGAATCCATTTTTTTCCTATCTCCCTTTTCTTGGAGTTGAAAGCCCGATTGAGAGGGCCGAGTATATGATACAACGATTTGAACACCCAGAAAGGTGTCAAACTGTAGCGGCTGCTCTAATTGATCTTTGGGTGTTTGGGAGTGTGAGATTTCGACCTATAGTACTCGGAGAAAGAGATAGAGGATGATAAGGTTCGGAATCGTTACGAGAAGTCCGACCTTTGAGAATTCAACGAATCCGAATCCTGACCCTCGACTCTCCGCTTCTTCTAATACAATCACATTGCTGGCTGCGCCTAGGAGGCTGATGCCTCCAGCCAGCGTGCTGGCACCGGCCAGCGCCATCCAAGGTTTGACATCGGCCCCGGTGAAGCCTGCGGCTTGCATAGCTTTGATGTAAACTGCGACAAACGGAACGTTGCTCAAGAGCTGGCTGAAGAATGCGCTCGCCAAAATTATCGTGACGATCGAGAGCCCGGGATCCGATTTGCTGAGAACTGGCAAGTAGATCATTAGGCTTTGGAGAGCGTTTGATTCCCAGAACGCTTGCATCACGATGAAGAGGGAAATGAAGAAGAGGATAATTCCCCAGTCAACTGATCTTAGGATCTCGCTTCGTCTTCCACTGCCGAGGAATACGATCGTGGCGCCGAGGAGTGAGATGGTTCCGAGGTTGAAATTTCCCTGAACCCCAAACAGCCCGGCGATGCCGACTAGGAAGAAGCCTAGCACAACTATTCCTGCAGCCCATCCAGAAAGCTTTGCCAGCTTCCGATCTTTGATCGCTTCTCTAGGATTAGCCTGGAGTTGTGTTAATGTCGAGTTTGCGAATTCTTTTCTATAGTACCATCTGAGAATTAGATAGGTCGCTCCGAGCCCTGCCAAGGTCGGCGGGGCAAGATAGTAGAGAAAATCCAGCATGGGGTTTGGAATTCCTGTTGACAGGGCGATCAGAAGGTTCTGCGGATTACCGATGGCGGTCATTGTGCTTCCAATGGTTACTCCGAGGGCGAGCGTGATGAGAAAGACTCCAGGTCTGATCCGCAATTGCTTGGCCACACTCAGCATGATTGGTGTGGCCATTAGCGCCAACGTGTCGTTCACCAGGAACGCCGACATCATGCTTATTCCGACTAGCACCAGGCCGAAGGCTTTCTGCGGCGACTTTGCAACGCGCAGCAGTCTTAAGGTAAGGTACTCTAGGAGTCCGGAGAGATCCATCGCGGCAACCACCGAGAACATTCCGAGGAGGAAGAAGATCACGTTGAGATTGATTGATGCGTAGGCGTCTCCTAGCGGAATTGACCCTGAGAAGATCATTGCGACGGCTCCTGTCATCATGATGGTCCAGACGGGGATGCGAAACCACCGGAGGTTTCGTAAGACTATCAGGACGTAAACTGCTACGAAGATAGCGATTGGGAGATAGAAGAGGGTCAACTCAGGCAGAGATCCGACGGGATTCCTTCCAGTCTAAACAGTGTGGAGCTGCTACGAATTTCTCATCAAGCCGGACTCTCTACGAGAGGTGAGATTCAAATCTAGGCTCTTTTCAGGCCGGGCTCCACTCTGCGCCAGATGCCTTACAGTTCTTCGAGCATCTTCTGGGACCAGAGGAGTGAAGCCTCCGGTTTCTTCGGGGAATCCTTGTCCTTTTTGACTTTCGGCCTGGTAGGAGGTTTCTCTGGTATGGATGCCTCTGGAATCAGGCCTTTGTTGGGAAGAACTGGTTTGGGGCCTGCAGGGTCTTGGCCCTGTCCGATAACAGCGCCTGCTGGATCGCGTAGGATACCGTTCTCGTAATAGGCCTTGTAGTGGCCGTTGTAATCGTAGATGAACCCGTCATCGTCCATCCAGGCGATGTTGTGGCCATCAAAGTCCACAATTCGATGGTCTTTCAGTAGCCTATACCTTGCTGTCCCATTCTCATCCCATATCACATCGATTTCTTCTTCTTCGGCTTCTGGTCCTAGTTCCAAGTTCGTCTCCTCAACCGGTTATGTGTCAACCTAAGAAGGTTACCGATGATATTGATAGCAAAGTAAAGAACTTGGTGTGATGCGACATTGACTATCTGAGCACTTCGCTGTCTAACCCGATCACGGTCCAACGTAGATATACTAGTCCAGACGCAAGATCGCACTGAACAGGATTGCCGCGTCAGTCAAGGACTTTCCGTATTAGGAATCGGCAGAAGAAGACGAACAGGTCTAGAAAGCGTACTGGTTCTAGTCGAAAGATAAGCAACCCTTTCAAGAGCAAACTCAAGAGCACACATTAGCCGAAGAATCACTCCCTTGGCGAGAGGGACACGAATGTGTTAGCTACCCATTTTGCTAAAGTTGTCCAAGAACGTAACGAAGGACTTCTCCATTGAAGCCAGGCCACCTGTCGGCCCTTTTTCGTCTATGACAATGTACTCGTTAGGTGAGTGTTGCAGAGCTCCGTGGCCGAGTCCTCCGATCACCACTGGAAGGTTGAGGGGTTTTCGGTTGAAAAGTGCAAAGGGTGCGCTTCCCGCGATCGTAGGCCACAACTCCGGATCTTTTCCCAATTCCTTGTAGGATTTGATTACGGCTTGGGCGGCTGGGCTTTGATAGCTTGTCCGCGACCATCCGTACCCTGATTCCACGACGCGTATCTGGATATCCTTGAAGCCGTAGGCGTCCAGATGGTTTCTGATCATCGGCATCACGTCATCCTTCCTCATGTTCGGTACAAGTCGAACATCGATTTTGACCGTGATCTTGTAGGGGAGCAGAGTCTTTGTTTCCGGTCCCGTGTAGCCGCTCACTATGCCGTTGATGTTGAGGGTTGGATCGAAAAGATACTTCTTCAACGCCTCTATTCCGTGGCTGTCGCCGATGAACCTGTCAATCTTCAACTCCTCCCTGACGGCAGCATCGTTGAAGGTCTTCTCCAGCTTCGGGAGAAGCTCACGGTCCTCTTTGCTGGGAACCTGAGCGTGGCGATAGAAGTCCTGGATGGTCACCTTGTTGCCATCAGGACCCGTCATCGTGGCTAGTGCCTGGATCATTCTCCAAGCTGGGCTGTCAACCCAGGCCTTGTTGCTTCCATGTATTCCAAACTCCTTAGGGCCTTTTCCCCAGGTTGCGCCGTCGAGTTCGAGTTCGAAGTAGACGATCCCCTTGACCCCCAGATACATTACGACTTTACCGGTGCGGTCTTGTGAGCAGAATGGAAAGAGGACAGCTTTGGCTTGTTGCAATTCCTTCTCGTGTTTTGTGATGAACTCGGGGAGGTGGCGGCTTCCGAGCTCTTCCTCTCCTTCAACGACGAATAGAAGGTTGACAGGCAGCTTTTGGCGGGTTGCTTTGATCGACTCGCAGGCATTCAGGAACCCGCTGAGTTCTCCCTTCGTGTTAACCGCTCCTCTGGCCACAAGGCATCGACCGAAAGGAGCAACATCCTCCAGCGTACCTGCTAGAGGATCTACGCGCCAGCCCGGCTCGTCAACAGGCATCGTATCATACATCATATAGACAACGATTGTCTTCTCGGCTCCCGCATCATAACGGGCATAGACGACCGGGTTTCCAGCGGTCTCTTCGACGCCGCCTATGCAGCCCAGGCTCGTGAGATATTGCATGACAAGGTTCGCGCACTCCCGGATTCCCTTGTTCTCTGGGGATATGGAGGGTTGGCGGACTAGTTCCTGGACTTTGGCTGTGTGTTGTGGGAGGTTCTTGTCGATGTGGGCGAAGACCTTTGCGCGATCCAGTGGCATGGTGTTGCCTTAGAGATTGGTTACAGTATAAGCGTTGAGAGGAGGCGTCTGCGAATAAGGGCTAGACTGTCGCGGAGGCAAACCGGTATGACTGCTGGAGAATCCTCATCACATGGCGGAGATCCGGTCTGGTCCCTAGTTTGAGGATAACCCACCCTTCTCGGTCGTGAACTTCCGGGGAACGGGCAACCGTGCCTTGGCTGATCATGACCTCTTTGAGGTCGGGCGGCAACCGCAGTTCTATACGGTCTGGACCGTGAATGTGCGCGAAGGATTTGCCGCCCACATGCAGCTCGACCTCTTCATCTCCATGGTCCTTCATCTCGACGCCTGGGACAAGAAGCATCTCGCCAGTGATCATATCCAGTAAGCTCATGGCCGCAAGACCTAAGGCCATGCACGCGACTTATTCCTTTCTAAACCACAGTTGACTTAACGCGTCGAGCCGGGACCATCATGCTTTCTGGGGAGATTGATGTATCTCCTGAGTCGTGGCCAGCCTGTCTTGGCGTATCTGAGCCGTTCGGGGTTGTTCTTGACCCACTTGAGCATGTGGAAGAAGCTTCTCGCACGTCTATCATCGCGCTCTGCGATTGGCTCGTAGCCTAGGTTCCTGATCTCGTCCAGGTAAGCGGTCTCCACGTTGTTCTGGGCGTCTCCAGTAATGACCGCGGTCTTGACTCTTGTCTTTCCGTATTTCTCGGCTAGGTGGGGTCGTGTCTCGTCGAAGAGGAAGCTGCTGCATATCTCGATCTCTTCATTCTCGCCCAGCCTCATCTGGTATAGGAGGTTCAGTGCGAGTTCGGTGGCTTTTTTCTGGTACATCTTCTTCCCAAAGCTAGGTGTCTGGAAGAAGGATACAGGGATCATGTCGTAGTGAAACTCTCCAGTCTCCTTTCGATGCACACCGACGACGACTCCATGCAAAAGGTCGCCGACACCCGCGTCGTCGATCTGAACAGTCAATGCTCTAAGACTACTTCTGTCGCGACTCTGACATAAGCGTGATTCATGGGCATCTGCTCTTTTGTGTCGCGAGATGCTCTGTGCAACACCCCCTTTCCCCGGGGGACCGACTCCGTGCCGGGCAGTGATTCTGGGCGAGACAGGCTGATCAGGGCACAATCCAGGCTTGTATGGGAAGGCAAAGATAGGGGTTCTATCGGCGTGTCCCCGAACGATTCCAGGGAAGCGTAGCGAGCCCCCTCGCACTCTCAGGATCAGGGCTGATAATAGGTGACTTCTCATCTTAACACTGATACGCACGGGGTTATCGGGTTAGGGACGGGAATCCTTATATGTCGATATCGGATATCCAATATCGGAAAAGCGATATCGAATGTTTCGTGGATTTGGAATGTTCAGAAAACGCGGACTCAGACCATGGGTCCTCAACATCCTCAGCAGATCGCCCAAGAACGGGGCGGAGATAATGGACGAGATCGAGAACATGAGCCAGGGATGGTGGAGACCCTCCCCAGGATCCGTCTACCCGATGCTGGAAGAAATGGTCCAAGACCGACTCATCAAGAAGAGAGAAGACGGCAGATACGAGCTAACAACCAAAGCGAAAGAGGCGGAAGACGAGTGGCCCTTCAGCCACCACTTCACAGGCCCCCGATCAATAGACGCGATGCTAAACGAGATCACCGGCTACATATCCTACTTCGAAGACCTGACAAAAACAGACCGATCAAAACTGGAACCGTTCAAAGACAAGATAAGAACAATAACAGAACGATTAACAACGCTGTCCAAGTAGCGTACCAGAATCACCGACCGTAGCTAGAACTGTTCAAGGGTCTTGAGCCCGGACCCGGTGGCTATCACAACGACCTCTTCCGACCTATCAATCATCTTCTCCCCGTAGAGATAGGGCAGGGCGGCGAGTGTTGCTGCGCTCGAGGGCTCGAGGAGAAGACCCTCAGCCTTGAGAGCTTGACCCATAGACTTGCGGATCTCCTCGTCTGTGACGGACAAGGCTATGCCGTCAGATTCTCTGAGGCTGCGAAGAATCCACTTTCCCGCCAGAGGCTTAGGTATTCTCAGGCCGAAAGCGATCGTTTCAGGATTCTTCCATTCGTCCACGTCCTCTTTCTTCGAGTTGTAGGCCCTGACGACTGGTGCGCAGCCCGCAGGTTGGACCGCTACAAACCTTGGTCTCTTTTTGACCCATTCGATTTTTTCCAGAATAGAGAACATCTTCCACATCCCAACCAGTCCCACACCACCTCCAAGTGGGTAAACGATCCAGTCAGGGGGCCGCCAGCCGAGCTGTTCACAAATCTCCAGGGCCATCGTTCCTTTGCCGTCATGGCGGTATGGTGTGACAAAAGTCGAGGCATTGTAGCTTCCTTCTCTATTTGCAACGGCTTCCGCTTGGCGTCCCGCATCCGTTATAGTACCATCGACCAGGGTGACCGTTGCTCCAAGTTTCCGAGAAAGCTCGACCTTTGCCGGATTTGCTTGCCGGGGTAGAAACACGCTACAATCAATGTCAGCAAGATGTGAGTAGAGCACAAATGAGCATCCTGCGTTGCCCTCCGACGATAGAACGAGATCTTTGACGCCTAACTTGGATAGAGTTGTGACTGCGAGGGAGGCGCCTCGGTCCTTGAACGTCCCTGTTGGGTTTCTTGTCTCATCTTTTACCCACACGTTTCCTTGGAATGAGTTCAGCTTTCGGAGGGGAGTGTCTCCCTCTCCGGCAGAGACAATCTTGTCCGTTGCATCGACTGGAAGGAAGTCCCTGAATTTCCACATTGATGGGCTACGGTCCAGATTGCCCGTCGATTTCTCGCTGAGAATCTCTGGATTGATTATTGTATCCAATAGTCCAGCACACTTTCGGCATTTCTGGAGAATCTCGTCTTTTGGATAGCGGGCATGGCATTCTGTGCACTTTAGCCCCTGAAATGCGCCCTGCTGGATCAACTAGGCCTTGGGAAGGCACCAGTGCGATAGCCTCTTAAGAGGCGCTTGTATTGAAACTCGATAATATCGAATCTCGATAGTTCCCGTGAAAGAATGACAAGAGCGGTCAATGAACGGATGGTGAAAAGCTTCCTCGACCTCTTCGTGCTATCCCTCCTCGATAACGGTGGAAAACATGGGTATGAGATTATGCGAGAACTGAAGGTCAAGACCGGCGCTCACATCGGCGCGGGGACGCTTTACCCGCTGCTATACGAGCTGGAAGAACGCAGGCTAGTCTCGGGCGAATGGATGTCGCCAACACGGAGAAGCAGACGTGTCTACAGAATTACGGACCAGGGAGAAAGGTATCGCAATCAATCATTTCAGGGAATAGATAGATTACTAAAGACGTCGACTTCGAATTCAAACCATTAATCAGATGTCCTCTTCGACTGTTCTGCAAGTCGAGTAATCTCCGCAGGTTCACCGATTACCGCTTCGCAGAATCTGTCTCCTTTTCCCTGACAGGAGACTTCGAGCGACTCGCATTTTCGGCCGAAAACCTGTTCCATTGCACCTGTCAGAATCCCTCGGCCGAAATGACATACGGGAGTCTTCCCTTTTCGGTTCCGGACCGAGACGCCGTTTGTCCATCGTATCCTGGCAATCTTCTTCTCGAGATCAAAGTTGACAATGGAGACTTTCCCCCAGCCACCGAGGGTACCTAGACGATCGGCAATCTGTTCTAAGCCACCGGATTGTTTGATGTTGAACCCGGATTTTTTCGCGATACTCATGTACTGAGCCCCTCCTTGCTTCCCGATACTATACTGGAAACTGGTGGCGGTGATCGGTCCGAAGCTTTCGGTCAACTTGTCCTCAATCGAATGAATTAGCGCTACAGGAATGAAGAGAAACCGTTCGTCGAAGGCGGTGATTATTCCTTTCGCCTCATCGATATGTAACGCTTGTAACACACTGGGTTGGCGGTCAGGCTTATTGGCGGTGCCCAGAGGAGTTTCCCGAGATCGCCGATCTTGAACTGGTTAAAGGGTCTTGCGAAAAGATCAGCTTTCAACTCTGACTGTCCTTGACGCGGATCCGGATCTTACGAATATCGATGCGTTGACAGAATCTTCAGGTCCGGCTGAGGACTTGCTGGCAAAGATGCTCCCGGTTTCGGCTTCTTTCTTTGCCTTAACACTAGAAACACAACTAAGACTACGACCACCGCCGCCACTCCGAGGCCAGTGAGCAAGATTGTCACGAAGCCGGAGAGGAGAGATCCGATAGTCTGGGATACATTGACGGTGATACTTGTGACAGCGGGAGCCGCGGTGTGCCATCCAGAGCTGTCGCTGTAC
The DNA here is from genome assembly GCA_005888755.1 of Candidatus Bathyarchaeota archaeon. GTDB lineage: Archaea > Thermoproteota > Bathyarchaeia > 40CM-2-53-6 > 40CM-2-53-6 > 40CM-2-53-6. Next base: position 69,154 of record VBBQ01000025.1, read on the forward strand.
TGCCAAGTGGCGGTACTTGTAACATTGTGGTTGCCGATGAAGGCCCCCGTCGGAATGAGAACCGGGGTATCGACCTCCTTGTTCATGCTGGCTGTCAGGTTGAACGGAAGCCCTGAGGTAACTTGACGGGTTCCGTTAGACCAGAAATCCGACGCGAACGAAACTCCAGTAACACGTATCGTCAATAGGCCCGTGTTGGTGAAATTGCTGATTATCGAGACGACTCCACCGGCAAATGGTATCCCACTATAACCCAGATCATACTTCATGGTGAACGATATACCATACGTGTGAACCGTAGGAATGGTGAGAATTGGAAGAACAATCAGTGCGAGCAGTATCCCAGTTCTAAGCATCAAGTTCCACTTTGGCGATTGAAGTGCGTTCAATGATTCTCGAATTCCTAAGGGGAAGTATCCTGTTGTCCGGGTTTTTGTCCTTCGCTTCTTTGTTCCCGAGAGAAGGCGTTTCGAATTCTGCTTAGTAACCTGCTTCGAAGACTGTCTTTGTGTCCGAGAAGTCTCTTCTCCCAGTCAACTCTGATGATGAGGTACGCTGTGGAGAGAACGAGTGCTGCTGAAACGATCGAGGCGTAGACGTTCTCTCCAAGGAACTGGTCGACGATTGTCAATTGCCTGGCGACATAGAGGACTGATAGAATCCAGACGAATTTGCCAGTGTAGAGAGCCACGTAAGATTTCAGAGGGCTGTATCGAATAATTCCCATAGGAATGAACGCGGCGTCAACTAGTGGAGAAGCTGCGAAGAGGACTCCGACAAGGAAAGTGCTTCCGCCCAAGAGTTTTCGGAGAGAGTCAAACCTCTCCTGTTTGCGAATCGCTCGTCGAGCGCCGTATCCAAGAGCATAGCTGACAAGTTTTCCAGTGGCGGCTCCAAGGGCTGCAACAGCTGCGATCTGGATGATTCCAACATAGCTTTCATCCAAAACGACCCCGATTATTACTACCAAGTAGGGCGTCGGAAAGAACGGGATGAGATTACCAGCGATACTGACAACAAAGACAAAGAGGAGCGTGGCAAGAAGACCCGAAGGGTGGGTGGACAAAAACCCCAAGACCCAACCAATCAGATCGACCATGATGCGAGATCAAACGTGTCCTACTAGGAGGGGGTTGAAAAGCTATCTGCCGAGACGAGTGTGGATGAACTCGCACGAGACAAAGTTCTTCTGAGCGGAATTGTCACATCGGCTACCCGTGGTTGGAAGGGACTGATAGGATGAGACCGAAGGATGTTTACTCGAAAAAGATCACCTCAGAAGAGGAACAGGGTGGCTACGTGATCGTCCTGAAGGACAGGCTCTCCTTTTTCCCCCGTTTGGGCCGGAGATTCCAGGTGATACAGAACGGCCGTTCGCGGAGAGCCATGCTGGAATCTTACCCCTGCTCCTGTAGAGGGCCTGAGCTCCCCCACTCACACTTTTTCGTCAGAGTCAAAGCGTTGAAGTCAGGCGACAGGGTTACCGTTCGGAAAGATTCGAAAAGCGGAACCCGCTATCGTCTCCAGATCCAAAACCATCCTCGAAGAAGTACCTGAAGCTCTATAATCAGAATACTAGGAAATAGTCCGATGAGAGTTTGTCCATGATCGAGATCACTTTCTACGGGGGAGCTGGCGAGATCGGTGGAAATATGATTCTCATCCGTGACGAAGACTCGAAGGTCATGCTTGACTTTGGCATGAGCCTGGGAGAAAGAGGACGATTCTTCTCCGAACCCTTTCTCTCACCTAGAAACGAAAGCGGACTGATCAGTCTCGGAATCATTCCCGACATCGCCGGCCTATACAAGGGAGGAGGGGAAGTGCCTGCGGACGCTGTCTTCCTTAGCCATGCCCACATCGACCATTCAATGTCTGTCTCCCTCCTCAATCGGCAGATACCGGTCTACTGTGGAGAGTCTACGAAGATGATTCTTGAGGCTCTGTCGACAGCTCGTCCAGGCGGTTTCGAGAACGATCTTGAAGGGATCCAGTTCAAAACTTTCCGAACTGGAGACCGGATGAAAATGGGAGGAATAGAGATAGAGCCGGTTCACGTGGACCACAGTATGCCAGGTTCCTATGGCTTCATAGTTCACACGTCTATCGGACCCCTTGCGTACAGTGGGGACTTTCGGGCTCACGGACCGAGATCCGACATGACACAAGACTTTGTCGATAAAGCGGAGGAGTCGAAAACAGAATTGTTTCTTTGTGAAGGCACAAACCTGGTCCGAGGCGACTTGCAGTCCGAAGCGGAGGTTGTTGACAAAGTTGATCATGTGGTCCGGAAAACAAGCGGGCTAGTGCTTGCAAATTTTTCGACCGCAGACGTGGACAGGCTGAGAACTTTTTACGAGATTGCCAAGAAGAACAATAGGGTCCTAGGTGTCTCATTGAGACAGGCTCATCTGCTTCAAGCACTCGTCAAAGACACACATCTCTCTATTCCAGACGTCTCTCACGACCCCAATATTGTCGTCTACCAGCGATCGAAAAAGACCTACTTTAACTGGGAAAAAGAGGTCATGAAGAATAGCACCGTGAAAACGTCGAAAGATGTGAAAGAGAAGCAGGGAAAGTACATTCTAGCTGCCAGCTCCTACGATATGAACGAGGTCTTGGACATCAAGCCTGACGCGGGTGGAGCGTTCATCAACAGCAGCTCGGAACCGTTCAATGAGGAAATGGAGATCGACCACGAACGCTTCGTCAACTGGCTCAACCATTTCGGGCTGCCAATGTATCAGATTCACAGCTCGGGACACATGATGCCCACGGAGCTACGCGAGACGATCGCAAAGATCAGTCCCAAGACGCTTGTCCCAATCCACACAGAACAACCACACCTTTACGAATTGTTCATCAAAGACCTTGCCAAAGTGTACCAACCTATCAAGGGAACCACGTGGACAGTCGCCTAGACATCGTTAGGACCGGAGAACTGTGTGGCTCAAAGCTGCTTTCTTACGATTGCGAAACGTTCTAGCTGGCGATGGATCTTGAAGCCGGCTTTGAGATACATGTTCAAGGATCCCTTGTAGTTCTCTTCGGCCCACGGAGTCTCCCAAGCTCGTTTGATCGGATTGGTCGTTGGGTAGCCCTCTGCAACCTGTAACTTGTCTAGACGGAACTTGTCGCAAGCAGCGTTTAGAAGCGCAGTGCCTACTCCTTTTCCTCTATGTCCGGGGGTTACGAGGAAGCACATGATCGAGCCCACGGGCTCAGCAGAATTGTCTATGGCAGCAGCGTATCTCCGCATGTTCAGGAAGTTGGACCGCGGCTGTGCGTTGCACCAGCCAACCACTTTCCCCTCTACGATCGCCAATAGACCGTATGCTTTTCCTGATCTTATCCGTTCGGCCCGAGCGGCACGATGAGCCGGCCCGGCGGTAGCGTCCCACGAGTCATCGGGCGTGTCGTAAAATCCGCAGTAACAGTCGGACCATTCTGGAAAATCGGTGAAGGCATCCTTGTCGAAGAAGCGAAGGTAGTCGTCAAGCAGTTCGGGGGTCAGCTCTCGAACCTCAACCTTCAATGCGCAGCTCACAACCGGTTCGTACTTCTCTGAGAGTATAAGGGGGGTCTTTGGGGAATTGTTAGAGTAACAGGGAATCAGCTCTCTAATCGGTCGCTTTCCGAGGGACTATGCCTTGTTTTGTATGTAGTGATCACAACTACTGCGATGACTATCATTGTAGATGCGAGGAGGGTCCGAAGGGTCAATTGTTCACCAGCAAGGAAATAGCCGAGGAAGACGGCTACTATCGGGTTGACGTAGGCGTAGGTGGACGCCCTCGCAGTCGTCGTCTTTGTCAGCAACCAGACATAAGACGAGAAGGCTATCAGAGAACCGAATACTAACAGATAGAGGAATGAGATGAGAGATAGAAACGATATCTTGCTCGGCTGAAAACCGACCCACTCCTGAGAAACCAATGAAACCAAGAGGAGGAGAACTCCGCCTGCTAACATCTCCATTCCACTGCCCAACAGCGGGGTCTTCGGAAGAGACGCCTTTCGAGAATAAACAGAACCAATAGCCCATGAGAGCGAGGCGAAGAGCAGGACCCCAACCCAGAGAGGGTTCAAACCACCACCGGCAAGATCACCTGGTCCTACTAGCAGAATAACTCCCCCGAAGCCTAGGACCAGGCCGAGAACGACTTGCGGAGTTGGGACGACCCGGTTCTTTTGTAACAGCTCTAAGAGGGCCATCCAGATTGGAACAATCGTAATCAGTACCGCGGTCAAGCCAGAGGGAATCACTTGTTCGGCCTTGGTCACTCCCCCGTTTCCCCCAAGCAATAGCAATCCGCCGATGATCGTCGCGGCCTTCCAATTAGCCCGGGTCGGACGCTGAGCGCCTCTCAAACGCATCCAAGTGTAGAGCGCTCCCCCGGCAATCAGAAAACGGATCGCAGCCATTAGAAACGGAGGGAAGGTCTCGATGGCGAAACGTATCGCCAAGTAAGTGGATCCCCAAATCGTGTAGATCGATAGAAACGCAAGCGCAATCTGAAGTCGCAATGACAGCACTGGCAAAGGCAGAGACCTCGTGAAGGGCGGCGACATAAACGACCCGGATAAACTATCTACTGTAATGTGACGGGATCCCTCGCCGATAGGAGCTCATTTGCTATACAACTTGCACCTTCCGAACCGAGAGTCGTTTGCTCAAACAGATTGACTACGTGATGATCGGAGTGTCAAATATGGAGCAATCGGTAGGATTTTACAAGGACATACTCGGCATGCCCCTCAAATATCAGACAATGAGTGGACTGAGTTCCAGACCCGGCCACTACTCTCGCACTTTACCTATCAAAACTCAGGGTCCCCCCTGCAACACCGCAGAGGGAAATCGTCGCGGGAGCATCAACGATAGGGTTCACCGTTACCGACCTTGACAAGACCTACTACGAACTCAAGTCGAAAAATGTGAGATTCGTCATGGAACCGAAGTTGCGGGAAGAGGAAGGAATCAAACTGGCCGTCTGCCTCGACCCTGATGACCTGGAAATTTCCATATCGGAACCGTGAAACAGCCAATCAGGGCCGAAACGCCTACCAGCTAGATAACGACACTTCCGTTCTTATTCAGCTTCCATTTGCTGGCATGCCAGCAAAGCTCGCGATCATGGCGAGGATCCCGAGAAGGAAACCTAGCAGAAATGGAACAGACCCTACGAACACCAGGAATCCCAAGATCCCTCTCCTCTCTCTTTCCAGAGACACACCCAGCAGGGAGAGACCTCCGGATACAAGGAGCAATGGATAGACAAGCAGCACCCAGCTGTAACCGACGAGCAAACCACCGGTTAACAAGAAAGCAAACCAAAAAGGAAGAGACAGATATCCGATGAGCAAAGAAAAACCCCCGGGTATGCCTTCGAAGAAGAACGAAAGACCACCGGAAATCATCCCGTAGGTCCCAGCGATCAATCCAAGCCCTCCCCCAACAACGCCTGACAAGGCTGATAGTTTCAAAGGACGATCCAGATCATTCCACAACAGCCGTCCTGCCATCGCCCGACCTCCGTGAGACCCAGACGATCTGAAGTAGCGCGACTGTGCTTAACTTCTTATCGGAAGGGAGGCACCAACAAGGCTGCTACCCTCAAGGACGGACGCGAGATAATTCTGACGTTGTATCGCCTGGAAGACAAAGAAGCACTTGTTTCCATGTATGCAGGCATGTCACCGGAGGCCCTCAAGTGGGGCATGCCACCATACGATCGCGCGAGGATAGAGCGCTGGACCTCCGACTTGACAAACAACATCAACCTAATCGCGCGATCAGAAGAAAGAGTTGTTGGTCACCTGTACATGTTCAGGACGCCCTACGAACGACGCAAAGGGGTCGCAGATCTCCTGATCTACATTCACCAAGACTTTCAGGACCTAGGGCTCGGAACAAGGATGATGGGGAAAGCGATCGAGATAGCGAAGGAGCGAGGGTTCCACCGACTCGGACTGACCGTGGTCGCGGACAATGAGAGGGCGATCAATGTCTATGAGAAGGTCGGCTTCAAGAGGGAAGGAATTGCGAGAGAGACTTTCTACGGGGACGACCATCGCTACCACGACGAGGTCGAGATGGGCCTCCTACTCTAACGGTCAACTAGCGGTTCCAATGTACAAGCCGCGGCCTATAAGTCCCTCAGGATCGTAGCTTGTTTCAAGCTTTGCCAATCGAAACGCGTCCAGATATTCATCGTGAGTGAAGAGTCCCTAACTCAAGCCGTTCCACAAAATGCTCAACTCGTTTCGGTGTGGCGACGAGATGATGCATGTCCATGACGGACAGCTTTCCTTTAGTCTCACTGATGTTCATTCGAGCAATCTTGAGTTCAGGTTGGTCGACGAAATTGGCGTGAACCGATCGCTTCCGCCATTGTTGAGGCGTTAACCAGGGTTCCACCATCAAGACCCCGCCGGGCTTGAGTGTCTGGAGATGTTTCGAATCGCGAGACGCAGTTTCCCCTTGGTTTTCAAGTGGCCAATGGCGCTGAAGAGACAAGTGATCGCATCGAATCGCTTGTTGAGCTTGAATGTGACCATATTACCCCGATGAAACACAATGTCAGGGTGTTTCTTCCTGGCGAGTCTCAGCATTTGCTGGTTGATGTCTAGCCTTCGACTGTGTAGTCATTTTTCAGATAGGTAATGTGGCTGCCGGTTCCACAGGCAACTTCGAGCTGATTGTTGCCCCGGGAACGTTTGTGTTTCTGGATTAACTCATGAAGCTTTGCTGCTTCTTTCTCGTAGTTCTTGAACGAGTAGATAGCATCGTAGAATTCGGCTGAGCGATCGTACAATTGCCGATAAAACGTGGGCCAACAGTCGGCACAGATATGGCTTGGGTAGACCTAGGGATGGAGAGGTAGAACCATCGCGTCCTCAGAAGCTATCAATCCGATCGTGACTAGCTGAGTAACGACTTCCAGTATCTGCATCCGAATTTCAGTAGGTGAAACCTTCTTTTCCACAGCGAGTTCTGCTGTTAGCTCGTCGATTGTCTTGTTTCCATCGCTTTTCTCCCAGAGGCTGGCGATATCATCGTTTCCGAGGTATCGCGAATTCGCCTCATTGATCAGGACAATGGTCCCGTCAGGGTTCTTGGCGATGTGCCCTTTTTTCCTGGGCTTGAAACTTGCAGGGTTGAACTCGATAGTGACTGGTTCCTGGTTCGCTTGTAGACGTTCTCGCGCTGCAGCGCTCATTTTGTCAGGGGTCCATGGCGGGTCCCAGACAATGTCGACATCGGCGTGCGTGACACCGGGTATCTTCTCGATAAGTTCCTTGACCTGGTGACTCAGGTAGGCGCTCGCGGGGCACCCCATGGCCGTGAGGGTCATGCGAACTTTCACAGTATCCTTGTCGATCGCAACGCCATACACTAGCCCAAGATCAACAATGTTGACTGGTATCTCCGGGTCGTAACAGTTCCGGAGAACATCCATCACTCGACCGACAGAGAGTTCTTCGCTCAACGGCTTCGACCAAAGAATCTGATCGCTAACGAACCTAATAGAGCTATTCGACCGGCAGGGCTGCTGGGGCAGGTCACGCGAAGATGACCCGCGTGGGTATGAAGAGGTTCAAGTCCCATACGTGTATGTCGCAGGAGGAATACGGAGAAGTATACAGGAACCCATTCGATGACCATGACGAGAGATTCTGGTTTTCGAGAACCAGTGAATAGTATGTCGAGGCCGGGGCTGTCCAGTTGAAACTCACAAAACCGGTACCGTTGAGACGCCATTGCCCTGTCGAACGGGGTCCGACCGTCCAAAAGACACTGCCGGTCTTAGGGTCAGTCAAATTGATCTTCACAGAACCAATGGTGACATTGAACCTCCACATGTAAGAGTGAGACTGTGTCAGAGACAGATTGAAGGTCGGCGTCCCACTGGCGACCGAAACGGTGTCATTGAAAATTAGGGCGGGCGTGTATGGGCTTGGACCTCCTGGCTTGCGCGGAAATGCAAATGGATGGGAACCGGGAAAGGGCACAGGCAATATCCTGACTAGTAGAACGATTAGTATGAGAACCAAGCTACCGATGCCTAGAATCCTTTTGGTCTCGTGGGAGACTATGATCTAATCCTTCCTCTTTTGTTTCTTCGACTTCTTGCCTGGGTATCGTTGGCCTAGTTCAGCGAGCTCGTTCTGCCAAGGACGCATTACGTATTCGCCGACTATCCCGCCTCCCTCAGGATTAGGAAAGCTGACCGGATGTTTCTGGAATTCCTTTTCGTTTTGTCGCTGGTTTTGGAGGAGATATAGAATGACGACTTCTGAGCCTGCCCAGATTCCGGCTAGAAGGATCCAGTTGGAGACCGGGTCAAGATTGTAGACGAGAACGATTAAGCCAGTGGCTATGAAAGCGAAGAAAACGGATCCGATCGCCTCGCCTGTCCTCGGGCGGAGCAGCAATACTCTCCCCTAAACACGTGGACGATCGATGCTAAGAAGATTACTGAGACTAGCCTCTGTCCCGGCCCATGTGTCAGAGTATTCTGTTGAGCCTGTCAAAGGCCGCAGGGAGAAGCCGGTTTTCAGCATCGATCAGAGGTCGTAGTTGCCCCGATTTCAACAGCCTCGCTATCGCCGTTCCCGTTGCCAGCTTTCCGTGACGCCAGCTCCGAAGAAGAGGACCATACTCTCCTTTCAGACTCTTAGTGACACTCTTTACCACACTCTGACCTTTCTCCGACTTGCTCTCCACCTCGACCTCAAAGAGACGAATCTTCTGATCGTCAAAGTCGTAGAGCACCGAGTCCACATCCAGTTCAGCGAGAGTAGGAGAACCCTCAGGACCTGACGATATGCTTCGAACTTGACGTTGTGTCTCCCGATGCTGGATGGGAACCAAACCCTTCGCCTTCAACACCTCAATTGGGCCAGAAGGGATTGCCTGATCGACGGGACCAGGGGATTGCGGGGGGAGTTTCAGCTCGGAAACCACTTTTTCAACGGCCTCGGGAGACCACGGAATCTCCATTTCGGCCCTGACCATTCCGCCCCAGAGAGTTCGTCTCGGATGAGTCTTCATGGTTATCCAAAGGTCTTGGTTGTCCCTTCGTATTCTCAGATTCAGCTTGCGATGCGAGAGAAAATGGTTTGGCGTGTCGAAGTACGTGTCAGAGAGAAGTTTAGTCGTTGCACCAACTAACCGATAATCTCCAACGCTGGTCTTCTCAGCGATCTTCCTGACAATTTCCTCAGGATGGTCTGACAGTATAAGGAGGATCGATTCGATCTCTCTGCCAAAACCAAGAGCCCGAGGTAGCTTGACCAGCCTAGTCCACTCACCGTTTCGAAGGAGAGGCGTAGTTACTGAACTTTATCTGACTCAACGACACTCGCCACGGGGACAATTGACAGAGTCCAAGAGAACGGGGAGACAACGGCGCGCATTGTCGAACGACAAAGAGATCGACAGCAATAAGCCAACTTCACCAACACCTGCTCGGACCACATCAAAGACAACACCTCCTACCAAGATAGACCTATTCATCCTAAGGCATGGAGAAGCAGGCAACCGGATGACAGTTCTCGAGGAAGACTCCAAACGACCCCTGACACCGGAAGGCCGAGCCGAGATGCGGAAAATAGCCAAGTCATTGAAGGCAGTCGGACTGCAAACCAATCACATCTACACGAGTCCATTGATACGAGCCCGAGAGACCGCCGAAGTTACTGCAAAGGTTCTCAATATCCCAACGCTGGAAGAGTGGGACGAATTGAAACCAGATGGAAGCAAGGCAACACTCTATCGCAAACTGGAAAGACTCCAACAAAACTCCACACTAATCCTTGTAGGACACGAACCTTATCTGACTTCTATGATAGGGGAGATTATCGGGGCCACGAGTCCTAAAATTGTTCTGAAAAAGGGAGGGGTGGCAAAGGTCCGGATAACGTCATTTACTCCTCGGATTTCCGGGGAACTTCGCTGGCTCCTCACACCGAAAATCATCACTAAGATGTCTTGATAAAGCCAAAACGAATCACTATGACCCCGCCGAAGTGAAACCGAAAACGACGGGCGGTCCTAGCCAAGTTTGAAAGTCTCGGTGATAGACTTAGGCTACAACTCGCTAAAGCTGGTGAATTACGAAGTTAGGCGGGACAAATCGTTCGTCGCGTATGGACAGCAATCGGTCCTCTCGAAAGTTGGAGAAGGAGTCGATCAAACAGGCTTCCTAGGCGACAAACCCATTCGACGTACCCTCAAAACTCTGAAGCAGTTCCGCGCCATCGTGGACCTCGAGCAATCAAACCATGTCCTCCCAGTTGCCACTAGCGCCGTTAGGGAAGCTGGGAACAGAGAGGAATTCCTCAAACTAGCCTACCAGGAGACTGGGTTCAAGTTCAAAGTTCTATCCGAAAAAGAAGAAGCAGTATACGCTTTCGAAGGAGCCAAGAGCGCCACCAGCGTTCACGCCGGCTTGTTCTTCGACCTTGGAGGAGGAAGCCTGGAGATAGTCATCTACTCGGAACCCACGATCAAAAAAATCCTTTCAGTTCCTCTCGGAGGACTAAGGCTAACTGACCTTTACGCAAAACCAGATGGATCTTACACAAAGAAAAACTATGCACGGATGAGAAAAAGGATTCTCGAACTCCTGCCGGACAAGAAGCATCTTCCGGCTTCGAAAAGTCTTGACCTGGTTGGGGTCGGAGGCTCCGTACGCGCACTCGCAAGGTATGACCAGATGCGCCGCAAGTACCCTCTAAACAAGCTGCACAATTATTCGATGAAAAAGAACGCCGTGGAATCAGTACACCGAGCCCTACGCAGAATGAGTCTAAGAACAATCAGGAAAAACCCAGCAATAGGCCAAGAGAGAAGCCAATCAATCATCGCCGGGTCCCTGGTAGTTCACCTGCTGATGGAGAAGATCGGCTTCCGCAAACTCATCGTCAGTACACACGGTCTCAGAGACGGAGTACTCTCAGCCTTCCTCGAAAACCCCAACGCATACCGCCAAGGACTGCTAGACAAAGTCCTTAGCCGCGAAGGAACGCCAGCACACGCGAAAGCCCCCGCCCAAGAAAAACTGGCCAGGTCCCTCTTATCCCATAGAAACCTGACAAAGAGAGAGTTTGCGATACTCTCCGAGGCGCTCGATCACGTATTGCCAGATCTTCCGGTCTACAGTCCGGAGACCCTGTTCTACATCGTATTGGAGGCTGACAGCATACTGCCGCACCAGGATCAGATCATCCTGGCATTGTCCGTCGCGAGAGCAAATGGAATGAGGAGGACAGATTGGGCTCAGACAAGCTACAAGCGGTTACTAGACAAGAAAAGCATGGAGATGGTCAAGAAGGTCTCAGTCCTGATACAACTTGCGCAACTCCAGCAGAAAACGGACATCCATCTATCCATGAGGTCTGAGCGCGGCATCCCCCGCCTTCGCATAACCCAAGGTAAGCAACACGTTCCAAAAGTGCTCATGAAGGATATTCTGAGAGACCTCGAAGACCTTGAAGGCGCATTCAATCTTCAGCTCGCCATGTAGCCTCCAAAGAAAACCTAAGTAGGCTCACTTCTCGAACCCAGCCCTTCCCTTGATTACTCGCGACTCCTTCGCGAAGGAATACGACAAATTCCTGAAAGCGCTCACTCGGAGAGTCAAGGCCTACCTCAGAGACCCAAACGCCGAAAACGTCCACCGACTTCGAACATCGACGCGTCGCCTGCAGGCCGCCTTCGCATTGCTTCCCAAGGCGAGCCGGAAGCAGACCAAGGCACAGAAAGCCATGGCCCGCATCAAGGAATTGATGAAAGTAAACGCTAGTGTGAGAGATCAAGACATTATTCTCTCGAAACTCTCAACGTACAAGCAGAATCCTACATACGAACGGCTCGTAGAGGATTTGAGAAAATCACGAAAGTCCCACCTGGAGCAAGCGAAAGAGTTAGCATTGGCCGTTCAGAAAAACCCGGGACCTCGCGTAAAACCGAAAGATCTTTCCGAACCCACGCTCCAGAAGAGACACGACAAAGTTGTAAGAAAACTAAGCTCGAAGATTACAAGTGAACTCCCGCTAGTAAGGGAAGATCCCTCGAAGGTGGAGCAATTGCACGTTGTTAGGAGAGACTGTAAACAACTCCGTTATGTTCTAGAAATGAGCGAATTCTCGAGACCACCGAAACCGCTGGTGGCTCTCCGATCTTGGCAAGATCTACTTGGTACGATACGCGACCATGATGTGATGATTGAGTATCTTCAGGAACTCAGAAAGTCGCCGGAGATCCTAGTCGCATTAAACACCGAAACTGAGGGTCGAGGTAACAGCTATCGGAAATTCGTCGAGGCTTCGAGAGAAAATCCAGTTTCCCCGTTTGCTGCCAAGCTTTGAGATCGTTCTAGTTCGGCAGGCTCATCAGCCACTGGTTCTTAGTCAGGATCGTGGGTTCGAGTGAGTACTCTTCTATGAGATAGTTGGCCACGGACGCCACATCATTGATACTCCGGGTCTCAGCCCTCGGAGAAGGTGAGGTCAGAACGTCCTCCACCTCCAGCTGGTAGAGTTCGTGTCCTCGATGCGTGCTTCTATCCATCATCACCGCATACTCTCTGTTCCCCCCGTCCCGTTCGACCATGAAGTATTTCCTTCTCCTCGTGAGAATCTTGTAGGGCATCTTCAACATGTCCGATTGAATGGGCTCCTCGATCTCCCGCCTCTTGATCACGTTACCTAGTCGATAGGGGTCCTGCACGACTTGAAAGTCCTCCTTGATCGTCGCGGACCTTGCTTGACCACTGGTTTCAAACCTGACGTATTCATGTGTGGGCACCTGGACGTAGTGGTAGAGCCTGCCGGTCTCCATAACGCTGGGGTAGGAGTTGGAGAGTCTGAAGCCTTCGATCTTGCCTTCGGAAAGATCGGATCTTATTCTGGGGAAAATGTCCTGGTCTTCTGAGTCAAGAGCAAGTTTGGCTTTGATCTCCGTGTTGTGACTTGGTTCTTTGTAGGCCTCGCCTGATTTCCTTGCTCGGTCCTCGATGAGATTAAAGATTGTAGCCTTCTTGGAAATGCCTTGTTCTGCATTCTCTCTCCTAAGGAGACCGTGAATTTTTCTGACGAGTGGAGAACTTGTTCTGCCCGGCGGGATCTTTAGCTCCACAATTGCCTTACTCGAGGCCCCAAGCGTTGTCCCTGTGAGTCCCTCGAATGTGAAGTACCGGACATCTTCATCCATTGTAACCCGTACGCCTCGATCGCTTTCAAGAAAGTGGTTTCTAGAATAACTGGCGGCGGCATAGATGCCCAGTTTGTGTGGAATCCGGACACGGCCGAGCTGGCGCACTCGTTTTACCCTCGACAAGATTTCTCGGAGGGGCAACATCTCGTTCCGTCGTTTGTACCTGATGAACCGGCCGTGTTCCGACCGGGTGTTCTTCACCTCGAAGATCCACTTGTCGCCTAGCTTGAGCTTGAATCGTTCCTTGAACGGTTTTTGCTCGTATCTTCTTCCTCTGATCGAGTAGGTGAATGGGACTTCGTGCTCGTCATTGTTGAAGTACAGTGTTTGGTTGACAGGGTTGGGAAAACTGTTCAGGCTCATTAGCTCGAAGAGGTTAAGCTTGAATCTCTGAGCCTTGTGAGCATCTATGTAGTACCGAATTTCGGCCCTCACCTGGCTTCGCAGATGTCGCAGCTCCTCAAACCATTGTTTTCCCGAGAAACGTTGGGAAAGAGGATTTTCAAAACGCGCGCCTCATAAAGTAGCTGAGCCTTTGAACCGGTATTCGCGAGTACCCCCTCTAAACCGATGCCTCCGTAAACTCCAGAGCCTCCTTTTTGGCTTGTACCTCCCGATTCGCTGCCGGCGGCTGCCCCGATTTCGCGAAGGCCCAGACGATCTACTTGCTGTCTGGGGTTTGGACTCTCAAAAGTCTCCGAACGGCTCTTCTATCTGGGACAATGCTGAGATTGGAGACATCAGATTCCCAATACACCTGCTCAGCCTCCTTAGACTCGATTCTACCGTTCCACTTTTCAACATGGTAATAGTGAATTCTCTGCCTCTCACCGTTTGTTGCCCTAGCCAGACTCTTCTGGACAAGTCTCGCTTTCTCGACCTCAATTCCAAGCTCTTCCTTCAGCTCTCTTCTCAGAGCATCCTCTAAGTTCTCACCAGTGTCCACGTGCCCTCCGGGGATCTCTACGCATCCCGGATCGGCCTCATCATTGGCGCGTCTCTTCTCCACGAGGAATGTCCTCCTCTCCATCAATATTCCAGCCACTACGTCGGCGATCTTGCCAGGGGTAGGCTTCGCTCGTTCGGGCATAGAGGTTTGAGAGTCGACGCTCCAACTCAATACGTCTAACTGACGAAATTTTGAGTGGAAAATGGATTTCAGCTAACCGGATTCGCGGAGCCAGATTGTTCTCCCTCCGCAGAGGAGACGATTCCGGGTCGCTCTTCAGCACGTGTTGCGGGGTCCGAATTTGAGCGTGATAGCTCGTCCTTTGGTTGCTGATCTGTCTTGCGAGCTTCATGTTCCTCGCACCACTTGGTGAACGCTTGGACAGCAGCCTGGCTCAGAGAACCCCGGCGGTATCCATAGACGCTCATAGCCAGCATCCTGAATCTCTTGTCAAGTTCTTTGGGTAGGTACACTTTCAGTTCGGCCATTGGGCGGTCATCTCCTTCTCACTATAGGGACAAAGGGACGTGGCTAAGCATGGAGTGTAACGCTTAGAGTCGGCGAAGAGTTCCGCCACCGGCTAATCCGGGGCGGGTCTAGGTGAGTCTTGGAAAAGTGGTTTTGAGATGCCTGCCAATACACATGACCCGTTCGGCGACTTTCGGCCCGTATTGCCATCGATCATACGACTCCTCGCAGGAATCATTGTCCTCATCGTGGTCCAGAGCATCGTCCTGGGCTTCCCAGGAATCACCCAAACAGTCCCCGGAACAACGTTCAGCGTCGCAAGCTTCGCGATCTTTACGGTCGGACTAGTAGTTGCCGCGGTCGTCTTGAAATACGGAACACAATTGGCCAGCGCAGTTTCCGACACCTACAAGACTTACAGGGCCTACGCGCCCATTCTGGCTTGGATCTTCCAAGTGATGGCTCTATACATCCTCTACAGTGTCAGCAAGACAATGGTGATCGGTTTCTTCGCCAGCACACCGTGGGCGTACCCATTGATCTTCCTTGCAATGGCTCTCATACCGACCGTCAAAGTAGTCGTAACAGTCCTACACGCACTCGAAGGCCAGAACGCCCACAAACAAACCGTCACTAGAGACCAGTTCTAAGACCAACGAATGATATACTCCTAAGCGGGCGACCGCTGAAGGTCCAAACTCCAATCTTTCTTTCCGTATCAGTTTCGGGTTTTCTCGTCCAACTCGATCGGTAGGTCTAGATTCATATCAATCACGAGCTATCTGCGAGGGTTAGAAATTGTCCAGGACAAGAAGACGGACAGTAAAACCACCAGGGTTCAGGGGAAGGTTCTACCAACCTCCTCGAACCAAAGCAGGCGGCCCTCGGAAATGTGCGAGATGCGGCAGGGTAACGGTGGTTTCCAAACATGGACTCTGTTCCGACTGCAAGAGAATTCTTGGCAAATGGGTGTAGGGGTTCCGGTAACTTATCTTCGGATGGCTCTCTGACATAAATGGGAGGGTTTGGTTCTTGCCATTGGTTGTTAGCCGTCAAATCTGTCTGGCAACGCTATGCTCCAACACGGGACATTCTCGGATTACTGGAAATGTTCAGGAGGATGGTCAACGAATCCATACGGATAGGTCTAGCCTACAACGTGTACTCGCTGAGAAACCTTTCCCTGCTCTCGTACAACCAGCTAGCCCAGTTTGATTCTCCCAGCTGCTACAAGCTCTGCGCTATAAGCAGAGCAGCAGGAATACTAGCCGCTAGGAACAAGTCTGTCAAGAGAGGTTTTCCTACTAAGACCCCGTACGCGGTTAGACAGCAGCTCGTGTCATGCTACGGCTTCAAGAGGAACAACGAAGGACTTGAGATCCCCGTATCAAGAGGAAAACGTCTCAGCATACCCCTGACCAAGCACACGCTAGATGTCATCTCTCAACCCGGGGTCAAGGTTCGCTCCTTTACCCTCAGCCGGAACAAATTGAACCTATGCATCTCCCGCGATGTCGTTCTAGTAGAGTGCGCGTCTACCGTCGGCGTAGATCGTAATCTTCGCAACCTCACAGCTGGGAACGACCAGCAGATACGCCACTACGACCTCTCAGAGACTGTGAGAATAGCCAGAACTACAGTGCGGATAATCGCTTCTTTGAGACGAGATGATACCAAGATAAGAACGAGAATCGCGTCGAAGTACGGGGGACGCAGAACCTCGAGAACCGGCCACCTACTCCATAACCCCACAAAAGCAATTGTCGCGCTAGCGATGCAGCAGAAAGAAGCAATAGTTCTCGAGAACATTGAGGGCATTCGATCTCTCTACCGGAAGGGTAACGGTCAGACCAGAAAGTATCGGGGCAGAATGAATGGGTGGAGTTTTGGCGAGGCTCAGCGACAGATAGAGTACAAAGCCCGATGGGTCGGACTACCGGTTATCCGTTTGTCTAGGCGTGAGACCAGAGGTTCCAGTGTGTCTTGTCCGAGATGCGGGGAGAGACTCCAATCGGACAAACGACTGAAACGCAATCTCTGGTGCAGCAACTGTCGAGTAGTCATGGACCGGGACAGGGTAGCAGCCATTAACCTGGCTCGGCGGGGACGGGTGAGGTTCGCACGTTCCCGGCCTCCCATCATCGAGGCGCAAGGCGGGGCAGTTGAAGCCGTGAAGGGGAACCCGACGCCTACGGTAATCCCCGGAGTCGATGCTCCGAAGCTAACTCAATCAACAAAGAGTTAGCGGAACCGGTGTAGGAATTTCTATATCTGCCAGCTTTAGTTTCGCCCATCTCAGAGCTGAATTGGGAAAGCTCGAAATAGACCGCTAGAATCATACTCAGAAGCACAATCATGTCCCAGGAGAAGCGGCTTAGGTTCCGAATCAAGACCCATAGCCAAGAAATAGAGCTCGAAGGAGATTTCGAATACGTCCGCGACAAGTTCGAGAACTTGGTCGAGAGCTTAAGTCTCAAAGATGGAATATCACAAACGAAGCCAGAACCAGTTCAGACCATAGAACCATCTGAACCCTCGGACTTGCTAAAGGGAATAGTACAGTTTAGCGGAGAGGGACGCCCCTATCTCACTGTCCCGGCCGATTCCCTGTCAGCAAAAGAAGCTCTCGCGCTCGTACTTTACGCGACCCACCCAAAGACGTTCGGAGACGACGAACTGAGCACCCTCCTCGGATCCTCATGGAAGACAACCAGCGGAGCCGTCGTAAGAGCAAGAGCGAGCGAGCTGAAACGCGAAGGCAAGCTGATCGCCGAGAAAGGGTCCTATGTACTATCCGGCGCTGGGGTCCAATGGGTCACGGGAGAAGTTATACCTGGCCTCAAGAAAACGATCCAGTGAAGAGCAGCTTTCCAACGCTCTTATGGCTCGATCAAGTTTAATCTAGCACGAGAAATGTGCCAGAGATGGTATTTTGCAAGTACAAGAGACGGCGAACCCTCCAAAACTGATGGGAATGCACCTCGTAACCGAGGACGAATACCGTAGGTTTGTTGCCGAGAAGCAACACGTGAAAATAGAAAATGTGGAAGTAGAGATAGGTAGACCGTGGCGAATCAAAGAATTCGGGCCACCAACGGATTACAAACCGGAAGAATTCACTGTTTGGAGCTTCCCAAGTAGGGGGGACTGGGCGACACACTTAGGAAACTACCGAGGAAACTGGAGCCCATACATACCAAGAAACCTGATAACAAAATATTCCAAGCCGGGGGAACTTGTCCTGGACCAAATGTGTGGGAGTGGAACCACCCTAGTAGAAAGCAAACTCCTGGGCCGCGACGGAATAGGAGTGGATGTCAACCCAGACGCCGTCATGGTTGCGCAAGACCGGCTGAGTTTCGACTACAACCCCCTTGATAGACCGCGTGTCGTAGAGACCCGGACATACGTAGGTGATGGACGAAACTTAGATTTGATCGGTGAGGAGACTGTTGACCTGATTGCCACTCATCCACCCTATGCTGGAATCATCTCGTACAGCGGAAAACGGATATTGGACGACCTTTCGCGTCTGAAGCTTCCTGCCTACATTGATGCGATGAGGAAGGTCGCGGCCGAATCATACCGAGTTTTGAAAAACAACCGATACTGTGGAGTACTGATTGGAGACACACGAAAGGGACGCCACTACATTCCGATCTCGCTTGGAGTTTTGCAGGCATTTCTGAGCGTGGGCTTCATCCTCAAGGAAGACATAATCAAGCTTCAACACAAGACGATGACAACTCGACAGAGATGGCGGGGACATAGTTACGACTTCTATAAGATCGCTCACGAACATCTCTACGTATTCAGAAAGCCAGCGCTCGACGAAAAAACAACATCTCTGAAGTACAGTAAGAAATGGTGGTAATCGGTCGATGAAGGTTAGCGTCTTTGGATTACCGAGAAACCGATCTCGGTTTGACCAAAGAGAAGATAGGACCATGACTCTTCCCAATTCCGCTTGAGATGAATAGATCACGTTTGACTCTCTTACTCAGAGTAAGATAACTCGGGTTGGGAGCGGGAGCGTACCCATGAAACAAGGTTTCAGGAACGGTCTCATACCAGGTTCTGGCCTCTAAGAGTGAAAAGCTGACTAACAAGTCCCTGTCTACACGTAGTTCTTGCAATAGACGATTTTCAACTTCGTCTGTTTGTTGGTTGCCCTTGACAAGTTCCACGTATTCCAAGTAGAGTGGGTTTAGCTCGGTTTCATTGTTGAGCAGGGCGAGGAAGTAGTAATAGACCTCATCGGCATAGCTTGTAAAGAACCAGCCAGGTACATCTGCTCTTTCTCTAACTGGTAGAGTCCCATTTGCTGAAACCGTCCTCGATCTATCATACTGGAGCTGGCTGATTGTTTCAAACAAAATGAAACCACTGTCAGGATTGCATAGACCCCTTATCTTGCGCGAGGGATCGGACCCGTAGTATGAGTCAACCTTGAGATCAATCGTCCTTTTCTTGGCGTTTGGGAGATTGAGAACAAGGTCGATCCCTTTATCGTAGAACTCGGGATTGGAATGAACGTCCCGAAGATCCCTGCTATCCTTGTCCTTCGTTAGGTAGCGTTTGACTATGGCCATTCCAAACCATTCGAATTTCTTTGCAACCCGAGTAGTGTGAACGGAAAACTCTGCCAAGAAAGATCAGAATGTGATCAGAAACTAAAGAGACTTATCTCTTACGAGATTACTGTTGGAAACCCCCTAGGTAGAACTGGTGGGAGCCTTGCCCCCAACACTAGCTGAACTCCCCAATTGGCTGTTGCGATACAGGAGGTATCCGCTCGTTAAGCTTAGGCCAGAGAAAATTATGGCTGCAGAGTAGAAAACTGCTTGGACCCCGCCTAGGTCGTCAGCTATTCCAGCTAGTATGAGTCCCGCCGCTATTCCCCCGCTAAGCATGAGACTGTACAGCCCCATGGCCGAGCCCCGAGATTCTTTGGCGGCGTTGTCCCCTATGAACGCGAGGATTGAGGGAACCAGGGCTGACCCGAGAAAGAACAAGACTCCGGCAACGATGCCGATGGGTCCGACTTTGTTGTAGGAGTCAATCCAAGGCGTGCCGGGGGGAATGCTGATCAGCGGTCCGAAGATCTCAGGAAGAACCAGAAGGAACCCTATCTCACCCAAGGCACCAAGAGCCATGATCTTCGTTCGGCCGAATTTGTCAGACAACCGCCCGAATAGGATAGCTCCTGCTCCGAGAAGCACAAGCACGAGAAGGATGGCCGGTGCAGACTGGGAGAGATCTGTCTTTCCCATCCGGGCGATAATCCTAGGCAAGAAGATGTAGAACCCCAGTACAACCGTGAGAGCAAACCATACCGGAAGGATGGCTGCTACATCGCTTGTGAGGCTGGAATACATCTCCTTGAGACTTCTTCGTTCATGGGCGATGTGGGCAGGTTCCCGAAGGATGAGAAACACGGCAATAGCTGAGACCCCGAGAATTGCAGAGACGACTAGAAAACTTGCTCCGAGGTCAGCGGCGAAGACGCCGCTGAATACAAAACCGAGAACTATGCCTACCCCATAACCTGCGAGGTTGGCAAGATCGAATCCGCCCATACTAACTCCGCGGTTCGTTACAACCGTCAGGTCGGTGATCATCGTTAGAGAGGCAACTGTTACCATCGCGGCGGCTAGGCCTTCTAGGCCGTGCGCACCACCCACCAGCACAAGATTGTTGGATAGGCCGATTAGTAGGCTCAGGATTGCAATAAGCCCTAGACCCACCACGAACACCTTTCTTCGCCCCTTGCGATCCACGTACGCCCCCACCGGAAGAGCTGAAACTCCTTCGACCACTGGATAGATTGCTGTAACAACACCCGCGAACGCCGATTGAGTTTTTGGAATCGGAAGATAGAGAGGAAAGAGAACCAAGATGACGCCAAACCCAATCCGAGTGAGAAAAACGGCGATGTACAGAATGGAAAGTGTCTCTAGCTTGGACAACCACCCGGAATCTTGTCCGGGACCTTGCGTTTGAGACTCTGATGTCAACTGGTCTACACGTTTCTGTGATTCGGCAAGGTCAAAGGGGTGAGCGGTTAAGACCTTTCGATACCTTGGACCTGATTGTCCCCTTTCGTCCCCAATCTTTCATTATGGGTCTAGAAAGCTTAATTCAGCTATGAAAAAGTGTCGTGCTTGCCGAGGCCCCGCCGAGGAAACGCCGAACTCCCGCGAGTAGAGCTCACGTCGTGTAGAGATAGTCTGTTGCCGAGAAACATAGCATTAGTTTCTGTTGGGTCTACTCAACTATAGTGAGCCCCTTAGAGATCCCGTTCATATGGTAGAAACCACCCCTCTTCACCCTGACACTTTTCTTAGCAACTCGGACAAGCATCGAGGGACTCATTTCCCGTCTATTACCAGCGACGATGTTTGTTTGGAGACAGGTATAGATGTTGGCGATGGAACACATATAGTCTACAAGACAG
>VBBQ01000025.1:90295-91624 GCA_005888755.1 Candidatus Bathyarchaeota archaeon
CCAACAACGGGCTTTAGCCTCCGCATCAGTGGAGAAGGAGATATTCGTCGATGGGTTGCATCATGTTCCGTTGCTAAACCCAGTCCAGATTTCGAAATTCTTGGTTTGGAGCCGATTCTCAGAATGCCCATCAAGACTCTTCCTGCGTCAGTGCGTCGGCCTGTTGCTGGGAGATACTTCTCCTGGGGCCCTCTCGAAAGACCGATCGTCCAACGATTACCAAACGCGCTTTCTCGAAAGGGTCGATCTTCTTACCCTGTTCATACTGCATAATCATTCCCTAACGATGGATGATTTAGCAATGAAATCCGTCGCCCGATCGAAAGAGGCGACTCGAGAATCTATTAGGAGGCTAAAAAGCAAAGGGCTTCTAAGAAACTCACAGTCTGACCAACAAACCTCCTATGCGCTTAGCTCAAACGGCTCTGAACTCATTGAACGGTTTGAGGAAGCCTGGAAAATGATAAGACATGAGAACCCTAGAATTTTTCCACTAAAGTCTTATCAGTGCCTTTCGGTCCCACGGATAAATGCCGAGGAATCGCCGAGGTTGGCCAATCTGAACGAGACCCTCGAAAGCTCAGCCTGATCCCTGAGAAACGGGGAGGCGAGGGAGAGCACCCGGCTGAAGATGGTAACATCTGATACCGGGCTGACGGTCCCTTAACGGAACCGGCCCAGTCGCAGGTTCAAATCCTGCCCTCGGCACCACAGCTTTTCAATCCACACGAGTGTCTATTTGTCCGACTGACTGCTCCACAATCCTTGCAGATTACAGTTGGATGTAGCACATAAGCACTCGTCATCCATCTTCCTTCCATCCACAATTATTGCACTTGTACTTTCTCATCATTCTCCACGCTCTATCCCAGTCCACTGCCTCGTCGCATGTGGGACATCCCTTCAACACGTCTTCTCTTCGTCTCCTACGAAATCGTTTAGAATTGAAGTCGGTTAGAATAATAAGGTCGAGGAAGAACTCAGGTCTCCAAATGAAAAAATCCTGATCACTATCATATTTGCGAGAAATGTCGAGTGATTAGTCAATGTGAGCAAAAAAGGAAGCAAACCTCGCGGTCCCAGACCCAACCGATTATTTTCGCCCCATCTTTGAGCTTCTGGAATGGCCCGACTAAACCAATCTGCCAACTGGTGTTCCTATGCGACCCTTGGGCGTGCTAAACTAAATCAGTTGATTTATAAATCATATGAATTAGTTGGGCTCCTTCCTAGAGTGAGTTCTTTGCAATACACTGAGAAATCACATTGTCCACTAGCCTGTACACCCCTCTATCCACTCTTGTAATAACATCGTAATCTGACAGGTGC
>VBBQ01000012.1 GCA_005888755.1 Candidatus Bathyarchaeota archaeon
GGGCCAGAAAACTGATTATTCCCTCGTTGGTCGTCCAGACTGTCCAGACATCCGCGATCAGGGCTGATGTTATGGCCTCTTTTCGAAGTATCTTTGAATCCAAGGGGGACTCACCATTCTTGTCTGGAACGTAGGAGTTGCAGGGCTACTGGAACGATTTAGCCTTGTGCTCGGAGGTTCTGTTAAGTCTTCGTCGGATCGGTTGGACCTAACTTGCCTCCATCAACTTTGAGGATTAGGGTCGCGTTCTCCGGTTCCCGTTCCTCTACCATTGCTTCACCTGGAGGCCCGCTGGGGCTGAACCTCAGCCCTCCCGCAGCCAGGTTCCTGGCCGCGTTCTCGTCCCTGTCTACTATGGTTCCACATTGTGGACACCATAGTCTTCGTTGGGTGCTCTCTAGGGTCTTGTACCCGCAAATTGAGCACCGTTTGGACGTGTTCCTAGCACTAACGTAGATTACTCGGACGCCTTCCCATCCAGCCTTGTACTCTATCTGTCGCTGTAGCTCTCCATAGCTCCAACTGTTCATCCTCGCCCGATAGTTTCTGCTTTGGGAATTGCCTTTGCGATAGAGTCGTCTCATCCCAGTCAGGTTTTCCATGATTATTCCACATCGTCCGGTCTTGGCCTCTTCAACTATTCTCTTGGACACGCCGTAAAGTAGTGGTTGTACACGGTTCTGCTGCTTCTCTCCATACTTGGAGAAGATTTGCGTTCTTGTTCGGGAGTCGTTTCTCTTGAATCTGCTCTTGACATATCGATAATCAGCGTTGATCACGGTCGCTTTTGACATGTCGAATGTTTTGACCGTCCCGTCTGTTGATGCAATTGTGATGTTGTCTAGGTTACGGTCTATCCCCACGTATCCTTCCGGCTCGATCTCGACCGTCTCTTTGGAGTAGCTCATGGTTAGCGAGTCTGGGGTCAGCGTGACGGAGTGGACGCTGAGCCCTGAGACGACTTGGAGCGTGTGATTGTTCAGCCTGACATAGCTATACTGTCGCGGTCTGACCGGCAGTCTGAGGAGACCATTCTGGATTTTGAACCCGTAACAGGTGGTCAGCATCAGCTTCCTAGCATACGGAAACCTTGTCCGAGGATTCTTCTTCTTGGTCTTTCGATAGTTGCGAAGTATTCCGGTAGCTGTGCTGATCGCGCAGAGCCGGTAGTAGCCGAGGATGCCACAGCTTAGACGATGGTACGATTTCAACGAGAGAGTCTTGAGACTGGAAACGTTCTCTTCTATTCCAACAGCGATGCAGACGTTCATCATACGTCTGAACTCGTTCAGGAGCTGTAGTAGATCGGCTGAGGCCTCATGTTTCTGTCTGACCGACTTCACCACCCGCACCCTGGACACAACCCAGACTAGTGAACGCGTTTTCTAGCCAAATATTGCAAAGAGGACCGCGAACATAACCAACACCATAGCTAATCGTAATCTATGAAGAGTTAGCAACAGTTCAATCCGACGAAGAGTTAGAAGAGCCTGCTCGGACAATGGAAAAACCCATCTTCTAACCATTCAATTGTTCTTCCATGCGGGAGCATCCTCTGAAGGCAATCCTTTCGAGGATTATGCGCGGTGGAGGTGATCCTTCAGAGTTCGAGCTGGCCTACGTTCATCGGGGCGCAGCGGACGATCAAATGATCATCAAAGTCTCAGACATAATTAGGCTGGGAAAGGGGTCGTTCCTCTTGCGGGACGGTGAGACTCAGATTCCCTTTCACAGGGTCCTGTATGTGCTAGACGGGAAGAAGACTTTGTTGTGGAGGAAGAGGATACGGGAGAAAGGCTGAATGCGCCTTCATGAATTGCTTTAGTTTTGGTGTCTCTTCCGATCCGGACTGGTCTGCGTCGCGGGACCGAAACCGTTCTCCTGGTCATTGTTTCTTGGACCCGCTTTCTGTCTGAGCCTGATTATGGGCTTGTTTCGCTGCAGTTGGAGTGTTATCGGCTTGTCTGGGCTTTTTCGATCCCCGTGGATTCCCCTTGGGATCAACGTGGAAAACCGGGGTTCTAGAAATCAAAGACTTGGATTCGCGATCAGGGCTGATAATGGGCGATTTTGCTGGGATTTTAGGCCACGAAGGAAGAGGGATTGCGCTATCAGGGGCCGAACGTGGAATTCCTTGGGTTTCACGAAGGGCGGGGCACGGGAAAAACAGGGGCCCTGGAGGGTCATGATTTAGCTAACAGGAAAAATAGTCATGGAAAGGGAGACTGACGGAAAGCCATTTATGGACTGTAGAAAAATTTGCGGTGAGACAGGATGGGGGAATAAGATATCAGAAAAATTGTCGTGTTGTCGTTTGTATCGCTTGATGGGGTAATGCAGGCCCCGGGTGGGCCTGAGGAGGACACGAGTGGCAATTTCAAGCATGGGGGATGGGTTGCCGGCTATTGGGACGGAGTTATGGAGAAGGTGATGGGTGACCAAACGCGTGGCTCACTCGATCTCCTGCTTGGCCGGAAAACCTATGAAATATTCGCCGCCTACTGGCCGAAAGCAAAAGAGGACCCGTTCGCAGACATGCTAAACAAAGCACGGAAATATGTCGCCTCCACAACGCTCAGACGGCTCGACTGGAACAACTCCACACTCGTGAAAGGAGACATCCCAGAAGAGATCAGGAAACTCAAGAGACAGGATGGGCCTGAATTACAGGTTCACGGCAGTTCCAATCTTATCCAGACTCTTCTAAAACACGATCTCATCGACGAGTTCTGGTTGAAAATATTCCCCGTTACCATTGGACACGGCAAGCGACTCTTCGGCAACGACACCATACCCGCCTCGTTCAAGCTCCTTGAAACCAAGACCTCCACCACAAGCGTTATCACAGCCAACTACAGGCGCGACGGAGAGATCAGAACGGCCACTTTCGATCTAGACAACCAAAAGCGAGATCTTAAGACTTCAAAGGCATGAAACAGGTAGAAAGCCTCCTGGAAGAAACCAGTGTCTAACCTTTTTTAGTAGAATACCGATAGCAACCTTTCCAAGCTTGCCGCGGAAAGAAACCCTCGATCTTTCCATGATAGCAGACCGCGTCACGCCTCAGATCTGGTCTCTATTCCAGGCACTTAGAACCCGTATGCGCCAGCTGAAAGGCGTCTCTATGAAAGTGCTATACGAGAAACACAGCAGTGAATCTCTTCCCGCCTTCTTCTATGAGGGCCGCCAACTCTTCCATCTTCATCTGCGAGGAGGGGAGATGAGCGCAACATTTCACACGGACTTCAAGTCTAGGGTCCGTCTCACTGAAAACCAGTCTATCGACTGGCGCCTCCGAGATGAGATCAGAAAGCGGACTTGGGCCGGGTTTGCCTTCCAGTCCTCAAAGGATCTCGGGCCCTTCATGGAGCTCGTCAAGGCAAAATACCAGATTGTTGGTGAAGAGGCCGGTGGCAAACTGCGAGAGGAACGACCGATCGCCTTCTAGATCTTCCAGGGACCCAAGCCCATGCCGAACTCTCTTCACCGTCAATGAACGAAGCAGCATCCACTGGGTGCTAAGCCTATGCCCAATCCAACCCTGAGTTCAAACCTTCTCCACCTCGGAGACAAATTCGCCGCAATTAATCCGTCAAACGACGGTGACCAAGTTGAGGCAGTAGTGGCGATTCTTCTCTGGGACGAGCCTGGAAGAGGGCTGCAGACTCTTTTGGTACAGAGAGCGGAACGGGAAGGCGACCCTTGGTCGGGACAGATTGGACTTCCCGGTGGTCAAGTCAAACAAGGCGACGAAACGCCTCGAGCCGCGCTTCATCGGGAAGTCGAGGAAGAAGTTGGAATCAAGCTCGAAGAGGTCGGCATAGAACTTGGGAAACTCGCCGTTGGCCATCCAATGCGAAGGACGGGAATGAGAGTTCAGCCCTGGGTCTATGGTTTGAGAATCAAACCCGCGGTGAATATTGGACCTACAGAAATCGCAGACTCCTTCTGGGTGAACCTAGCCGAGCTGCCCTCCAAGAAGAAAATGAGCGAAATTACGATCAGAAGCGAACTATGGCGCGTGGAATCGTTTGTTGTCGAAGGAAAGATCGTTTGGGGCTTCACTTATCGTGTCTTGACCGAGCTGCTTCCGATTCTAGAAATCTCGCTCTAGGCCGGAATTTCGGGGATAACCGAGTCAATGCCCTGCATCTTGCACGCCTCACATATCTCGAATGGCGTTGGTTCTCCGCAAGACTTGCAAGGTTGCAGATGAGACGGTGCGAGACTTGGTTCGGCGAGTGTTCGAAGTCGGAGCATTGCTCGATAGGCAGAGAAGGTCACGCCCGGATGAGCCAGTTCCAGCTTGTTCAGAACACTTCGAAGCTCATTCCTCAAGGCCTCTGTCATATAGGGGCATGAAGCGGTTTGGAACTGCAAGTCTTCAGCGTATCCATACATGACAATCTCTCTCTCAGGAATCTCGCACAACGGCTTTACCCGGGTTAGGAAGAGTCCGCGGGGATCTTTGAGAACCGGGCTGAATCTGATGAACCGCTCGGCATCGCCCTGGAACAAGTTCAACATGTAAGTCTGCACAATATCATCGAGATTGTGGCCTGTTGCTATCTTGGTGGCTCCAATCTTCTTTGCGGCTAGGTTGATTGCCTTTCTGCGAAAAACCCCGCAGTAGGAACAAGCGGTCATCCGCTTCTGCTTGTTCTTCAAAAAATCGTCTAGACCGGACCCAAAAAGATCCTCGAACGAAAGAACCTCATGCTCGATCCCGAGATCTCTACAATACTTTGTCGCTAAGTCAATGGCCTCCTCCCGGTAGCCGGCAATACCTTCGTCCACGGTGACAGCGGTGATTCGGGTGCGGGGAAAGCGCCTTGCGAGCTTGTGGAGGATCATGAGCAGGGTCAAGCTATCCTTCCCTCCCGACACTGCCACCGCGACATGGTCTTCAGGGCTGAACATGTCCCAGTGACTAATGGTCCGACGAACCTTGCGTTCCAACGAATCTCTAAAGCAGCTCTTGCAAAGAACAGACCCCTCATACTCTCTTCGGAAATAACCGGGATTGCGCTTACACACTGTGCAAAAACTAGGATCCATCGGACTATCTCGGAAATATCGTTCCGAACAGGATGTAGGACAGAATAATGTTTGAGCCCAACAGACCGAGAGAAATGACACTGGCCACTGTCCGTATGTTCTTGGTATTCTTGAGTCCCAGAACGCCCAAGAGGGTGTCTAGGTAGCGATCCCCGTCGAATGGGAAGAGAGGCAGCATGTTGACCAAGGCGACTCCGAGGAGAATCAACTGCATCCAGCCGAATGCAGTGAGAAGTTGATATGATGAAACAACTGGGAGAAATTGGTATCTAAGAGGAACGTAGTTCGCCGTTTGTACCCCAAGTATTGCCCTGCTGGAGTTGGTATCAGACTTCCCTGTAGTCACCTTCAGAGTCTGTGATGGATTACTGAAGTGAACTGTAACGTTCGTGCCAGGGCTGAGACTGCCCAAGTAAGATCCAAGGTGCTGGACATCGGGTGTCGCATTGTTGTTGACTTGAGTGATGATGGACCACTGGGGGAGGCCCGCGGTCTGTGCTGGGCTTCCATTTGTGAATCCGGTCACAAGGACCCCGGTGGGTGCAGGCTGATAGAGGGCGACTAGAAGAACTAGGACGAGCGCCCAGGTGGCTACGTTGGTGAATGATCCTGCGGCGAAAACCCTCAACTTTGTCCTCGCTTTACGTTTCGCTAGATTCTCTTCATCGATTTCAACGAACCCGCCCGGCAGGAAAACCGCCATGAACACTCCTGAGGACTTCAGAGGAACTTTGTCAAGTACACTGGCTATTCCGTGCGCTACTTCGTGAGGAATCAGGAGAACGGCTATCGCTAGCAAGATGTATGGGAAGATGTCCCATCCGATGGTCAAACCAGGGAGTGGAATAATCAGAAGGGTCGGTCCCGCGCTTGAGCTATGTCTGAACAATCCTACGGCATTATTGATGAAGCTATAGATGACGAATATTAGAAGCCCAATTCCCATGGCTGCGCCAATGTCGAAGAAGGCAAGCCAACCTCTCCGAAATCGGCCCCCTATCCTCTCTATCCAGCTGTTGAAAACTACTGTTTTCAGCATGAGATAGTACGGCCTAGCTATGATGCCGTGCTTGTCAGCCTTCAACAGTACGGCAAGAGCGTAGATGACAACCCAAACGGCGAGGTAGAAGAGTAAAGGAATGTAGGGGTCGAGTAGACTCAAGAAGCTCTTCTCTTAGTATCGGGGAATTAGGCTCGGCTCAAGCGGGTTTCATATTACCTTTTTCAGCTTCTTCCTCTAAGTGTTCTTCTGAGGGCTGGGTCGGAGTCCACACGCGCCTGAAGTACCTCTTCGAAGGATTGTCCATCTCGGACTGGGATCCTGAGATACATTCCCGTTCTCCCAATAGTGTCCCTTCGAGTCAGGACTCTTACCCGTTCTGTGACAATGGCAACACTGACCCCGAGTAGTCTCGCAACTTCATTTTCTCTGCCAACGACGGGAGACTCGAAGTGCCCCTCTGCGGTGGGTTCGATCAGAATCAGCTTCTTAGTACAGCCCGGAGTTCGAATGCTGCTTTTCAATTCGGGAAGTGTGATCTTTCCCCCGAATGCGTAGAATTCCAGTTCTAGTGAGCGGAAGGGTGTTAGTGGAACAGTAACTGAAGTGGTCTGTTCGGCGTCTAATTGGAGATGTGCTTTGGGGGAATGAGATGGTGTTGCTTGGGCGATTTCTTTTGAGAAGATGGTGAAGCCACCGCCTTCTAGGGCCGCCTCTACCAGTTGCGTGTTTACATTGGATGGAATCAAAACGTCAACATCGCTCTTGTCATCGACGTCCCCTCTGGCGACGCTGCCATGGGTCAGAGCGATTTGGCTCCACGCGGCCAAGGCGTTGATGACGCGGACGGCTCTATCCCTCAGCGACTCCAGTTTTGCCCAGTGGGACACGGGATAGGTGACTTGGACCCCGTCAGAGGTTCTGCTCGGCTTTGAACCCGAGCCGCGTCTTTTCACAATGTCCCCTTGAACAGGTCGTCTCGGGCGGGTCCTGTTAAGTCAGAACTTCTCGCTTTGTCGTGGAATCGAACTCTCTTCAATCCTCTCACAATGGCTGCTGGAATAGCCTCTCTGCCTTGACCCATAACGAGCTCAGCTGCGCCAGCTACTTCGTCTGCCAATGCCACGTTCTTGAAACGCAATTGATACCCAAACAGATCTCTTTGGCCTCTATAGTCAACATGAGGCTTGAGCCCCGCGATTCCAATCGTCTCCTCGACCTGCCCCAGTCTGAACGGCCGACTGTGAGTATCTGTTACAATGACGCCAATTTCTTTGCCCGTGAGACGTCTTATTCTGTTTCTGATCTTTCTCGCGGAAGCATCTGGGTTTGTGGGAAGTAGCGCATAGTTCTGGTCCCCTTTTACATTTGACTTATCAACGCCAGCGTTGAGACAGGTCCACCCGTGTTTTGTTGTGACTATCAAGGCCATTTTGTCCGCTCTAACAACTTTCTTTGAGTCGTTGAGGACTATCTGAACGAATTCGGGTTTTCGACCGGTCTTCCGTGCAATGCCCAACGCCCTCTTCGACGGGCGAACAGAGCCAAGGTTGACGAGTCTGCCTTCGGCCTTGGAAACGGCCTTCTGTCCCACAACTATGACGTCTTTCTCTTGGATTCCCCATCCAGCTTTGCCTGCGGTTTCAACTATCAACCGGGGCAAGTCGTCTCCTGGCTTGATTAGTGGAAGCCCACTTAGGGGAAGTATCTGCACCGCGCCATGCATGAGGAGCTGGACTGCTGCATGGGTATACAAACTAAGTTTAGGAGAGAATTACGTTTCTTCCCCCTAGACAGCGAAAGCACGTTTATATTCTGAAGTGTCCACTTTTCTGTTGTCAGGTTGACTGGCCGGAGAACGCCCGGTAGCCGTTACGAAACGACGACTGCTGATTTCTCCCGTAGCAACCGAACGGAAGAAACGAAGAACGGAGGTGGAAAATGCTATGGGTTATGAAAGGAGAGGCTATGGCGGTGGTGGCGGTGCGAACAGATTCGGACCGAAACCGGTTGAGGAAGGCAAAGAATACGATGTCGACATCAAGGAGATCAGTCGCCGCGGTGAAGGAATCGCGCGCGTTGAAGGACTTGTTGTCTTCGTACCAAACACGAAACCCGGAGATCACATCAAGATAAAGATCACACGGGTCTCGAACCGCTTCGCCTCAGGCGAAGTCGTCCAGTAGGACGCCCTGGAATTAGGGAGAGACACGATTTCTCCCAAATCCCCCATTTCTTATTTCTACGAAAGCCTAAAGGCTGCATAGACTGTCAAGGGAACTAGTTTCCTATGACCGAGGGGAAGCCGGGTCGCCTGGGCTGGACTGAAATCCGAGTCTTCATCGAAAGACGACCCTGGTCCGTCTTATCATGGTCAGCCGGCCTATCCGCATTGGCTTTCATCGTGTTCTACGGGCTGCAAGCCACGACGAACCCGCAAGTAGGGATACAATTCGTCCAGTCGGAGTGGCCTGATCCGTCGATCTTTCCCTATTTCTACGCAAAACCGATAACCTGGTTCGCTTACTTCAGCTTCGTATACTGGGCCGCGGGCCTCGAATCAAACAAAGATCATTTGCTCAAACTTTCCCCGAGAGCTCGAAACATCCTCTTCCTCGCCACAGCCCTCGTCGCTTTCGCCTCATTCTACGAGATTTTCTATAACTTCATGGTCTGGTTAGCTCTGGAAGTTCTAACGACGAATTGCAAACCCTTCCCCTGCAACCCAGACCAGGTGGCAAGTATTTTCGATCTCCGAAGCCCACTCAACCTAGTTTTCGCAACAAAGATCGTGACCACAGCTTTCGGTTTGTCTATGTACTCGCTATGGTTCCTTCACCGCGTGGACGTGGAGACGGAAAGGCGAAATCAGACGACAGCGACTCTCCCTGGGGATGTGAAGGCCCCTTTGCCCAGCCCATCAAGGAAACGTATAGAAATCGAAGCCGGCCTCGCTGCCCAGAAACCGATAGATCCAACTGTAGACCAAACCTGAATCAATATCCCAGGAAAACAGATCTTTGGAAACCTATGATGTAGCCGTAATCGGAGCTGGTCCCGCAGGAGTGATGGCCGCGTGGAAATCAGCCGAATCACACGCGAGAACCTTGTTGATAGAACGAGAAGGTTCTCCCGGAAAGAAAGTTTGTGCTGAGGGAGTATTGGCAGACGCTCTTACTGACGCGGAGGTTAAGCCGTTACCTAAGTTTGTAGCCAACGAAATTTCCGGGGCGTTCCTCTACGCTCCAGATGAAGCGAAGAGAGTGAATGTTGGCGGCGAAGGCTACATTCTTGACAAGCCAGCATTTCTCAGAGTCCTTGCCGACCGGGCCGAAAAGGCTGGCGCAGTAGCAAGATACTCAACCTCTGTAGAGGATATCGAGCGACAAGATGGATTGATTGAGATCCGGAGCAAGACGGATGGAGAGCCCAGCTCGGCAAAAGCGAGAGTTGTCATAGGATGCGATGGAACGGGGTCTATACTGGCTAGGCGGTTCTTTCCGCGAAAGAACTACCAAGCGATTACAGCTTTGCAATACTCGATGACCAATTGCGAGGTCGAGGACGAGTCAAAACTGGAGATCTACGTCGGACACGAAAAAGCACCCGCTGGTTACATCTGGGTGTTTCCTAAGGGAAAAGGCGATGCGAACGTGGGCATCGGCGTGAAGGGAGCTGGGGCGAAGATGCTTCTCGACAAGTTCATCGACAAACACCCCAAGGCGTTCGGCTCTGCTCAGGTAGAACGGACCCTTGCCGCGCCCGTTCCCGTCGGAGGGGAGGTCGAGAGTTATGTTGCTGACAACATGATGCTTTGCGGTGACGCGGCAGGACAAGTTATACCGCTGACTGGAGCGGGAATTCACACTGGGCTGGTGGCTGGAAGGATTGCTGGCGAAGAAGCAGCCATCTGTGCCCTAAGCGGGAACACGTCGGCAGAGAATCTGAACCACTACCGAGATAGATTCGACAAGCTGTGGGGACAGCGTATATCCAACAGTCTGAGAGCACTTGACTCCTTCGAAAGATTCTCGGATCCAGAGCTCAACATCATAACGGGCCTATTGGAGGGGCAAGATCTGGTTGAGATGGCAAACGGCTTCAGCCCCACTCGAGCGGTTGGACTACTTGCACGACACCCTCTCCTAGCGATGAAGGTCGCCTACCAACTATTGACAGGATAGAAGGAAAGGCAAATGGGACCTGTAGAGTCTTCCTTGCGTTCCGCGATCAAGGAACAAGGTTGCATTCACTTGTCGCTCATTGACCCTGAGAAGTTCACAGGACGTCTGTCAAAATCGCTAGAAGACCTCCAGAGTTGGGGGACAGCGGCCATAATGGTGGGCGGCTCTACCGTCAGCTCAGTAGATCAGCTCAACGGAACAGTGAAGAAAATCAAGGAGCTAACCAACCTCCCAGTCATCCTCTTTCCAAACGGTCCCAGCGGCGTGAGTCGTTTCGCGGATGCAATATTCTTCATGTCCCTTCTCAACTCATCCACTCCTCGATTTCTGATCCGTGCCCAAGCGAAAGGTGCTCCATCAGTGAAGCGATTCAAGCTCGAACCAATTCCCTTGGGATACCTGGTAGTCGGAGACTCGAACACTGCTGTGAGCTCTGTGGGAAGAGCGAACAGAATTCCGTATTCTAAGTCTGAATTGGCAGCCGCCTACGCCCTTGCCGCCCAATACTTGGGGATGCGATTTGTCTACCTCGAAGCAGGGAGTGGAGCCGAACACCCGGTGGAAACGAGCATGGTTCACCAGGTCTCTTCCGACTTGGACATTCCGGTAATCGTAGGAGGAGGTATTCGAACACCCGAGCAAGCGCGCGCGTTGGCAAAGGCGGGAGCATCAGCTATTGTGACCGGGACCCTTCTTGAACAACAAGGACCCGGTCCAGTGAAGAATATCGTATCAGCCATGAGACGCGCCTAGTGGATACGTCGTGGCTCAAGAGGCTACTGAGGGCGTAGGTGGCACCGTTGGCGCATTCAATTTCATCCGACGAGTAGGATTTCCATCGACGCCTGAAGTTCTCTCAGCCTTCCTAACACTCGCAGTGCTTGCATCGATTCTTGCACTTCCCCTGGCGGGTGTCGATCTTCAAGCGGCGCTGCTCTTCCCCTTGACTGTCGTCTTGATTCCGACCATTATCGGGGAAGCCCTGAACTCAGCGACGATTCTTCATGGGGACAAGGTTCTGAACTTTCGTCGGCTGATCGGACTGGAGATCCTATCGTGGTTCCCGCTGGTCGCGGCACTGCCCCTCGGAGCGATCGCAGGGGCCATCGCTTCGAACACAACGTTTTGGGCGGATGGATTTTTCATGGTACTGGTATTTTCTTTGCCAATCAGGTTCCTCACAGTTGCCTCGATCTCATCAATGCCATCGTGGAAGAAACTCTCGGCGTCAGCATTGCCACCAATTCTTTCGATCGTCTCCTTCCTGATCATCGGTCCCACGGTCGGTATTGCAGACGTTGCGAGTGCTCTCTTCATGCGTGGAACAGCGGCATCGGTGGTAGGCATCGTTCTCTCCGCAGCCGGCGTGTCGAGGATCATACGTGACGTAGAAAAATCAGGCACTCCAGAAGTTAGGGATTCTCCGTTGACGCTCTTCAGGGTATTCCTTCAACACTGGCTAAGGTCCGACCCAGAGCCACTGGAGAGCCGACTCGGTGCGCTGGGGACCCAAGGAGTGATTGAAGGCTCGATTCTCAGCTTCTCTGACACGAAAGGAGCTGTTGGATCCGTTGTGGTATCGAACTTCCATCCAGGGCCTTATCGCGACCTTGGCAGTGCAGGTCTCCCTTCCCGGCTGAAAGCGTCCCTTGAGAGATCGAAAGGAGGAGTTGTCCAGGTCCCACATGGAATCTCAAACCATCAGTTGAACATCGTTTCGCAAAAGGACGTGCAGAGGGTCATAGAGAAGGTTGTGGAACAGTATCCTGTTGGAACTCCAGTTCACGACTCCAGCGCCATGATTAGGTCCGCGGTAGATGAGGCCAAAATATCTGGCCAGATTTTCGGTAATGTCGCATTTCTCACCTTGACTCTCTCACCTACAGACATGGAAGACTTGCCCGATGAGGTTGCCCGTGAAATCGAGCGGGAATCGCAAGCACGGGGCCTGACGGCTATCGTCGCAGATGCCCACAACAGCCTTTCAAATCAAACCTCAATAACCCCCGAACAGGCACGAAAGCTCGTTGAGGCGTCAGTCAAAGTGCTGGACCAGCTGACTCTCGCCCGAAGATCGCCGTTCAGAGCAGGGTCAGCATCAGATCCTTTGGAAGAGTTTCACCTTGAAGACGGGATCGGTCCAGGCGGACTTTCCTCGCTCGTAGTACGGAACGGAAACCAGATTGTTGCCTATCTGACCATCGACGGGAACAATATGAAAACAGGAGTAAGAGAGACCATTCTGCGAGACCTCGAAACGATAGGAATTTCCGACGGCGAAATAATGACGACTGACACACATCTGGTGACAGGGCTCGTCAGGTCAAATCTCGGATACTACCCAGTCGGAGCTCATGCTGATCTCGGACTGTTGACCCAGAAGGTGAGAGAAACGGTTCAGCGCGCGATGGCGACGATGGAAGAATCCACCGCAGGTTTCTCCAAATTCTCGATTGAAGTGCGAGTCCTCGGGTCGGAAACTTTTCAGACTATTACAGGTTTCGTGGGCCGCATTGCAAGACGTATTGCGCGCCAATTCTATATGCTTGAAGTGCTAACCCTCGCGGTCACACTAGTCATCCTGTTCTTCCCGTGACGACCATGGAAGCAGACGATTCCCTACACTACATGCAGCTTCCACGAGAAGTCATAGTAGGCAAGAATGTCCTAGGCCGGATCGGGGAGGTTTGCGCACGGCTTGGCTATACTGGTATGGCCCTCGTGGTGTCTGGTCCAGTGACCTACCCGCTTGCCGGCGAGCCTGTTGCGAAATCAGTTGTAAAGGCCGGTTTGAAAGTGGACCATGTTATCGCCAAAGAATCGACTGAGGTGGTCGTAACTCACGTCATAGGATCGATTAAGCGTACAAAGGCTTCGATTGTCCTGGGTGTTGGTGGCGGCAAGGATATCGACGTGGCAAAACTCGCGTCAGCCAAAGCTTCTGTTCCCTTCATTAGCATTCCCACAGCAGGAAGCCACGACGGAATCGCAAGTCCATACGCTTCGATCAAGGGCGGCTCAAGGCCCTACTCGATTAGGGCACAAGCACCGGTCGCAATCCTCACCGATATCGATGTCATAGCCGATTCACCCTACAACTTGCTGGCGGCAGGCTGTGCGGACATCGTTGCCAAGTTTACAGCTGTTAAGGACTGGCAGCTCGCCCACAAACTGAAGAACGAGTACTACGGCGACTACGCAGCCGAACTCGCACTCATGAGTGCTGAGCTTGTTACCAAGAACGCTAAGGAGATCCTCAAGCGAAACATCGAAGGCGTCAGAACAGTTGTAGAGGCGCTGATAAGTTGCGGCGTGGCAATGAGCATAGCGGGGAGCTCCAGACCTTGCAGTGGGTCGGAACACTTGTTCAGTCATGCCCTTGACATTGTGGCCGGTGAGACGAGTCTGCATGGGGAGAGAACCGGTGTTGGCGCAATCTTGTGCGCTTATCTCCAAGGGTCTAACTGGGAAGCAATTCGAGCATTTCTGAAGGAGATTGGAGCGCCTTCAACTGCTAAGGAGCTTAACGTCTCCTCTGAACAATTGGTCAGGGCCCTGATGATGGCTCATAGTCTGCGTCCCGAACGATATACTATTCTTGGTGAGACGGGAGTGGCTGAGGCTGCGGCGGAGAAGGTCGCTCGGACTACAGGCGTCATTGGGTAGGGCATTGAAGAGTTCCGCTCGCGCTTATGCGATTCAAGGGCTCGTGAAATACCATGGTCTCCGGAACGAGAGACTGCGGCTGCCATTTCACGACAGCATATCTGTATGCATGAAAGCGCTTCCCACGATCACGACAGTAGCGTTCAGCCGAGAGTTCGTTGATGATCGTATCAGGATAAACGGCAAGTCACCTTCACGGAAGGAACAGGATAGAGTGCTGGCGGTCGTTAACCATCTCCGACACTCGTCTCCTCTGGGGTCCGTGAAAGCAAGAGTAGAATCCAGGAACCCTGACGTCAAGGGCAAGGGACTGGGATTCTCAGCCTCTGGATTCGCTGCGTTGGGACTCGCAACGGCAAGAGCGTTGGAGCTGGATATCAAGACGTCTGAGCTTTCTGAAGTTGTTAGATTGGGCGCTGGTTCTGCTTCACGCAGTTTAGCGGGGGGCTTCTCCATTTGGTACGCGAACAGAAACGGTCGTTCCTATGCGGAAGAGCTTGCATCTGCTAGCTCAATCAAACTAAGAACGATAATTGTTCCGATAGAGTCAGAAATCAAAACGGATAGAGCTCACGCTGACGCTGTCAAGTCCCCATTTTTCAAACCACGACTAGTTTACCTTAGAAGTATTCTTCCACGGATGAAACGTGCGATTTCACACAAGGACGTGGAATCCATTGGAAAGCTAGCTGAAGAAGACACGTTGAACCTGCATGCAGTTACCATGACAGGTAAGGACGGATTGATTCTGCTCAGTCCACTATCTATCGAAATCATCCGAGAGGTGAGAAGACTTCGAAAGGAAGACGAGTTCCCGGTTTGGTTCTCGCTAGACACTGGCCCATCGGTGTTCGTAAACACTACACCAGATGCTACCCAGTCAGTCCGAAGAAATCTCAGTAAGATTACAAATAACATCTTCGTCTCGGAGCCAGGTGGATCCGCTGAGATCATCGACAAGCACCTTTTCTAACCACTCAATCCGTTTGAGTTGTGAGAATAGGAAGCTCGGATGTCATCGCAGAAAGGACCCGCTGTTGGATCGACCGATGCCAAGACTCTGGCTCCTCTCCCAAACGCGGACAAGTATTCCAAGATCGTAACCCGGTTTGCTCCGAATCCTGACTTCGTACTCCACATAGGGTCTCTACGCGCTGTGTTTCTCTCACATGATTATGCGAGGATGTACAAAGGCAAATTCATACTTCGTTTCGAAGATACGGATCCGAGACTGAAGAGGTCGGTTCTCGAGTACTATGGACAGATCGAGAAAGATGTGAAGTGGCTGGGTTGCCAGTGGGACGAGGAATACATCATGAGCGATAGGGTCCCGATTTACTACGAGTATGCAGAGAAGGCGCTCGGACAAGGATTCGCGTTTGTCTGTACCTGTGAGCCTGACCAGTTCAAGGCGATAATCGAGTCAGGCCGTGCCTGTCCACATAGATCGAAGAGTCCAACCGAGAATCTTGACCAGTGGCACAAGATGCTGAGTGGAGGGCTAAGGGAAGGAGAAGCGGTGGTTCGTGTCAAGACGGAGACAACTCACCCGAATCCGGCGGTTCGAGATTGGCCAGCGTTTCGAATCATAGATCCGGAGAAATATCCTCATCCTCGAGTCGGGTCGAAGTATCGGGTCTGGCCGCTTTACAATTTCTCAGCTGCGGTAGACGATCATCTGATGGGGGTTACTCATATCATTCGGGGTAAGGAGCATTTGACCAATGCGGTTCGACAGACGTTCCTCTACAAGCACATGGGTTGGTCGTATCCTGAAGCGATCGAGTATGGACGCTTGAAGATGATAGGCTTCAAACTTAGCAAGTCAGAGATGGTGAAAGACCTAGACGATGGACTGGTCGATGGATTCGATGATCCGAGAATTCCAACTGTAGCATCTCTCAGGAGGAGGGGATACTCGCCTGAGGCGCTGAGAAAGATCGTTCATGAGATGGGCGCTCGCCCAGTGGACGCAACGTTGAGTTGGGACAATATCAACGCTGCCAATCGCAAGGAAATTGACAAGCTAGCTCACAGGTACAATTTCATTCCTAATCCTGTCCCTATGGATGTGGACAGTGTATCGCAAGCCTTCGAAGCGTATCTGCCTCTTCATCCAGAACTTCCATCGCTTGGAAACCGTACATTGAAAGTTGTACCCCACGACGGTGTGGCACGCATCTGGCTGTCTGGAACCGATCTTCAGGTGTTCGAGAAGTCGAAGGTTGTGCGGCTGATGGAGCTGTTCAATGTGGAGATTCACTCAACTAATCCAGATTTGGTCAAGGCAACTTTTCACAGCCAGGAGTACGCGAAGGCTCGGGAGCTCAAAGCACCTTTGATCCAGTGGGTTCCTGACGACCAACATGTCTCGTGTGAGGTGGTTATGCCAGATGCTACAAGGACCAGGGGGTTTGGCGAGACGAACTTGCTTGGGGAACACGTAGGGAGTATCATTCAGATGGTTAGATTTGGCTTTGGAAGAATCGACTCGAAGGAAGAACCGCTAACTATCTTCTTTGCCCACAAGTAAGCCCAGGAAAATAACAGTCTGGCGGCGGATTTGTCGATGAAGCGATCTGAGTTGAAACCAGTCATGTTTTCTTATGGAGACAGTAGAGCTTAAGCCTCGTATAGAGATAGATCCAGTTACATCGGGCGACCAAGGAAATACACATCCTTCCAGCGTGATCCGTCCTGGGCGCATGGATGTCTGAGGCTGTTGAAACTGAAACCAATACTCGCTGGCCGTCTTAGAGTCGGTGCGGTCGCTCTGTGCCTCCTATTGCTTCTGGGGTGGCTGGGGCCAGCTAGGACTTCCGGGGTCTTGGAGAACAGGCTTGGCCCGACTTCGGTTGCTTCTTGGAACCAGAGCGTATCTTGCTCTGCAACCATTGTTGCAATCTCTACAGTTCTCGGTTCTGCTTATCCGTCTCAGTCCCTCCAAGGTAGCCGGTACCAAATCAACGGTTCGGCTGGGGGGGTTCCCTACAAGAGGGCACTCTCGCCTCCCTGCAGCCTTGCAAATGTTAATGGCCAAACTGTTTCCACCTTCGTAGAAGTCGACAACTTGACTCTCCAGAACTATTTCTACGAAACTCGGGATTGTTCCGCCGACTACTGGCCGATCAATGGGGGCGGCCCGTTTGGCGAGACCATGTGCGACAGCACGGGGGATGTTTACGAGTCAGCATCTTCCAGCGGTTTTATTCATGTGGAGATTGACCAGGACTGGATGGTCAAGGGATATTGTGGGCCAGCCAGCAACAATTGTAACAATAATACTATTGCGCAGGTTCCGATGCCGTGCACTATTCCTATTCCTTGCGCGTCAAATGTTCGCATTAACATCCAGGGGTTTGTCTACTGGGATCCTGAAGGTCAGTGGGAGATTCATCCCTTCACGGCCTGGGAGCTTGCAACGGGAGGCTCTAATGGAGGTTCGAACGGGGGCTCGGGAGGGTCGAACAATGGTTCCGGTGGGTCGAACGGGGCCTGTTCCTTCTGCCTAGGTCTTCCGCCACTCTCATTCTCTTTCTGGCTGTTAATTTTGGGCGGATCGGTAGGGTTGCTGGGTTCACTAGGCTTGGTCACCGCTAGGGCCCGGGCAAGGCTTAGGCATGCCAAGGAGAGGCTGAGGAAGAACGAGACTCCTCGGCTAAACGGTTAGCTGTTGGGACGAACACAGGAAACGTTTGGGCAACCCCCTGGCGCGTCGCAGAAGGGTTGTTTTAGCATCCTTGCGGAATTTGTCGTTCGCTATTCGGGATAAATGTTAATGTATATCGATCCGGAAAGGGCTATCCGGTTATTCGGTTGTGGTCTTGGGCCTCGAATCTCAGGATAGGCATAATCGGGGCAGGCATTTCCCTACTCGTGCTCGGCGGAGCATATTTCTACGCGACCAGTTCGGATTCTCCGCAAATCCTAGTGTCACGCTTCCTAGTCGCGGGGGATAATGGTTCATTGTACCTCTTCAGCGGTAGGGCGCTCTCACAGATTCCTACTCCAACCCGCGCTGACCTAACCCACGTTGGATGGAGGCATGATGGATCGTATGCTCTGATCACTATGACCAAGAATGTGCTTCTGAAATACGACGGAACTTCCCTGTCCGAAGTGGAAACAGGTCTTCCCCCGAATGTTTGGCTCTACAGTGTTACTTGGAAGCCTGACGATTCCGAGGCTCTAATCTCTGGATCCAACGGCACCATTCTCTCATTCAATGGACACGATTTTACCCGAGTCCCAGTAGCCTTCAACGGCACGATTCGTGCCGCTGAGTGGAACCCGGCGGGGCAAAGGGCGCTATTAGTGGGTGACGATGGCTTCGTCGCAGACTATAATGGAACCGGTTTGAAAATCATTCCTTCTCCTACCAATAATACCCTATTCACCGTGGACTGGAACCCAACGGGGGCTTACGCCCTCATAGGGGGAGCTTGGGCGACCCTGCTCAGGTTTCAGGACGACAGGGTGTTCTCTATCTTCACCCTGTTCCTCTTCGGGTATAACGCTCATGACGCTCACTGGATCAGCGATATCTCCTTCAACAATCAAACAGGATACGCGTTGATCGTAGGCCATAAGGGCCTCACGATCCTATACTTGGATGGTAGTCTCCAGAGAACGAGAGACTACATCAATATGACAGGTCAAGATGATGATTTACATCATATCGGCCACTTTTACGGGGTCAGCTGGATACCTCGGACCAGCTTTGCTTACGCGGTGGGCGAGGATGGAAGCGTGGCTTTGATCCGGCTAGTGTCTAATACGCGGGGTCTGGTTCCTCACACTTACTATTCGGTCACCGTCCGAGAGATATTCAGAGGTAACCCTGAGACCTCGTTCAAAAGCATCGCAAGTTTCTAGATCGACCATTAACTAGTTTCCTAGCTCGATACCTGTTCTTCGAGGTGGGCTGACCAACTACTTCCTTGGCTAGGCAGGGTGGGACAGCTCAAAGTCTCTTCAGTAATTTTGCGGGATAGTCACTGAAGTGAGGTCGGGCGGATAACTATCGCCTCACGTTGGTTGGCTACCGAGTCCGCTCCTGCGACGCGAGATTCGCTCGCTAGGACCCCCTTATTTCTAGAACACCTGCTGATTGGCGGAGATAAGGGGGTCAGACTGGCGATTCAAGGCGCAATCCGAGCTTAGGGGCTCGGCGAAAAACGTGATTGCCTAGCGAATCTAGCGGTGATCTTGGGGTCGCATCCCAGATTCGGGATCAGGGCTGATAATGCGCTTGTCTTTCCCTAGCATCCAAACCTAAGGTGATTGGCCATGGGTCGAGGTTGAATGCGTGAGGGTGACCGCCGCAAGAAACTTAGGAAAGATATCTTTACTTAATTTACCTATCAAGTAAAATTATATATACTTCTACGCTTGATGGAGTACAGAGATGTTTACTTGACAAGCGAAAAGGACGAGATACGTGACGAACTCCGGGAGGAAATAAGGTCCCTCAAGGACGAGATACGCCACCAGGTATCCCAAGCACTCAATAGCTCTGGAACCGGTTCGATCAGGGTCGACCTCAACAAGGACGATGTGGCCCAATCCGAGCCATCCTTTTAGACAGATCCGCGAGAACGTAAAGTCAAGCCTAGCGACAAGAGGAGAGATTGCCGTAGACGAACTTGTCGACAGCATGCCAGAAACAACGGCAGCCGACCTACTGAAGTCGCTGGCAAATACTGACAGACTCAGGATGGTCAAGATGCTCTATTCTACCAAGAAGACTTTCTCGGACTTTAAGACCGCCACTGGTCTTGAGGCTGCGTCAGTCAATAATCACTTGAAGAGCCTGCTGAACATGGGCCTCGTCTCCCATAGTGACGAGGGAGGCTACGAGCTCACGAAGAGGGGGAGAATACTCACTAGGACTTTAGCATTGATGAGCGAAGCGCTCGGGGGAGAACAAATTGATTGAGATAGGACGCGATTCTAGGATCGCGCTGGCGACCCGGCGAACCGCAACCACCTTGGGCGGGATATCAGCGATTCTCGCCTTGGTCTGGCTGATCAGAGGACCCCTCGGACTACAACAATACTCCGCTTCCATACTCCTCGCCGGCATGGGGCTGTTCTTCCTAGGCCGGGGCTTCCGCACAGAGACTAACTCGGGACCGGGAAGAGCAGTCGCCAGCCTCCTCTGGAACCTCACCGCGGCATTCGTCGGCATCATATTGTCGATCTGGATCCTGGGCTGGGTTGCATCTTTGCAATCCGACGTTTATCCGACCGTCATTTCAAGCCGGGTCCCCATTCTTGCCGTTGGAGCCATCACGGCAGGTCTTGGAGCGTACGCCGTGCAAAGGCTCGGACTGACCCGCAGATGGACAGCAACCCCCTTCGTCGTTCTCGAAGGTAAAGGGCCAACGATGGAAGGAACCAAACTAACCGTGAAACAAGACACAGTGGGGATGCCAATCAGGCGCGAGAGACGAACGATCGGTTGCGTACTATTGGGTGAAGTTTCAGGCTCATTCAAGACCCCGATGGGGATGGTGAGCGCATCTCTCCCGCCTCCAGTTACCACAGTGGGAGTCCCTTTCCAAGGAAGAACCATATCTAGCGAAGATGTCGTGAAGATGACTGGGAAGTCACCAAGTCAGCTTGCTGGAGATGTAAGTTCGCGGGCAGACGACTTGGATGTTGGTCGGATCAGGCTCCGCGACGGCTGCATGGGTGACCGATGGAAGATTGGTCCACTCATATTCGACTGGGACGCGGACGGCGAGCACCATCCAAAAGAGAGATGGTTGGCGAAGGGAGTTGGGACCGCCTACGTCACTACGAACGGTCAGCGTGCTACGGCGAAATGGAACGGAAGCGTCCTCTCGTTCGGGGATGGATCGATGGAGCTCTCGGCTGGCTCCGACAGTTTCTCTTACACTCCCACGGAGGTGAAGACGGCATCTCCTCTCCACTCGCTCCGGGTCACGCAGGACAAGATTACACTTGATGTTCGAAAGTTCACGTTGAAAGTCTCAGGGGACGCTGTCGTACTGAGAACTGAGAGCAAGACCAGCAGAACCGAATCAAAGGTACTGGCAAATGATCTACGCTCTCTACTTACTGAGACGGCGAAGAAACAGGTGAAAGATGTGATGGAAGGATCCCCGATCGACATTGGCGAGATGCTCAACACCACAGAGGAGGTTCTCGCGAAATATGATTGAGGAACCTGCAATGATAGCCGAGTCAAAAGAAATTGAGAGTGGACGAATGAAAGCGATTATCCGCGAACGATACGGATCGCCAGACGTTCTAGAGATGAAGGAGTTAGAGAAACCTGCTCCCGACGATGTTCGCGGAGTATTGGTAGAGATCTACGCGTCCTCCGTAAATGCCGCAGACAAGTATGAGATAAGAGGACCACCCTCCTTCATCTTACGACTTGCCCTTTTCCGATCTGGCGTGCGTCGACCGAAAGAACACGGAGTAGGCAGCGACATTGCCGGCAGGGTGGAAGCAGTCAGCAATAATGTAACTCAGTTCAAGCCAGGAGATGAAGTGTACGGCGTATGCAATTGCGCTTACGCAGAGTATGCAACTGCAAAAGAAAGCAGAATCGCCTTGAAACCCACAAATCGCTCTTTTGAAGAAACTGCCGCCGTCCCCATCGCAGGATTAACCGCACTGCAAGCTCTCCGAGACCACGGACACATCAAGCCCGGACAGAAGGTGCTCGTTAACGGTGCCGGTGGTGGAGTGGGAACATTTGCGGTGCAGATTGCCAAGTCCTTCGGAGCTGAAGTCACCGCCGTCACCAACACGGGGAATCTGGATCTGGTCCGCTCTCTCGGCGCAGACCGTGTCATTGACTATACGAAGGAGGATTTCACCAAGAACGGGCAAAGGTATGACTTGATCGTTGACACTGCCTCGAGTCATTCAATCTCTGCCTACAAGCGCATATTGAATCCGAACGGGACATTTGTCCTCGTTGGTATGAGAGACAAGATCATCAGGCGCCTGCTCAGTTTCATTATCCGAGCACGATTGTCAAGGGGAGACAAGAAATTCTTGTTCTTCGTGGCAAAGGGAAACCAGGAAGACTTGGTTACATTGAAGGAACTCATGGAGTCGGGAAAGATCGTGCCTGTTATCGATAGGCGCTTCTCGTTAGGCGAGACTGCTCAGGCGGTCCGGTACTTTGAAGAGGGACGTACGCGAGGAAAGATAGTCATCACCGTGGGCCATACTAACTCGAAGCCGACTTCGGCTGACTCGTACCTATCCTCTAGGAGGATGGCATAGCGATGATTCTTGTCGTTGGCGGCCTGAACGGGTTCATAGGCTCGAACACGACAGAAGCCCTGGTGGACCTGGGTAAGGACTGCGTGGTCACCAGGCACGAGAACATTGAGATTCCCGGTTTCCTAAAGAAGCATAT
Organism: Candidatus Bathyarchaeota archaeon; assembly: GCA_005888755.1. Classification (GTDB taxonomy): domain Archaea; phylum Thermoproteota; class Bathyarchaeia; order 40CM-2-53-6; family 40CM-2-53-6; genus 40CM-2-53-6. The sequence goes on from VBBQ01000012.1 coordinate 22,316, forward strand.
TGATCATCGCCACGTGTTCATCGAACCTGCCGACTCGACCTCAATTACGGACTTACGAAAGATCGGCGAGAAGCACAAGATCGATGGCATCGTCAATGTCGCTGGAGGTTTCTCCTCAGGGGAGGGCCCGCTGCGCGGCCTTCAGGGATACTTCGACATGCTCGACGCCACCTTCCAAGTGGCACAGGAATGGAAAGTCAAGAGGGTGACATTCTCAAGCACAGGTGGAATGTATCTCGGGATTTCGGGAACAGCAGATGAAGAGCACCCTATTGGTCTTCAAAGTATGTTCCCTATTCTCGCGTATCAGAAGATTGTCGAGGTGGCCGCCGAGCAGTTCGCAAAGAAAACCGGCATCAGCACCATCTGCGCACGGTTAATGGGAATGTACGGCCCCTTTGACGGCAATCAGCTCGGCCTCCCGTCACGATTGATACTTGCGGCTGTAAGAGGAAAACCGGCGAACCTCGAGAACGTGTTTTTCGGTAACGCGGACGATATGGGAGATATGTTGTACATCAAGGACATGGCCCGGGCCATCGCACTGCTTCAAACCGCTGAAAAGCTCCTGTACGACGTCTACAACATAGCTTCAGGCAAACTCACTCCGAATAGCGAACTCGTGGAAGCGGTCAAGAGAGTGTTTCCGAACTTCAAAGTAGACCTTGCACCAGGACAATTTCCATTTCCACCACTACCTAACATCGAAACCAAGCGATTACAACAGGACACTGGCTTCACGCCAAAATTCGACACTCGATCAGGTGTTCAACACTATGCCGACTGGCTCAAAGCAGGCAACCCAAAATAAGCAGAATGCCGGTAAATTCCTAGTCTAGGGACATTTGGTCTCAAGGCTGAATTTTGGGGTCGCTAGCCCTCCCAAGGCGGGAGTTCCAATGCATGCTCGTAGGCCGCGCGGTTATGCACCGGTTCACGGTCACAGTGTGAAATGATGACTTTCTCAAACGGGAGCTTCAGCAACTCTCGCAGCGCTGGCAACGCTCGCTTCTCATGCCACGGCGAACCCCAGACCCGGAGCTCGCCACTACGCTCCGTCAGTGCGTCTCCAAAAACTATCACTCGTTGCTCAGGCAACCAGAGGGGCGTCTCAAGGCGTCCTCTTCCATCGTAAAGCGCGACAAGGCCTCCGGGAAGAACCCGGTCCGGTTCGATTATCTCCAACGCGGTCTTGGGGACGTCGTCGGGCCAGAAGAGTCTCGGACCGAATGGACGGACTTTGTAACGGCGGACAAAGTCTTCGATGTCCCGCACGTGGTCAGGGATAACGACGGCGGCCACTGTCGGCGGCCGGTTGTCTAGACGGTTCCACAATTCTGTTGCGCCAGTTTTGGGGATCAGTGGGTCAAGCACGAGCCTCTCGCCTCCCGATTCGACAAAGGTTGATGTGACAATCGGTTGCCAGTCGTCGCCGGGTTTCCAGTGATGATGTTCTGAACGCCAGATCCACAACCCGGTTGTTATGTCGCGAATCTCGACCTTACTGGTCACGGATTGCATGATATGTTCCTCCATAGTCCATGATCGAGTTAAGAATTGCTGAAAGAATTGACTTCCCTGGCTAGCTACTGTAGTTTGTTGAGAAACTCTAGGGTTCGATTCCAAGCCAGGCCTGCTGCTTCCCGGTCATAAACGTCGGTCCGGTCCTCTTCGAAGAACCAGTGTTTCGTTCCAGGGTAGAAATGAAAGGTAGCCTCTCTCCCGGCCCCGCGAATCTTCTGCTCCAGAGCCTTCACGGTTGCTGTAGGTTCCCACTCGTCTTCAGACGCGAAGTTGCCCAGAAACGATGCTCTTGCCTCGGAAAAGTCCAGTAGGTAAGTTCCATAGAATACGACTACCGCCCCCACATCTTCCGGCCTCTTTGTGCTCAACCACAACGCCCAGGCAGCACCCATAGAGAAACCAACAACACCCATCTTGTGCCCTGATTGCGAAGGCCGAGACCGCAAATAATCTATGGCGCCCAAAGCAGCTGGTGGCGCCTTCGAATTTTCATCAAAGCTCGACGCTAACTCTTTCGCTTTGCTAACGGTCTTTGCAACAGGCCCTCCGTAAAGATCCGGTGCTAAGGCTAGAAAGCCGTGGGAGGCGAGCCGGTCGCAGAAGCTCTTGAAGAAGTCGTTCAGTCCCCACCAAGCGTGCAATACAAGCACTCCGCCTCGAGGCTTCTCCGGCAACGCCAGGTACCCGACTGCCTTGCCTGGCTCAGTCTTGAACTCAACCATCCGACCCGTATGCTTCATAGTAAGAGAACCGCGAAGCTCTTCGCGTCGAGACTTCTTATTGTTTGTTGAGCAGCAGGAGCTGGATGAAAAACCTCGACAGTCGTAATTTCCAATCTTCCGTAAAAGAAACCCGTGACTAACGCGAATTAATCAATCTCCATTATCGAACTGGTGTGGGCTTGATAGACGGTTAGCCTGATTTTGGTCTCATCGCCCAGTTTGATGACGACGCTTACCCGGAAAATTCACCGCAACTATGTCGAACAATATGCGTCTGTAGTTTATCGTCAGAGCTCTTGCAAAGAACGGTCCTTCGATGCTCATTTCCTTGAATTCATGGCCTTTTCTTTCGTGTGGGCCGAATCTTTCGAACGACAAGCAGCTCTCGAGATATGGCCTGAGCTTGGCAACGTCAGTGTCTACCATGACCTCCTTGGGTATGAGCCTCTTCTTTGACGAGTGGAGCAGGTCATTCAGCGCTTCTCTGGCTGCTTCATGGTTCTTCCATGCTTCCTCAACGAATCCGGGGAAGAGTCCTTTCGCGACCAGTTTTGACACGAACGACCCGTCGTTGTCCTCCGCATATCCTTTGAGAAGGTGCGCTTTGATGTTGAGCTCATTTGTTCTGTCGAAGCTGTACAGGAACCGGCGAGCCTCGCGTTCCATATCTGATTTGTAAGCATGGTTGAGAGAGTCGCCGAACGAGCCGCTAGCAAGGAGCCACCTTGCCATATCATAATCTCCCGAGATCAGAGCGCTGGAGATCATGTGTGCAAAGTCAGGCTCGTATGGGATTTCGCTCATCAAGAGTCCCTTCCAGGTGGCTCTGCCTGAGGGGCGGTCGATTGCTCCAATTTCGATAAGCCAGTTCTCTGCAAAGGCGACCTCGCGGTGGTCTACCTTTGACATGAATTCGAGCTTTGAGAGTTTGAGGCCGTACTTGGACATGAGGAGCACTAGGTCAAACGGGGTCTCGGTTTCGAGAGCCTTGCGCACAGGTATCGGATTGATCTTCTTTGGGAGGGGCGTATCAGTAAGGATGACGGCGCGGCCGGGCTTGAAGCGGCCGACTCTGCCCATCATCTGTAATAGAGAGTTGTCGTCGACACTCATGTAATGTAGTGTCTTTTGACCTAGCTTGTCCTTGCTATCAATCACGTCATCAAATATCAACACGTTATCCACGTAGATGTTCACTGAGGATGCGATTACGTTTGTAGCAAAGATTCTCAGATTCTTGTCATGCTCGGCTCGTTTCTGGATCCTATTTACTTCCGAGCCTGCAAGGCCTCCGTGAATATAGACGCCCCGATAGCCGCTGGCATACTTTTCGACCAGCCGCCTCGTGGGCAGAAAGACTAGCCAGGATTCGTCGCGGGGCTGCGAGTATAGATAGTAGTCTAGAGTCTTGAACATTCCATTTAGGTCGTCTGCAAGCTCCACCTCGAGCGTGACGGGATATCTGCGACCGCTCATTCGGTAAAGATTCGAGATGCCTAGGAAGGATAAGAACTCCTTCGGGTCGATTGTGGCGCTCATGACCCGGAACAGGTTCTTTGCGCTGGCTTCTTCCTTCTTTGCGAGTGACATGCAGAGTTCCAGCTGGGAAGACATCTGGTGGCTTTCGTCAAAGTAGATTGAAGAATCATAAATCGAGTTCTCAGCCAGCATTCTTAGCAAGACCCCGTCTGTGACTATCTTGATCTTGCCGCTGACATTGATCTTAGTGTCCTTTGTAACTACTGCCAGTGAATCTCCCAGTTCTGGATGAAGCGCGTTGAGCGAATAGAAGAGAGCGTTACAGGCGGCCCTTGAGGGCTCGCGGATGACGATTTGCCTGCTCCCCTTGGAAAGATCGTATTCGTGAATGGGGGTTATGGTGCTCTTCCCCGTTCCAACATCGCCGATGATTACGAAATGTTCCGAGAAGTCTATCGAGTCAAGGATTGAGAAGATTGGCAGTTTTGGTTCTGGCCGTTTGTCCATCGTTTTCTGTGCATGGCCCTGCACTCTACTCTCTGGGAGAGCTGGAAGACGATGATCATAATCAACGCCGAGTTCTTTGCCGGCCAAAAGTAGACTCGAGCCCTCCACGGATGTAGTTTCCTAAAAGGGCAGAAATAAACCAGCGCAAGTGAGAAATTAGCTAGCCATGCGACGGCGAGCCTGAAGTACGCTCGAGAATTACTTGGACGAACTGGTTTCTTCCCTTGTGTGCCTTTTAGGATGGTGATTCTTGATTTTGGGATTTGAAGTGTTCGGCCAGAATCGCGCGCCATCCCGGCGGCTTCGGGGATGGCGGTTCAATAGAGATTAGAAGACTCTTACGGATGATTTAAGGGGCTAAATATTTGCTACAAGTCGATCCGGAGAAAACAGAGAAGACAAAATATGATAGACCACGTTATTCTAACAGTCAGTGATTTCGCGCGTTCAGTCGCCTTTTACGCCAAGGCCCTGAAGCCACTTGGGATCACAAACTTTACAGATTACGACGGCCAAGACGGACACCCCGATTTGAAGGGTTTCGGTGACGGCAAAAGAGCTTTTTTCTGGCTCAAAGAAGGAAAGCCCGATCCCCAAGCCGTGCATGTTGGATTTGTAGCGAAAAACCATGCTGAGGTAGATGCATTCTACAAAGCTGCTTTGGACGCCGGAGGCAAGAGCAAGAAAGCACCCCAAGCTCGGCCCGAATACTATCCTGGCTATTATGCGACATGGGTGTTCGATCCTGACGGCCACGATATCGAGGTCGTTCACAAAAGCTAGATTATTATTGAAACAACCCTGCCGCGTTCAGGGATCTCTTCTGAGACAACATTGCTTGGGAGCGAGCGCTCAAGCCATGCCGTGGGGCGCGACAAGCTTGGGTGCTCGCTCGAGAGCCGCCCATTCTTCCTTGTACGAAACCCAGAGTTTTCTCGCGGTGTTCGCGTACGGTGACATCCAGTCGCGGAACGATGCTGTCTGGCAGAATATCCCGCTCAGCGGTTCGGTTCAGCTGACTACTTTCTCGAAATAACCAGGTCTCCAGTTGCGGTAAGGGCTCTGAAACAGTTCAGGGTAACCCATTTGCTTGGCTTCCAGAGCTCTTCAACATCCACCAGCGCCTTCCTCTTGTTCTCTTGCGCCTCCGGCTCGCGAGACCAGTCTCCCTCCAACAACCACTTCCCGTCTGGAGAACGCTTGGATAGGATCAGGTGGACCGCGTCCCTAACCCGTTCATCGTCTCCGTATCCCAATTTTGCAAGGACCCTCAGACCGTGCAGGGCATCGTAATAGTAGTACATTGGAAAGTGGAACGTTGTGGCGAATGGTAGGCTGTGTTTCCAGTGATGATGGTCACTCTTGTAGACGCGGTGCATCAGCAAGAATTCCGCTCCCTTTTCGGCGGACCGTTTCATCTTACGCGTCCACTTTGTACGTGGAATCTCAGCGTAGGCCCAGAGTGGTTCGATTGTTGACATGAAGCTGCTGTGCTTCACTTTCTTCTCTGGATAGTTGCAGTTCCAGCCTCCATCGTCAAGCTGATGCTCGGGCATCCAATCGATCGCCTTCTTCACCCTCCTGTCTTCTCCGTACCCGAAAATGAGCAGGGTCCGGATCATGTTGCCAGTGAGGCAAGGCTCCTCCCAGCGTTTGCCCTTTTTCCCCGGGTGGCGGCTAACCCAGCGCTTCACGTCCAGAGGGCTGGGACATGTGAAGGCGCCGTTGTCCAGCTGGTGGAGGTCTAGAAATGTCTCGCAGGCACGCTTGACGTCTTCGTCCGGGGTGAACCCCATTTCACCTAGCAGCATTAAGGGCCAAACCGTGGATGTCCACTTGGGAGAGTAGCAGGTCTCCTTCGGTGGCCAGTATCCATCCCTCGTCCGAGCCCCCAGTACCTTTCGTACAGGAGAATATTTTCTGATCTGATCTCTTGCTTCTAGCACTTCCTTGCTTTTGGGAGAGCGTCCGAGGATGTCAGTAAGAGCAAATAGTCGAATGGGAGGATCTTCTCGCTCCAGGAGCCAATCTAGGCCTGCTGGTTTCATCGTGCGCGAGCAGGCGCAGTATCCCTATCAAGATTTCGCCCAAAAGCTGATTTTGTTCTGCATGTGACAACCTCACCATGCGAAGGGTAATTGTCTCCAACGTCATGTCTCTCGACGGTTTCGTGTCCGGGCCGAACGGAGAGCTGGACTGGTTCGTGTACGCCGGGTTCGTTAAGGGAACAGAATTCGGGGAATACGCACGCGCTCTCATAAGTAGCGTCGACGGCATTCTGCTGGGGCGTCTGACCTACGAAGAATTCTCCAGCTACTGGCCCACGGCCAAGAATGACGACCCGGTCATCACTGAAAGAATGAACCACCTGCCCAAGGTCGTGTTCTCGCGGTCTCTGAAACAGGTCGCCTGGGGTGACTGGGGAACGGCGAGGCTGGTGAAGGAGGGCGCAGCCGTGGAGGTTAGCAAGATGAAACAGGAACTGGGGAGGGACATGGTAGTCTACGGGAGCGCTACACTCGTGTCCGGGTTGATGAAAGCAGGACTCATAGACGAGTATCAGCTCGTTGTCTATCCGGTCGTCTTGGGGAAAGGGAGGCCCGAGTTCAAGGACCTGAACCAAAGGTACTCGCTAAGCCTGATAGAAGTTAAGCAGTTCAAATCGGGAGCAGTGAAACTCGTCTACCAACCTCTCAACCAAGCGAAGCCGTGAGTGTGTAGTCGAGAAGGCATATTTTTCCTGGTCATTCAAAGGTAAGGAGTGTCTCCGCCTTGTTTCCAAAGCTTCGAAAGACCACTCACGAAGAAAGGTTGAGGATCGCACATCTCATTTCAGACCGTATCGTCAAAAAATATCGCAGCAATGTTCTAGCGGTCTATATCTGTGGCTCAACCTCGAAGAAACTTGACCGTCCCTTCTCCGACCTAGAGCTGAACGCCGTTGTTCGTGATCTTGCTGAGATCCCGATGAAATATTATCTCCACCGAGGCCTCATCATACACATTCAATATCTCAAATCCTCAAGCATTCTCGATGACGCAGAGCGGTTCACTGATAATTGGCATTGGGCAGCGGACGAATACAGAAACAGAATTGTTCTCTACGAGTGGGATGGATGGTTCAGAAAGCTCGATGCCGCGGTGGCGAAGAGTGACAAAGCGGATTCTGTTGAAGCGATTCGAAAGTCGTTCATGATGATGACCGAGTCCATGGCTGTCATGAGGAACGCGATGCTGACAAAAGACAGGGTCCGAGTATTGATGAGCGGGCGCGTGCTCGCGGAGCAGGCTGCGGGAATATTGCTTCTCTTGAACCGAAGATACGTGACTACAACCAGCTGGTTCTGGAAGATCGCCTTCGACCTAGACAAGAAACCGAAGGACTTCAAGGAGCTTGTCGAGAAGATGTGCGGGTTCGTCCCAACGACGGGAGAGGGAGTTGTCGCTTCCTCTGAGAGGATGTACAAAGAGATCTATGAGATCGTCAGAGATCACGGGGTCAAAATCGAACGCGATCATTTATGGGTCTGAGCGCTAGCCATAGCGGCTGTCGCATCGAAACGGCCTCTTGGCTGCTAAGTTGCTCAGTCTCGCTTGATTCCAGAGCTTTATCTTTGGTTTTCAGAACCCATCTTGGGCCGCTTACGAGAAGTAGTTGTGGAATGTTTCCTTGTTGACGCTTCCTTTTTCTTTCCGGGAGCTTTCGGCTTCTTGGGGGCCGACGCGGGTTCTGACTCCGCCTTCTCCTCTTTCTCTTGAGGAACTTCCGCGGGTTTCGCAGTGGCGGCGGGCAATTCTGGTTTTGGTTCGGATCTCTTGAAGACTTCTTGGAAGGCGACAGTATCTATGTCCGGGAAGAATTTCTGCAGGTCCGATGTGACAGCTTTCTTAGCCACTTGCAGTCCGCTGAGATAGAAGGCCTCCTCGGGCACTTCTATTGTGAGATCGCTTTGATGTTTCTTCAAGGCGAACTTTTCTTTGGGCACTTCAGGGATTCTCAGGGCGATTAAGTTGAGTATCTTTTCGTTCTCGTTTTCCAGGACCTTGTCGATTGACACATCGTAGACTAGGGTTCTTCCAGCAAGTGGATGATTGAAGTCCATCTGGACTCGACCAGCACCGACCGCGCGCACCACCGCAGGTCGTCCTTCGAACTCAACTTGCCTGCCAGGAATCGGATATTCTCTGTCTTTGAATCGTCTCAGCGGGACAAGTCGCATTTTCTGAGGGTCGCGAGTGCCAAAGCCCTTCTCGGGGGTCAACTCCACTGTCTTGCTTGTCCCGGGGTCTAGGCCGACTAGAGACTCTTCCAGTCCCTTCGGCAGCCATCCCTCACCTAGGATGATGAATTTCGGGGCAAAAGTCGAATCTTCTCGGTGAATATGCGCATCTTTCGCTACAGAGTCGAACGTGGTGTCGACTGTTTCTCCGCTCTCTTTTACTTTCAGTGTATAGTTGACTAGGAGAAAGTCTCCTGGTTTGACCGCCATTGCTCTCAGTTCACCATTCCGGGGAGTCTTGATAGGGTTTCCCTTGCTGCTTCCAATCCTTCGTCAATCTTCGCCTTGAAACCCAGTTCCGATGTCGCGGACCCTATCGCACCAACAGTGGTCATGATGTCGGAGGATCCGACGTTGCCCATTATTCCGACTCTGAACATTTTTCCTTTCGCTTTCCCGAGGCTTCCGCCGAAATCTATTCCATACTTTGTTCTTATGAGTTCCCTCACTTTTCCCTCATCCATTCCCAGAGGGCTGTTCACAGCAGCAACCGTGTGAGATCGAGATTCCTTTTCTGCGTACAGTCCGAGTCCCATAGCTTCCATTCCGTTGTAGACCGCCTCCGCACAAATCCTGTGCCGTTCATAACGAGCGGGAAGTCCTTCTTCGAGTATCATGTCGCAAGCCTCGTTCAAGGCGTAAAGAAGACTGACAGCTGGAGTGAAGGGGGTGTAGCCGTCCTCAATGTATTTCTTGTACATCACAAGGTCAAGGTAGTAAGACCGATCGATCTTCTTCGACTTTATTTTCGTCCAGGCCTTGTCGCTGACAGAGACGAAGGCCAATCCTGGAGGCGTCATCAAGCATTTCTGGCTGGCGGTCACGCAAATATCGACGTTCCAATCGTCGACAGGCAAGTTATCGCCCCCCAGAATCGAGATCGCGTCCACAATCAAGAGCATGTCTTGATCAGCACACATCTCTCCAAGCTGTTCAAGAGCCCTCACGGTCACACCAGTAGAAGTCTCATTGTAGACGACTGCAAGAGCCTTGGCGTCAGGGTTGGCCTTCAGAATCTTCTTGAAATCCTCAACTCGAGGAGCCGCGCCCCACTCCGAACCCAGAACAATAGGCTTTCCCCCGTATGCCTTGATGGCCTCGCCTAGCCGTTCGCTGAAGAACCCGTTCACGTTGACAATTATCTTGTCCCCGTCATCGGTTATGTTCTGAAGAGCGGCCTCTGTCGCTCCAGTACCCGAGGAAGTAAGAATGAACATGTCCCCTTTGGTCTCGAAGACTTTCTTGGTCTTGCCGAGAAGCTTGCTGAATAGTTCCTTGAATTCCGGGCCTCTGTGTCCGATAAGGGGCTTCAACATTGCCCTCATCACCCGAGGCGGGACGTTGGTGGGACCTGGCAACATCAGAAGTTTCTGGGTCTCACTCACAAAGTAACCCTGCTGGTAATATTTCGCGAAACGAAGTCGTGGTTCTTTTAAGTCTTAGTCTCCGGGGCTCTGTTAATTCTTCGTTGGATCCTACTTTCATCGGCCTCAAACTATTATATTCCAGAGGGAATATGATAGTGCGTCGTCGTGTATGAGCGCCTGTGCAAGAAGCCTCTGATGGTCTATTGACCTAGAAGAAGGCTTACGGGTGTGAGATAGGCTTACAATATATGACAGGCCTAATGCCTGTTCTGGGGCGGTTGAGGTTCGACCGTTCCAGGCCAAAATAGACCCTTGAGTGGGCTTGAGGCGGAAGGGCTCCCAGTTGAAGCGATGAAACGGAACCCGACGACGACGGTAATCCCTAGAGTCGATGAGAGCAAGTTAACCTATCCAATGATTGGTTAACAGAACCGTCTCCGGGCGATGTAGCTCTCTTCGTTGGTTCCGCGAGAAAGTGCACGCCCTCGTGCCCTTGAGCAGAAGAGAACTTGGATTGATGCTCTAATATTCCCCATTTCGGGCCGGTCAAGCTTTTTCTAAAGCGGACCTCGATTTTTCCGATTGCAAGCATCGTGAAGCCAGCACTGCGAGCTCGTTTTGTTACTTTGTCCGCTGCAGCAGGGATTATCGGGCCGATCCTCTTCGCAATAATCGTGATAGCTCTGGGCTATCTATGGACGGGGTATGACCCTCTGACCCAGACGATCAGCGAGCTGGGAGCAACAAATGCTCCGTACATGGGCATTCAAGCTCTGAACTTCGCCATCCTTGGCATTCTCACAATAATTTTCGTCATTGGACTGGCTATTCACAATGGACTCTTCAGGTCAACTGCCATCGTCGTCGGAATGTATGGGCTCGGAACCTTGCTAGTGGCGTTTCTTCCGTGTGATCCTGGTTGCTCGTTTCGTGGCAGCTCGGTCGTGCAGGTTGCACATGGTCTAGATGCACTGATTTCCTTCATAGGACTCGCCATTGCGCCTTTACTCTTCTGGCGGTCCAGTAGGACAGCTTCATCTTGGACCAAGACTTCGGTATGGTCGCTGCGCGTAGCGATCGGGTCGATACCATTACTCTGTGCCTACCTGGCAATCACAATACTCGCCTCGTTGCCGTACACAGGGTTGCTTCAGAGAATCTTCTTCGGATTGCTTTTTGCCTGGATGATAGTGATAGCCTTGCGTTTGTTCAGTCTGCGCGGTATTCGCTTTCCTGGTTCTTCTGGTGAGGATGCTCACACGACAACAGTGGGGAGCGTCCATCCTTCCAGTAGTGACAATCTGGGGCGGTCTGAGACCTCTCCGAAAGAGCCCGCTTAGCTGGGCATGTACGTCTCAGTCCTCACTTTAGGCGTGCTGCGGCAGCTTTGGCGGCGAGAGCTGCGAACTCTTCGCGGCCGAAGGCTGTGCCCGAAAGCCCCCAACCACCTTCAGCGGCCTCAGTGAGTAGCACCCAAGTGCGACTAGCTTGGCTTGGGTCGCCCGAGATCTTGGTGACGATCTCGGTGATCTCTTTGACTAGTTGCTTCTGACCTTCCCGTGCCAACGCCGCTGGAGGAGTGATGACTTGGACGCGTACGGTGCGAGCGGAGGGGGTGGCTGCGGTGTGAACCGTCTTCGGGTCCATTCGGTGGATGTATGCGGCGGTGTTGTTCAGGTGGAAGGGACCAGGGGTTTTCACGCCTTCGGCGCGGAGAACGGCCATTGTTAGCTCGTGGCCAAGCTGAGCATCAGTTCCTGTTGGAAAGAGGTCTGCTGGTGCGTAAACATCGATCATTGGCATGGACGAAACGATTGGCAGATGGCAAAATGATAGCTAATATAGGTTGCTGGCTCCGAGGTCACCAGAGGGCATGATGCAAGCTAAACGAAGAAAACGCGCAATGGCTGATTACGCGAAGACCACTACGAACGGTTACACGATTTGTGCCGCGGTCGAGTCAGCCCGAAGGATAGGAAACCAGTGGCGGTTGATAGTAATAAGGTACCTCCTGGAACATCCCATGAGGTTCAACGAGCTCCTCAAAGTTGCCTGTGACATTGACCCCAAGACGCTCTCTCGAGTCCTGAAATATCTAACGAAGGAACAAATCGTTCGAAGAGAGGTCCTCGACACGCAACCCTTCACTGTCCGGTACGAGCTGACAGACAAGGGAGAGCAAGTAAGACCGATAATGCAATCTCTGAAGGCATGGGGAGACGCCTGGGTGTTGCCTGAGATGTCTGCGGCGTGAAGCTAGTCAGAGGAGCTGCATCTTGCTAATTTTACAATCGGTTACAGTCGCCTTTTTTTTACCGGGACCTGCGAGCAAGCTCAAATCAGGCTTCTCCCCTTGCTAGGAACTCTCGCTGCCTTTTCTTTTGTCTCCCGGTCCTGTGTCTCATGTAGAGCGCGTAGCCTCCAAGCATAATGCAGACGTCTCCTAGCACGAATGCCAAATCATTCAGAGGTATGATCATGGTGCGTCGGGACAATTATCCTAGACCATCACATCTCTGTAACAGTCGATATGTGAGTCAGGTGACGCGTTTAAGTCTCACTTCTCATGCCTCGACTCTTCGATGAGAGTCGTCACTTTACTTTCTGACTTCGGGTCAAGAGACGGCTACGTTGCACAGATGAAAGGAACGATTCTGAACTTGTGCCCAAGTGCCCTCATCACGGACATTTCCCATGAAGTCGAGCGACACAATATTCCGATGGGATCGTTCGTTCTCGAAACGACCGCTCCATACTTTCCGAACGGCACCATACATGTGGCGATAGTGGATCCAGGAGTTGGAAGCCCTAGAAAGGGAATTGTCGTCGAATGCGAAAGGGGAATTTTTGTTGGACCTGATAATGGGCTAATGGCTCGAGCAAGCGAAAAGCTAGGTTTGAAGTCGGTTTATGAGATCCGAGAAAGAGGGTTTCAGAGGATGCCGGTTTCATCTACGTTTCATGGGAGAGATGTATTTGCACACGTCGCGGGCCTAATAGCTTTCGGCAGGAGACCTCATGAATCAGGTCCCAGAGTCTCCAAAATGGAAAAGCTCGATCTATCTCGGGCGAAGCTCTCCGGGAACAACCTTGTCTGTCAGGTGTTACATGTAGATGTTTTTGGAAACGTTATCACCGACGTTGACGAAAACCTAGTCCGAGACCTGCCGAAAGGTGTTGGAAAAACCATCGAAATCAAGTCGGGAACCAGAGTGCTCCAAGCCGAATACGTCGGATCCTACTACGAAGTCGACAATGGAGCCATGGCAGTTTTGCTCGGTAGTCAAGGGTACCTGGAAATTGCGGTTAGGGAAGGAAGCGCGAGAGACAAACTCAACACAAAGCCGTTAGAAAAGCTGGAACTCCGCTTCTAGTTCTTGTCGGTCTGGGCTATCTCTCTCATTCGTTCCTCTCCCTTGATTTTCTTAATGTAAGCGGCGACAGATTTTGGTAGGAGTTCTTCCCAGTTTTTCCCCTCTACGATCCTCTTCCTCACTTCTGTTGCAGTAAACGAGGTTCGGTTGAACATCGGTATCTTCTCAACGCGCATCCCTGCCTCTTTCAGCAGCCTACCTGTTAGCGGTTCATTGGTGAAAACTAGATCAAAACTAGGTGTCTGGGAGAGAAGGTGGGAGACCCATACTTTGTGGAACTCGGCATCGGGAAGAGGCAACACCGTGAATCTGTTCGCGTCTATCTTCGCCTCCTTGAGAGCCAGCCGAATCATCGTAATTCTTTCCCCCGCGGTAAACGGGTTCTCGAGAGTATGGCTGTCATGTGCGCTTCCCACGACTATGACTAGTTCGTCTACCTTGCTCAGGATGTGTTTTACCGCCTCAAGATGTCCGAGGTGGAATGGTTGGAACCGGCCTATGTAGAGGCCAGTTGTCAAGTCTCAGGCTCCAGTCGGAACCCAAAGGGCCTTTGAGGAAATCCTGTCTGCTTCTATCGATACGCCTTCTCGCTCTAGAAGGTCCCGCTTGACCTCGCAGCCGTAGTCAGAAAGCGCCCCTCCAATTGAGTAATTGCCAACCTCCAGGTCAGCCGGTACTACTCGGTGACATGGGACGAACAGTGGCCATGGATTTCTCGCGACAGCTGTTCCAACTGCCCTTGGACCGGAGTTGATTCGTTGGGCTATCAACCCGTAGCTCGTCACACGGCCCTTCGGAATCTCTCTCATGCGTTCGCAGACGTTCTTCTGGAATTCAGATACACTTCCCCAGTCAAGGCGAATTGTACTGGTCGACTTCTTACCCTCGTAGAGGTTGACCATTTGGTCCAATGCGTTGTCCGACTCGCGCGTAGGGTCACGACTGATAGTTCCGCTAGTGTCGGTCCGAAGGTGACGCTCCAGAGCCACTTTTGATTTTGAGAATGACGAGGCGATTAGTCCACTTCGACCACTTATCAGTACGCCAAACCATGTTCCATCGTGCTCTCTGGTCGCCAGAGTGAGTTTCTCCATTGGTCGCTTCGCCTCTTTCTCCGAAAGCTGCTCTCCTTAAAGAATAGTCCTTGAACGCTGGGCCCAAGATGATCGAGGTAGACGGGAGCTTCGGCGAAGGAGGAGGACAAGTTCTCCGAACCGCAGTGGCTATCGCGGCCGTACTATCGAAGGAGATCCACGTCTTCAATATCAGAGCCGGAAGAGCTGAACCCGGAATCAGACCTCAACACATGACTGGAGTCAAAGCCGCAAATGAGCTCTGCTCTGGTAATTTGGAAGGGTTGAAGGTCGGTTCTAGAGAGTTCACCTTCAAACCAGGAAAGCTGAGGGTTGGAAGTCACCGATTTGATGTGGGCACGGCAGGAAGCGTGACCCTCGTCCTCCAGACGTTAATGCCCATCCTTGCGTTTGCGCCTGGTGCTATCCAATTGGAGATCACAGGTGGAACCGACGTCAAGTGGAGTCCACCAATTGACTACCTTCGCCTCGTAACATTGCCTATCCTCAAGAAAATCGGCTATCAGGGTGACTTGGAAACGGTGCAAAGGGGACACTACCCGAAGGGAGGAGGACTAGTCAGATTCTCAACCAAAGGTCCTTCCACGCTGCAACCGCTAATCGACGAGAAGCCCGGCTCTATCTCGAAGGTCTATGGCATCAGCCATGCTGTTGCCCTACCTAGACTTGTGGCGGAGCGACAGGCAACCGCCGCCAAGAAGATTCTCGAAGAAGCAAAACTGCCGTCTCCCTCCCTAGAGATTGAGATCACAGAAGATAGGAGACAGTTGGGACCTGGCAGTGGAATAGTGTTGTCCGCCGAAACTCAGAACAAGAGCATTCTGGGATCAGACGCTCTCGGTGAGAGAGGAAGACCCGCAGAAGAAGTAGGCTCAACCGCAGGAAAGATCCTCGTAGAAGAGGTCGAGTCAAGGGCGATGCTGGATCGCCACATGGGAGACATCATCGTTCCATATCTGGCACTTGCAAATGGGACGTCTGAAGTCTCTGTCTCACGAGTTACTCAGCACACACAGACTAATGTCAAGGTTGCGGAGTGGTTTACTGGAACTAGATTCGATCTTGAGGGCGAGATTGATCACCCGGGCAAGGTTCGGGTCAGGGGAATTGGATCGACGTTCTAACCCGAACTGGATTACTCGTGTTCGCGTATCTGGCTATCTAACTCTCGCATTTGACGGCACGTCTGCTCTAACAATCGCTCCTGGGCCAATCCAGGCGTCTGCTCCGATCTTGACTCCAGGGAAGATGGAGACGTTGATGCCTGTTTTCACCCCCTCGCCGAAAATTGCACCCAACTTTCGTTGTCCACTGTCTACCATTTCCCTTTTCACTTTCGACTCCACATCGGAATCATTGAACTTCAGATTGGCAGTGATCGTCCCTGCCCCGAGCGAAGTTCCCTCACCAAGAACGCTGTCTCCAACGTAGCATAGATGGGAAATCCTGGCGTCATCCATGACGAGACTATTCTTGACTTCGCAGCCCGCCCCGACCTTCACTCCCTTCCCGAGCGAGGTTCCTGGTCGGAGGTACGCATTCGGGCCCACTACCGCACCCTCACCGACGTAAACAGGACCCTCAATGTAGGATCCAGACTTCACAAGCGATCCGCTCGACAAAGTGACACTGCCCTTCAGATGCACGCCTACCTCCGTCTCTCCATCACGAACCTCTTCGTCAGAATCCAGTGCCGACCGGTTCGCCTCTAACAGATCCCAAGGATAGCTAATGCCCACCCAATCTTCCTTGCCAAAGGGAATTGCACGGATCCGTCTCCCTTCTGCCATCAGCAAGCTTAGCGAATCGGTTAGCTCGAACTCTCCCCTTCGAGACTTGCGGGTCCTCCTTATGGCAGGGAAGATGGAATTGTCGAGAACATAGATGCCTGCGTTAACGACTCCAACGTTGCCGCTAGCCACCTTCTCATGGATCGCGACAATATTTCCCCTCTTGACTATGAGGCTACCGAAGCGCGACGGGTCCTTTACTTCTGCCGCACCCATCAACAGATCCTTAGAATCCGAAGACTTGACGAACTTGTCAAGAGCATCCTGATCATAGTAGTTATCCCCATAGACGATTAGAAAACGATCTTCGCCCCGGAATTCGTTCTCAACCGTCTTCACCGCGTCCGCCGTTCCTCCCAGCCTCTTCTGTTTCAGGCACCTTATCTCGCAGCCAAGCTGTCGCCCATCTTTGAAGAAGCTCTTGATCTTCTCGGCTTCGAACTGGACTACCATTACGATCTCCCGGACCCCTGCCTGAACAAGCGCCCTGACTGTTCTCCTTAGGAGGGGTTCTCCACCGACGGGAAGGAGATGCTTAGGGTTCTTCTCGGCAAGCGGCCAGAGCCGTTCTCCTCTACCCGCGGCGAGAATAGCAGCCTTCATTCTCTTCAGCGTCCCTTCAAGACGCGTCTCAAGAGTCCGAGCGTTTCTTTCATGACTCTGGTTGCTTCGGGTTTATCTTTCGATTCTCCAGTCACGCGTATCACAGGCTCAGTGCCACTGTCCCGGACGAGAACCCAGGCGTTCTCGGTGCTCACTCTCAGCCCGAACCTTGTCTCGACGGAAGAGTCTTTCCCGAGAATCTTCTTCAAGCCGGTGCCGACCGTAGAGATCATCCCTTTAGAGAGCTTGCCAACATGATTGATGCCTTCTCTGATCATGTGATATTCGGGAACATCGCTGACCATTTCTGAAACACGCAGACCGAGGGTTTCAGAAGCCTTGAGAAACAGTAGTCCAGAAAGCGGTCCGTCTGGACAAGAATTGTAATCTCGGTGAATCCACGCCCCAGACGGTTCGCCGGCGAAGTTCGCTCCCAATCGTTTCATCTCGCGCAAGAGCTTAGCATCCCCCACCGGCCCTCGAACCAGCTTCGCGCCATGCGTCTCAGCTATCTCATCCACGACCATTGAGGCATCGAGCGGGACGACGAAGGGACCCTTGGAGCTTTTTGCGAGAAAGGCGATGTAGGATGCGAGTATTCTATCTTGCAATGGGCAAACCCCGTTCTCGTCGACGATGTACATTCTGTCTGCGTCGCCATCAAACGCGATGCCCGCATCAAAATTAGTCTCAACTACCATACTACCAAGGGTCCCAACGCTTTTCCTCGTGGGCTCCGAGCCCCGACCGGGAAATTCTCCATCAGGATACCCGTTGATTGTCGTAACTTTGTCGAGTCTCTCTCTGTAAATTGCCGGAGCGAGTTCTGAGGCTGCACCGTTACCGAGATCGAGTACAATCTTCCATTTCTTCTTGAAGGCCACGCGTGCTAGCAATTCCTTGTACTCTCTCGGTTCTGCGGGCTCAACGCCTGATGCTCTTCCGTTGTAGGGAAGCTGTTTCCAGTTCTTCAAGCTCAGACGCGTCTCGTCATCGAGAGCCTCCCCAAGCTTGTTGAACACTTTGAACCCGTTATACTCCGGCGGGTTATGACTGGCAGTGATCATTACTCCGGCCGATCGTCCCAGAGATTTCGTCTCATAAGCGAGTGCCGGTGTCGGAATCAAGCCAAAGTCGAGAACTTTCGATCCGTTCTCGAGTGCGGCTGCAAGAAAAGATGCTTTGAGTACCGGGCCTGAGTATCGTGGATCGTTTCCAAGCGCCAGCTCCTCTCCCAAGTTCCTTGGGATGAGCTTGCCTAGCTCGAATGCGACTGATGAATTTACAGTTTCAGGATATTTGCCCCGGATTCCGGAGCTGCCGAATTGCAGGTTCAAAACTGGCAGCGCTACGCTGCTGGCTCAGTAGGCACGGCGATTTCAGGAGCGGGCGCAATCATTTCAGGAGCAGCCTTGGTCTTGGGCTCAGCGCCCTCAAGAGTCAGAGGCATCGAGAGCAGTTTTGACTTGCGCACACCGATATGGCGTAGAGGGCAGACTTTCTTCGCTTCGTTGTAGACGTCCGATCCCATCTTTCCGAGAACCATCTCGTGGCAGAGCTGTGAGTATGTGAGCTTGGATGCTTTTTCTGCAACGATCTTGCCCATGACTTGTCGTATCCCGTGTTCCTGAGACCCATTTATTCTGCCATGGCTGAATCCCACAATGTAAACTCGCGTAAGATAGTTGTCAACTGTTCGACCGGTGAAAATGCCGTCGATGCGAGTGCTTCCCCGCCTGACAAGGCTTCTCAGATAGTCGGTTGAGTATTCATGGCTCTTGAGGATCGTATCAATCCGCTCGCCTGTGTTGGAAACGGCGAGGAAGTATAATTTGATCGACTGGTGCGAAAAGTCACCAGTAATATCGTAAAGAGTAGTTTCAACGACTCGACCAATAAGCTTCTTCGGATCCTCGCAGGGAATGCCTGCAACGTTTTGTTCTCCGAAGTAGGCGGGTGTGTATACGGAGTACCACTCCTTGAGTCTCCACTTGTCCCGCACTTTTTTGGTTGTCTTTGACACAGTCTCTATTCCATTTTCTTAGTTTGATACTTTTTCTAGCGTCTCCTTTGCTGCTTGAAGACAGCGAAGGAGGTCGTCCAAGGTGAATATGAATGTTTCAATCTTTCCACCAAATTCCAGAGTAAAAGATGCTGAGCGGTCCAATGCTTTTCCCTTCACTTTGAGACCTTTCATGTTCAGATTATCGGGCTGGACCGATGATACGAGCGCGCTGGATGTTGCCTTGTTCCGTGTCGAGATTCTTACCTCCGCTCTTATCACTTGATCGTCGACTCGATCGTCTTCTCAAACTGTGTCAAGAAGGATTCCAAGCTCTGACGCTCGACGGTTGCGCCTGCCGCGATCGCATGGCCCCCTCCATACCCTCCAAACTTAGGCGACAAATCTTGAAGGATCTTCCCCAGATTCAGACCCTTCTCAATTAGCTGATCGGTTCCGCGGGCGGAGACTTTTGACTCGCCTTCTTTCGTCGCGGTTACCACCAAGGTTACTTTTGAGCCGCCGAAGAGGTTCGAGGAGGAGAGTATTGAAGAGACGGCTCCGGTCATATTTTCATCAATCACTCCCTCTCCCCTCACTATCACCAAGTGTCCCTTCTGAACCAATGACTTGGGATCAGAGGTTATCCAGTTCATGTATTTTGAAAGGAATTTTCGGTATTCCGAGTAGACTTGTTGCGCCTCGTCAAACGATGCCCCACGGTCTCCAAGGCCCAATGCAATCCCAAGACCGGGCTTGCCCATACGGCCGCAAGCATTCAGCAACGATGCATACTCCCTGCCATCGCGGAGAGGGGTCGAAGGTTCTTCGTTCCTAAGCGTGTACACGGACCCTATCAGCTCAAGCGCCACCTCTCCACTCAACTTCAGCGAGATCATGTGCTGAATGATCCTGTCGACAAGCCTCTTTTTCTCTTCGAGCGAGAGATCGGAGATAGTCCTCCAACGGTCATCTACCTTCGTGGGGATGTTTACAGAATCGAGGAGAGCTAGGCACCGATCCTCTTCCCCACTTAGTCCCGGAAGGAATGGCGTTGTAGTTGATGCGATAGCTCGGTGGATTGGCCTGGTCTGTCGTCCGAACAGGACTAGGTCTTGCGTGACCTCGACCAGTTTCGCTTTGACCGCGTCTTCAAGAATCTCAGTGTTGAGGCCAATTAGAGATCTCTTGGGACCCTTGTCCTGTTGGTCCCCGAGACATCCAACTATGGCTAGAGAAGAGAGGTCTACGTTCTGTGGGTCTATCGCCTTTGCGAGGAGGTAGGCCGTTCCGGCCCCGCTGATCTCTTCTGAGCCGTTGAAGCCCATCAGATGAGTGTTGAAGTGGTGGAGATTAGCCTGGGGTTCGCCCAATGCTTGATGATGATCGGCGATGACGATTTCTCGGTTTTTGAGACCCTTGGATATTATGTCTAGATAACCGCTGCCGATGTCTGAGAACACGATGAAGTCCGAGTCAATGGCGCCGATTTCTTCGATGGTTCTCTCGCTGAGATTTTCCACTATTCGCAGATGGACAATAGTATTGAGGCGTTTCACCGCCTCGAAAGCGATAGATCCTGCCGTTAGACCGTCGGCGTCGAAATGGGTCACTGTTAGAATCGTTGATTCTTTGGAGGCTGCCTCTCTAATTATCGCCGCCGTTTCGTCGGCGGTTCGCTGAAGCTCTAGTCGACGATCGCTGAGACTAGTCGAGTGAGGCTGCAACAGGCTTGTACGTCCAATCCTTAGGAATTCTTCCAATCTTTCGATAATAGCTTACAAGCCGATGAATCTTCGACTCAATCAACGCCAAGTCTCTCTTGTTCGGGTAATCCTTCCGATTCTTCTCAAGGTGTCTCGTCGCGCTCGTAGCTTTCTTTAGCAGATTATCAAGGTCCTCAGGAATCTTTGTGCGGCTTTCTTCTGGGAGAATGTGTTCAAGGCGACGGCCGGCAATTTGGGAGACCAAGGGAATGCCGTATTTGTCTCGGAGGATCTGCCCGACGAGGCTCGGTGAGTTTCCCTCCTTGGACAGTTTCAGAACAAGGGCTTCTACCTCTTCAGGCTCATACTTGAACCAGGCAGGAGGACGCCTGCTTACGGGTCTTGTCGACCCTGAACTTCCCCTCTTACCCGAGTAAAGCCTTGCCAATTCTATGATCCCTTGTTTACACCGCGGCCCCGGGTTGGGCGTTATTTAAGTCGAACTGGGAGCAACACTCTTTGACATCAACAGACCTCGGTGACGCTTCGGGTAGACCGTGGCTATTCCTAGCCTGGATAGAGCAGCTCGCAATTTGCGATCGACAGTTGCTACTGCCAGTAGTTCGTTTGTGGCTAGCGAGAAAGAAAGTATTGCGGCGTCTGTATCCGACGTTTCTATTCCAGCGGAGAAGATCTGATATCTTCTCAGTTTCAAGAGTTCAAGAGCTGCGTTCGCTATTGCGCCGATCTTCGAAGCTCTAGTTCTTCCAATACGTTGGAGTTCTCGTTCAGCTAGGTCTAGAGTAGCAATCCGGACCGGACCAGCGATTAGATCTCGCAGTTCTTCGTCGATGTCTCTTCTCTGCTCAAGCATCATTAAAAGGAAACTGGTGTCCAGAAGAACTGTTAGAGGATGGCCTGTTTTCGCCGAGTTCCTCTTGACGCTACCAGATTTCTCAAAGGGTTCAGACTTGATGATTGTTCATCCACCCACGTTTGAAACCTCGAACCTTCCTCCAATAATGCACCGGCCAGGAGAATCCAAAGATCACCCAAGCAAGAACAGTCAGTCCTGCAAAGTAGGAGTAGACTCCGCCATACTCTAGCCATAGGTACTCGGATGATGCGAGAATCACAATTGAGGGCACGGCAACCAGAAAAAAGTTGTTGGTCGACCCCTTGAGCCAAACATAATAATCGTGATGAACCAATTCGTAATGAGGATTCTTCCAGATTGGGAAAGCTCGTCCGGTAATAACTAACTGGCAGATTGTGCAACGCCGCTCTGTCCTCTTGCTAAGACCGGAAAGGATTGTAACGAAATTTCCGAGCATCAAGACAATGAGTCCTCCGACGAGTATTACTGAAAGCACGATCATCGGAAGCCATGGGATCAGGATTGCAAACACCAACGCGGCAACGAGCATGTTCACGCCTGCAATAATCATCGAAACGCCGAGAGTCGAAATCCTCACGGTAACCGAGCACGCTCCTTGCTCCGGTTGTCGATCGAAGCGTGTGATTTATCTTATCGAATCGTTCCGAACCCTATCAAGCGCCAACTCTCACCGATTCTCCGGCTTAGGGCGACTTTTGAGCCTGGGTCAGCGCAGATTGGTTTCTTCAGCTGTACATCTGCAATGTCTTCTCTTGCTGATACGACCAATCCAGAGGTAACAGCAGTGCCCGCATTGAGCACGAGTGGTTCGTTCATCTTGATCTTCTGGACCGGGACTAGTTGTTCTGTCCCGACAGCCTTCTCGAAGAGATCCACATCGAGGCTGACCTTCTCTAGAATATCAGGCAGCGTCCCCGACCTCCCTAGGACATTTCCTACCAGTCCGTCAGACTTTGTTATGGAGGGATCCAAGTCGGTTCCAACAGCAACTAGGCCTCCTGGCGTAGCCTGTCTGACTTCTCCATCGCCGGCTTGCAAGGTCTCCACGTTCGCGACAAGTCTTTCGTAGGTGACCCGGTTCGACTCGCCTACCTTTATTCCGGGTTTGATCTCGATCTCGTCGCCTCTCTTGAAAATCCCCTGAACAACAGAACCTCCAACAACGCCTCCCAGAAGTCCTTCCACTTCGGTACCTGGTTTGTTTACGTCAAATGATCGGAGAATGGACATCCTTGCCGCGACTGCGGAATCTCGTTTCGGAGTGGGAATCCTCTCCTGTATCGCAGCGATCAAAACGTCCATGTTCAACTTGTGCTGGGCTGAAACAGGTATCACTGGAGCTGCTTCTGCAACAGTGTTCTTGGTGAACTCGCGAATTTCCTGATAGTTCGTCTTAGCCCTTGCCCGGTCCACTACGTCTATCTTGTTCTGCACCACTACCATCTTGCGCAGGCCGACCATCTGCGCCGCCAGCATGTGCTCCCGGTCTTGCGCTTGCGGACATTTGACATTTGCCGAGACCACGAACATCGCTCCGTCCATGATCGCCGCACCCGAGAGCATCGTGACCATGAGGCTGTGGTGACCGGGACAATCGACGAAACTCACCGATCTCAGGAACTTAGTCTCGCTCTTACAGTTCGGACAGATCTTACTGGTCGAATAGTTGAACGGAGGGTCACAGGATGGGCATTCGTAGAATGAGGCGTCAGCATAACCGATACGAATCGTAATTCCTCTTCGAAGCTCTTCAGAATGTCTAGCAGTCCAAACCCCTGTTAGCGCTTGGACAATGGTGCTCTTTCCATTGTCGACATCGCCACCCGTACCTATGTTAATTTCGGGTTGCAGCCTAATGTCACCTATTAATAGAACGTCCTCCGCGGG
>VBBQ01000047.1:0-547 GCA_005888755.1 Candidatus Bathyarchaeota archaeon
CTCTGTCGTGCACATTTGCTGCCGTCTCGACCGTCCATGTTGGTGTTACTGGAACGAGTGGTTCTCGATCTCATTCTGTGACGGTCACATACACCGTCCAGGACTTTACCATCGCGGCAAACCCAACGAGCGTTAATGTCAACGTCAACGCTGCAGGCACTTCTTCAATCGCCATTACTGCCCAGAATGGTTTCGCTGGCGTTGTTAGTCTAGTAACTAACACTACTGCATCATGCACGGTTTCGCCTACGAGTGTCACTGGTTCAGGCAGCTCGACATTATCCTGCACCTTCACTTCGACTGGCGCCAAGCACGTGTCCGTAACGGGAACTAGCGGCTCTCTCTCACACTCGGTAACAGTTACATTCAACGTCCAAGACTTCACGATTACAGCCAGTCCGACAAGCGTGACCGTGAACGCTGGTTCCGCAGGCACATCCTCGATCACAGTAAGCGCAGTCAACGGTTTCGCGGGTGTTGTTAGTCTAACCACTAACAGTACTTCTTGTACGGTATCTCCAACAAGCGTGACCGGGTCCGGAAGCGC
>VBBQ01000047.1:563-4137 GCA_005888755.1 Candidatus Bathyarchaeota archaeon
AACAAGTGGCTCTCTATCTCACTCAGTAACTGTAACATTCGTGGTCCAGGACTTCACGATAACTGCCAGCCCCACCAGTGTCACCGTCAACGCCGGCTCGGCCGGAACCTCTACGATCACTATAACCGCTCTCAATGGGTTCGCTGGCGTCGTCAGTCTGACGACCAACAGCACCTCATGCACGGTGTCTCCGACCAGCGTGACCGGGTCGGGTAGTGCCACTTTGTCATGCACATTTGCTTCGGGACCGACGATTCACGTCGGTGTAACAGGTACTAGTGGTAGTCTATCTCACTCGGTAACCGTTACGTACAACGTTGTGGACTTCACAATCACTGCCAGCCCGACGAGCGTCAATGTCAATGTCAACTCTGCAGGCACTTCGTCGATAACAGTAACAGGTCAGAACGGTTTCGCCGGAGTAGTTAGCCTAGTCACTAACACTACCGCGTCATGCACCGTGTCACCTACCAGTGTGACCGGTTCTGGCAGCGCAACACTGTCATGCACATTTACCTCGACTGGCAACAAGCATGTCCTAGTAACTGGAACGAGTGGAACCGCGTCTCCAACGATCGTGACGATCAACGCTGGAACTGCAGGAACCTCAACGATTACAATTACCGCCGTAAACGGCTTTGCGGGTGTTGTCAGTCTAACAACCAACAGCACATCATGCACTTTGTCCCCGACTAGCGTGACGGGCTCCGGAAGCTCTACCCTCTCATGCACATTCGCCGGAGCAGGGACCTTCCATGTTGGTGTTACTGGATCGAGTGGCTCTCTATCTCATTCTGTGACGGTTACATTCGTTGTTCAGGACTTTACGATTGCTGCAAGTCCGACGAGTGTTACTGTTAACGCTGGCTCGGCCGGAACGTCTACGATTACGATAACTGCTCTCAACGGCTTTGCGGGTGTTGTTAATCTAGTCACTAACACTACCGCGTCATGCACCGTGTCGCCTACCAGTGTGACAGGTTCTGGCAGCGCTACGCTATCCTGCACATTCACTACCGGCTCAACGGTACACGTCGGAGTAACAGGCACGAGCGGTTCGCTGTCGCACTCCGTAACCGTCACATACAACATAGTGAACTTCACCATCACTGCAACCCCAACGATCGTAACGGTAAACGCAGGAACTGCAGGCACATCGACAATCACGATCACAGCAGTCAACGGTTTCACGGGAGTGGTCAGCCTTACCACCAACAGCACATCGTGCACCATCTCGCCTACCAGCGTCACAGGCTCAGGTAGCGCAACACTATCGTGTACAATTGCTGCCGCCTCCACGGTTCATATCGGTGTAACAGGAACGAGCGGAAGTCTTTCTCACTCTGTAACCGTTACCTATGTCGTCCAAGACTTCACAATCGCAGCCAGCCCAACGAGTGTTAATGTCAACATCAACTCTGCTGGCACTTCTTCGATCACCGTTACTGGTCTGAATGGTTTCGCGGGAGTCGTAAGTCTCGTAACCAACACGACAGCTTCATGCACTGTCTCGCCGACTAGCGTCACCGGCTCGGGCAGCGCAACTCTATCCTGCACCTTTACCAGTACTGGCGCCAAGCATCTGTCAGTCACCGGCACCAGCGGGACCCTGTCTCACTCGGTAACAGTCACATTCAACGTCCAAGACTTCACGATAACTGCGTCTCCCACCAGCGTTACTGTCAACGCCGGCTCCGCGGGAACCTCGACGATCACAATTACTGCAGTCAACGGATTTGCGGGTGTAGTTACTCTCGCGACAAACAGCACTTCGTGCACTGTATCCCCGCCTAGCGTGACTGGTTCCGGAAGTTCGACTCTATCGTGCACTTTTGCTGCAGCTGGGACCGTCCATGTTGGCGTTACTGGAACAAGTGGCAGTCTGTCCCACTCCGTCACGGTCACCTTTGTCGTCCAAGACTTCACAATAACGGCGTCCCCGACAGCTGTTACAGTCAACGTTGGCGCTGCGGGAACTTCAGCGATCACGGTCACCGGGCTGAACGGTTTCGCCGGAGTTGTCGCCCTTACGACCAACAGCACCTCGTGCACCGTCTCCCCGACGAGCGTTACCGGGTCTGGTAGCGCAACACTCTCGTGCACATTTGCCGCCGTCTCCACCGTCCATGTAGGCGTCACTGGAACCAGCGGCTCGCTATCTCACTCTACAACTGTCACATACACCGTCCAAGACTTCACCGTCACCGCGAGCCCAACCAGTGTCAACGTCAACGTCAACGCTGCGGGCATCTCTACACGACCAACACTACGGCTTCCTGCTCTGTCTCACCAACCAGTGTCACTGGCTCCGGTAGCTCGACCCTATCATGCACCTTCACATCAACTGGCAACAGGCACGTATCGGTAACAGGCACCAGCGGTTCCCTGTCTCACTCTGTTACAGTCACTTTCGTCGTTCAAGACTTCACGATAACTGCCAGTCCGACAAGCGTGACTGTGAACGCTGGTTCTGCAGGCACTTCCACAATCACGGTAACGGCAATCAACGGTTTCGCTGGTGTCGTCAGTTTGACGACCAACAGCACATCATGCACCGTTTCGCCCGCAAGCGTTACTGGCTCGGGCAGCGCGACCTTGTCGTGTACTTTCGCTGCAGCTTCAACAGTTCATGTTGGTGTAACAGGAACTAGTGGCAGTCTATCTCACTCTGTGACCGTCACATTCGTTGTTCAGGACTTTACGATTACCGCAAGTCCGACCAGTGTAACTGTTAACGCTGGCTCGGCCGGAACCTCTTCGATCACTGTTACTGCACTGAACGGCTTCGCTGGTGTTGTCAGCTTGACAACTAATAGCACATCGTGCACCATTTCTCCAACCAGCGTGACTGGTTCGGGCAGCGCAACATTGTCATGCACGTTTGCAGCGGCCTCGACTGTCCACGTTGGCGTGACTGGAACCAGTGGCAGTCTATCTCACTCCGTAACAGTCACCTACATCGTACAGGATTTCACTATTACCGCCAGCCCAGCAAGTGTAACAGTCCTGGCGGGTTCTGCTGGCACTTCTACAATCACGATAACCGGGTTGAATGGTTTTGCCGGCGTTGTTAGTCTCGCAACCAACAGCACGTCGTGCGCTGTCAGCCCAACAAGCGTTACAGGATCCGGCACCTCCAGCCTGTCTTGCACATTCGCAGCAGCATCGACTGTCCATGTTGGCGTGACCGGAACGAGTGCCAGCCTGTCTCACAGCGTCACGGTAACATTCGTGGTTCAGGACTTTACCGTAACCGCAAGCCCCACCAGCATCACTGTTAATGCTGGAACTGCAGCAACCTCCACAATCACCGTCGCTTCTCAGAACGGCTTTGCTGGTGTGGTCAACCTGGCTAGCAACAGCACGGCTTGCACTCTCACTCCAACAAGTGTAACTGGCTCGGGCTCCTCGACATTGTCGTGCACCTTCACAACAGCCTCAACAGTCCACGTCACAGTTACCGGCACAAGTGGAGCTAGATCTCACAGCGCCACCGTAACCTACACTGTGCAAGACTTCACAATCAACGCCAGCCCGCTAAGTGTGAACTTCACACCGGGCACCGCCGCCACCT
>VBBQ01000017.1 GCA_005888755.1 Candidatus Bathyarchaeota archaeon
CCGTCCCCGCCGAGCCAGGTTGATCGCTGCTACCATGTCTCGGTCCATTACTATTCTACATTTACCGCACCAGAGCTTGCGTTCTAGTTGTTTGTCCGATTGGAGTCTCTCCCCGCATCTCGGACAAGTCACACTGGAACCTCTGGTCTCACGCCTAGACAGACGGATAACCGGTAGTCCTACCCATCGCGCCTTGTACTCTATCTGTCGCTGGGCCTCCCCGAAGCTCCAGCCGTTCATCCTACCACGATACCTTCTACCCTGACCATTACCCTTCCGGTAGAGAGATCGGATGCCCTCGATGTTCTCGAGAACTATCGCTGTTCTACGCTGTAATGCGACAGCGACTATCGCTTTTGTAGCGTTGTGGAGCAGATGACCAGTTCTAGCGGTTCTTCGCTGTCCATATCTGGATGCTAACCCTGTTCTTATTCTCGCATCGTCCCTTGCAAAAGAGGCGACGACACGCACCGTAGTGTTGGATATTCTCACACACTTCGAAAGATCATAGTGACTTGTCTCCTGGTCGTTTCCAACTGTGAGATTTCGAAGATTGCGGTCCACACCTACCGTGGAGGCGCATTCTATCATGAGAGTGTCGCGGGCGATGCAGAGGCTCAATCTGTTCCGTGTGAGGGTGAAAGAGCGAACCTTGACTCGCGGTTGAGATATGATCTCCAACACGTGCTTGGTCAAGGGTATGCTGAAACGTTTCCCTCTCGATACCGGAAAATCTAAGGCTCCGTTCCTGATTTTGAAGCCGTAACAGGAAACAAGTTGTTGCCTGAACGTATATGGGATCCTTGTTGTGAACCCTCTTCGGATAGATTTCTTCCTAGCCGCGAGTATTCCTGCGGCCCGAGATATTGCGCAGAGTTTGTAGTAGCTGGGAGAATCGTACTGGGCAAGCTGGTTGTAGGAGAGGAGTGAAAGCCTTCTCAGAGACGATGCATCGTTGGCTATACCTATCCGTAATGACTCGTTAACCATCTTCCTGAACAACCCTAATAGCCCTAGAACATCGCCAGATGAAACGTAGTTTTGCCAGACCGACTTAACAGCCAACACGATAGACAACGAGACCCAAAATCCTAGGTATAAGCCAGAGAGGCGTCCGACGACAAGTTTACAGAACCTTCAACCACAAGAATATTAACGTCAAAAGCGAGAGCCATCTCCCTCGTAATTACTAAGGTCCATGGAAGACGGTGCTAGCTAAAAGTGGAGGTTAAACCAGAAGGCTTCCTAGGTGAGATCCGAGCGGGCCTGACACGTGAAAGTTTCGCCTCTCGCTTCAGAGCGATAAGGAAAAACCTTGGTCTGGTCTCTCGGGCATCGTTTCTTCACTACTCCATTCTCTCTCTGACCCTAGTTTTGGCGTCGCTTGTCCGTCTGCTCCCCCTTCGCTGGGGAGCGTACATTTCAGAGTTCGATCCCTACTTCAACTTCAACGACATGCGACAGATTACTGCTAACGGCTGGCAGTCTTGGTTTTCTTATGTCAATGTTGCTGAGTGGTTCCCGTTCGGGCGCGCCCCGGTCACCACAAGCTACCCTGGGACCAGTTTCACTGGCGTACTGATCTATCAGTTCTTCCAGTCTATTGGCGTTAACATCAGCCTCTACGACGCTGCTGTCTACAGCCCAATCTTGCTTGGCGCCTTCGCTGTCCTGGCTACGTACTTCTTTGCGAAAGATCTGTGGGGAAAGAGTGCTGGACTTTTCGCTGCTCTTTTCGCAGCCTTCAGCTCAAGTCTAATCAGCCGCACCGAGCTAGGGTTCTTCCGAAACGAAGGCGTTGGAATCCCGACGATGATTCTTACCTTCCTCTTCTTCATACGGGCAGTTAATCCGGGAAAAAGTCTGAAGAGCACGATCATCTACAGTATGATGTCGAGCATTAGCCTCATCTACATGTCGTTCTCTTGGGGAAGTTTCCGCTACGCAGCCGAAGTGCTAGGCTTGTTCGCCTTAGCAATGGTGGTGCTGAGACGGTATACTCCTCGCCTGTTCCTCACCTACGGCATAACCTTGGGCTTCATGCTTTTCATAGGGACCGAGATTCCGCTCTTGGGACACGCGTTTCTGATCGAGAGTACGACCCTCGCGTTGCTGGGAGTCATGGGCCTGTTAATCGTGATGGAACTTGCAAGGCTAGCCCCTTCAACTAGAGGAAGGCTTAGCATCTTAGGGGTCACAGTTGCTTCGTCAGCCCTAATCGTCTTTGGCCTCGTAAGCACCAAGATACTCACTGGGTCACTCCTCCAGGGAAAGTTTCTCGCCACGGTCAACCCGTTCGTACGGAGCAATATTCCAATTGTTGCATCAGTAGCTGAGAACCGGCCTTCCACTTGGGCGAGTCTGTACCTCGAACTGGGCAGCCTGACAATTCTGGCAGTCTTCGGCTTCTTCATCGCCTTCCAACGACTGCGCGAGGGCGATGTTCTTTTGATAATCTTCGGCGTTACAGGTTTCTATTTCGCCGCGAGCCTGGTCCGGCTAACCCTGCTACTAGCGCCGGTGATGGCAACCCTAGCCGCAATTACAGTAGTTGAACTGGGCAAGCCTGCAATGGATATTATTCAGCAGGCAGTCATCTTTCCTCGGCGGAAGCTCCGCTTCACGAGCAAAGTAAGCCGAGAGTTCAGTCTTGGCATCCTCCTAATCATCGTAGTCTTGGTCGTTCCCACGTTCATCAACGCTGTCCAATCAGCTTACACTCCGACGACAATTGCTTCGGCCAGCCTTCCTGTCCGGGCAGCGGTCCCTGACTGGCTTGAAGCTCTCTCTTGGATGAACAGCAATCTGCCACATTCAAGTGTCGTCTTTGCCTGGTGGGACTACGGTTACTGGATCACTGTAAACACCGGACTCAGTACAATCTCGGATAACGGAACCGGGAACACGACGGCAATACAGGTCATAGCTACCGGATTCCTGCTGAACGAGTCGCTTGCGGTCCAGGTAATGCGTCATGAACGAGTCACTCATGTAGCGATTTTCATCAGCTACAACCGCGGGCTCTGCGGCTCGTCCGGACCGCCCTTCTGCGGCTACGGGGATGACAGCAAATGGTACTGGATGGTCCGGATTGGCAACGGCACTAAGATCAATACCCCATTGGGCGTTGCCACAGTCAGTTACAGGCAGGTGGTCACGAACCCGTCCAACGGAGCATCAGAGTATCACAGGCTCGTGACGATTGCGAACAAAACTTCTGATGAGAGAATTACGAGCAACTACCAGAATGTGCAGATCCCAACCAGCAATACCGTTCTTGGCCTCTTGATGCGAAGCAGTTATCCGGGAGGACGGCCGAGCGATGCGAACGATACTGGGCCTGCTGCCCCCTCCTATTTCGTTCAGGACTTTGCCTCTTCCTCGTTTTATGTTCTGGTCTATTCTGTTAGATATCCAGACCAGCCACTGATGACGGCCCAGCTTACCCCGGCGATTGTCAAGCCCACCGGCGGAACCACCACCATCTCAGGAACGTTGACTACCTCGACGGCTAGACCAATTGATACGACGAGTGACAGGATCCCGGTCATTTTAGAGGACTCGGTTGACGGTGGAGCTAAATGGAACTTCATCGCAAACGTCAACTCAACGGCAGGTCACTTCAGCTACAGCTGGACGAATCTGCCTACGAACCAGCAATACGTTCTGGTCCGGGCTAGGTGGCCTGGCGACCCTGCTCGGCTCTTGGACATCGCGGTCACGATGCCCCAGCCACTGACCTTCATGTAGAAGGATTCTCTAGGGCTCTGAGGGCGCGCTGGACCCTTCCATTCTCTGCCGAGCGTACTTGTCGTCTGGCGAGAACTTTGGCGGGTGAGGACTCTTAGTTGGGGTCCCGCAGGCCGAGCATGTCTCCTTGAGGGTGTATCTTGAACAATTCGGGCATCGTCTCATCAGCCATTTCATCCAAGCTTCCTTCCCTCGCCGCCAGCCTTCTTGATAGTCCCTAGAGCCTCTTCTACTGCCAGGCTGAGGGTTTTCTCGGCTGCTTCGAAGCTTGAAGCCTCCACCTCGATCCTGTATTTGGGGGAGCCTATCGCGTAGATTTTTACCTCGCTTCCGCGGGGCTTGCGAATCTTCTTAGCGCTCATCAGGGCTTGCTTGATTATCTCAACGCCGCCTGGTTTGTGACATGTTATTGCGACGGTTCCTCGCACCTTCGACCGCTCTAGTCGAATTTTGGTCTTCGTGACCTCGGCTATCGCCTGGGCCCATTCCTCGGTGAGGCCGCCCTTAACCAGTACTTCAGGACCCTCGTCAAGGGCCTCTTCCAGGGGAGAGTAGAGTCCTCCGAACTTGTCTAGAAGAATCTTCTTTACGTCCTCAGCATCATCGGTCGACTTCTTCAGCTTGTCAGCAGCGCTTGTCAGGATCGCCTCGGCTTTTCGCTCTTTCTTCCATTCCAGCATCTTCTCAGACTTCTCTCTCCCTGTTACCCTTCTGAGGGAGAGGTCAATCTGGTTCCGCTGCGAGCTTACTCGCAGGACCTTCAGAACTAGCTTCTGGCCTTGTCGCGCGTGTTCCCTGATATTCCGGACCCAGGTGGTGGATATCTCGGAAATGTGAACAAGACCCTCAATCCCGCTGAACTCGTCGAGCTTCACGTATGCGCCGTAGTCTTCGACTCTGGTAACTGTTGCAACGACAAGGTCGCCGACTTCCGGCATTACCGCTTGTGAAGCCTGGCTACTCAACTCGATTCTTCCCCAGCTCCCTCTAAGGGAGAGGTTGTAGTATTTCTCCTCTGATCTCTGCCTTTCCACCTGTCGGCTGAGCGAGAAGCTCATCGCAGACTGTGCATTTTACGTAGTTGCTGGTTCTCTCGAAGATTACTTGTTCATTCGCGCATTTTGGGCACTTGACCTTTAGGAATATGCTTCGAGGCTTTGGAATCAGTTCCCATCGCAAGGGGTTAGGCTCCGACCTCCAGTTTTCTCAGCCTGATACCCAGCCTCTCAATTGTATAGTTGCAGGTTCGACATTTCAGTTTGACAAGGGCCTTCTTGGTTGTCTTGGCGGTGCGTTTTAGTTCGGGGAATTTTTGTCCGCCGTAGCCGTGTTTTCGTCTTTCTTGTCGTCTGGCTCCCCACGATAGGGTCCGCTGCTTGCCCGCCTTGTAGACTGCAACGGCGTGTGCTGTGTGGTGTTTGCACTTTGGGCAGTAGGTGTTGATCTCTTTTGGATACTTCGTTTTTTCTTTCACCGTGGGGAAGGCTGGTTGAGGGCGGAGGCGTCCTTTTATCCATTATCCCCGTGGCTTCTTATCTCGACAGCTGTGCCTTGTCGTATTAGGCTCTCAGCGTTCTCGTAGGGAAGAACGGCGATGTCTTCTTTCGTGAATGGTCCGTGCGTCTTCAGGTCTACGCCTATGATAGAGGGCATGTCTTTGACGAATCGAAGCAGTAGGTTGTCTTTCTTTTTCTCCGGAGAGTTAGAGGGTTCTATTCCCTGAACGGTGTCTTCCTTGAACTTTCTATAGTGGCGGGCAAGAGTAGAGAGTTCTTCCTGGGCCCATTTCTCCGAGGCGTGTGCCGTGACATGGGTGTTAGCTTGGGATGTGCGCCAGATTTTCGAGAGTCTCCGGTCGATGAGTTCGATCGCTAGTCGTTCTATTCTCTTTGTTTCTTCGTCTAGAAGGATGGCTTTGAGGGATCGTTGGTCTAGGTTTCTCTGGGCTTCTTTCAATCTTCTGACGTAAGCGGCTACGTCTCGAAAGAACTCTGGCCTGAGTTCTTGTAGTTCGGGGCTGTGGAACTCTCGTCGCCATGCTTCAATTGTCTCATCGTAGATAGTAGCCGTGGAACAGCATCTCTCTGGAAGATCAGGCTAGGTCATTGATGGGGCTAATAATATCTTGACAGTGGTTTAGGCTATGGGTTCTGCTCGGTGCTTGCAGAGAAGGAGCATGGCAGCTGCCGACGGCAGCGACACGGTCTCGTCGTGATAGGGTCCGAACCGTTCTTCCGCGAGTCTAAAGCTTGGGGACTCTTTGACCTTGACCTTCATCTCGCCCTGGAACGCCAGAGGTTCTGTGAACGGGTCGAACTCGTCAAGTCTCTCTTCCGGAACCTTCATCGCAAGGAGTCCGGTATGGCCGTTGAGTGTTCCGGGCATTCTTATGAGTCTGTGAATGTCCGTTGTTACGACGGTGTCTATTTTCGCGGACTTTTTCTCAACGGCCTTCGATACTAAGGTTTTCCAGGTGGACATTCCAACGCCCTTCACGGAGCTCCAGAATGGTTTCCTGAGAAGGTTTTCCCTGTCCCAAGACTTCAGGGCGGTGACCTGACTCGAGGTGAGACCTATCTGGTCGATCTCGCTTCCGAGAATATCG
Source organism: Candidatus Bathyarchaeota archaeon (assembly GCA_005888755.1). GTDB lineage: Archaea > Thermoproteota > Bathyarchaeia > 40CM-2-53-6 > 40CM-2-53-6 > 40CM-2-53-6. Next base: position 6,356 of record VBBQ01000017.1, read on the forward strand.
TAGATTCCAGCAACTATTCGTCCTCTCCAACCCGGCTGGCCCATTAGCGGGCCCTCAGCCACCCTTGTCCCACCAACACTGGTCTCCTCTAGTTCGTGGAGTTGCGGGTCTAGTCCCTGGGCTAGTAGATAGTCTGCTATTTCCCTGCGCTCTTCTTCTCCGAGCTGCGATGCATGTTTCGAGTACACGTGCACATGGTATCCTCGGTGTCCTGAGAAGAATATTCTAGTATCTTCATGGTCTATTCCGAGATCCGTATAGAGCATCTCGAGGAGCTTTGCGGTCTCCTCCTTCGCTTCTTGGAGGCATCTATCGCAGAGCCATGTTTGCTGTTCCATTCTGTCATTCTTGCATTTTGGGCAGAGCTTGGGGGCTCCTCCATTTCCTGTCGTGCCGCATGCTTTGCATTTCCAGTTGTCATGGTCCGGTTTGCATGGGGTGTCGAGATGGTCCGCGTCAATGTCGAAAACCAGATCGGCGCCTGTCCATCCCTTGT
>VBBQ01000013.1 GCA_005888755.1 Candidatus Bathyarchaeota archaeon
TCGGTTCACCACTCTTAAATCGGCTTATGAGAATTCAAGCGTGAAAGCTGGATAGAACGTTGTGCCGAACGAACTCTAGAGAAAAGATAGTGTTTCTGAACTTTAAGGAAAGGATGCTACCATAATTGCACAAGGTCGCTGAGGGAGTTTACAGGATTCCAGCAAGAGCGGCCAACACATACCTCGTTGAGGCTTCCAAGGGTCTAGTGTTAGTGGACACTGGATTGCCAGGTAGCGAGAAGAGGATTCTCAAAGCTATCGCCAGGCTAGGAAGGACCCCCTCAGACTTGAAACTTGTATTGTTGACGCACCGGCACTTGGACCATATTGGCAGTGCGGCGGCTTTGAAGAAGCAGACAGGGGCGAAGCTGGCGTCTCATCCGTTTGAGAAGCCCTATGCGGCCGGGACGCTGGTGATATCGGTTCCGAGCGCTTGGAGTTTCTATGGAAGAATTGTGAGGAAGCTGACGACGCTGGAATATTGGTCACTCAAGTTGTTCCGAATTATCAAGTTCCAGACCGCGCACGTAGATCTCGCTGCAGACGAGGAGTCGGTCTTGGATGGAGTGGGTTTAGACGGATCTGTGGTATGGACGCCGGGACACACCAAAGGATCGGTTACCCTTTTTCTCAATCAGCCTAGTGTGGCCATCGTCGGTGATCTATTGCGTGCTCGTCGAGGCCAGCTTGTGGAACCTTTGCTGATGGAGAGTATTCCTCAGACCCAGGCGAGCGTAAAGCGCGTGTTGGATTTGGATCCAGAGATTATTTGTCCGGGGCACGGGAAACCTCTGCCCGCGTCAAGGGTAAAGATCGAGAAGAGGATGGTGAAACATGTTGTTGTGGCGAAGAAAAAGGAAGAGGAGGAGGACCTGGAGGAGCTAACGTCTGGCCTTTTCTAGTCTCTTCTCAACATCGTCCCAGCTGACAAGGTTCAGCCAAGCATGAATGAAGTTCGCTGGTCACTCTTCTCTAGGTCACACGCAGGCGTAGAACCTGATAGATCGCATCGAATAGTTTCGTCGACCAGTGCGAGAAAAGACGTCATCAAGCAAATGGGTCCATTCAGCAACAGGGACAATGCAACATGCAGAAGTCAGCGATCTTTAGCATTCGTGCGCGAAAGAAGAAGATTCAAGGTCAGGTAACACGAGTTCTTACTCGCGGAGAGGACCAAGCTTGGTTGGCGGGAATCATAGAAGGCGAAGGGTCAGTTCTCTGGGCAAGTAACGGGAATGACGAGTGGCGCGCGAAGATTAGCATCATAATGAATGATCGAGCGGTGATTGCATATGCAGCGAGACTGATGGGAGCAACGCCTTTCTACGACAAGAAGAGGAAACGTTGGCATACTTACGCGGAAGGATTCCGAGCCATCCAAGTAGCCAAACTAACTGGTCCCCACATGCGCGGTCAGAAGAAGGAACTCGCACTCGCTATGGTCACCGCAGGACACGTTTTCAGGGGACGAGAACCGCCGTGGCACTTCAGATTAGCCTATGACAATGACCTTCAGAAGAATGTTAGAACCCTGGAATTGTCTCTGGCTTCTAGAATTGAAGTTGCGGAATCCCTGGCGACTTGAAGGGAAAAAATCAAAAGGGGGTTCGAGTTTAGGGATACGCGTCTATCGTCTGGCTTTTTCAAGACGCTTTTCGACGTCGTCCCAATTGACGACGTTCCACCAGGCGTCGACATATGCGGCTCGATCATTTCGGTATTGCAAGTAGTAGGCGTGCTCCCAGACATCCAGGACGAGAAGGGGGACTACTCCTTGGACTGTTAGGTCGTTGTGTTTCTCGGCTTGGAGCGTGATTAGTTGTTGTGTCCATGGTTCGTAGGCTAGGACGGACCAGCCGCTTCCTTCCACTTGTTTGGCGGCGGTGCTGAACTGTTCTTTGAACGAGTCGAACTTGCCGAAGTCGGTGTTGATCTGGTCGGCTATCTTTCCGCCTGGTTTTCCTCCGCCGTTCGGTTTCATGTTGGGCCAGAAGGTGCTGTGCATGGTGTGGCCGCTGCCGTGGAAGGAGAGGTCTCGTTCGATTGCTTTGACGTCGACGCCAGCGAAGCCGGTCTCGCGGGCTTTCTGGAGCTTGTCTAGGGCGGCGTTTGCGCCGTTCACGTAGGCGAGGTGGTGTTTGTCATGGTGTAATCGCATTATCTCTTCAGATATGGTCGGGACAAGGGCGTTGTACCCGTAGGGAAGGTCGGGTAGCTTGTATCTGTGATGGGGCATGAGGCATCGGCTGTTGTAGTGTTGATAAAAAACTATGCTCAAAACCGTGTGTGATGCTCGCCCGGGAATCACTCTCGCTTTGTGGGAGCTTTTGTGCAATCTGCTTGAATTTTTTCTGAATTGGTTGTTTCTGTCGGGGCTACGTTCCGGGTTTTTTCTTCGAGACGGGCGTATTATGGGCTTGTCTGGCCTTTTTCGACCTTTGTGTTTTCCCCTGGGATTAAGCGTGGAAAGTCGTGTTCTGGAAATCGTGGGTTTGGAATGGGGATTAAGGCTGATAATAGCCGATTTTTTCCATTCTCTGGGTTTCCATCAACCACTCTTGCGTCGCGAGGTCGAGTCGCTAAGACCCTATTTTCCGGAAAACAATTCCTGTCTGGCACTGATAACAGGTGAGTCCGGGTGATTAGGGCGTAATTCTGGTTCGTATGGCCCAGGAAAGATGGCGACGATTCCGAACGATTTTCGGGAAAGTTCATGGAGTGGTCCCAGATTTGAGATCCGGGCTTGAAATGGGTGAATTTCTCTTCTAACCAACCTGGGATCCTTGGTGTCCGTGGAGGTCATTCTGGTAGAGATGGTTCTCGCGGAGCGGAAACAAGTATAGGACGCCTGTCTCATCCAGTAGATTGGAGTTGGAGGCTCCAAACGGTCTTGCATTGGTGTGAGCGATTGTGAAAGGAACAGAATACCCGGACCATTTCGCCGACTTCCTAGTATTCCTATGCGAGAAGTACCGTGTTGATAGGAGCCGGTTATTTGTCGAGTACAGTTCTAGACCTCCTCCACAGCTGAAGGGTAGTAGAGCAGGCTACTATGAGGGATTGCTCTCGTTCCGTGAAAAGGACGGTCATACCGAGTTCCTAATCACGGTCTTCGAAGCTTCACGCGAACCCCTTCTAACACTGGCACACGAGTTCGGTCATCTGGTAAAGAACCTAAAGTCGGGGAGCTTTGAGAAACATATGCGTCCACCAAACGATGCAGCGGAGAAAGCGTTTGATGACCATGCTCGGAACGACCTAGCTGAGTTCCGGTCCGCCAGGTAAACAGTGCAGGCTAAGCGGACATGATTGAGGATGAGGACCCTGTCTCAACGTTTTTTGTGAAGGGAGCGGCGTGAAAAGGTCGACCACCCCGGGGGTCGAGAAGTAGTTAGCAGAAAGGAATAGTTAGAGAAAGAGAAGAGTTCCGCAAGAAAAAAAAGTTAGAGAAAGTGTTTTGTCGGGAGTATATCAGGCTTGACGAGACGAGACTACCTAGGTTAATGCTTCTTTTCGCGGTTCTTTCTCGATCGCTAAGACATTCTTGTCGAAGGCGAGTTGATGCGAGAAGGTCAGGGGGAAGATTCTGGACGAATCGTTCAAGATTTGACGAAATGCTATGTGATTCTATTATCTGGCCTCCCTTACCTCTTGAAAGACAAATATGCTCTTGCTGTTACGATTACCACGAGGACCCCATAGAGCTGTAGGGTGGGACCGATCTATTATCGTCTAGACGAGAGGTTCTTTGAAGCCATAGACCTTTCCCAGCAGAGGAAAAGGCTCAAGGCCGCACGACCTGAAGAGCTGAAGACCATTCTACAGTCAACGCTCGTATCCCTCGGAGCGGATTTTCGCCGACTCGCCGAAGAGATCGCTCGGGCGGGCGATAAGACGCTAGAACAGATCGCTCGGTCGGTCGCTGAAGAAAGAATCACGCTCTCCTATTCAATTCTGCCGGACAAAGCCTTCGAATATGTTCTAGCCGAACTCAAGCGAATCAACAAAACCGTACTGGAGAGATGGGGCCACGAAAAATCCCTGCCGAAGGGAAACAGAGTGATCCTCATCGGCCTACCCCGATTCCGAGCGGAAGAAAACTAGCCAACAAGACAGCCCCTCCTTCTCGGCGAGCCTTTTTTTATGAAACACGCCCTAGCCGCGCGGGAATTTGGTTCTCTCCACGCCACTTGGCGTCATTGTCATTGGAGTCTTCATTGGCACCTACATTCTCATTCTCTCGGACAGGTTCCACAAGCCCTCCGCAGCGGTGCTCGGTGCGACGATGATGGTGGGTACGGGAGTTCTCACAGAAACGGACCTTTTCTCCGCAATCAACTGGCAGGCTCTAGGCGTCTTGCTGGGAATGTTCATCATAGCCTCTTCGCTCCGCGAAGCAGGATTCTTCGAATGGATGGGACTACATCTTGCTAGATCAGTAGATGCCCATCCTATCCGCATGTACATTCTCCTGCCACTAATGACGGCGGGAATGGCTTCCTTGCTCGATATCGTGACCGTTGCGCTCTTCATTGTTCCACTCACCGTCGAAGTGTTTGAAGGACTGGAAATCGACCCGGTCCCCTTCGTCATTGCCGAGGTTCTCGCCGCAAACATAGGCGGCATAGCGACCATGGTGGGTGATCCAACAAACGTGATAATCGGATCTTCTCTCGGACTAAACTTCAACCAGTTCCTCCAGAACACGGCACCCATCGCCCTCGCCGCTCTTGCAGTAAACGGCGGCTTACTCTACCTGAAGAACCGAAACTTCCTTCACCGGGACGCTATGAGACGACATCGGCAGAGACCAGTTATTGACCTGAGAAGCCCATCAGAGGCAGTCAAAGATCGTGGACTCCTCAGGGTCAGCCTCGTATCCCTATTACTGGCGGTCAGCTTCCTCGTGGTCCACACTTTTCTCGGTGTCTCAGCTGCCCTCGCTACCCTTCTCCCCGCCTTCCTAATACTGGTCTACGAGTCGTCTCGGTCCAACGAGGTCCAGCATGTCCTTGCTCGAATAGACTGGCAGATTTTCTTCTTTTTTGGGGGACTCTTCATACTTGTCGCCGCGCTCGGAAAGACGGGAGTTCTTTCGATGCTCGGGAGCGAGATGACACAAATCTCTGGAGGAAACGTCGCGTTGTCAGTGACTTTGGTGCTCTGGGTCACGGCACTAATCTCGCAAGTCGTAGATAATGTACCATTGGCCACGGTTTTCATCCCTGTTATTGCGGTTATGGCCAACACGCCCGGCGTGCCCATCGCACCCCTTGCGTGGGCGCTTGCCGTCGGGACCGGAATAGGAGGAATGGCCACTCCCTTGGGTACCGCTTCCAACATTGTCGCACTGAACATTCTAAACAAACCGAAACAACGGTTGAGCTTCACCCGATTCGCAAAGAGATCGATTCCGTTGACCATAATCGACCTAGCCATTGCGAATCTGATTCTACTTCTTCGTCTCTAAGCCCGATCGGTGACGAGTGCCATGTCAAGATGAGGGATACGGCACTCTTTTCTAGCCCTCCGGGCTGCCAGAACCGTTAGAGGCTACGATCTCTCTTTACCTGGAAAATGAATGCGATGAACCAAATGATTCGTCGAGTCAAAGGCTTCTTCCAGCTCGGCGAGAGGGACGCTTTCACGCGGATCGACGAGCTTGCCAGTCTGGGGGAGGAGTCGCTTCACCTTCTAGTCAAGATACTTACTAACTCACCCAACGGACTCTCCGACATCGAAACATGCACTAATAGGATCAGTCTTTTGGAGAAACAGGGAGACAAGATAGTTCAGTCGCTCGAGGAGATGTTCGGGAAAGGCTCCATATCTGCGCTTCTCATGAGAGAGTTCGAGAGACTAGCTGACTCTGTTGACGGAGTGCTTGACAGAGCTCACGCCTTGTCACGGCAGATCAGAAGAGTGACCAAGAGGCCCTTGCGCGAAGCCAAAGAATTCGACGCAATCATCCGCAAGGACCAAGTTCGTCTGATAGAGATCGGACTCGTGCAGCTCCAAGGCCTCAGGAAACTCTTCAACATTGCAGGCTCGGACATGAGACAATCACTTGAACTGGCTAAGCGGATTGAACTGCTCGAAGAACAGGGAGACGATATCAAGGACAATATGCTTGATGAGATCTATGGATCATGGGAGGCGCTCGACTACGCCTCGTTTCACAACTATCTCGAAACAACGATCGAGGCGGACGATATCCTCGACCGCTGCGAGGACGCATCGGATCTGGTAATTGTGATAATGAAGGGTCTGGGCGCTTAGGAAACAGAGCATGAACCCGTCCCTAGACGCCCTATCCCTAGTCCTAGCGGGGCTCTTGGGAGCAGTTGTTAGTGGGAACAATATCTCCGCATGCTGCGGGACAATTATCGGCAGTGGAATGGTCAACCGACGATCGGGAATCATGATCGCCATTGCCGGCTATTTACTGGGATTATCCATCGAAGGTCCCAAACTCTTCAAAGTCAGACTAGCTTTCCTCCCGACTGAAACTAGCACGGAGATTTTCTCGATACTCCTAGCCACACTTCTCATTTTCATCGGTGGAGAACTCACGAGAGTCCCCCTCTCACTTTCGAAAGCGTTGACCGGGACAATTCTAGGCGTAAGCTTCGCTATCGGGACGCTTCAGCAGACCGACTATCTGATTCTCATCCTGATCTTCTGGGTGAGCGCACCAATAGTGGCGACATCTCTCGGCATGTTATTCGTCAAGCTCGATGACCGGTATAGCACTAGAAACCTATGGATGAAACTCTCACTTCTCAAAGCGGGATTAGTAGTGATGGCTTTCCTTTCCGCCTACGTCACGGGTAGCAACGCTCTAGGACTCATTGCCGGAGTACCATCCAACCAGCCTCAGATCGCAACGGTTGCAGTCGCCATTGGAAGCGTTCTTGGAGCGTTTGTTCTTGGTCGAGGAGCTCTGCGCAGGCTAACAGAGGGCATCTACAGCCTCAGATACCCCAACGCATTCTACTCCCAGCTACTCGGCGCGGGGACCGTCGAACTAGCCAATCAGCTTGGGGTTCCACTGTCCACTACCGAGACAGTTTCCTCTGGAATCATAGGGTCCGGCCTAGCAAGCAAGATGCGGGTCATGAACTCTAGAAACGTATTCCTCATCATCGCAAGCTGGGTTATCTCGCCAGCCCTAGGATTTGCTCTCGGATACGGGTTAACTCTGATTCTCGGCTGATGGGACTAGGTCCCTCCGAGGAGCGCTGGTACCACTCTGCAAATATCGTCTGGGGGGCCTGCCTTCGGTCAATACTAAGTCTCGCATGTGTTCGTGCCTTGTTGGTGAACGTCGAGATTGGGCTCGCAGTGCTGTTCGTTCTAGCCTTTGGCAATGGAGCGAACGATGTAGGTAAGAGCGTCGCGGCCCTCATGATGGATCCGGACACTGCAGCCTTCAAGCCGAGATATGCACCCCTCATCTGGGGAGGCCTGTTCAGTGGCCTTGGCAGTATCCTAGCCATCATAATCTCGGTCAGACTATTCTCTGCGTTCACTCCACAGAGCTTCTTCCAAACAACGCCGGGGTTTTCCTTCATACTTGCTGCTCTAGTAGGTGCAGCCTCATGGATACTTATCGCAACTCTTCTCAGGATTCAGGTGTCGACGACCCACGCAATCGTCGGGGCGATCATAGTACAGGCCATCTACCTGCTTGGTGCATCCAGCCTAGAATGGACCTTCCTCATCTGGAGGATCCTCCTTCCCCTGGCCGCGGGGCCATTTGTCGCTCTCTTCGGCGTCTACATTATCAGCCGGTTATTTCGCAAACGAGACACCGAGGTTGATGAACCCTCCTCAAGACGCCTCGGAATGGCCGACTGGGGTTCTGCCGCAGGTGTAGCCTTCGCGAGAGGTGTGAACGATGCCCCTAAGATGGCTGCTCTCGGCGCTTTCCTATTACTGGGCACGTCGGAGGATGGCGTTTTGCTTCCCTACATTGTCGTAGGTGTCGCGGTCGTAGCGGGCTCGCTAGTGTGGGGGGATCGGGTGGCCAAGACATTGATCGGACATACTCCGCTCCATCGTGGGCATAGGTTGAAGGCGCACGCGGCAACGGCGGTGCTCGTCTCTGCCGGATCATACTTTGGCGATGCTTTTTCGACAACTCATGTATCCGAGGGTGCGGCAGCAGGGCATCATGGGAAGAAGGGCAGGCAGTTCTTGGGGTCGGCGTTGCGGGGAATGGCGCTGGCCTGGATGGTGACTCTGCCCGCTGCAGGACTATTGGCTATTGTCGCCTCAATCCTTGGAACAAGGTTCTGGGGTTAGTCGCAGCCAGAACTGAGCGAGTGCTCTTCCCAAGCGGGGAAGTATGGGGCTGCACACTGCAAGCCAGAGATATCTAGCTTGAGACGGGTCCTTGTACCACACGCGTTATAAATGAAACCGGAATGATGGGCGGCTTGGAGCGATGGAGTCGTTAGTCGTATCTCCAACCGCTGAGCCTCGAGGCTCTTCAGACGCTAAGGATGAGTTCTTTTTCCTGAAACTCTTCCTCCGATACACGATAGACTCAGCCTCGCGCGCAGGAGCGGCCCCCATTGAAACAGAACTCTTCGGAGTCGAGACACGAGTAGAAAGACGCAGTTTCTACTCGAGCCCTGTAGTCTCTCCGGTCCTTTAGTCTAAGGGCCGTCCCAGAAACCAGCAGTGTTGGTGTTTCCAATGGAGAGCGGAGCCTCCGAACATGCTCGAGTCTCACTGGTGTTGCTCGTGTTTGGAGCGAGAGTGAGAAATTCGAGTCCACACAAGTGTGCAGTGGTAACTGGGCACTTGAACTTGGTTCCCAGACGGGAAGTTCGGTAGCGCCTATACCGAAAACGTGTACTATACTAGTTTCTTGCCGAAGAACTCGCTCACAACAAAGAGTCTGGTTCTGCGTCGGCAAAGCGAGTAGATGGTTCCGCTCGGGCCACCCTGATTCCGCCCGAGGTCGTGAAAGAAAATTGAAAATGAAAACAAGAGTGGTAGTGTTAGATCCGCACCCGCAGCATCACGCTGCCGGTTTCAAACCTCGAGGAGGTTGTTAGGAAAGTTGTCGAATAAACCCTCGTTTGTCAGAATCAAGATAATCCTGATTTGCAGCTTTGTCTTGCTAGGATCACTAGCAGCAGCCCCAATAGCGGCTTCCCCCAATCAGTCTCACAGTCATAGCGTCATCCTCGCCCCATCGGGCGCAACTTTCGATTACGTAGTCACGATACTAATGGAGAACAACGGCTACTGTGAAGTCATCACCACTTGCGGTGGTGGTGGACCCTATCAAACATCACTTGCTGCAGCGTATGGATTAGCTGGAACATGCCAGAGCGATTCATCCTGTTCTACTGGCGGATATACAGCAGTAGACCATCCGAGTGAGGGCAACTACCTTCAACTGATTGCAGGGGACGACTATGGATTCACAAATGATTGCGGTTATTGCCCTGGTCGAACAAGCGCATTGAATATCATCGATAGGATTGAAGCATCAGGAAGAACATGGGATGCTTTCTATGAGGGCGGTTCCGGTTCCGGAACTTGTAATGCAAACCCACCGCGCGGAGGAGACCACTATGCGTTTATTACTTTCACCGACATACAAACGAATACTGCAAGATGTAGCCACCTTCTCTCAACAACAGCATCAACGGATACGCAGTTTCTCGCCGAATTGAACTCAGCTACGCCAGCGAATTATATCTGGTTGACTCCTAACGACTCAAACAACTGCCACGACACAGCCATGAGCTTCTGTGACAACTACCTGAAAACACTTGTACCAAAGATTCTGAGCAGCACCCTCTTTACGACTAAGAAGGCAGCCTTATGGATTCAGTATGATGAAGGAAATAACAGCTACCCACATGACTTCATTTATGGTTCTTGGTCAGGTCCAGTTGTGAAAACAGGATACGTTGGAACCGGTTCCTACAGCCACTATTCATACCTCAAGACCCTGGAAACAGTCTGGGGCCTGAGTTCACTCACATCGAACGACGCAAACGCGGCCCCTATGACAGAGTTCTTCGGCTCAGTAACACCGCCGACATTATCCACAAGTTTCACTATCTCACCTAGTACTCCGGTGGTTAACGTACCAGTCACTTTCACAGCGACCACAAGTGGTGGGACACCACCGTACAGCCTCAACTGGAATTTTGGAGACAGCGGATCCGGGTCAGGAGCTTCAGTCACCCACACCTATGCCAGCCCGGGATCCTTCAGCGTTACAGAGACTGCGACAGACTCTGCCTCTCCATCCCAGACCTCGACCAGCTCTCAGACAGTAACGGTCGTCAGTTCATTACCATTGTCGGCAAGCTTTACGTTTCTTCCCGCGACTCCGGTGGTGAACTCTCCCGTGTCGTTCACTGCGGTAACGACGGGTGGAACGCTACCGTACGCAGTTAGTTGGGACTTCGGCGACGGCGCAACCACAACAGGCGCGACGGCGACTCACACATATACTGCGGCCCAATCGTTCACGGCGGTGGAGACGGTGACGGATTCGTCCTCACCAAAGCAAACCGCGTCGGCCACTCACACCCTAGTCGTATCATCATCGCTCACAGGGAACTTCGACAACACTTGGTACATCAACAACTGTCCAGGAGGCACGGAGACGATCTCCAACGGGGTACTGCAGACGCGACAGTCAACACCCGGGGGCGGGCCAAACAGCTACGGCTACTGCACCGCTCAAAGAGGCAGTTTCCCATGGGGCTCGACAGTGGGCACTGCCCTTCCCTCTGGGATAACAAGCGTTACGGTATCGTTCAACTTTCTGAACAGAAACCTTCTCTCTGGCTCTAGATACCATCTCTATATTGCGCTCTACTATCAGATTCCCTCATCAACGTCAGGAGGCACAACCTACTCTTGGCTGGATACGCAATCGCGCGTTGAAAATATTAACGGAGTTGATAGCCCTATCGGCAGCACAGCCACCTACGACCCCGGAGACTCTTTCGGCTGGGACATTATCACCTTACAAATAAACCCGGGACAGTCAGGAATACTCACAGCCGATGCTAGGCAGCTTTGCCAGGGCGATCTTGCTGCGTGGGGACTTCCGACAAACACTCAATGTACCCTGAAAGGAATTGAAATCGGAACGGAAGGCTACCTCGTAAACTCAGTCAACGTTGACTGGTACACAGTCAACCTCAACGTAGGCCCAATCCCACTGACGACAAGCTTCACGGTCTCGCCCAGCAACCCTGTAGTGAACACGCGAGTAACTTTCACCGCCACAACTATTGGCGGAACATCACCCTACACGATTAGCTGGAACTACGGGGATGGCACAGCAGGGACCGGCTCCACAGTCACCCATACTTACACGACAGCTCAATCCTTCACTGTGACAGAGACTGCGACAGACTCGTCTACACCTGCCCAGACAGCCACCAGTTCCAAGACAGTAACGATCTCTATGCCACCTCCACCGTCAACCAGCTTCACATCCCAACCAGCAAGTCCAATCGTAAACACACCCGTGACATTCACTGCTACTACAACAGGAGGAACGGCTCCATACTCTGTGACTTGGAATTTCGGTGATGGATCATCGGGAACAGGAGCCTCAATCGTTCATACCTTCGCCAGTGTTCAATCCTTTACGGTAACTGAAACGGCGACCGACTCGTCTTCACCCTCCCAGAGTGCGACCAGCTCCAAGACAGTGACTGTCCAGCCCACTCCACCGTTGTCAACTAGTTTCACTTTCCTCCCCGCCACGCCACTGGTAAACTCGCCAGTCACACTCACGGCAGTAACAACGGGCGGAGCGCTACCCTACGCTAACAGCTGGAACTTCGGCGACGGGACAACGGGCACTGGAACCACAACTACCCATACATACACAACGGCCGGACCGTTCACAGTAACAGAGACTGCGACAGACTCGTCCACTCCAACGAAGACCGCGACCAGCACTCACTCTATAACCGTATACACAAGCCTCCCACTCTCAACAACTTTTAGCGTTTCCTCAACTTCGCCCCAAGTTGGCCAGGCAGTAACGTTCAGCGCCTCCGCCACAGGCGGAACGACACCTTACCTTTACACAGTAGCGTTCGGTGATGGTGGAACAGGAACCGGAAAAAGTGTAACGCACGCCTATTCTGCCGCGGGTTCATACACCGCTACTGCAACTGTTACAGACTCCGCGTCGCCGCAAGCGAGTGTTTCACGGACCATAACTGTTAACGTGCAGGCATTGCTCCCGCCGATATTAACGGTCCCCAGTAATCAGACTGTGCCCGCGGGAACCTGGATCAATTTCACAATCACAGGCACCCCGGCAAACACCGGAGGAAGTGTAACCCTCTCGGCAACAGGCCTACCAATAGGCGCAACCTTCAACCCAACGATCGCACTCTTCTCATGGAAACCCACCTCGAGCCAACCCGGGTCCTACACCGTCACCTTCATGGCTATCTACTCCCACCAGCAAGCCAATGGGCATTCAGGTAAGCCAAGCCGCTCCCGGGGGGTCTAACGGAGGGAGTGGAGGTTCAGGTGGAGGCTCGAACGGGAGCTGTACGCTTTGCGGAATAATCCCGAAGCTCTCATCGACCATCGGTCTTCTCTTTGTCGGCGGACTTCTCGGACTGGTCGGTGCACTTGCCGTTCTTACCATCAGGGCTCGCGCGAGTCTAGAACGAACCAAGCGACGGATGGGAGTCTGAGGCAGTTAGGACAATTGTCGAAGAAACTGGACGTCGGCACAGCCGCCGGAGCCCTGCTCATTTGCGGCCTGGTCTTTGGCTCATTACTGACGGTTCCGCTGGCAGCCTCGAAAAATCACTCTCCCGTCCATAGCACTACCCTGGGTCCACCGGCTAGTGCGCCGTTCGACCATATCGTAACAATCATGATGGAGAACCAGGGTCTATGCGATGTCTACACCGGATGCGGTGGATCAGCTCAGTATATGAGCAGTCTAGCCGACGCTAACACTCTCGTGATGACATGGGGCACAATAGGCCATAACAGCGAACCAAACTACATCTCACTGATAGGAGGATTCGATGACACCAGCACCAACAACGACGGAGTGTGCTGCTACTTCGAATCTCAACAGAATCTCATAGATCGAATAGAGTCTGCGGGGATTACATGGCAAGCATTCGCCGAGGACGCAGGCAGCTCGGGAACATGCAGCTTTAGCCCACCGAGAAGTGGAGATCACTTCCCGTTCATAGACTTCTCAGACATGAACATTGCCGCCAGATGCTCACACTTCCTAACAACGGCCTCGTCATCTGACCCTGAATTCCTGGCCGCATTGAATACAGCTAGCCCGGCGAATTTCATCTGGTTAACACCCAACGACTGCAATAACGGACATGACCAATGTAGCTCTTCCTCAGGAATTGCAGGCGGTGACGCATACCTATCGACCCTCGTGCCGCATATTCTCGGCAGTTCAGAGTTTACTTCGACAAAGGCAGCTTTGTTGATACTCTACGACGAAGGCTATTCGCAATGCTCTAACACGGGCGGGACTGGAGAATGTGTCTACGCTTCTTTCAGTGGACCAGCGGCGAAGAAGGGCGTGCAGATCAGCCCAGCCGGCGCATCTCACTACTCCTATCTGTCAACGATTGAGGCCGCATGGAGTCTATCCTCGCTCAATTCTAATGATGCGGGAGCACCAGACATGCTAGGTGCTTTTGGCGCATGTACGACCAGTTGCACTTCCCCTCCCGCGGGTGCAACGGGCACATTTCTCGGACTTTCCAACAGCGTATGGTTGATCATCATCGGCGGAATCATAGGGCTGGTTGCCTCGATTACCCTGCTCACGATCAGGGCGCGGGCGAAACTCAAACACGAGAAACGAACAAGGAACCAGTCCGCTAGCTAGTCCTCAGCAAGTCTCGCGATGCGTCTTTCCCTCAAGGACAACGATATGGTGATTATGCTAACGATGGTCCCTGGTATGGCATAGAAGAGTGTGAAGATGGAGATTGCGATGGCGCGCTCGTATCTCGTTCTGGATCCGAGCACGACGATGATCCCATTGACAACCCAGAGCACTCCGAGGAAGAGGAAAGGGAAGGCCATGTCTGAGGGTCGTAAGCCTATCGCCGAGACGAGCGTAGTCCAGGGTCCTAGTCCTATGGTCTGCTCTCCGGTGTAGTATCCTGTGACTAGTTTTCGTGCTCCATCGAAGACCAGCCAGGCTCCAAGAATGAAGCTTAGAATCGAGATGATGGCTGTCGCGGGGCTGAGCCTCTGCATAGCCTTCTCCTCTCGTCGTGTCTCTTATTAGACGGGGGACTCCCTCCGTCTCTCTATGACTGATTCTGGTCCTGTGCTTTCTGATATGGAGGAGGGTGGGGACGGTATGGCAAAGTATGCGCGGATGGTGTTGGAGTTCATCAAGAAAGACGTGTTCGAGGACCGGAAACAGGTCTCCGTTGAGGAAGTAGTTACGCTCATTGCAGCGTTGACCGATATCTCTGTTAGCCTATTGTCACGGTTCCGGAAGGACCAGGTCGACCCGGCCAAAGCGACAGAGGTTGGAAGGGACGTTTTCAAGTACATGGTCGGACGTCTAGGATTCGACATCGACAAACTAGATAAATCAAACATCTACGTCTAACAGGAAAAGCTCTGTTTTGAGGGGTTCTTGGGCACGCGAGACCTGAGTAGGCACCGGGGCCCATGAAAACTCCCTCAGGAATGGACAATGCCTCATCAAACACCGAGTCTGCCTATGACGCTTCATTGAAATAAATCGAGTCATTGACCGTTCGTTGGAAACTCGTCTTTGCCTAAAGGCCTTTGAATCCCTTTTGAAGATCCTCGAGCAGATCTTCAACGTCTTCTATTCCCACGCTCATACGGATGAGTGTGTCTTTGATTCCCTGCTCGATTCTTCTCTGGCGCGGGATACTCGCATGTGTCATGCTGGCCGGGTGTTCGATAAGAGATTCGACTCCTCCTAAGCTCTCTGCCAAAGTGAAGACCCGAAGTTTCGTCAAGAGTTTTTCGCATTCTCCGAACCCACCTTTAAGCTCGAAGCTAAGCATTCCACCGTATCCTCGCATCTGGCGTTTGACGACATCGCGCTGTGGATGATCTGGAAGGCCAGGATAGTATACCCGTTCAACCTGGGGCTGTTTCAGGAGATACTCACTGATCTGTTTAGCGTTGGAGTTGTGACGATCCATCCTGACAGCCAGTGTCTTGATTCCTCGCAATACTAGCCAGCAGTCCAATGGTCCCGGCACCGCCCCGACGGCATTCTGAAGAAACTTGAGACGTTTGCCTACTTCAGTGTCGGTTGTGATCGCGGCACCACCGATTAGGTCGCTGTGGCCTCCAAGATATTTAGTCGTGCTGTGGACCGAGATGTCGGCGCCATGCTTCAACGGGTTCTGGAGATAAGGGCTTGCAAAGGTATTGTCAACAACTAGCAGCGCATGATTTTTCTTTGCGACCTTTGAGATGGCTCGGATGTCCACAACTCTCATCAATGGGTTGGTGGGTGTTTCGATCCAGATCATTCTGGTGTTCTTTCGAACTGCCTTCTCCACCTTGTCAGGCGACCTCGGGTCCACAAAGGAGAATTGCAGGCCGTAGTTTCGGAGAACTTGGTCAAACAGTCGGTAGGTTCCACCATAGATATCGTCTCCAGCGATCACGTGATCTCCCTTTCGCAGAAGCATCAGAACGGTAGCCGTCGCGGCGAGACCTGAACTGAAAGCAAGGCCGATCTTGCCATCCTCGAGGGACGCTAAACTCTCTTCCAGAGCGTTACGCGTGGGATTTGCCGTTCGCGAATAAACGTACTTTCCTTCGCGGCCTGGTCTAACTTGCATATACGTTGAAGTGAGATAGACGGGGACCGTGACAGAGCCTGTCGCAGGATCGGGGTCCTGTCCCGCATGAATTGCTTTGGTGGAAAATCTCATGATAAAATGCCAAGCGGTGGGTGCTGATTTAACATATCTTTCTGAACTGATTGTGGCATCGGAAATAGGAGGTATGTTCGAAACGTCTCCGGATCCGCGCGACCGGGAGACAACTGCAGACTTGAGGCATCTTGCGGGAAACGAGTTCTTCCGTCGAGAACTTTCGATGGACAATTTCGGTAACAAGGAGCATAGTGACGAAGGAAAGAATAACTGAACTCTTTGACGAGGTAGGGTTGGTCGGCAAGAAACGGCACCGGCCTTCTCAACTTTAGTGCCGGCGAGCAGCAACGAGTCGCAATAGCAAGAGCGTTGGCGAACAAGCCGCGGCTTGTTCTGATGGACGAACCGACAGGGAGCTTGGACCGGGATACTTCGCGAGCAATCATGCAACTGGTCACGAGTATCCTCAAAGCGGATGGTGTGACTTTGATCATTACGATGCGTAACTTTGAGACCCTCTAAGAAACGCCGTCGAGGTCGTTCCTCAAAGCGAGCCGGGTAGCATCGGACTTTATCACAGCCGTGAGCGACGGGCAGACACTGAGGGTTAGCTGCACCTCTTATCGGCGAGGGTTCTCTATTCCCAGGCCTTTCAGTTTGTATTGGAGATGCTTCTCCATGTCCTTCGTCATAAGTAATCCGCTTCTCATGCTATTGTAGATGAAGAGCCAATAGTCCTTCTGGGCGTTTCTCTCTCCTCCGATGCCGACAACGTAGAGTTCAATCTGATCTAGCAGGTTCATCACGTCTCGATCTCTCAACCTTCATCCACCTCTCAAGTTACCGAGAAGCCTTGTTCCGTCATCCATTTGTCTGAGAATATCTTGCTGAGATAGTTCCGGCCAGTGTCAGGGAGCAACGTGACAATCATTTTGTGCTCATCCAGGCGCTCTGCAACCCTCAAGGCCGCTTGCACTGCTGTTCCTCCGGACCCTCCCACCATGATTCCTTCTTCCTGAGCGAGTCGTCGGGCCATCTGGAAAGCGTCGGTGTCAGAGACCTGTATGACGTCGTCTACAATCGACATGTCCAGTGTTCCAGGCATGAAATCCTCCCCTATCCCCTCCACCTTGTACTGGTGGGGCTGCTCATTTTGTCCGTGAAAACGTGGATAGAAAATGGACCCCTCTGGATCCGCGCCGACAACGTTCAGGCCTTTTTTCTTCTCTTTTAGAAACCGACCTATTCCTGTGATGGTCCCTCCGGTTCCTATGCCGCAGACAAAAACGTCCACCTTTCCCTCAGTCTGGCGCCAAATCTCGGGCCCCGTTGTCCGGTAGTGAGCACCAGGATTGGCCCGGTTCTCGTACTGGTTAGGCACGTAGGAGTGGGGAGTCTCTCGTGCCAGCCTCTCCGCGACCTTAGTATAATGTTCAGCGGATTCCGGTGGAACGTTTGTAGGCGTCACCACCACTTTCGCTCCGTATGCTCGTAGGATCGCCCGCTTCTCTTCGCTCATCTTGTCCGGCATGACAAAGATCATCTTGTAGCCTTTCACGGAGGCAACCATTGCCAAACCGACTCCCGTGTTTCCTGAAGTAGGTTCTATGATAGTTCCACCAGGCTTTAGGAGTCCTTTCCTCTCCGCTTCCTCGATCATCGCAACTCCAATTCGATCCTTGACACTTCCACCAGGGTTGAGGTTTTCCAGCTTGGCGAGAATAGTAGGTTTGAGACCTTGCGAGACCTTGTTCAGCCGGACGAGAGGGGTGTTTCCAATAACATCCAATATGGTCTTGTGAACTTCCATTGAGACAGCTGCTTCCTTTCATATCTTCAATCAAAGGTTGTTTATCTGAATAATGCAGACCCGTCCTTCCACTCAGCTCACTTGTTCTTCTTGGCACCTTCACGAATAATTCGAAGAACTTGTCCGCCCCGCTTGGCGGAGTTTTCTTCTTGGGCTCAGGGTGACGGTTCTGCCTGGCTTTTCGAACCGTTTTGCGAGCACAAAGACCCCAAAGGAGAGAAGCGCTCCTGCAATCGCTGTGACTGTCGAGCTTAGGATCGTAGTGGTCTCTCCCACTGAACTTATCAGGCTGGCTATTTGATCCGTTGGCAGGCGAAAGTGTCAGTGCCAAGCCGACCACGCTTTGAATGGTCAACAACGAGAATGCTGCGATTATCAGCGTCCAGGCACGGAACGAGCCTGTTATCCTTTGAACCTCGTACGCGTAGAATACCACGCCTGCTTCGAAGATGAGTTCTAGAACCGCGAAGTAGAGCGTTGGGAGGACGATTGGATCCAGCATTCATTCTATTGCCTCACTTTCGTATCTCCGCTGTCCCAAGGAAGAAATCCATGAATTTCTCCGACGCAACCCTCCGAGGCGAGCCAGCGATTACTCCTTCATAGTTCGCAAATGCAGACTCTTGATTCTATCCTGTCGAGGTAATCTGGAACTCTCTCAACCGCTTATCATGATCGCTACCCCTCATCTTCAGAAGTTTACGAGGGCCTTTCGCATCGAGGACTCGATCTCGACCGGCTTGAGAGCGACGACACAGTCGACCAGGAAGCTCAATCCTTCCTCGGTAGCTGCGAAAGACCCTCCTGCCATTCTCCAAGCTTGACCCCATTAACCGAGTACTGAAGGGCTAGCGTTGTTTTTCCGCAGCCAGCGCTCCCAGCCGCCATCACCGCGTCGCCTTGCATGAATCCGCCATGTAACATCTCGTTACAACTCGGTTATCCCGGTCCGAACTCTACCGTCCTCTCAGACCCTTTCAGAGAAGAACTGGTCGAATCCAGAGACCCCTGTCCTAGAACTTGGTGTCGTCAATTTTCTCAACTCCCTCCAGATTCCTCAGATGTTTCGCGATAGCGTCCAAGACCTCCCGGTCTCTAGCACGGTCCAAGAGCAAGACTTCCGAACGTCCAATCCTCCTCGTCTTCAGGATACCCAGATTCACCAGACCCCGGACATCCTCTTCGATCGCGTTCCCGGTTCTCCCAATACGACGCGCGATACTGTCGAGAGTGTCGATAAGTCCAGGGTTGCGGTGGAACAAAACCAGTAAGTCTCCGGTAGTCTCCGAAGCTAGAAGCGTTTCCAGCATCTGCGCGGCGCTCACTTTTTCCGCGCCTCCATCGCACAAGCTTCCTTTGCCCTCTCGAGGGCTTCACCATAATCGAAGCGTTCTTGAGAATTGTATGGAATATTCAGCTTCCGGAATAGGTCTTTGACTATGACTTTCTCAAGGACTCCTGCCCCGCTGCCGAATACAGATTGTAGTTTCCTGTGGAACTCCTTTGGATCGGTTGCCTCATTGAACATGCCCTGGCCATTTAGAACTCCGAGGATTGCTTGACCCAGAGCCGCCTTAACCCCCTCGCCGATGCTGAGCTGTAGCATCGAAGAGAAGGTTTTCTCTTGAGCCAGCTTTGAGCTGGTTCTGTTTGTCTTCCAGCTTGTTCGGAAGTCGTCCTGAGGCATGGTTGAAACGGACGAACTCATGACTGGAGCTAGGCTCCTGCTCACTTGTCTCGTTGAGACCCGTTCAAGCGATAAACTCGCTGTAACCTAGCCCGCGCCATTCTAGTTGTTACAAAATCGGCCCCGAAATCGTGAACATTTACAATGAACAGGGAAAGATAGGTTACAACACATGTATTCGCTCTGATTCCTGGGCTACGTTGAGCTGGACAACTCTTGCGGTCTCCTCTGGTAGAAGTATTCCACGAGACCCTAGGCTTGTGTTTGGCTTCAACCCTCAAAGACATGCTGGGCCTTGCAGCTTGTGAATCCGTGTACGGTCTCTTAGAGAGAAACGGGTTTCCTAGACGGGAAATTTGCAACAGATTCGATGACACTGTGACTGTGTTGACTAGAGCCTTTGGGCGTATCGTCCTGGGTGCTCGTCCATCGAACCGTTGTTGAAATGTTTAGTCAGTACTCGCAAAGAGCCGGATTTTCCTGCCAGGATTCTCTAAGACATCGATTGATCGTCTTGAAAGAGGGCGGTTGTTGTTAATCACTTGATTCCAAAGAGCAGGCATGACGGGATAGACTTTGACAGACCGGAAGGAACAAGAGTTGCGAGGTCGTGAGATAGTGGCAATCGCAACGGTTCCCATGATAATTCCTGAACACGTCGAAAAAGGCGTCAAAGCGGCTTGACGCGTCGATCATGAGTCGCCAGGGTAGCCTGTGAGGGATATTTCGAGTAAGCCGCGAATAGACCGCTTTTCTTGCAAGAAATGCATAAATTAGCGCCACAGCCGCGGGTGCGAAGCCGGACGATTCAAAAATGGCCTCGCTAATCGCGTTCGTTAGCATATTCGTGGAGTCGCCTTACATGGATGATGTAGTGCAGGCCCTATCTCGTCTGGACAAGGTGGTCGATCTTTACGAGGTCACCGGCGAGTTTGACATTGTCACTGTCGTCTCAGCCTCAGACATTGAGGAGTTTCGAGATGTCCTGAAAAACAAGATAATGAAGGTCAAAGGGGTCAAGAGCACTGTGAGCTCAATCGTTCTAAAAACTCACAAGGGCTCCGGGTCCAACGGCGACATCTTGAACGCGACTTCCGCGGTGTCGGCTTCTGTCAGCCACAGGAAATAGATTAACCACCCTTGAATCCTGAGACCATTCTATGGAGGCTGTTAGCGGCTGATCGACCCGAGCAATCTATTCTTACTCATCATGATTCTCGTCGTAGCCATACTGTCAGGGCGGTTTCTAGCACCCTACATCACTAGAGTTTTCTCACGCTCCCCCAGCCGACTAGACAAGGTTCTCAATCCCATCGAGAAAGGAATCTATCGGCTTATCAGCGTAGATCCAGCTCGCGGCATGGGCTGGAAAGAATACTTCCTTGCTGCACTCGTTGTCAACATTTTCCAGATGGCGATCGCCTTCATAATATTCGCGTTTCAAGGCGTGCTCCCTTTGAACCCGCAAGGGTTTCCTGGTCTCTCCTGGGACTTGGCGTTCATGCAGGTTATCAGTTTCGGCACCAACACCAACCTACAACACTACAACGGCGAAGGGAACTGCATCCAGTTGCCAAACTGCGCCGCGCTGACGCCGGGTGTTCCCGGTCTTTCATATCTCAGCGAAATGATGGCCGTTCAGTTTCTGCAGTTCACAAGTGCAGCAACAGGAATCTGCGTGGCTGTCGCAATGATTCGAGGTTTCGTCGCCCATTCCAAGGACTTGGGTAATTTCTACGTGGACTTCACGAGGTCTCTGACGAGAATACTGTTTCCTCTGTGCTTTGTGGCATCGCTCGTGTTTGTCGGCCTTGGAGTTCCTCAGACTTTGACCGGCTACCATATCGTTTCAACAGTGGAGGGTGCCACGACCAGAGCGACTCAAACAATTCTGGTTGGACCCGTCGCTTCCCTCGTCAGCATTATGCAACTCGGAACGAACGGAGGAGGATATTACGGGGCGAATTCGGCATATCCTTTCCAGAACCCGAACCCTGCGTCTGACATATTCCAGATCTTTCTCATGCTGCTCATTCCGACAACGCTCTGTTTCGTATTCGGCCAGTTAACTGGCAAGAAGCGAGAGACTCGTCCAATCCTCTGGGGTGCCTACTCCCTCTTCGCACTTGATCTCCTGATCGCTTTCACGCCAAACCTTCCGGTGGTGGGTCCAGGGATGGAGGTCCGGTTTGGAGGCTTCTTCTCCGTATTCTGGACCGTCGTCACGACAGCGGTGACCACCGGCTCGGTCAACGCATCCTTGTCGGGGCTAAACCCGCTTGTCATACTCTCGGCTTTCAATGGAATGTTGATCCAAGCAACTCCCGGTGGAAAGGGAGTTGGGGTGATGTACATGGTCATGTTCATCATTCTCACAGTCTTCATCGTCGGCCTAATGTCCGGTCGGACGCCTGAGTATTTGGGACTGAAAATTACCGCCCGAGATGTTAAGCTGGTAATGATCGCTTTTCTCGTTCATCCGGTTATCGTCCTCGTTCCGACAGTGCTCGCTTATTCGACTGGGGCTGCTGGCGCGATCGGCGTTGGAACGAGTTCTATCGGTTTCACCAAGATCTTCTATGAGTTCACATCCGCCGCCGCGAACAACGGAAGCGACTTTCTCGGAGCATCAGCCAATACGCCATTCTTCAACATCTCAACAGCCCTCGTGATGTTTCTAGGACGCTTCGCACCCATCGGGCTATTGCTTTCACTCGGCGGATCTATGATCAATAGAAAGAGGCTCACCACAGAAGCCGGCGTAAGGACAGATAGCCCCCTCTTTGCACTGATCCTTGTCGGAAGCATACTTGTCCTAGTCCTCCTCACCTTCTTCCCGTTCCTCGCACTAGGCCCCATTCTAGAATTTTTCCAGGGACATGTAAACGGATTCTAGGGGGGAAACCCATGTCGACAAGATTGAGCAAGATGATGTCCGCCCGGCGAACAACCCTAATTTCCCGGAAGGTACTCATCGATTCGCTTGTCCGCCTAAGTCCACTCAGGCTGATCGCGAACCCTGTAATGCTGATTGTGGAGATCACATTCTTCATCGTGATAGCCATGGCACTCGATCCTGAAGCGTTCCCCAGACTCGCAAGCTCTTCCCTCCAAGTATTCTACGTGGAGGTTGCATTGATTCTTCTGATTACCGTCTGGTTCAGCACCCTATCCGATGCGCTTGCAGAGAGTCAGGCGAAGAACACGGCCAATAGCCTTCGAAGGCTGGAGATGGAGGTGTCTAGCAAGAAGATACTGATCGAAGCTGGTTCTAGGCGAATCGTTCCTACTCCGTCAAGGGAACTTCGTACTGGTGACCTCATTCTTCTAGAGAAGAATGACACGGTTCCCATCGACGCGCAAGTCCTGGAAGGAATCGCCATGGTGGATGAGTCACTTCTCACAGGGGAATCCACTGCGGTTCGGAAGGCTCCGGGAGACGATGTGATCGGGGGATCGCAGGTCCTCAGCGACACTCTCACAGCGAAGGTTACCGTCAATCCTGACGAGACTTTCATCAATCAGATGATTAGAATGGTTGAGTCGTCCAAGAGGCCGAAGACCCCAAACGAGCAAGCCGTAACCATTGTCCTGATAGGCCTCACAGCAATCTTCACCATCCTAATCGGAGCTTTGCTAGGCGTGTCCCTTGTTCTTAGCCTCGCAGCCGACCTTTCAGTCCTGATAGCACTCTACGTCTGCCTCCTACCAACGACCATTGGGGCTCTCCTGCCCTCGATCGGCTTGTCAGGCATATCTCGGCTCTACAAGGAAAAGATCGTTGCAAAATCTGGTCGTGCGGTCGAGACGGCCGGCGATACTGACGTCATTCTTCTCGACAAGACCGGAACTATCACAGTCGGCAACAGGCAAGCAGTGGAGTTCCTACCCTTTCTAGAGTTCAATGAGAGAGATGTGGGTGAAGCAGCCTTTCTTGCTTCGTGGCATGATGATACTCCTGAGGGTAGGAGCCTGATCAGGCTTGCCTACGAGGCCGGTTTTGTGCCCAAAGAGATGAACGCTCTAGACGCCTCGGAGGTCTACGAGTTCAGCGCCAGCACACGAACGAGCGGCGTCAAGCTGGCGGGAGGGACTGGCTTCATGCTCCCAAAGAGCGGCGGAACGGGCCGTGAGAGGGGAAGGCTCAGGAGAAAATTCGAACCTCACGTGGAGGGTGGCGTCCCGATTGGATCGGACGAAACAGAGATCATCAAGGGTGCCCCTGATGCTATCAAGAAAATTGTCAAGTCTGTTCCAGCCGACTATGACAAGATCGTTCAGGAAATATCGGCTGCTGGTGATACAGCCATGGCGCTTTCGAGAAATCGAGAAGCAATCGGGATTGTGCGGTTGAGAGATGTTCTCAAACCCGACATCAGGGAGAAGATAATGGCGGTTAAGGTGATGGGCATTAGACCAGTCATGATAACTGGTGACCAGCCACTCACCGCCAAGAGCATAGCTGCCGAGGTGGGAATTGACGAGTACCAGCCAGAGGCGAAACCCGAGGACAAGTATGACATTGTCAAGAGAGAGCAGGCCGAGACGAGAATTGTTGCAATGATAGGAGACGGGACCAATGATGCCCCTGCGCTAGCGATGGCCGATGTGGGTCTAGCGATGAATTCTGGAACTCAAGCCGCAAAAGAGGCTGCTAACATGGTAGACCTTGAATCGAATCCCGCCAAGATCATAGAAGTAGTGATGCTCGGCAAACAGTTACTGATGACTCGAGGCGCAGTAACGACGTTCAGCATCGCGAACGATGTCGCGAAGTATTTTGCGATAATGCCTGTGCTGTTTGCGTCAACTGTCCCCGAGCTGAAGGCTTTGAACGTGCTCGGGCTTGGACTCAACACTGCTGTGCTCTCGGCCCTTATCTTCAACGCTATCATCATTCCCCTTCTCATTCCCCTGGCGATGAGGGGGGTCACGTTCAAGCCCTCTGGGACAATGACTCTTTTCCTGAAGAACACGATGATCTATGGGTTTGGCGGAGTCATCGTTCCATTCGTCGGTATCAAGCTGATAGACATCGCGATATCGTTGGTCTAGGAAAGAAAACCATGATGAACTTCAAAAGAGAATTCCGACAAAACTACAGCCCTGCTATGAGATTGGCAGTAATCTCGCTGGTTCTCTGCGGGCTAGTGTTTCCCCTTGTCATAACGGGAATCGCCCAAGTATTCCTCCCATCTCAGGCGAATGGAAGCTTAGTACAGCTTCACGGCAAGAACGTAGGGTCGAGTCTTATCGCGCAGACTTTCAGCCTGCCCATCTTCTTCCATCCCAGGAACGATTCTGCCTCTGGAGTCGATCCCGACATTACTGTCAAGGATGCGTATTCTCAGATTCCAAGGATAAGCTCGGCCACTGATATTTCCGTGGACATGCTGCAGCAGATTGTCAACCAGAACGAAGAGGGCACGTTCTGGATCTTCGGTACTCCTTACGTGAATGTCCTAAGACTAAACCTAGTTCTCATTCAAACAAATAATTCGGCCTACGGGGCCTTCCAGTAAGTTCGTCCAGAGATCGAGTACAACATCGCGTGTTTCGAGAAGAGCCTACATTAGTTTCTGGTAGAGTACGAAGTAGGCGGTGGCCATGAAAACGAAGCTTAGAAGCATGCCGAACCCTAGGAAGCTGTATGCGCGTTTGGGCCGGTAGGCGTTCCTTGTACTCATGAACATCATGTAGAGTCCGACGACTCCAAATGCGTAGAGCAAAGCTACGAACACTCCTTCGGCCGGAGTCTGGTTGTTAATGTCGTGCGGATAGACGAAGCCGAGGCCTTGCTGTACGTTCAAGAGGCTTACAGACGTACCAGCGCCCACTAGTATGAACAATCCGCCCGCGAGAACAAAGACGGTGAAGGCAAGAATCACGAATGAGGCTACAGGCAATAGCGGCCTGCTTGATCCAGGCGCGAGTTTCACAAAGCTCATCCTGAACGCCAAGTTGTTGAGGGATCTCTTCAGTTTGAAGAATCCTGTTCTGAAACCCATCGCTAGTACACGTCGTCAAGTCGGAGAGTGGCCATCGCCGATTATAAGCCCTGCTTTCCGTCCCGTCAAGTCTTCCGTTGCTCGGGGACTAGACTTGCTCTCATCGACTCTGGGGATTACCGTCGTCGTCGGGTTCCCCTTCATTGCTTCACCTGAGATCCCTTGCGCCTCAGAAGCCCATAGCTTCTTCTTGGCAGTGAACGGTCGAACCTCAACCGCCCCCTCACGCCTGTAGCCTGGTAGCTTGGCCAGTTGCCAGGCAAGGATTTTACAGTGGCCAACCAACTGGATATCCCATGTCAGACCTGTCAACTGGTCAGGATCACTTCCGTCATTCCATGGTGACAGGCTCATACGACGAACTCCTAATGTGATAGAATGATTCGTTGAACATTACGGTTAGAGGTGACCGAAGCTATCACGAAACAGCAACCGAGGAGTTTACAGTGCCTGCTTTCCCACGTGGATGCGCTGCTCTGAAACCGTTTTTATAGCGCGTTTGGTCATGAGAGCTCACGAGGCTTCCGCACCGATTTGTGTCCGCAGAGAATCTTATGCTCCAAGTGCGGCGAACTCCTCTATACCGGGCTTGAGCTGGAGACTCCTGGTGAGATCATTCAGCGGAATGGAGGCTATTGTCCCAAGTGTGGTAAGAAGCTGGGGTTTGACACTGAGAACCTGAAGATTATTCCTCAGACGCCTGTTCCTGGTCCGTAGCTGCTTCGCATTATTTTTTCTACCCGCACTGAACAGCCAGCACCTCGCGAGTCGTTAGTCTTGGCAAGAAGAACCCACGTCTACGAGTATCACAGGAAGCACGGCAACATTGTCGAATATGCTGGTTTCAACCTCTCCGTCTGGTTCGAAGGCATAATCCCGGAATGCCACAGCGTCAGGAACCACTGTGGGATATTCGATGTCTCCCACATGGGACGGGTCCTAGCGGAAGGAAAAGGTGCCGAATCATTTCTCAACCAGCTCACGACAAACGACGTGTCTAAGCTCGCGGTTGGAAGAGGGCAGTATTCGCTTCTTTGCAATCTTAAGGGGGGAATTATGGATGATCTAACTATTTTCAGGATCGGTAGCTTGCGCTATCTTGTTGTCTATAACGCGGGTAACCGTGACAAGAACTGGAACTGGCTTCTCAAGAACAAGCCGCCAAGCGATATGACCATTTCCGATGTTTCTGATAATGTTGCTATGTTCGCGATTCAAGGTCCCAGGGCAGGTACCGTCCTCTGGAACGTATCCGGTGTCAAGCTCGAAGAAGTAGAAAAGTATGGAACTAGGGATGTGAGGGTTGCGGGGATACCGTGTCTCTTGACGCGTAGCGGTTACACAGGTGAGGACGGTTTCGAGATCTACGTCTGGAATACCAGTGTAGAGGAACCATCAGATGCTGTGAAAGTCTGGGAAAAGCTGTTGTTGGGCGGTAGAGAGTTAGGCATCTGTCCTGTCGGGCTGGGTGCTAGAGACGTTTTGAGACTTGAGGCGGGCATGTGTCTCTATGGAAATGATGTTGACGAGAACACTTCACCCGTTGAGGCGAAGCTGAACTGGGTGGTTCATTTGGAGAAGCCGGATTTTGTGGGCAAGAATGCGATCATGGGCTTGAAGGAAAAAGGGCCTAGCCGAGTGAGGGTTGGTTTCAGGATGAAGCAGAAGGGAATTCCGCGCCAGAACCAGGACATTTTTGTTGATGCTGAGGCCGTTGGAAAAGTTTCGAGCGGAACATTTTCTCCAACGCTCAGCGTCGGGATCGGAATGGGCTATGTCCCTCCATCACTGGCGGCTGTCGGCGAGACATTTACTGTGGGAATCCGTGACCGGAGAGTCCAAGCTGAGGTCGTTAAACTTCCCTTCTACCAACGACGATCAGAGAATCAGGTTGTTGTGTTCGGGGAGGAAATGGGGCTGAGGGAATTCAGGAAGAAATACAGCTCGTCAGGTCAGCCCACGGTTGCAACTGCGACCCATTGATTCAATCGCGAGCCGTTCTCCAGGATAGAAAATCTTGGTTCGGGTCGACGGGTGTGGGATCTATGTCTAGCCAGCTACTTCGAAGCTTCGGGCTTTGAGCCGGTCGCATTCGTGCTTTGTGCTGTGCTTTTCGCACAGGTCTCTGCTGCAGTGGGGACAGTTCTCTACTGCAAGTATTTGGCAGTCGGTGCATACTGTTCCCCATACGAGTGCCATTTTTTGTTTCATGTCTCCAGGATTTCTCAGCGTATTAGCGATGGTTACTAAAGCCGTTTGGACATTTCTTACTCAAAAAGATAAGTAAACTGGTACCGAACCTACACGGACGCGTATATCGAAACAAAGACCCGGCTGTAACCTTTCATTATCAATCGAACTAGCGACGTGGCTTCTCTTTTTTGCCCTTCAATAAGGCGTCAAGGCTTACACCGTTGACAGTAAAGACACGGTAGCGTGTTCCTGGAAGGTCGCCATAGGCTTTCCCTTCAGCGCCTCCAATTCCCTCGATCTCTACCTCATCATGTTCGTCTATGAAGTTCAATGCTCCATCGCCAGGTAGGAACGCTGTTACGGTCTTGCCGTTCTTGATAATCTGCGCTCGCACGCACTTGCGGACAGCGCTGTTGGGCTGTCGGCATTCCACGCCGACCTTCTCTAGGACGATAGCTTTTCCTTGTGGCGCTCCTTGGAGCGGGTCTGACTTGTAGTCCAGTCCAAGCATTCGTCGCTTGTACGGTGCGTAGGCCCACCTGAACTCTTTACGTCTCTTCCGGAGCTTTTGGGCTGCGAACAGCCCTCGCGATGCCTTGGCCATTCATTCACCGTTTACTGGGAAGACAGCTAGCTCGCTGGGTTGCTTTTTAGATTGACGATTGGCATGGGTTTACTTTTACAAGGGTCTGCGGAGACCACTAATGCCGCGCGAAACCGCCAAAGAATACCCTACTTTTCTGACGAGACGATTTGCTGTCCAGCACTGATTCCAGGCGACTCAGGCGATTCAGGGCACAATCCACGCTCGGATGCCAGGGGCGAAACCTGCCCTTTTTTCGCCGATTCCCGAACGATTTTGGGCGGACGATCAGATGGCATCATGGATTCGCATTCAAGGTTGATTATGGGCGATTTCTGGAATCGCGTCTGTTTTCAGGGTGGGCCCCTTTCTCTCTTCGGAAATTGGTCCAGAGGCTACTGGGCGTTTCGGTTTTGCGGAGAAAACCGGTTTATTGGACGACTACGTGGTCGATGTCGAAGTATCTCTTCACGAGCAAGCGTGTCTTGTCAATCGTTCGACCGTTCTTTCCTATAGCGATCGCCTTGTCCTGTGGGTCAACCTCAACCACCACGATTTTCTTGTCCGGCCTTTCGGTTACTCGGATCTCTTTGATCCTCGCTGGCGAGAGGCTGTTCTTGATCAAGCCTTCAGGGGTCTCCGCGTACTCCACGACTTCGATCTGGCGGCTTGTCATGCGGCGTAACTGGTTGATGTTCTTCCCGCCCTTGCCGATAGCGAGCCCCATGTCGCCTGGCTTTGCTACGAAAATGATCCGTCCTAGTTTCTCGTCGATCACGCAGTCTTGCGTGGTAGCGCCTGTAGTGCTCTCGAAGAGAGCCATATACTTCATTTCTTCACTCGTTAGCTTGATCTTGGGCTGAAGCATCACTTGTTCTCAACCAGCTTCAAGATCTCAGAGTCACCAGGTTCTCTAACCACCATTGATGCGACGGGGAAGGGTTTCTCGCAGAGAGCGCCCAGGTCGAGGCTGCTGCCTTGAAAGACGTAGACGGGAACTTCTGACTGCCCCGCATCGTATACGATATTCTCACGAAAGTCCACCGGACAATTGCTCGCAAGTATCAACAGCTTGGCTCTTCCGAGGGAGGCGCTTGAGAGAGCGACTTTGCTTCCGAACTCGACCTTGCCAGTCTTGACCGCCATGCGGATTTGTTTGTTCACGTCCAACTGGTTCTACTTGCTCCCTTTCCGGGACATGGACATCGAGACCTCTATCAGGCCAGTACCCATCGGCACTTGTTGCCCGACGATAACGTTCTCGGCGACTCCTCTGAGGGTGTCCACGATGCCTTTCACTGCTGCGTCCACTATTGTGGGGATGGTGATCTCGAAGGCTGCTTTCGCAAGGGTGCTCGCTTTCTCTCCGCTGACACCGTGACGTCCGACTTGGAGAACCTCGCCTGATGAGGTCATCATGTCAGCTACAAGCATCACGTGCCGAACGTCCACATCCAGACCCTGTTCCTCCAGTACTCCTAGGGCTTCTTTGATTACTACGTTGCGGGCTGCCTCGATCCCGAGGACGACGGCTGTTTCGTTTATGTTGTTGCTGACTGTTCGGCTTGTGTCAACGCCTGGGACTTCGAAGGCGAGTGCGAGGCTGGATCCTTCTGTTCTGACTATCCATTCGCCTTTCTCCTCGATGACTAGCGCTCGTCGGACAGCGGGCAAGCCTTTGACATGATGGACCAGGAGCTTGCTCGCTAGTCTTCTGAACTGGGGGATCTCAAGCTCCTTGGACTTGATCTCTACGTGGTATCCTTCGACTTTGACCTCGGTGTTCGGCGGTTTCACTGCGTCCCGCACGTCTTGGACGGTGATTTCTCTTTCTCTCATCGCTTGCGGGTTCAGTTTCACATCAATCCTCATCCGTGTGACATCGGACTCGAACGAGCTTGCAATGTCTCCTAGAGTAGCGTGGGTGAGCAAGGTGGCTACTTCCTGAGCCTTCTCTCTGCTGGTGCGGTGCTTCGCGTCCAAGTACACGGTCATGTTTGGAGTTGAAGGTATCTTGCGTGCGTCTACGATCTCGATCAGTCTGGGAAGCCCCAGGGTGACGTTTTGCTCTCTCACTCCAGCGAAGTGGAATGTTCGAAGTGTCATCTGCGTACCTGGTTCGCCGATGGACTGGGCGGAGACTATTCCTGCAGCCTCGCCGGGTTCCACCAGGGCGCGCTTGTAGTTCTCGATCGCCTCCAAGACAGTCTCGTCAACAGCTGTCTTAGGCAGCTTCGCGTTTACTAGGCTCTGGCGCAGCTTGTTCAGTATCAACGGCGATAGAGTGTTGTTCGCCTTGTCTACTTCGTCCTCAACGTATTCCTTGGTCGCGGCGACTCCTTTTTTCATCGTAAGCCGGATACGTTCGATTAGTCGATCTATGTTGACGGCCTTGCCGTGGTCGCTCTTCGCTGTGTCGACGCCGTCTTCTCCGTAGCGGACCTGGATTATGTTACCTCGGGAATCTCTGACGGTCGAATCGTACTCGACTCTGAGATGCTCTAGGGCGTTGATTAGTCGTCGTTGCATGTATCCGCTTTGTTGAGTTCGGACAGCTGTATCCACGAGACCTTCTCTTCCTCCCATTGCGTGGAAGAAGAATTCGATGGGTTCAAGTCCGTCTCGGTAGGAGTTGTAGACGAAGCCTCGGGCTGCTGCTCCCGCGTCTCCGGGTTTGAAGAATGATAAGGCTCTGCCACGGTATCCTCTGAGGATTCTTTTTCCTCGGATCGATTGTTGGCCGACGCTTGCGGTCATCTGTGATATGTTGAGGGTTGAACCTCTGGCTCCTGCTCTGCTCATTATTACGCCGCTGTTGTCCATCTGGAAGTACTGGTCGGCGAACTCTCCTGCTACGTCACGAGCTCTCGAGAGTTCGTTCATGATGTAGAGCTCCAACGATTCTTCCAGTGACTGCCCTGGCAATCGTTCCAAGGTTTCCTTTCGATAGCTGTCGATGTATTCGTTGACTTTCTCTTCCGCTTTGGCGATCGCCTTCGCGATCTTCTCCTTGGTGGCAGGAGGGATTTCGAGCTCGTCGAACGCGTATGTGAATCCTCGAAGCACCATGTAGCGGTCGAGAAGTTTTGTGACTGCGTTGAGGAATGTCCTTGCTTCTTCTGCCCCATAGTCTTTGACTATTCGGTGGAAGAGGCTCTCTGATTTTTCGGCACCGATTGAGGCTTTGTCGATGACGCCTTGTTCGAGAACGCCGTCTTTGACCACGATGAACGCGTCATATGGGCAGTCGTGGAGGACTCCTTTGTCGCAGTCCGCGCACTTGTAGTAGGCTGAAAGGTTGGATTTCGATACGAAGTTGAAGCCTTTTGGCATGACAATGCTGAAAATCTGTTTTCCGGTCCATTTCTCTTCGGGTTTTGTAACTGCTGGTTCTGGCATTGGTCCTTCGAAGCCAGCAGCCGCTAGAAGCTTCGAGACATCTGCTCGGTTTAGAAGCGTTGATTTCTGTGTGAGAAGGAAAGCTGCTGTCAGAGAGTCTCGTATGGCTCCTATGATTGGTCCGCCGTATCTGGGTGAGAGAATCTGGTCTTGCACCTGCATTAGCAGTCGTGCTTCGGTGCGGGCTTCTTCTCCCTGAGGGACATGCAGGTTCATCTCGTCACCGTCAAAGTCCGCATTGTAAGGCGGACAGACGGTCGGGTTGAGCCTGAAGGTCTTGTACGGGAGGACTCGGACGCGGTGTGCCATTATGGACATTCTGTGTAGACTCGGCTGCCGGTTGAAGAGCACAATGTCGCCGTCTCTGAGATGTCGTTCGACAATGAAGCCTGGCTGCAGAGCTTCGGCGACAACCTTTCTGTCGGTGACGAATTCCAGTCTGACTCTTCTTCCATCGGGACGGACGATGTACAATGATCCAGGGTAGGTGTCAGGGCCGTTGGCGATGAGCCTCTTCATCTCCTCGAGGTTATAATCGGTCGCCTTTTCCGGGATAGTTAGTCGGCTAGCAACATCGAGCGGAACTCCTACCTCGTTGATGTCTAGGTTCGGGTCAGGGGATACGACTGTTCGGGCTGAGAAGTCAACTCTCTTACCTGACAAATTGCCTCTGAATCTTCCCTCTTTTCCTTTTAATCGTTGGACAAGTGTCTTCAAAGCTCGTCCTGATCGGTGTCTTGCGGGAGGTAGACCTGAGACTTCGTTGTCGAAGTATGTGGTTACGTGGTATTGTAGGAGTTCGTGTAGTTCTTGGATTATGTTGATGGGAACTCCCGATTCAAGGGCCTCTCGCAGTTTCTGGTTGATCCTAATGATATCGACGAGTTTGTGTGTCAAATCGTCTTCCGACCTGATGCCGGACTCGAGAGTGATAGAGGGCCTGACCGAGACAGGTGGGACAGGCATGACTTGGAGGACAGCCCACTCCGGCCTTGCCGCCTTAGGATCCATTCCTAAGAGTATCAGGTCATCGTCAGGAATTCTCTCAAGCCTTTCCCGGACAGTGCTGGGTGTTAGGCGTACAGCGCCTCCCTCTGCCACGATCTCGTGGAACGTTGTCGGTTTGCCATGCTCGATTGGGTACTGTTTCTGTCCGCAATGAGGACATTGCTGAGCCTTCTTTGCATCTTTGATGATCTCATCGAGAAAAGCGTCAGGAACGGTGTTGAGTCGTTGTTTGAGGTCTGCGTGGCGTACTTTGAACTTCTCGATCTTCTCCTCGCTCAGAAGTATTCTTCCGCAGTTTCTGCAGGTAATTGAGAGAAGCCGGTGAATGAGCTTGGCAAAGCTCACGTGAATAACTGGCTCTGCGAGTTCTATGTGCCCGAAGTGTCCTGGACACGCTGAGGCGGTGTTACCGCAGGTCTTGCATTTTTGACGGGGTTCTAGAGTCCCGAGTCTGCCATCCATTAGCCCAGATACGATGGGTACTCCGTCCTCATCGTACGTGTCGGCAGCTTGAACTTCTACTGCTGACAGTTTTCGAAGTTCTGATGGTGATAAGAGAGTGAACCGTATGCTCTGGATGATCTTGTGAGCTTCTTCCATTGCGGCGAGTGCCATGGTTATGCTCTCTCCTCTAGGTTCAGTCGGGGCGCGATTCCAAGTGCCATGAGTTCTTGAACCAGAAGTTTGAATGCGTAGGATATTGCTACTGGAGAAATGACGGCTTTCTCAGCGTCGATTCGGCAGATGTACTTGTTCTGTTTGATATCGTGATACGCCAGAGTGCCGCATGTCTCGCAGACGTAAGCGATGTATTTGTCAGACTCTTCTAGGAGCCTGTCGCGGAGTAGGGCTGATGCTCCGTGTCCGATAAGGCAGTCTCTTTCCATTTCTCCGAATCGTAATCCTCCTCCTCTGGCTCTCCCTTCGGTGGGTTGTCGGGTGAGCATCTGAACTTGGCCTCTGGCGCGGGCGTGCATCTTGTCGGCTACCATGTGGTGGAGTTTCTGGTAGTAGACCACTCCGATGAATAGGTCTGCGGCAAGCCGTTCTCCGGTGATCCCGTTGTATAGTGGTTCTCGCCCGCTCTTCGCGAAGCCGAGCTTGGTCAACATGTCGCCTATGGCTTGTGGTCCTATGTTTTCGAAGGCAGTGCCGTCCATAATCTCTCCCATTTGCGATGCGAGTTTTCCGCCAAGTGTTTCTACGAACTGTCCGATCGTCATTCTGGATGGGATAGCATGTGGATTGATGATAACGTCAGGGACGACTCCGTCAACTGTGAAGGGCATGTCTTCTTGTGGTACGAGGAGTCCGATCACTCCCTTTTGTCCGTGGCGTGATGCGAATTTGTCGCCCAGTTCGGGGACACGAAGGTCTCTTACTTTGACCTTGACGAGTTTACTTCCTTCGATGGATTCGGTTACGAAGACTTGATCGATGGTTCCCTGTTCCGAGGGTCTCATCGTTACGGAAGAGTCGCGTTTCGTCGGGCCCTTTGCTTCGAACTCGCGGTATTCTTCCATGAATCTCGGCGGGCTTGTTCTTCCTACGAGGACCGTGTTGCCGGTGGCTTCTGCTTCAGGGGAGATGATTCCGTCCTCCTCTATGAGTCGGTAGTAGCGGTCACCTCGGTATCCTCGGATTCCTGCTTCTGGAATCTCGAACTTGTCGCGTAGTCCTCCGAGGTACTGTCTGCTTTCAGCCTCGTATATTCGGTAAAAGGTGGAGCGGAAGAGGCCTCTGTCAACGGAGGATTTGTTGATGATAATCGCGTCCTCCATGTTGTAGCCTTGGAAGGAGAGAATGGCTACGACGACGTTTTGTCCGGAAGGGCGCTCAAGAGCGTTGAAGATTTCCATCGGCTTCGTCTGGACGATCGGGGTTTGTGCATAGTGCAAGAGATGTGAACGAGAGTCCACTCTAGTGAAGAAGTTGGTGGAGAAAACACCGAGGGCCTGCTTTGCCATTGCAGATTCGTACGCGTTTCTTGGAGACTGGTTGTGCTCTGGGAACGGAATCATGCTTGCAGCGATTCCGAGCATTACATAGGGAGCGATTTCGAGATGGGTGTGATCTTTTCTAAGATCGTGTTCATACATCGCTATAAGCGCATTTTCCTCTTCGTCTGCATCAAGCATCTCTACCACGCCTGACCTAACCAGGTCCTGCCAGGTGATTCGCCCCTGTTCGAGCTGGATGAGATGATCCTCGGTCAGACGTGGTCTGCCGCCCTCAACTATGATCACTGGGCGACGGACTCTTCCCGCGTCACAGTTGACATGCAGATCCGGTCGCCCGCCTTGCGCTTCCGGGGGGTGGAATGAGACATTTACTTCAGAGCTTAGTTTTCCTTCACGCCGGAGCTCTCTGAGCTCTCCCGCTAGGGCCTCGGGATCTTTGGAATATCCCGCCAATATTCCGTCGACTATGGCCTTGCCTCCTGTGGCTCTGAGTTTCTTGTCGGATTCTTCAATCAACACTACGCCCATTCTGCGTAGTTTGTCGACCATTTCTCGTGGTTCGACTCCAACTGAGATGCTGCTGGAAAGGGCTAGGTTCTTGACAAGCCCGCAGTTCGATCCTTCGGGCGTCTCGTCGGGACAGAGTCTTCCATAATGCGTTGGGTGAAGATCTCTAGCTTCGAGGTTAGGTTGGCTGCGGCTGAGCGGTGACTGTAGCCTTCTGAGGTGGCTTAAGGTGCTAACGAAGTTTGTGCGATCCAGCAGCTGTGTTACTCCGATTCTTCCCCTTACCCAGTTCCCTGTTGCTATTGCATGCTGAACTCTTTCGGTGATTATGCCCGGCCTGATAGCATTAGCGATTGAGAATTCTATGTGTCGTCTGATTGTTATCCTCTCAAGTTGGTACTTGAGATCGCGTGTGAGGTTTCGGAAGGATATTCGGAAAAGCTCTGCCAAGAGAGAGCCGGCCAGTTTCAGTCGTTTGTTTGCGTAATGGTCTTTGTCATCGGGGCTTCTCCTTTCATGCTTTACCTCTATTATTCGAGCAGCGATTTCTGTCAAGAAGAGGCCCTTTTCTCTTCGCTCGGAAGGTAGTCTACCCAAGTGCGGTAGGAAATTCCGGTCCAACACAGACTCGGCTTTCTTAAGTCGGTACTCGTCGACTTGTCCCGGAGCTAGACGGTTACCGAGATAGAGAAGCGCGTCATGGACGTTGTTAGCTTCTAGTGACTTTTCGTAGGATACTTCGAGCTCGTCCTGAATGTCTGGATCTGTGCTGACGAGCTCGGCAATCTTAGCATCTTCTTCGAAGCCAAGTGCCCTCATGAGGATCATCAAAGGAATATCGCTTGGAATCCCAGGCATTGTCACGTAGATTCCTCCATCACCTTTCAGAGCGACCTCAATTCGGGCTCGGAAACCGACTGTTGTGGAAAATATCTTGGCCTTGTAGGTCGGATTAACGCCGGTGTGTTCGACATCTACGAGAATACGATTAGCGGCCAGGTCTTCAAGTGCAACGATAACTCGTTCTGACCCGTTTACTATGAAATATCCTCCGGGATCAAGCGGATCTTCTCCCACACCTATGAGATCATCAGGTGAAAGTTTGGAGAGTAAGCAGATTTTTGATTTGAGCATTACAGGCAGGTCCCCGATGTAGACCATTTCGGGTTGCCCCTCACGTTCCCCGATCACCGGGATCATTTCCATGTGGAGGGGTGCTGCATAAGTCAGATTCCGAATTCTTGCCTCAGCGGGATAGATCGATCTCTCCGTACCATCTACTTCTATTACTCGAGGTGCTCCAATCTCTATCTTGCCAAGTTTGATCCTTAATGGATAGTCTCCGCTTTCGATTGGTAGTTCCCCAACCTCGTCAACAATTGCCTGAAGTCCTCTATCAACAAAATCGTCGTAGGAGTCGATGTGTTGATGAACTCTTTAGATAAGTTCCAGAGTTGTTGGGTTGTTACTGCCATTCAATTTTCCTCAAAACAATATTTTTCAAAAATCTTCCACGACATATCTGTAAAAGTCGGATTCTCCCGCGGTCGCGCTCCTCCGGATGACCTTGATGATATCGCCTGGTTTCGCACCAACTGTTCTAGCAGCGGGGTCGCTTGACTTGATGTATGGTAGCTGGAACGGTTTGATGTGAAAGCGGCCTAGTACGTCCTTCGCTTCTTCAGGCTTGAGGAGGATGTGTTTTGGGACAAGTTCGTGCTTGAATACGTCGTAAGAGAGTTCCTTCTCCTTGTCTTGCTTCTTTACCAATTATTAGTAGCTACCTCGGGAGCGGGGGACGGCTTAGAGTCCGACCTACCACAGGTGAAAAGTACGGCGGCTGGAAACCCGTTAATAAACCTAGTTTCTAACGTCGGGACGCCGATAAAACTCTTGTCGTCAAACGATGAATTTCCCAAGAAACATAGACCAGTAAACCGACTAAACGATCTCTCTGGAAAAGAGTGGATCAAGTTCACAAAGTCCTGGTTCAAACACAGCCCTCCACCTCGAGATCGGACGAAACTGATTCATCCAGCGGGTTTTCCCGAGACACTTGTCCGCGAGTTTGTGGAGTTCTTCACTAAACGGAACATGTGGGTCCTGGACCCGTTCTTGGGAACCGGGAGTACACTTCTTGCAGCAAGGGCTGCGGGGCGTAACGCGGTTGGAGTTGAGATCAATCCTCGCTACGCCGCTATGGCCAGGTCGCGGCTCGAAGAGATCGCGCCCTCTGACGGAACGCGGCAACTTGTACTCCAAGGGAACTCCCGGGACCTAAGGAAGATCTTGGAGAAAGATTACGTTCGTGAGGTAGATTTCTGCATCACCTCGCCGCCATACTGGAATCAGCTGAAGCGCGCCAGCCTCCGACAACGCGAACGCAAGCAGAATGGACTTGACACTAACTATAGTGACAACCCTGAGGATATTGGAAACATTGGCGATTACGAGGAATTTCTCGATGCCCAAGAACGAATCTTTAGCGAAGTATATGGGGTCATGAAGGTCGGAGGGTACTTGGTAGTCGTGACGAACAATGTTTTCTCACAGGGTCGGCTCTACCCTCTCGCGTTTGACACGTTGACAACTCTGGCCGAATCGTGGGTTCCAAAGGATGAGAGGGTCTGGTTGCATGATGATAAACGGCTGCTTCCTCTTGGAATTTACAACGCCTGGGTTGGAAACCGTTCGCACCAATACTGCCTCATATTCCGGAAGGAAGAGTAGTGAACCCTTCTCTCTGTGCGTCGTCAGATTTTTTTTGAAAGGACTAACTTTCACATCGCGAAGCTCTTTCCGGAAGAAGCCTCCTCGGAGCCTTGTCGCTTGATTCGTGAATTGCAACGCGAGGCTGGCTACTATTCTCCGCTCTTCCGACAGGACCGAAGAGACAACACAGCCCAGATGACGGATGCCATCCGAGAATTCCGAATTAGATAATTGGAGGTATAACCCTTCGCAGACTCGTAACCTAGTTTTCCACCGCGAGTAAGGGCCCGTCGAATCCATTTTGAATTTAGTGTATGCCTGCCTAATCCACCTATGTGCGTCCGGCATGCTTCGTTCTTTGGAATCTGACCTCTAATCATGTATCCACTGAGGTTTTGGAAACGTTCCATCGGATAGTTACATTCTCGAAGGAGGTTGCATCTAGGGTACTGACTTACGCATTTCGATAGTAAGATATTGACTTGCCAAAAACGGTGTTTGCCTTACTTTCTTGCAGCCCTTTCTCCTGAAACAATGTATGCGACACTCTCGCCCACGTAGGTGGCATGGTCAGCTATTCTCTCAAGGTATCTCAAGATCAGAGTACCGGAGATCATGCATTTGGTATCGCTGTCGGGGCTTGTCGCCGATCTCTTGACGAAATCCAAGTAGGCATCGTCCACAACGTCATCCATCTTCGGCAGCTTGCTTGCCATCTCGACATTCCGCTCTGTGAACGCCTTTATGCTCAACCGAATCATTTCCTTCGCCTGGCTACCAACACGCTCGATTGCAGTCTTGTCGCAAGTCGACAAATCGCCGAATATTCCGAATACATCTGAGATGTCATGAGCGTATCGACCGAATCTTGAGAACCCGTAGGCGACCTCCATACATGACTTGACGAACCTCAAATCAGAAGCCACGGGTTGGTATCTGGCAATTATCTCGACGGCTAGTTCGCTGACCTCGTCTTGGAGCATGCGAAGCTCCTCAGACCAGTTGTATATCCGTTCCCGGAGATCTTTTCCTTGAACATAGGCATCTATCGCTGTCGATACTGTGTTTTCTGAGAGTTCTGCCATGTCGAGAACCATATTTCGCAGTTTCTCAAGACCCAAATCCATTAGTCGTGCCATTCCGAGATCACTTATCCGAACTTGCCAGTGAGGTACCGCTCTGTCAGCTCTTCCGTGGGGTTCTCGAACAGGTTTGTTGTCTCACCGTATTCGATGAGTTGTCCGAGGTAAAGGAAAGCGGTATAGTCTGACACCCTAGCGGCCTGCTGCATATTGTGAGTCACAATCACCACAGTGTACTGGTCTTTGAGATTTGTTATCAGTTCCTCTATCTTTGCGGTGGCTATAGGATCAAGGGCCGAGCATGGCTCATCCATCAGTAAGACCTCGGGTTCAACGGCTAGAGCACGAGCGATACAGAGTCTCTGCTGTTGTCCTCCGGAGAGACTGGACCCTGATTTGTCAAGCTCGTGTTTCACCTCTTCCCAGAGAAATGCGAGGTCAAGACTTCGCTTTACCGCGCGGTCGAGTCTAGCGTGGTCTCTCTCCCCGTTTAGTTTAAGGCCGGCGGCGACATTGTCATAAACGGACATTGTCGGAAACGGGTTGGGTTTTTGAAATACCATCCCAATCTTCCTTCTTACGCTAACGGGATCGACGCCTTTGGCGTATACGTTGGCATCATCGAGTAATACAGCTCCGGAAACCTTCGCTTGCGGAACCAGTTCATGCATTCGGTTCATACATCGAATGAGGGTTGATTTTCCGCACCCTGACGGACCTATTATTGCGGTGACGTGGTTCTCTTTGATCCTCAGAGACACGTCCTTGAGAACGTGGTTATTCCCGAACCAGGCGTTGAGCTTATCGGTTTGGATCTTTAACGGTTCCACCGGCCTAGATATCAGGATTGGTTTCGTATTTTCAGCTTTCAGTTCCTTATCCACTTGGATGCCCAGTGTCAGATTCTAGACCTCACTGCCCCGTACTTGCCTCTAGTGGCAATTCGTACCGCCAAGTTCAAACATAATACTAAGACGATGAGAATCAAGGCTGCTCCCCACCCTTGTTGCTGGGCACCTGAGACATAATTTTCGCTGGAAAGAAGGAAAATTCTAACGGGGAGCGCGTCAACTTGCTGATTCAGCCCTGAAAAGAAGTACGAACTTGTACCAATTGTCAGGAGTAGGGGGGCGGACTCGCCTGAAATCCGGGCAATAGAGAGGAGCGCTCCAGTAACGACTCCGCTTCGGGCCGTGCTTAATACTACACTTATCGTTGCTCTCCATTTTCTTATTCCGAGCGCCATGGCGGCATCGCGCACCGATCTGGGAACCAGTTTTATCGACTCCTCTGTGGTTCGAGTAACTATTGGTAACATTATGATCGATAGAGCTACTCCCCCTGCAAAAGCAGAGAAGCCTACTCTTAACCCGACGACCAAGATCGAGTAGACAAGGATCCCAATTACAATGGAAGGAAACTCGCTAAGCACATCGTTGAGAAACCTTATGCTCCTTCCAAACCTATTATCTCCGAACTCGGCGAGGTACACACCTGCAAGCAACCCGATCGGAACCGCTATGACAGCAGTTAGGCCCATCAAAACGAGCGTTCCCTCGATCGAGACCGCAATCCCACCAGCGAGAGCTGCATTTCCCGTAGGCAGAGTTACGAGGGCTGGTGTGCCAGTTAGAAACTGGACGCTTAGAGCGGTGGCGCCGTTTCTAACTACTTCAAACAAAATGCTTGCCAGTGGAATCATTGCGAGAGTTACACATAGGAACCCGAGGGAGAACGCAATTCTATCCTTGAACCTCCTCCAACTGGGAGTCGAGGTCCTCACTCGACTATTCCTCCAGTTACCTTGAAGACTCTCCAAACCATCAAGCGAGCGAAAATATTGATCACGAGGGCAAAAAGGAAGAGGACTATCCCGAGTCCGAATAGGGCAGATAGGTGAAGCCCAGTAGCGTCACCGAATTCGGTCGCAATAAGGGAAGACAACGTCACCCCTCCTTTGAGGAGAGAAGTAGGAAGAACGTAGGGACCCGGGGTCCCCCCTATGACCATGGTGACTGCCATCGTTTCTCCGACTGCGCGTCCTAGCCCGAGTATTGCAGCTCCGAAAATGCCGGAGCGACCATATCGGAGGACGCCAAGCTTGACCACCTCCCACCGGGTTGCCCCAATGCTGTACGCTGCCTCTCTCTGGCTTGAGGGTACTGCCATCATCGTCTCTTTAGAGACTGATGAAACAGTTGGAATGATCATTATCGAAAGGACTAGTCCCGCTGTAAGTATGTCATAGCCCGTCGCGGTCCCATGGAAGGCAGGGATCCAACCCAGGTAAGTGGATAGTGGTGTTTCCAAGTAGTCACGGACCCAGAACCTGAAGACAAAGAGTCCCCAGAACCCATAGATGACGCTAGGAACCGCGGCAAGAAGTTCGATGACCTGTGAAAGTGGTGACCTTAGGAAACTTGGTGCCATTTCCGAGAGAAATATCGCAATCCCTAGGCTGATTAGAATACCGACTGAAATGGCTATTCCGGCAGTCACCAAGGTTCCTAAAATGTAGGGGAGCGCCCCATATGATTCGCTACCGAGGCTTGTGTTCCAGTCTGTTCCTGTTAGAAAACCAAATCCGAACTTTCCAAACACAGCGAGCGATCCACGGGTCAAGACCACGCTCGTAACTATCAGAATAACAAGCACTAGACTGCCAATCGAGGTCGCAAGGAATTCGAAGAGATCGTCCGAAGAGAACCCTTTCAGCTTTTGAAAGAAAGTATCTGAGACCTTATCTTCTGCGCGTTTCGCAGGTGCCGCTTCCTCTGTGGTTGCCAAGATGCTAAATCTCGGGATTCCCATCGACTCTGGTTTTTCGTTTGTGTGAGAGGGCTGACATGCCTATTTCATCCTCAGGCCGCGGACATTGACTCAGATGGACGACGGGACTCGCAGTTGCCTGCCCGTGGAAAAGAGCCTTCGTGATCGGAGGGACAAGGGTCTAGCTGTGAAGCGTTTGACTATTGAACGTAATACTTCGTAGGGTTGTCTCGTCGACTGTCACTACAGATTGAGGTAGCGGAACGTAGGAAAGGGGCGTAGCTTGTGCTTGTCCATCATGAACCACAAACCAGAGAAAGTTGACTAGGGCCTGAGCCTTCGCCTGTGTCATGGATGGATTCGCGTTCAGCGCTTTGTAGACCATCATGTATGTGAGAGATGCAATCGGGTATGTTTGAGCTCC
Source organism: Candidatus Bathyarchaeota archaeon (assembly GCA_005888755.1). Lineage (GTDB taxonomy): Archaea > Thermoproteota > Bathyarchaeia > 40CM-2-53-6 > 40CM-2-53-6 > 40CM-2-53-6. The sequence goes on from VBBQ01000013.1 coordinate 42,037, forward strand.
GGGCTGGTTCAACAGACTCACTGACGTCCAGTTTCCATCCCCTGTAGGGAGAGTTGAGGTGTAATTGGAGACTGCATAACCGAGAGTTCGGAGACTTGGCGCAATGAAATTGTTTGCAGGATTCTGGATGTAGCAGTAGGTCATCTTGGGAGTTGCAGAAAGAGCGTAGTTGAGTTCTACGTAACCGATCGTGTTGTTTGTTCCCTGGATGAACCCGGCGACTCCCTGATTGCCATTTGCTCCGTACGAGTTCGGGGCCCATATGGCGGTCTTTCCCACTCCACCGGTCCAAGTGCCCGAGGTATAGAGCCAACTGGTGAAGACGTAGGTAGTTCCGGATCCGTCCGATCGATGTGCGACCCGAATCGGCACGTTGGGAAGAGTTACAGTGTTGAGACTTTGGATCGCCGGATCATTCCAGCTCGTGATAGCGCCCGAAAATATCCTAGCTGCTACGGTGGCGGTTAGGTTGAGACCCGACGTCTTTATCGTCGGTGCCAAGTTATACGCGATGACCACGCCGCCAATTGTCTCCGGAATTTGTACTGCAGGGCTGGTGAGTTTGGATAGATCAGTCGCAGTGAGCGGCTGGTCTGATGCCGCGAAATCGACCGTCATGGCCTCAAGTTGCGTAATACCGAAACCGCTACCCGCAGGATTATAGTTGATTTGAACGTCAGGGTTTACCCTGCTATAGTTTGTTATCGCCGCGGAGATAAACGGGTATGGAAACGTGGCACCAGCCCCGCTCAGAGAAATCGTAGATGATGAAGATGGTTTCAATATTCCCGCAACTGCGTAGCCAGTGACACCGCTTGCCGCGGCGACGACTACTAGACTGATGATGAAAAGAGTCTTGCTAATTCCGCCCTTTCTAACTATCCCTTCCGGACTACTTGCCATTACTATCCGGTGAGATGACGAAGGCTACCGAGTAATTAACAGTCTCACTGATTATACTGACTAGCTATGTATGTCAGTATATCACTGTACTTCTCGGAGCGGGTGCGGATACTAATCCTTAGGATAAAGGACGACGTTAGGAAACTGGACCGTCACGCGTGTTTGCCGACGATGAGACAGTTAGAGCTATGGATCCCCGTTTTGGTGGATCGCTTCGGCCTTCGGCCTGTAGGCCCCTCCGGTCTCGGAGTCAACTAGCTGCCCACTCGGAGTTTTGAGAGAAAAGAACAGTTCTAACAAGCGAAAAGGCACGACCGAGGGGAGAGTTCGAAATTCGATGTCATAGGTCTCGCCGCTCTCTCCGGTATCTGGGTATACAACTACGGGTGCCTCAGAGAGGTTTTGGGGTTCTGGGACCTGACTCATCTTCTTCATCACCAAATGTATATCTTCCCGAGAAATAAGTAGATAATCCACCGAGTATATAGCTAGGGTAAATATATACATAGACCAATGGAGATAGGCTCAGCACATGAAGCAGGTCGAGCTTCGAAGGCTCCAGATGACAGGGGGAGCAAGCTATACTGTTTCTCTTCCCAAGGATTGGGTAAAAGAACAAGGTCTCAAGGCGGGAGACGTTGTAGCAGTACTTCCACGGTCAGATTCGTCGCTTACTCTGGTTCCTCACGAGAAGATCCCAGCTAATCAGAGCAAGGGCGCGGAGGTTGTGCTCGCACCTTCAAAGGATCAGGATAGAGAGCAGATATTGAGAATTGTTGTCGCTCAGTATTTGGCAGGATATGATCTCATAAGGATACGATTTCCGACAGCGTCAAGGCCTGACCTCCGGACTTACATCAGAGAGGCCGCTCGAAGGATGTTCGTTGGATCCGAGATTATTGAAGAGTCTAAGGATGAGCTGATAGTTCAGTGCCTTTCGACTTATGGTGATTTCCCCGCGCCAAAGGTAATCTCAAGAATGAGTCTCATATCCAAACTCATGCTGCGCGACGCCGTGGAATCGCTGAAGAATAGAGATACCGCCCTCTCCGAGGAGATTATTAAGAGAGACGAGGAAGTTGACCGGTTCTATCTGTTCTTGATACGACAATTAACGATGGCTGTATTGAACCGGAGCCTGATTCAGGAGATCGGGTTGTCGGACCCCCGAGATTGCCTGGTTTATCGAGTTGTTTCGAAGAGTCTTGAGAGAATCGCCGATCACGCGACAACCATAGCAAGAACGGCCTCAGAATTGGAGGCGCCTCTTCCACATCGTCTTGTCGACGACTTGTCTAAAGTAAGCGATTTGACCAGCTTGGTTCTAGAAGATGCTCTGAAATCCTTGACGAAAGTCGACGGAACCGTGGCTAACACTGCAATCGTGTCTGCCCAAAGAGTTGAGAAGGACGCTGAAGGCGTGATGGACAAGCTCTTCGATTTCCGTCTCAACCAGAAGACTGTTGTCGCAGTAAGGCTGGCTCTTGAGAGCTTGAAACGCATCTCTGAGTACGGAGAGGACATTGCGGAAATGACCATTAATCTGACTGCGAGGAGAAGGGAACTTTACTGACAGGTCGCTATCCGACCGTTTTTCCATGAACAGTTATTTAGACGAACATTTTGTCTGAGCTTGGTAGGCCGGGGTCGCCTAGCCTGGTAGGGCGTCGGATTGCTAAGCCAGATTGTTGGTTGCGGAGATCCGATGGGCCTTAGGCCCTCGTGGGTTCAAATCCCACCCCCGGCGCCATCAGCTTTAACACGCACAATCCTACAAGACTTCTAGACTTGTCTTGAATCCGCTATGCCATCAGTGACGGATTCTAAGGAATCTAAACCTCGTTCCAGCAACCCTTACCGAATAGGATCGTGGAATTGAGAGGCCTAACCGTAAAAACCGATCCCGAGGCCTTAGCCCAGGTCTCATCTTAAATATCGGATTTACCCCGAAAATCTTCGGGGGAATCTATGAGCACAAGCTGTCCAAAATGCGGCGTCGAGGTATCAAGCCCACCGGAGCGAGAGTGGAGATTCCAGCGGTACCATGTTTCAAGGTTTAGATGCGAGCGCGGGGACAAATTCAACTTTTATTCTGGAGTTGACAGGTCATTCACCATTCCGAGATCGGCGCGAGACCTTAACCGCTGTAGGTCGTGCGAGACTGACAATCCCCGTGAAGCCGTTTACTGTAAGAATTGCGGAACCAAACTCTAGGCAACTTCAACTTTTTTTGTTACAATGAATTCACAGAATCGAGAAGAGCGAGCCCTCGGTGCTCCATGATCCAGGTGGATTCTACCCCCTATTTCATGGCCGGAGGCTAGAAATTGCTCGCGGATTATTGAACACTCGCAGAGCTCTTGCTTTGGATGTGGGGTGCGGAACAGGCTTCCTGAGCTCAATAGGTCTGACTGATGCCGTCGGCATGGACATCCGTTCGAGTCGAGCGGTAACCGTTCGGGCGTCTGCGGAAAATCTTCCATTCAGAGACCAGGTTTTCGACCTTGTCTTTGCCGGCGAAGTCTTGGAGCACCTTAATGCGCCGGCCCAAGCTCTTGACGAATGGGTCCGGGTGCTTCGCGCGGGTGGGATGCTGGGCCTTTCGACACCGAACGGACGTCTTGTCAAACTTGAAGGAAACCATCCTGAACACAAGCACCTCTTCACAGCGGGAGACCTCCAGAACTCTCTGGCACGACGAGGAATCAATCATGTCAAAGTGAAGAGCATCTTCATTGGCTCAGTATCAGGTAGACGTCTCTTTCGGTTTCTGCCTTGGAGGACTCTCAAACTGTTTCTGCTACATTTTCCAGTACCGTCAGCGATGTCGTATGATCTGTTCTTGTCCGGGATGAAAGTCCCAGATGCTTCATAGGCTCTGTTACAAGACGCAAACTAGGTGGGGGACTGACCCTCGTCTGTTGGTGAGTATCAGACTAGGTTGCTTCACAAATCCGGGTGTTTGCTCGTCCAAGGATCTTAGAGCGACGCGTGAACGAGAATTCCTACGGGGGACAACGAGGAAGTGGGTCTTTTGAAAGCTTCAACCAGGTTCTGTTAACTCTTCGTCGGTTGAGTTAGCTTCGGGGCATCGACTCCGGGGATTACCGTAGGCGTCGGGTTCCCCTTCACAGCTTCAGCTGCTCTGCCTTGCGCTTCTATCGGAGGCCGGGAACGTGCGAACCTCACCCGTCCCCGCCGAGCCAGGATAACAGCTGCCACCCTGTCCCGGTCCATTACTATTCGACATTTTCCGCACCAGAGCTTACGTCCCAGTCTCTTGTCCGATTGGAGTCTCTCCCCGCATCTTGGACAAGTCACACTGGACCCTCTGGTCTCACGCCTAGACAGATGAATAATGGGTAGGCCTATCCAACTGGCCTTATACTCTAACTATCGCTGGGCCATACTGAAGCTCCACCCGGTCATCCTGCCCCGATGTCTTCTACCTTGCCCGTTACCCTTCCGGTACAGACGGCGTATTCCTAGAATATCTTCCAGTACTATTGCCTGTCTCCGCTGGACCGCTGTTTCCACAACTGTCTTCGTGGCTGTGTGGAGGAGATGACCTGTCCTAGCGGTTCTGCGTTCTCCATACTTTGAGGCTAAGACCCTTCTAATCCTCGCATCGTCCCGTTTGAAAGATGCGACTATACGCATCGTAGTACTGGCTATACGCACTGTCTTCGAGAGGTCGTAGTGATGTGTCTCCTCGTCGTTTCCGACTGTGCGATTACGAAGATTACGGTCAACCCCAACTGTCGATACGCACTCTATCCCGGGAGCCTCTCGGGCGATGGAGAGGGAGAGCCTGTTCCGGGTCAGAGTGAAAGAACGCACCTCAACTCCTGGTTGAGAAATGATCGCTAGAGTATGCTCGGTCAGGGGTAGCCTGAGATGCTTACCTCTCGATATAGGAATCTCCAGCCCCCCACTATTGACCTTGAAACCATAACAGGAGACGAGACAGGGTCTGACAACATAAGGGATTCTAGTGGAGAAGGCTCTCCTGAGAGACTTCTTCCTAGCTGCTAGTATTCCAGCGGCCCGGGATATGGCGCAGAGCTTGTAGCAGCTGGGAGAATCATAATGGTCCAACTGATTATAGGAGAGTAGAGAGAGGCTTCTAAGCGACGACGCGTCGTTCACCAGACCGATACGTGTAGAATCGTTAACCATCCTCCTGAACACTTCCAGCAATCCTAAGACCTCGCTTGGTGGAACATAGAATTGCCCAACCGACTTTATGGACAACACGACAAGACGATGAGTCCAGACCCAAGGCTATGACTCAGAGAGGCATCCAACGATAAGCTCAACAGTTGGTGAAGGAGACTCTGCTCCCAATTAGGCTGCATACCGAGAATTATCGGTGGCTAGTTGGCAGGGACCTTTACGGCTTTGAGGCCCTGGTTATCCAGTCTCAGCTGAAGCGCGAACGCTCCGTGGAGCGCGCCCAAGAATCTGGGCTCCATAGTGTTGACGTTGGCCAAGAATAGGGCCGTAGCGTTTGGGACGCTGAGTAGGTCGATCAGCTGTTTGATTCCGGAATAGACTTGTTCCCAACGTTCACCCCTGATCAGTTCAGCGATGCTGTCGAAGACGAAGCTTGCCCCTGAGTTCTTGCTGTTATCTATGAAATCCGATAATACTGCAGCAACGAGTCCAAGCTCCTTGTCTGGAATTTGCATTTCACCGTCAGGTAATTCGTCGGGGACAGAAATCAATGAGGACGCGGCAATGATCTTGATCATTCTCTTTCCCTTGATGGCTCTGTAGAGCTTGCTGGACTTGGTGGTGAACAGGACGCAGAGTTCGGCGTTGCTGATTCCCTCGGCTAGGAACTTGTCAACCATGGCCTCATAGTTGGAGCTCGTCTCGTACTCTAGTAGTATGATTGATCCCCGAATTTTCTGATGGTCAAGTTCGACCATGGAAGAGAATGGGTC
>VBBQ01000014.1 GCA_005888755.1 Candidatus Bathyarchaeota archaeon
AAGCTCTGTGCACGAGGGCTAGCCTGCGGCACCTGATTACTCGGGAGCCGAGCCAGTGCAAACTGTCGAGAAAATCTACGTTATCCCAAATAGCTGCAATTATCGCGATGAAGCCAGTTGCGAGCCCTATTCCAGACTGTACAAACCTCTGGTGCTAGCTGTTCTTTAGCGGCGTTACATTTTGTAGATGGGGTCGAGGTATCCGTCGGCAAAGTATGGTACTGATGCGGTGATGTCGTACATCACATGGTTCCCCGCGGGGGCGAACCCGATGCTTGTTACTGGGACCCAGCCGTTCTGAGTCCAGAGGTCGTCGCCAGCTTTAATCTGCGTAACCGGCATCCATCCAATTGTACCGGTTGCTGTCTTGACCCAGAGGGTCTGCCGCGGGTTCGCATCTACTCTGAACGGTGTTCCATCGCTGGTGTGAATGATCAGCATGTTGGTTGTGTCCACGACGGTTATCGAGTTAACTACGGAGATAGTGTACGTGCCAGTCGCGGTATCGTAGCCCAACATTTTGTCTCCGACCTCCAGGTTTTGAACCGGAACCTTGGACCCGTCTCCCATCGTGATCAGCGACCCATGGGCAATACTCCCGCCACCACCACCGCAACCGCAGTTGATGCCAACATAGACTGATGCGGAGTGTGACTGTGGCGGCGAGATGCACATACCTGATGCGCATGAGCCTGTGACAGTCATCGTACCGCTACCGCTCCCGCCAGTTATGGTAACAGTTACGGTTCCTTGGCCGCCAGAGGAGAGTGATACGCTCGACGAGCTCAAGGACACCGTCTGGCCACCGGCTGACACAGAGAGGTTAACGGTCCCCCAGAAGCCTCCTAGACTCGTCACCGTGAGCGTGTCTTGAACTGTGGCACCTTGGGTGAGACTGTAGCTGCAACCTGGAGAGCCGCAGCTGAGTGAGACGCTGAAGTCATAGAACAGGACGGTAATGGTCGCAGAAGTATGACTCAGGGGACCGCTCGTGCCTGTGACTGTGAAGGTGTAGGTACCGCCTGTAGTTGCAGAGACACCCGGGCTCGAGGTGGCAGAGGTTGTAGACGAGCTTAGGGCGAGGGATGAAGGGTTCAGTGTTACGCTGAGACCTGGCGAGGCGTTCGCTGTCAACGTCACGGTGCCGGTGAACCCGTTCACACCATTTACAGTCACGCTGCCGAGATAACAAGTGGTTCCCACCATTACCGGACAAGCATACGTTATCGGACTACTCGGACCGATAGAGAAGTCTCCAGGATAGGAGAGCGCTATGGTCGTTGGGTGCGAGAGAGAGCCTGAGGAGCCTGTGACTGTGACAGGGTAAGTGCCTGGCGACAACGAAGACGGCACGGTGATAGTTGCCGTGGAAGTACCTGTACCGCCTGATACCACTGGGACTGTTGACGGATTGAATGCCACAGTTATGCCAGCGGGAGCGGAGTATGTGAGTGGAACGTTCGCGGAAAATTGGTTGAGACTCGCCAAGGAGATCGTAGACGCTACCGAATTTCCCGGTATGACATTGATGGAGTTCGGATTCGCAGAGATGCTGAAGTCTGCAAAGACCGTGATCGGGATCGTTTTGGAGTGTGTAAGTACGCCTGTCGGGTCTCCCCCCGTGATAGCGACTGAGTAAGTGTTAGCCGGGGTGGAACTGGTGGTCTGGATTGTCATGATGGATGATGCTGATCCACCGGCAGGGAGCGAAACGCTTGTAGAACTGAACGATACGCTGGGACCGTTCTGGACAATTGGTGTTACTGTCCCTGACAGGGATATGGTGGTTGCCAAGTTGTTGATGCTGTTCAGCGTGATCGTGGAAGTTGCTGAATAGACGCCTCCTCCAAGACTAGATGGGGAAGCTGGAGTTGCAGATATGCTGAAGTCGCCTGCGTCAACAGTTAGATCAACACTGGTTGAGCGCCACGGACCGTTCGAGCCGAGCTGAACTTGATACGTGATGGAGAGATGGTGGGCGGAAGGATCACCTGTTGGGACTGACCATTGAATCACGTCAAATATCATCGAGTCCGCGGCCCAGCAGCACTGCGGAGGGTTTTCTGTTGAGACAGGTACCTCAATATATCCGGTTTGCTGCGAGGTCGATAATATGTTTTGAACTGTATACTTTGGCGGGTTAGGCTGCGGGTGAAAATATTGAACCACACTGCCCAGAACGATGCCTCCAGTCTCGAGCGCAAGGCAACCAAGTCCCCCTACGCCAACGACAAAGCAGACGGCTGCTATCGTGACGGCTTCGGTAACCCTTCCGATCGTGGCGTTGAGGAGGCTGTCCTGAGGGGGTGGGGGGTTAGAAGTGGCAATGTTAAATCCGCGGACGTATGCCTGAAGGAACTCCACTTTCGCGGGGTCGGCTGTTGATTGTTTGTCAACAACTATTTTCGAGTCGCCCACGAAGTAGTTTCCGTCGATATAATGCGGGGAACTCATCCAAACGCCCCCTTTCGAGAACGCTGTGGTCTTGTCAGGAAACAGGGCAAGATAGCCGGAGGCATCTTCGAGGCCCACGAGACCTTTGACACGGTCGGAGGGATCTTCGAACCCGCTTCCAAAGAGCACGTTTCCCATACCATCAATCTCGAATGAGAATGTGTTGACGCATGGCCCTCCGAAACATCTGACAGCTCCTCCTGTCGTCATGACATTGCTCCATTGGACACCGAAACCGCAATTCCTACTATTGATAATGTACTTGCCGCAATAATCGATCCATATCTGCCCTTGCGTTGTTCCGTCTGATCTTGGTCGATCATCTAGCGACTTAGCTAGAGGCGCAATTATCCCGTCTGGAAGATCCACCAAGTTGCCGTTTGAATCTCGATAATCTGGCTTCGGCATGGATGGGACACCACAATTGTTCACGTCACCAGAATATTGGAACGCTGCCCAGCCATTGCTGCAAATAAATATCTTGGTGTAAGCGGTCCCCCAGAAGTACACCGGCCAATTCATGAAACTGAGGTCGATCCACTGGCCCTGATTAAGAGATGGACTCCAAGCCGTACAATAACCAGATTGAGGACAAGGTGCGATAACGTTAGCATACCCTTCGATTGAATATGTATGATCCTTCCGGGTGTTCTCGCCCGCGAGAATCCGGAGCGTATAGACGTCCGTTCCAGTACCAGCATAGTTTTGCTGGTAATCGTAGTTCTCTACAGACAACCCCGATGTTACATCTGTCCCCGGATAAGTGCTTGAGATTGAGACATTTCCATGGTCTCGGTAGCCGTAATGGTAGTTCGGCGAATCCGAGCTTGGTCGATGACCAGACCAGCTCGACGCTCCGAGGACTGGTGAAAGCACCATCAGTAACGTTAGCACGAAAAAGGTGGAAACCCAGAGTCTAATATGTTTCAGTCTATTTCCATCTCCGTAAGGTCGGACAACTTTTGTTTATCCCCAGACGGTATTGTGGAAAACGCAAACCCGTGCGACCCCCAACGGATTTAAGCGAACCCAACCATCCCTACGAAAAAAAGTAGATTATGGTTGTCTAGTCGAGTGGTGGCCGTTTGTGCGGAAACTCGTCTTGAAAAAGTCTGTTATTCTCGGCTATGACCAAGCCTTACAGAGACACTTCCTGGCACCGATTTGGAGAGATGCAGAACCTCGCACCAAGGAAGATGGATTCCGTTCCCTGCGTGGGACCCGGGGTTGCAGTGAGGGATCCAGAAGGAAGTTTGAACCTTGATTGAGTTTGGTTGAGCAGGGAACAATTAGTCAATATTTGCCTTTGGTTAAGTCCCTACTCGCCCTACATTTTGGAAAGTGGTGACGGGGGTGACCGATAAGAAGGATAAGAAAAGGGGGAAGTTTCAGCCGGGCGATTGGCTGGAGAGTCTGTTACATGCAGACTTGTCCGTAGTTGATTGCAACCGTGGCTAGGTCGATTATGTTGACGATGCCATCGCCGGTCACATCCGCGTTCGGGTTCCAGTTTGGAGAGCCGGGCTTTGAGCCGTAGGCCAGCGCTACTGTTGCTAGGTCGACGACAGAGACTTTGCAGTCGCCGTTGACGTCTCCTACGATAGAGTGTAGTGCGTAGACGTTACCATTGTTCGTTGACACATACACTGTATCTGTGTCTGAATTGACCGCCACGCTGTGGGCGCTGCCGCCTCCCAGCTGGAAGTTGCCCAGGTTGACGTTGGTAAGGGCGTTTATCATCGAAATGGTTCCGTCATTGTTGGCCACATAGATCATGTTGGTGTTGGGGTCGACGCCGACGCCTGTCGGGCTTGGGCCGACAGCAATAGGGTTGAGAACCCCGTTGATTGTCGTGGCAAGGTTGACAGTTCCGTCGATTACGGTGACGCTGTTCCCTTGAGGCTGCCGGGCGTTGGTGACGTAGATCCGGTTAGTGTTTGGGTTGATCGCTACTCCTGCGGGCAAGTTTCCTACTCCGATGTTCGGCGCTGCGATAGCTGTGCCGCTGATTACAGAAACTGCATCGTCCCAGCCGCTGACAGCATAGATCAGGTTCGTGTTAGGGTTGACCGCGATGGAATTGGGATACCAGTCCACAGTAATCGTGTTGGCTACAGTGTTGGTCAAGCCGTCGATGACTGAGACAGTGTTTTGCGCGTTGTTGGCCACGTAAACCATGTTTGTATTTGGGTCGACGCCTATGCCCTCAGGTGCCCACCCTACCGTGATGTTGGCGATTATGGTGTCGGTTGAGCCGTCCATTGCGATTACCGATTTTCCGATTCCGAAACCAGCAACTGTTGGGCCGAAGTCAGCTATGTAGACCATGTTTGTGATAGGGTTGACTGCGATGCCGTCTGGTTGAGTCCCGCCTCTTACTGTGTCAATGACTGTGTTCGTGGAAGCGTCGATCACCGAAACTGTATGACCGGAGGGATTCGCGACATACACGAGGTTAGTGACGGGGTTGACTGCGACTGCTCCAGAGCCCACGCTTGTGAGTACACCTGTCAGACCGGTCGTGATTAGGGGTGATGAGAGCAAAGTCCTTGGGGAAGAGGTTGAGGCTGATGAGGCTGTTGTTGTCTCAAGAGTGAATTGGATCTCAGGGTGGCTGGCAGATCTCAACATTGGCGAGCCAACTGCTGCTAGCAAGAGGGCTAGCAATACTACGGGAAGCGCCGCAGCGAAGACTTTTCTGGATATCAGATTCTTGGTGTTCATGTTTGGTTTTCTCTAAAGCGAGGCTTTCACTCGGAAAATTATGTGGGGCTTTTTCCAGACAGTCGAGACCCGTTCCTAGCTCAGAACTGGGAGTAGGGGAGGGCAAATGGCTGCAAGGTTCGATTTGGAGCGCGTTTCTGTCTTCTGTAGCCAAAGCGGAGTAATATGGGCTCAGGTGATGTTCTGGAGCGCGTTTTGGCTCTTAGGCATTTTCCGGGCTGTCAGGGCAAAGATGGCGTTGACGCTCTGATTCGGGGTCAGGCAGGGAGAGTCATTGCCGTGGCGTCAACGAATCGTCTTACAGGTTCCTTCTCATAACTGAGGCGGACCTTGACAATGTTGCCTCCACGTCCACGGCTGCCTGGGAAGATGCGAAACTCGGCGATCCCTGCTTTGACGAGTCTTTCGAGAGGTTTTCCAAATGTGTGTCGGTATCTCGCATCACCGTAGACTTGGCTCTTGGGAATCCGGAGAGATTTCACGATATCAGGGAGTCCCCGCCAGCCGGCATGCTCCAGCGACAGTCTCTTTCGCATATAGTCCTCTACGAAAGAATTGACCAAGTAGATCATCAGCGGCGATTTCAGTGATGCCTCTGCACTCGAGGAAGGTTGCGCGGCACTGGCAGGGTCCTGAACAACGATCTCCAAGGGCTCAGGTTCGTGGAGCATGTTCTTCCCGTCTTCATCAGCGTAAAGTATTCGTGGTTTCAGTGCGCAGAGCCCACGGACGTTTGCCTTAAGGGTGAGATTCAGTTCCTCAGTCCTCAGAGGATCGAGACGTCTTCCCTTCAAGATAACATGCTTCTGATCGATCAGAACTTCTTCGGGCTTGTTCACCAAGTCGAAACCCTCAGGAATAATCTTCTCGACTCTCACAAGCCGAGCGGGTCGCATTCCCGCGTTGGATATTTCCATTTTCAGACCGAGCGACTCGCCAAGTTTTAGATTGGTCGATGATGAGAACAGGTTCGCGACTATGTGAGGACCGAGGAATCTTTCGGAGCCGATAGGATCTTCTCTTGCCAAGAGTGAGTGAGTCAGATTCGGTTCCGAGGCCAGAGAGCGAGGCGTCAGGGTGTCGTCGAGGGATATTGTGAATTCTCTTTCTTCTCGAACACTCTCTAGCAGCTTTAGCGTCTGGTCTTTTTTGCCGATGTATCCAGCTTCTCCGAAGAGCTCGGCGCTTGTTTTCAAAAGGGTTTCAACAGTATTTTGGATTCGAGCCCTCTTTCCCTGGTCCTGTTCCCTGTTTGCTCTGACAATGTACATATGAGCTTCGAGGAGGCGTCGTGTGGCTTTCGTGTATTCGGAAGCGTTGTGGAAACCAGCGGTTGTATAGTAGTTACTTGCAATACTGAGGCGCTGGATTGCTGCCCGATAGTCCGCGTCTCTTGTCGTATCGAGGAATTTCGCGGATGTCTCAAGAGCTCTGCAGTATCGGCTGTGCCCCAGCACGAGCCTCTTCTCCGTCTCTGACGGAAGAGTTTCTTTCGCTTCCTCGAATAGCTCGGAGGCTGTCCGGTAGAGACGTGGCGACACCTCAGCTTCCGCTCGCGCCATCATCTGAAAGGCTCGGGCGAGTGCGATTATCCGATTCGTCTCAGTCTTATCGATCTCAGATTCGAAGTCTATCTGCAATTTTTGGAGAGCATGGATTGCCCAACCATACCTCTCTGAGCTGGTTTTGTGGTCTCCCTTCATGTTGAGCATCTTCGCTTCTTCTAGTTCTGTTCGCGCGATGCAGTACGCCTCTCTGAGGCGCGAGGTCTGAATGAGTGCCTGTGCTTCTTTCGCTTCTTCAGAGTCTTGGAATCCAGAAGTGTAAGATTCGACGGAGATCCTTGACCACTGAAAGAGTCTGGAGGCTTCTTTGAACGCATCCAAGGCCTCCTGGCTGAGTTCTTTCCTGCTTCTGTCCAATGCAGTCTCTAGTTGAGCGAGCGCCAGGAAGCTTGCTGCGAGATATCTTCTCTTGTCGTTGAGGTTGTGTAATTCGGCAACCTTGCGGTAGTATTCCGCCGCGGATCCGTATTCGCCGATCCTGTGTTGTTTTCTTGCTTCTTCGATCCTGCTCTTTGTTTCAGCGATTGAGGCTTTGTCCTGGTAAAAGCCTTTGAGGGGAATGAGAATTTCGGCGGCCTTTCGGTAGTTGCTTTCGGCTTCGCGATAGTCTTCTGCTGCTTTTTCGTAGTTCTCAAGCTCGTCCCATAATGGGGCTGACCCCCAATAGCAATCCCCTACACGGCTTGGTTGACCCAGTTCGCGAAAAGATTGGGCTGCGTTTGAAAAGGCGGCTGCAGCTTTCTCTAGTGTGTTCTTACTTCCATTGTATCTGTATAGTCTTGTGAGAATTGTTGCGAGTTCCGATTTCATGTGACCGTCTTTAGTCCAGTAGTATTCCATTTTTTCTTCGATCATGCGACGAAATGGCTGGTCATCAAGAAGTAGAGCGATTGCTTCCTCCTTGTCGTGAACCGCCGCTTCTAAGGCCATGTTCTTCTTATCGTGGTCTTGAATTGTCTCTGCGAGTTCAGATTTGATATCGGCCAGGTAGCTCGCATCGAGAAACATCGTGTAGTGAAGAGTTTCGAGGTGCTTTGTGAGGCGAATGGATTCAAGCCTGTGTTTGAGCGCCGCCCCCAAAAGTGTTACCTTGATGTCCCAAGATGTTTCAGTTCTGGATCGAAAGAAGAACGCCTTGCTCGCCACGTGGCGAGCATCTTTCTCGGAGTCCAATTGCCCTGATAGTTTGGCCAGCCTTAGATGGGCGGTCGTCGCGTCGGTGGACTTTCGAAGAAGGTCGCGTCTAATCTCGGGGTCCGTCTGATATAGGGATAGAATTTGATAATACTCGGCTTCGGGTGATCGCACCCAGATTAGACCATGTCGAGTGCTGGCGAAGTTGAGCGGGCGATAACATGCTTCTGCCATAATGGCATGCTGGTATGCATCATTGATCAGATCAATAGATTCTTGGAGGGTTTCGGAAATGTGGGCTTTATGGCCAATGTTGTGAGCCAGCCAGTCATGTGCTAGCCCTATCATGAACCGGTCGCCTGTCAGGAGGGCTCGATGGAGGATTTCTTCGCTCTGTTTGATTGCCCCTTCGATGCCAGTATCTTCGCCAAAGTCGATCGCTCCTAGAACCCCGACAAGGTCCATTAGAGTGGCTCCTTTGTCGAGCCTTCGTGCCTCTGTCCAGTATCGTTTGGCTCTATCAACACTAGCCTTGATTCCGGGCTCCATTGTCTCGGCAAAATCCAATGCGAGAACCATTAGGAAGGCTGCCGTGACGATATAGGACCTGGCGAGAAGTGTTGGATTCGCTAGATCTCCTACGAGGCTGATGCAACGTTCGCCGAGCTCAAGACCAGCCCTGTACAGCTGCTCACGGACCTTGTGTTCGGGTTCGAAAAAGTAGCTCAAGTAACAGCTTACGGCTAGCTCGGTATACGTTTCCCCGAAGCCAGTGGCATCGCCGGATTCTTCGAAACACTTCAAGGAGGCCTTTGCAAGTTGCCAGGCTTCTTGGAGAGCTCTCTTCTTGCGAGGAGCGTTGGATGTCTCCCAGAATTCGAGGTACGCGACTTTTGCATCGCATCGAAAAGACTCTGCCTTCAATCTCTCTTTCTTGAAGAGAAGGCCCGCTTCTCGGTAGGCCGTTCTTGCTTCACGAATTCTTTGCAGAAACTCGGTGGATTTCTTCGACTGCATTGCTAGCTTGAAGAGCGCGTATCCTCTATTTTCAGAGGTTATGCAACTTTCCCTTGTATCAGTCATGTCGGATGCCAGAGCTTTCTTGTAGGAATTCTCTGCTTCCTGCCAGTCATACTTCTTTTCATCACTGCCAGCACTTGCCAGGCCCTCCTCCTTTCGGGGTCCGTTTGTCATTAGAATTGTAACTTGAAGCGATGCCTATCAAATATTAGAGCTATCCCTTCGTTTCAAATGGAGTCATAGCTAAGGCGGTCTAGGGGTCAAGCAGGGAGGCTGTTTGCGTGTGTATCAGTCTTCAATAAACGGACGATAAGAATCGGTCGCGAAAATCTAGAAGGTCAAACTGTTCTGAAAAAGAACTTCACTCAAATTATGCTCCAATATAGCACTCTGCGCGTCGTTTTCATCTTGTTCTCTTTCTCGCTGGTCAGCGCTAAGCTGCAATCTGTTGATGATACGGGGGCTCGTCTATTCATAAGTAGTGGGCCCCATATCCGAGTCATGGAGCCGGGGGTGGGAGTCGAACCCACTTCAGCCATCCATTTCTGGATGCTTACTACGGGTTGCTACGAGATGTTTCTGCAGCCCGTCGCCTGAGCCGATCGGCCTTCGGTGGACAGAGCCAACCCCGGCCTCGTGCCCCCGGCGATTTGGACTGCGCTTTTCGGAACTGTATAAGCTTGTTGAAAACCAGGGGACTTTTTGGGGGCGTCCAGTTGTCAGGGTCTGGTCCCAGATTGTTCGGTGTCCCAAGCATCAGCGTATCTCGTCCCATATCTCGCGTGCTACCTGCATTGCCCGGTTCTCCGTGGTGACATTGCCGATCATTAGTCTGCCTGTCTTGAAAACGGAGACTATGTGACTTTGTCTGGTGTATACGAACACGGACTTGGAGCTCGTGACCACTGACTCCTTCGGAACCTTGGTCTTGAGAGATTGGAGATCTATCTCTCTATCTTCTTCAGGCAACACGTTGGCAACATTGTCACCGCACAGCATGACGACGCTGTCACGGTGAACTGTTTCGGAAAGAGAACCGTTGCATGCTTTACAATCATGTCTCTTCGTAATTCCGGTAAACACGAAATCAGGTCCCGCTAGATCGACAGTCAACAAGTGTCCTAGAATATTCGTTGGCAATCCTAGGATCCGCTTCACTGTTTCCGCCGCTGCGAGAGTTCCTATGACTCCTACTGTGGTGGGGTTGACGCCGAGGGTCTCGCAGCTCTCAGCGGACATGGATCCTGAATTCTGTATCAAACATTCAAGGCAGGGGGTCGATGGGGGATTGAACAGGGAGATATGGCCTTGGTTCGCGATCGCGCTTGTGAAGAGATAGGGGATATGGTTCTCCACAGCAAACCTGTTTAGGACGTACCTTGCTCGGAAGTTATCGGTTCCATCAATAATCAGGTCTGATTGATCTAGAAGCTCAGAGCTATTCCCGGTCCGAAGAGTTTCGACTACCGCTTCAGTCTCAGTCCAGGGATGCCGCAAATTCAGTTTTCGTGCGAGGGCCTCTGCTTTCGGCAAGTGGAGATCTTTGTGATCTACGCCAATCAGCCGGTGAAGATTGCTTTCCTCAACAATATCTTGGTCTATGAGTCTGAGGTGTCCTATGCCTTGGCTGGCTAGGAAGTAGGCTGCTGCGCTTCCAACGCCTCCGGTGCCCACGATTGTAAGCTTGGCTGACTGTAGGATCTTCAGACCGGCAATCCCAACTTCTTGGACGGCTGTCTGTCTAGAAAAGTAACCCATCATCTGGACTTTCATTGTTGCGCGAATTGCGTGCTAGGGTCTTGAATTAGCTTCCCCTGTTACAAAGATGGCTTATTATCGCCCGATGCTTCTCGACGACTCGTCTTAGGATATGGTGATTGACGGCCAGGGATTCACTCTCGCAGGGTCCGAGGGAACCACTCATGCGACGCGAGACAGGTCGCTAAGACCCCTATTTTCTGGAACACTGGCTGCCTGGTAGCGATAATGGGCGAGTCAGGCGGTTATGAACCCAATCTTGGACTAGATCGCTTGGCGAAAAACGCGATTTGTCCGAACGAATCTAGGGGTGATCTTGCACTTCCCTCCCCGATTCAAGATCAAGGCTGATAATAGGCGATTTTACCGCCGTGAAACCTCCGGAAAACCGCTCTTGCGTCGCGAGATCGAGTGTGCAATACCCCCCTCCCCTTTCTTTCCCGAGTTAATTTGCTGTCCGGCATTGATTCCGGGCGATTCTAGCAGATCAGGGAACAATCCGGGCATGATTGAAAAGGCGAAAAGACGGGAAATCTAGGACCAATCACGAATGAATTTTCGTTAGAGTAGCGACCATTATTCGGGATTCATGATCAGGGCTGAAAACGGGCGATTTCCCCCGGCCAGAACAATTATTCGCGGGGTTAGCCTTAAGCTGGACTCTTTCCACAATAATCTCAGTGGACTCACTGAATGGTGAAGATCACTAGACAGAGAATCGCGCTATTCCTACTCCTGGCGGCAGTGGTTCTTACAGTCCAAGCTTCTCTCCCGCAAGAGGCCCATGCGGCATCAAGCGTTTACGTTGCCTCCCTGGACCAGAATATCGACCCTGGCGCCCAAGACTTCGTAGTGTCCTCGATTAACGACGCCACTTCCTCCGGCATCCACAATTTCATCCTGATAATCAACACAAATGGTGGAGCAGGGGTCAACATGGAAAACATCATCAGCGCAATCTTCACGTACGAAAATGCTGGAAACCACTTTACAACTCTGATCGCTCCAGGAAGCGCCCACGCGTTCAGCGCCGAGCACCGTCATCGGATCTGCAACACCGATCGTCTCCGGGATTCCGGTCGGTCAGGAAAATAGCACTTTCACCAAGGACCTCAACGCGTTCACAGAATACATGGCATCGATTACACCGGGCTACCGCAACGTGACAGGCACAAAAGTGATGGTCACAGGGGGCATATCGTACAGTTGCCAAACATACGCGTTCTGCTACGCTAAACAACAACACGTTGTTGATGTAGCGTTGAATGTCTCCAGCACCCAAGACGCGCTTACAGCAATGGGAGCAGGCGGGGCCCCGATTCACACCCCCGGAGTAACGTCAACATTCCTCTCCGTCATCAGCGACCCTAACCTGGACGGCATACTCTTTCTCGCGGGGACGTTCGCGATACTCGCTGATCTTTACCATCCTACCCTCATATTGAGCGTGGTAGGAGGGGCAGCGATCGCTCTTGCACTATTGGGATTGGGAGTATTCGGCGCGCCCCTTGTCTCGATCATTCTCATGCTGATAGGGGCGGTCTTCATATTTCTGGAACTGAAAACGCATCACGGCGTCAGCGCGATAGCCGGTGTCATAATATTCATCGTAGGCTTCCTCCTGATCTTCAGCCTCCCTTCATCTGCCCCAGCGCCCGCAGCGGCTCCGTCGGGATCAGGCACGTTCATCCAGGCAGGAATTCTCACTTACACGATCCTCGGACTTCTCGGAGCTGGAGGAGTTTTCGGAAGCATCTACCTTTACCGGGTGCGTGAGACTCTGATGAACCAGCCGCCGGCGCAAAATCCCAAGGCTATAATAGGAAAGAAAGGACGTCTCACTAGTGATTTGAAGGCGGGCGAGTTGGCCACGGCAAACGTTGGTTCCGAAGATTTCTCCGTGACCGGCTCAACAGACTTACCAAAAGGGACACTGGTAAAGGTCAAGGGCCTCGAAGGGCTCAGGCTGATAGTTGAAGGGGCGGAGGACTAACAATTGCTCCTAGACTCTGTTGCCTTGCAGGCTAACGACATTACGCTGTATGTCGAGATTTTCTTAGTCGCCATTCTCCTAATCGTTATCCTCGCGCTCCTCGCCTCTTCCATCAGGATTGTTCGAGAATACGAACGCGTCGTCCAGTTCCGCCTCGGTCGACTAACGGGCGCAAAGGGACCGGGAATAATTCTCATACTCCCGGTCATCAATAGACTCGTCAAAGTTGACTTGAGAGAAAGATACCTAGAAGTCCCGCACCAGACCGCGATCACCAAGGACAACGCCCCGGTGGACATCGACTTCCTCATCTACTACAAAGTGGTTGACGCATCCGCGAGCATTGTCCAAGTCCAGAACTTTACCGGCGCCTCGGTCGGACTTGCCACAACGACCCTGAGGGCCGTTGTCGGTGACATACCTCTAGACGAGCTCTTGTCAAAGAGAGAACAGATCAACTCGATCCTCCGGACAAGGCTGGACGAGGTGACGGAGCGATGGGGGATCAAAGTGACCAACGTCGAAATCCGAGAGATCAGACCGCCCAAAGACGTCCAGGACGCAATGGTCAAGCAAATGACCGCTGAGAGAAGCAGGCGCGCACTGGTCACTGAATCCGATGGTATCCGAGAGTCCTCCGTTCTCAAAGCCGAAGGAGCCAAGAACGCAGCCATTCTCCAAGCAGAAGGACAAAAACAGTCTGCGATACTAGTAGCTGAAGGCAACAAGCAATCCCAGGTCCTTGTAGCAGATGGTTATGCCCAAGCATTGGCTCTCATATTCTCGGCCGCTAAGAACATAGATTCGAAGACAATGGCGCTCCAGTACCTCGACATGCTCAAGGCACTAGGGGCCAGCCCATCGACGAAGTACATCTTCCCAATGGAGTTCACGAGCCTAGTCTCTCGGCTGAAGGGCTTTGTCGAAGAGGCCTCCGAAGACAAGACTGAGAAATAGCCAGCAACAATCGAGTTAGGACTGAGGGTTGCAGCCCGATGCGGCAGATGGAGTACTGCTTAGCTCAGGTTATGCAAGTTTCATAAAGACATAGCGCAGTCGTTCTTCCATGTCTGACGATACCGAAAAGCCGCGTAAGCGGCGTTCTCTGGGAGGCTGGAAATTCATTGTCGCGATTGTCCTCATCCTCGCCTATTCCGCTTCTGCCGCCTATGGAATAATGAGCGACACCTCTATCCGGGGGCTCACGGTCAAAATGTTCAACGTCTCACGATACTGCACCAGCAACCAGTCAACCAGCCTGAAGACTCTCAGCTACAGTGTTCGCGGGTCGATCTGGAGTACCTCGTCGATCCCTACCAGCCTAAGCCACATGACCTTCACCCTATCCATTGATGGCTTAGTTATCGGGACAGGCTCGCAAAACGACGCCTCTTTCGGACCAGGTCAAAGCACCGCGTTCAATCTCACGTTCACCCATCCAACTCTCAACCCGACCATACTCCCCTTGTCATCGGCTCTCGTCCTAAGCCTGAGTGCAACCGTTGCGGCGGGCCTCTACAGCGCAACCGAGGCAGCCTCCGACAACAATCTCCAGACCTTTACCAGCACTGGATGCTGAGATCCAACGCATTTCTGACCCTTTCTAGGAATCTACCAGTATCTTTCCCTAGCTTTACCAGGATTTGCAGGCCCGTAAACCATGGGATCGAGTCGAGTCCTCTAGCCAAACTCGACCTCAAAAATGGCTTTTTCATGCGATAAGCAGACGTTTCTGAACCATGCGGAATGCTTTTCTTCTCATCGATTCAGCAAATAGCCATGCCGAAAACATCAGGAATACCAAAGTCCATCCTCGCGGACATAAAGAAACTGAAGACCAACCTAGCAACATTGGAAAAGAGCCACAACACATTGTTCAAGGACTTCAAGAGCACAATAAAATCGCATTCGGAGATACTCAAAAAACAACAGAGTACCATCGCCCAGCAAGAGTCTACAATCGCACAGCTTGGCAAGAAATCCGTCAAGAAAGAAAAACGCAAACCCAGCGAATACAACCTCTTCCTGAAAGGGAAGATGACGCAAGGAATGAGCATGATCGATGCGGTCAAAGCATGGAAGGAAAGAGAAAGCTCCACATCGACCGGCTCTTCAATGCGACAAACGGGCCAAGACTGGCAGTCACCGACACAACAATACTAACCATTCCACTACTATCAGGAGGTCTGATGCGAGGATACATCAGCCCATCCTATCGACAAACCCATTTTTTTGGAAAAAAATTGTAAGGAAAAATCGAGAGTTCGAAGTCGCGCCTCTCCTGTCGCTTAGACCTGAGAAAAAAAGAGAGGAGGACAGATTCTGCTGACAGCACCGCTACTCTAGGAGCTTGACAGCGTCTTCTCTGGGAACCGCGATCAGTGTTTCCGTGTTGAGATAGTCTCCCCACCTCATCAGGGCTTTCAGAGCTGCTCGTTCAGTCGGGGCCTCTAGTGTGACTATCGCGTCGTATCTGCCAATCGTCCAGTAGGCGCTGATGACTTTGCCTCCTTCCTTTCTAAGTCGATCCCAGAGCTTGTCAGCTTCTCGTATCGTCTCCGGAGTAGGCTTCTGCTTCCATTTTGCTAAACTTATGAAAATCGTCGTCTCTCACCTCCCTTCATCGATGGACCTTTGCTAGCCCGCCTCGTTTTTGTCGAAATCATTTATAACGGTCGGCGATAAGTCCACCGTTAAATATTTGAAATCTTTCATAACGGGCGTTGATTTGTGGCCGGTTTCAAGTTCGTACTAGGCTTGGACTAAGCCTCTGCTGGGCGGATATGACAACTGGAATCGTTCGACCGATTGTAAGTGTTAAGTCTTCTGACACTTCAACATGTCATGTCACGATACTTGGCGCTTATGCGAGGCAATCATGCTCCAAGTATCATAGATAGCGATACGAATCTACTCAGGTCAGCAACATGGCGCATCCTTCTAGGGTGAAGAGTAAGATTGCTGGGGGCATACCACATATGCCCTTCCAGGAGTTCACAGCAACAACCGTAGAGAAGCTACTCGAAGAACTGAAGAACGCCAAGATTCCAGGTGCACGAGTCGAAGTATCCACGTCTGAGGATGGTCGTCACTATGCTTGTTCAAAACCGCTAGTGAACGTGTTGGTGTACACCTCACAAAGTTTGGGAGAAGAGCAAGAGTACAAAGATCTCTTAGCACTGTACCAGTATTGTCCAGATTGTAAAAACGCTGTACGAGTTCTATAGAGGCCCATCCCTCAGGAATGCTGACTTCTTGCTCTGAACAATGAAGGAAAAACTCGAAGTAAAACTTTGAAAAGGGCCGCGCATAATCCCCCTCCTCTGGGTCCATAACACCACATGGAGTTGGGGGAACCAGGTAAGAGAGGCGTGCTCGTCCTCGAGGACGGCACCGTCATTCAAGGGATTGGTTTTGGCGCCGAGACCGAAATTTCTGGCGAAGTCGTCTTCAACACTTCCATGATGGGATATCCAGAGCTGCTTACCGACCCATCTTACCAAGAACAGATTGTAGTAATGACATACCCGATCCTCGGGTCATACGGAGTACCGCCTAGCACCATTCACGGTCATGGAGGAGTCCCGCTCCATTTCGAATCCGATTCTGTAAAAGTCAAGGGATTCGTCGTCCACTCTCTCTCCCGGCCAAGCCACTGGTCTAATCACAGAACACTTGACGAATGGCTGACCGAGCAAGGAGTGCCAGGGATCGCTGGGGTCGACACCAGGGTCCTGACGCAGCGACTGCGAAACAAGGGAACAATGCTTGGAGTCTTGAAAGTCTCAAGTTCGCCATTCAATCCGGAGGTCGTATCCAAGCGCATCTCCGAGCTTCGAGACCCGAACGAACAAGACCTCGTGGGGAGAGTGAGCCCAAAGGAGCCCATCTACTATGATGGGAACGAGAAATCGACTATTGTAATCGTGGACTGCGGTGTCAAATACGGTATTCTGCGCAGTCTTCTCGCCAAGGGGGCGAGAGTTGTCCGCGTCCCGTACACCTTTCCTCCGGACAAGATCCTTGAACTGAATCCTCGAGGCATAGTTATCAGCAATGGACCTGGGGACCCCAAGATTGACCTCAGTACGATAGAGACGACCAGGGGTCTGATGGAGACCGAGCTTCCTATAATGGGAATATGCTTGGGCGCTCAGATCCTTGGGCTGGCAGCCGGGGCGGAGACCTACAAGCTGAAGTTCGGTCATCGAGCTGTCAACCACCCGTGTGTGGATCTTGAAACCGGTAGGTGTTTCATTACAACTCAGAACCATGGTTACACGATCGATCGAAACTCCCTGGAAAATACCGACTTCTTAGCGAGCTTCGTTAACATCAACGACAAGACCGTAGAAGGGATCAAGCACAGGAAGAAACCCTTCTTGGGTATTCAGTGGCATCCAGAAAGCTCGCCGGGCCCCTACGATACTAGATTCCTCTTTGACAGATTCTTTGAGGAGGCCCTGAAGGCTTGAAGATAGACGGCATCAAATCCGTCGTGATTGTAGGAAGTGGTGCTATCAAGATTGGAGAAGCTGGCGAGTTTGACTACTCGACCTCTCAGGCGATCAAGGCGCTTCGAGAAGAGGGAATCAGAACAATCGTCGTCAACCCGAATATTGCCACCATCCACACGGACGAGAAGTTTGCTGACAAGGTGTATTCGGTTCCGATAAGGATTGACTTTCTCGAGGACATTATCGCTAAGGAACGACCTGACGGTATTCTTCTAGGGTTTGGGGGACAGACTGCCCTTAACTGTGGGGTAGAACTTGCAGAGCGCGGCATTCTCTCAAAATACAATGTGAAGGTTCTCGGCACCGGAATCGACAGCATCGAGATTGCTGACAATCGGGAGTTGTTCAAGAAGACCATGATCGAACATGGTATCCCGGTTCCGAAAAGCCGGAAGGCAATCGATCTGGAAACGGCTCTTGAGGCGGCCCGCGAAATAGGTTTCCCCGTCATGGTCCGGGTCGCCTACACGCTCGGGGGTCAGGGGTCAGGTGTAGCCTTCGATGAGTGTACGCTCGGAGAGATTGCCCTCCGAGGACTTGCCTACAGTAGGATCAAGCAGGTCTTGATCGAGGAATACCTCGAGAAGTGGAAGGAGGTCGAATACGAGGTTATGAGGGATCGTGATGACAATTGCATCATAATCTGCAACATGGAAAACCTCGACCCCATGGGGATCCATACTGGCGACAGCATCGTCGTCGCTCCCTCTCAGACACTCACGAACCGCGAGTACAACATCCTTAGAGAAACGGCTCAGAAGGTCATACGAACACTTGGTATAGTTGGAGAGTGCAATATCCAGTTCGCGCTGGATCCCAAGAGCGAAGAATTCAGAGTAATAGAGGTCAATTCGAGATTATCTAGAAGTTCGGCGCTCGCTTCCAAAGCTACCGGGTATCCGATAGCATACATCGCGGCAAAACTCTCTCTCGGCTACGTGCTCCCCGAATTGTCGAATAAAATAACTGGAGTGACTTCGGCGTGCTTCGAGCCCGCACTGGATTATGTCGTGGTCAAGGCTCCTCGCTGGGATTTCCAAAAGTTCCGCAAGGTTAGCAAGGGAATCGGGACCCAAATGAAATCCGTGGGGGAAGTAATGGCGATCGGTAGATGCTTCGAAGAAGCATTGCAAAAGGCGATCAGGATGCTCGACATTGGAAGGGAGTTGACGGATAACGGACTTGCTGGACGAAGTGTGGAGAGGATCCGTAGAGAACTTCGAGAACCCACTGATGAGAGAATCTTCTACGTATCGAAAGCTCTGAAGTCTGGGATAAGCACGGACGAGATAACTAAGCTGAGCGGAATCGACCGATGGTTTCTAGACAAGATCAACAATATCCTTGAGATGGAAAAACGGATCGCAAAGGAGAAAATCAACCCGAGTATTGTCAGAAGTGCGAAGGAATTCGGCTTCTCCGACAAGAAGCTAGGAAAGCTCCTAGGAAAGACTGAAGCTCAAATCCGTGACTACAGAAAAGCCCACGACATACTACCGGTCACGAAACAGATAGACACGATGGCTGCCGAATGGCCGGCCGCGACAAACTATCTCTATCTAACATACGGTGGTGAGGTGGACGATGTCGCATACGTGGCTGGAGACAAGGTGGTCGTCTTGGGCTCGGGCTGCTACCGAATTGGATCAAGCGTAGAGTTCGATTGGTGCTGTGTCAACATGGCCACGGCCCTGAAAAAGAGAGTGTCAGAGGTCATCATGATAAACTGTAATCCTGAAACTGTATCAACAGATTTCGACATACTGGACAAGCTCTACTTCGAAGAACTAAGTCTGGAAAGAGTCTCCGACATATTGGACAAGGAACAGCCACGTGGAGTAGTCGTAAGCGTCGGCGGACAGACTGCAAACAATCTGGTCAAGGGGCTGTCCGAACATGAAACGATTCTAGGCACATCCCCCGACAGTATCGATGCCGCAGAGGACCGCTCAAGATTCGGCCAGTTGTTGGACAGACTCAAGATCGAACAACCGAAATGGGACAAGCTTAGATCTCTCGAAGACGCCAAACGATTTTCCAAACAAATAGGCTACCCTGTTCTCATCCGTCCATCCTATGTTCTCTCTGGCTCGGCGATGAACGTCGCATTCAACGAGGCACAACTCACAGGCTACATTAGAGAGGCAGCGCGCGTCTCTCGAAAGAATCCGGTCGTCATCTCAAAGTTCCTAACGGGAGCACGAGAGGTCGAAGTGGACGGCGTCTCCGACGGCTCAAGAGTGTTCATCGGCGCAATCATCGAGCACGTAGAAAACGCCGGGGTCCATTCTGGAGACGCCACGATGACTATACCCACACTCTCAATAACCGAGACTGTGAGAAAGAAGCTCCTATTCTACTCGGGAAGAATAGCAAGAAGTCTCAACATCCAAGGACCCTTCAACATCCAATTCCTCGTCAAGAACGGACAAGCCCTCGTAATCGAATGCAACCTTCGAGCCTCTCGGAGCATGCCATTCGTATCCAAGACAATTGGGACAAACCTGATGGATTTGGCCGCTGAGGCAATAACCAACGGGACCATAAAGCCTGGCGAAGGAATTCCGCAAAGAATCGGAGTGAAGGCTCCACAGTTCTCCTTTACGAGGTTGGATAAGGCCGACCCGGTCACCGGGGTCGAAATGGTATCGACCGGAGAAGTGGCCTGTTTCGGCGATTCTTTTCAGGACGCATTCATCAACGCCTTGACCGCAAGCAACTTCTACATTCCTAAAAAAGACGACGCCATTCTGATCTCAATGGGTGAGACCAGAAGGGGGATTCTTCCGTACGCTAGAATGCTGGCGCGTGCAGGCTATAGGATATTCGCAACACAACATACTGCAGAAGAGTTCTCGAAGAACGGAATCGAGTGCAGGATACTCTACAAGGTGAGCGAGAAGAAGAGACCGAACATAATGGATTACCTCCAAAACAGAGAGATTCGCCTCGTCATCAACATTCCAAGCCACGAAGGAGACCCTGCATCTCATCGGATACTGAAAGACGAATATCTCATCAGAAGAAAAGCGGCTGAGTTTGGGATTCCGATCGTGACCAACCTCGAACTTGCCAGGGCACTGACAAAAGCGCTTGTTCGTAACAATGCTCGCCAACAATCAAAGACCCAATCCAGAGCAGAGGCCTTCGTAACTCCCAGCATATCTACGATGGCGCTGCGCGCTCGCCTTGCATGCTCATCCTCTCGAACCGAGCCTATTCCCGTCACCATTCCTTAGACAAGTAAAAATTCACTATCTAGCGAGGCACACCGTGTCGAAGGAGCTAAGCGGAGAAACCATCGCGATTTCTGCGGAAGATGCGAGGCGTCTCGCGGTCGCCAAGCAGCATCTCGCGGGCAAGCTGCCGGCAAAGCCGACACGGGAGCATCTCTTGTCAGTGGTGCGCGACTTGACCTTTGTTCAGTGGGATCCGATAGCGGTGGTCGCGCCGTCGCATGTGTTGTCCTTTTGGAACAGGGTAGGCGATTTCCCTCTGGCCGATCTGGAAAAACTGTTGTGGGACGAGAAGAAGCTCATTCTCCATTGGGTTAACTTCGCCGCTTCGCTCGTGCTTACCGAAGACTACCCGCTCTACTACTCGATGATGAAACGATACCCGGAATCGATCGGTAAGTCGTGGGGGTCGCGGAGGCCGAATACGAGAAAGTTCCTTGTCGAGAACAGAGAGCTGGGCAAGTCGATGCTGAAGCAGTTGAAGAAGGGACCGATGCAGCTTACCCAGTTCAAAGAGTACAAACCCACCAAAAGTACCGATGGATGGACCCCTGGAAGCCCAGTCACCAGGATGCTCTTCCACCTGGGGATGAAGGGAGAGATCATGGTCGCTGGCCACCAAGGCAACCGGAACTTATGGGCCTTGTCTGAAGATTTCCTGCCGAGAGGGGTGGAGAAGAAGGAGATAGTGGAAGAAGAGCTCGAGCGTTTAACCGTGCAGAGGGCTATCCGGGCGCTCGGGACAGCTTCCGCTCGAGAGATCAACTACTATTTCCCGCGCGGCCGTTATCAGAACCTGAAGAAGGCCTTGGAAAGCCTAGAGGAGGATTCTACGATACGCCGGGTCCGGGTCGCAGGGGTCCAAGAAAGGGACGAGCGATATGTCCATGATCAGGATCTAAAACTCCTCGAATCGATGAGAGACGATGCGTTTCAACCACGTGTTTCGTTGCTTCCTCCATTCGACAACCTTCTTGGCGTCAGAGGCTGGACAAAAAGAATCTTTGACTTTGACTACCATCTCGAAATGTTCTTCCCTCAAAACAAACGAAAATTCGGCTATTACGTACTACCGATCCTGTGGGGGGAAAGGTTGATCGGGAGAATCGACCCTGTTATGGAAAAAGACAACAAGAGATTGCTGATCAATTCGGTGCACGCAGAGCCTGCCGGTCCCCGGGACAAGGAGGTCGCGTCGAAGATTGGAGATGCGATTCAAAGACTGGCGAAGTTCCTCGGGGCCAGGGAAGTGGTGTACTCGTCAGGTGTCCCTGGGGAATGGAGAAGCTCCCTTCACTGAGCCGAGCAACGAGAAACAAGCGTCACCTTGAAAGACCGGAAAAATATACCTTCTGGACTCCAAAAGGAGACGTGGGAGTTGTAATTGTCAAAGTCAAGCGTTCTTAGCCAAAAGACCCAGCCCATCATTCCGCTGCGAGTGTACGAGGACATGGAGGCCGCCCAGCGTTTCCTCGTGGACCTCTTCGGATTCAAACGAGGCCAACTCATTCGAGACTCCAGCGGTCGCCCATTCCACGCCGAGGTATCCACCGGCGACTCCGTAATCTGGATCCACCGCGTCGACCCTGAACACGGCCTAGTCTCTGCCCGGTCACTACCGGCCCAACCAGGTGGTCTCGTCGTCTTCGTCGAGGACGTAGACAGTCACTATCATCATGCCAAAAGTGCAGGAGCGATCATCGATTCTCCGCCTACCGACCAGCCCTATGGTCAGAGGGAGTATGCTGTCCGGGACCCCGAGGGGAACCTCTGGTACTTCGCGACGCGACGACATTAGAACAGACTCTTTGAGATAATCTGCACTAGAATCAGTACTCATCCGTCCTGACTATCCTAACCATTGCATAACCAGGTTACTATGCAGGAACTTCGGTGTTCAAATACTTCAGAAAAGTAACTGACGAGGACAATGAGCCCTGAGAACAGCCAACGGACAAGAGAATTGTCTTCCCTTTCCTGCAACCGTTCTGCCCTAGACCAAGAGCAAAGAAAACGACACAACATCTTAACAAAGGACGTGTTCCCGAAACATCTTGAAATCAAGGAACTGCCCGACGGCTATGGGTTCCGTTTCCCGAACAACCGCTTGCTTTTCATAGCATTATCGGAGTGGATCACCTTGGAGCAACTTTGTTGTCCTTTCCTTACGCTCGGCCTAGAATTGCATCGTGATCAAGGACCGATCTGGCTTAGGGCAACCGGGGAAGATGGTGTTAAGAATTTTCTTCGGGCAGAACTAGGGATTTAGGTTAGACGGCACAGCAAGACCGCACCATCAGAGGCAATCAAGGCAACTTGCCACGGTCCGTGACTTGAAAGGCAAATTGATAAGGGACTGAACCAACCACCGTCGTCGCTAGCGGTCAAATGTTCACCTGTACGAAGTGCGACAAGAAGGAATTCCAGCTAACTCAGCTCTCAGAGATGAGATTGCTCGCGGAATGTCCATCCTGTGGTGGGTCCTTCATCATGGATACTGTAACAGAGAAGCGACCCAGGGTGGAAGCATCCGACCCGAATCAGCATATCATTTGGGACTGGAAAGCCGAGAAGTGGATTCCGGCGAAGAGAAACTGATTCTCTAAGCCCGCTGGTCTATCGGCACATACGGAACCTGGGCAGGTCCCACATACTCTGTCAGCGGTCTGATGAGTCTGTTGTCGGCGTATTGTTCATAGATATGCGCGATCCAACCTGATATTCTGTTGCATGCAAAGACAGCGGGCATAACATCCCTGGGTACTCCAAGCGCGTTTAGGACGACTGCAGCGTAGAATTCGATATTCGGCCATAACTTCCTCTTCTCCATAACGACCTTCTCTACTTCTTCTGCAACGTCGAGCCATTTCCTGCTTCCGCGTCCCTCAGTCAATTTTTCTGCGATTGCCTTCAGGATTCTAGCTCTTGGATCGTAGGTCTTGTAAATCCTATGCCCGAACCCCATTATCCTCCTTCCCGCTGCCAGCTCGCTGTCGACATATGCTTCGACTTTCTCCACTGAACCGATCTCTTCGAGCATCTCCATTACACGCTGGTTTGAACCTCCGTGGAGGGGACCTGCGAGAGTGGCTATGGCACTTGTGACCGCTCCTCCGAGGTCGGCGAGAGTAGAAGTTGCTACGACGGCGGCGAACGTGGAGGCATTCATCTCATGGTCCGCATAGAGAATGGATAGGGTGTCGAAGGCGGCTCTTGACTGCTCGTCCGGTTTCTTCCCCCATAAACCGTAGAGAAAGTTCGCGGCGTGTCCGAGACGTGGATCCGGTTTGGTGGTGGTCTTTCCCTTTCTTATTCGTTCGTAGCTGGCCACGATTGTGGCAAGGGTACCTGTGAGCTGCAATGATTTTCGCCGATTGAACTCGTCGAACGTTTCGCCTTTCTTCCTCGGGAACAGTGCCATGTAAGACACGGCTGTTCGGGCGACCTCCATTGGAATCGCGCCTTTCGGTATGCTCCTTAGAAGCTTCAGAACCTCTGCTGGAAGGGGACGGTGAGCTGCGAGTTGTCGCTTGAATTCTGAAAGCTGGGCCTTGTTTGGAAGGTTTCCGTTCCAGAGTAGGTAGGTGGTTTCTTCGAAGTTCGATTTGGCTGCGAGCTCGTTGATATCAATCCCTCTATACCGGAGGATTCCCCGTTCTCCATCGATGAATGTGATGGCACTTTTTGCAATAACAACTCCTTCCAGACCTCTCTCGATCTCAGTTGTCGCAGCCATCGCCATCGAACCGTTGGAATGGTATTGCTGGTAGCACTGATTCTAGTCCTAGTTAAGGAATATCAGGCATAGAGATAACGTACGACAACTTTCCGCGTGGCCATGGAATACGAGAAAGCCTTTTTCAACGCCGATCTGTTGAACCTCCTCTGAGAGACTCATTCATGCCGACAAAGGTGCACAAGATCGCAATTCTACCTGGAGATGGAATAGGCCCGGAAGTTACAGACGCCACAATCATGGTCCTGGACGCTGTCCAGAAAACCGGACTGGTCCAGTTGGAATATCTGAAGGGCGACGCCGGATTCGACGCCATCAAGAAGTACGGGACAAACTTACCTGACAAGACCATTGAGATGATGAGACGAACTTCTGCGTGCCTCAAGGGTCCTATGACTACGCCGGAGGAGCCCGGAACCCCGCGGAGTGCTGCAGTGACGATGCGCGCTCTCTTCAATCTGTATGCCAACGTCCGCCCTGCACGAACCCTGCCAAACGTAACCGCTCTGAAACCTGGTATTGACATGATTGTAGTGAGAGAAAATACTGAGGGGCTGTATTCTGGGAAGGAATTCGAAGTCACTCCCGATGCCGGGGTAGCAATGAGGATCATCACACGAGCCGCCTCCCAGAGGATCGCGAAGTTCGCGCTCGACTTGGCGATGAAAAGGAGAAAGAAGCTTGCATACGTCCACAAGGGGAATATTCTGAAGATCACTGACGGCATTTTCAAACGGTCAGTCTTGGACGTCGCTAAGGACTATCCAACTGTCGAGCTTGAGGACCTCCATATCGACGCCGCAGCGATGCAGCTGATCAGACGACCAGAAAGCTTCGATGTAATAGTAACCACGAATCTCTTTGGAGATATTCTTTCTGACGAGGCCGCTGCAACCGTAGGAGGCCTCGGGGTTGCTGCAGGCGCCAATATCGGTGATAGCTACGGTATGTTCGAGCCCGTTGGTGGATCAGCTCCAAAATACACTGGCCAGAACAAGGTCAACCCTGTCGCGACTATCGAGGCCGCGAAAATGATGCTTGACTACCTGGGAGAGACTAGGGCCGCGAATCTAGTTGAGAAAGCTACGAACTCTGTCCTCAAGGAAGGGAAGATTTTGACATACGACCTCGGTGGAAAAGCGCGAACCAGCGACGTGGGCAAAGCCATAGCTGAGAAAGTCGTGTCTTTGAAGTAGGATTTACATTCGTTCCGCAAGTTCTAGCCCAAGAAGCCCAGCTAGGGTCTTCAAGACCGTTCTGACGGCTAGAACAATGGCGACTCTTTCCCACTTGAGTTCGTCGTTGCTGACGTGGGAGATGTCGGATTTTTCGTAGAACTCGTGAAATCTCTGGGCAAGCAGATTGGCGGACAGGCAGAGCAGGGTTGGGTTGAGGTCATCGGCGGCCTCAGCGAATGTTTCAGGAAGCTTGGAAAGCTCTAGGACTAGCGCCTGTTCGACCGGGTCTGTCAATAGGTTGAACGCCTTTGGTTCGGCTATCTTCCCTAGCTTCCGAAGAATTCCGGAACTCCTTGTGTATGCATAATTGATGAAAGCGGCGCTGTTCGTTTCGAAGTTTAGGACCTTGTCCCAAACAAAGTTCGTGGCTTTGACAGCTTCAACTGAGAGAATGGCATACCTAACGGCTGAAATCGCGATTCTCTCAGCTGTCCTTTGCCTAAGCTCCTCGGGAATGCTTGGCGATCGTCGATCCACCTCTGTCTTCGCGCGAGTGAGAGTTTCGTCTAGGACTTGATCGAAGGTCACGTACCGGCCCCGCCTGGCCGACATCCCTTGTCCTTCTAGCAACATGTGGCCGATGGGGAAGTAGATGAACTTCTCAGCCTCCTTCCTGTGCCCGGTAATCCAGAATGCCACCTTGACTTGGAACTGTGCAAGAGACTGTTCAGAACCGATCACATTGATGACCCTCTCAGCGTTCTCGAACTTGTAAAGCGTGTATGCAATGTCTCGAGTTGCGTAGAGGGAGGTTCCATCGGACCGGAGCAGAGTTAGCGGGGGAAACTCGAACGTGGGCGACACTCCAAGTGTCTCGCGTAAGCCGAATTTTTCGACTGCCTTGGCTACGTCGAGCTCTAATGCTCCTCCCTTGTTGAAGGTGAAACCTGACTCTTTCAGCCGGCCGACGAGTTCAGCGACCCGTCCCGTCCAGAGGAGATCACTCTCCCAGTCCCACTGGTCGAAGCGGATGCGAGCTCTTCGCAGAGTCTCCGCGAACCCCGTCAGAATTATCTGGGTGACACGCCTCACCAGCGCCGTGGTATCAAGATCTTTTTTCTCGTACTTCCTGATGAGGTCGCTGATCGATTTCTCAGGGTCTGGGTCCTTGGAGATTAGCTTGTTCAGTCTGTCGAATTCTTGTGGGTATTTGCTTTGAAGGTCTGCAGCTACGCCTACCCACTTGTCGAGGGATTTGGTTGTGGCAACGAGGTCCGTGTCTGACGCGTTTGTCTTCTTGAATAGCACAAGTCGTTTCTTCAGTTCCTCAATCTCGACAAGCGTTGCGGTCACGGAGTAGATTTTTCCGATGAAATGATCTGGCTTCCCCTCTGGAGTCGGCTCGCCGAGTAGTTTGTAGCCATAGGCCATGATGACTACCTGTCTGCCCGTGTCGTCAATGTAGAAATGGGTCCGAACGTTGTGTCCTCTCGCCGCCAAGAGGCGCGCAAGTGCGTCTCCGAATATCGCGCCCTTGGCTGTGCCAATGTGGATTGGTCTGGCGGGGTTCGCGCTAGTATGCTCAACAACGGTCCTCTCTGGAGCATGCGTCTTGAGGAGTCCGTACTCGGATCCATACTGTCGAACGGACTTGAGAGTGAGCTCTGTGAGCCTTGCAAGGTTTGCGCGGAAATTCACGTAGCCAGGCTCAGTCGCCTCAACCGATTCGACAAGGTCGAGTTTTGCGACTTTCTTTGTGGTCTCTGCTAACGTCTTGGCTACTTCGATTGGCCTCTTCTTCTGGATTTTTGCTAGCTCGAAACTCAGCGAGCTTGCTAGGTGTCCAAAGGTCGGATTGGGTGGATCTTCGAGGGTTGACCCAATATCGAGGCTTGGAAAGCTCTGTCCCGAGGTTTTCTTGAGAGATGAGTATCCCGCTTTCAACGCGGTCTCGCATTCGCGCCTGAAAGATCCGAAAGGGTCGGACTGATCCTGTCTCTCATGTCCAATTGTCTGTACCAAGTCCGAATTCACACGACGGCCACCGGGTTCAACGCACGCATCTTATTAGAGCATTCTCGGGACGTCGAATTCGCAGTGTCCGCTCTTGCGATGCTGATCGCATCTTTCGGTCCATTACTAGTTTTTATCATGCCGGCCCGACAGAGCGCGAGACGGGACCGTAGTCTAGGTCGCGGGCGACCGAAATACATCCCCGCGAGGACAACCAGGATAGGACATCGGGCTCCGACACCCATGGAGTGGAGAGACCCGAAGATCGTGGGTTCAAATCCCACCGGTCCCGCTTTGACGTCATGGACTTTGTACTGCTTTCATTGGCTTTTCAAACTCAGTCACAGTGAGCGAGCACCTAGTTTCACTGGGTTCTGAGATGGGAGTCTTCTATGGATTCTCCCGGGTTAACAGCTACACAGTAGTTAGTGGCCAGGTAGATCGTTTCCGCTGGTCAGAGGTTTCCTGTGGAGAAGAGACTGCCTCAGCCCACGCTATGACAAAGTCAACCAGCTGATGACGGAGCTCTTCGCCCTTAGACTGAGACCGTCTAAGGGTCCTGATATTATCGGCCAGTTGAATCGAACCCAACACATCCTTCGTCCATTTCTCAAAATCCCTCCGTCCAATATGGTACTCCAGAGATTCTAATGGCACGATCTTGAGGGCTTTCAGGAATTCGCCAATTGAGGAGACGAGTATCCCCGAGTATTGTCCAAGACCAGTGTCAAAGTAGAATGACTTGTCCCTTGGGACCGCCATGATCCCATCTACGGTAGCGTCCGCTTCAACGCGAGTATTAGGCCACAGTCGACTCCCGGGCAGAATCTTCGCTCGGTCTCCGAGGGTGCAACCCTGCCCGATTATAGCTCTATCAATAGTTACGTTGTCGCCCACGATCGCTCGCTCACCGATTATCGTTGATTTTATCGAACAATTGCTTCCGATTGCCGTATGACGAAACGTTACCGTTTGGTCCAAGTATGTCCCTGAGCGTATCTGGGAATCTTCTTCCAAGACCGTTCCAGGTTGGATCTTAACATCATCTCCAATCTTGGCGTCATTGTCGAACCATGATGGACCAGAAATCTGAACGCGTTGACCCACCCTGACGTTTCCACTCACGAAAACCCGCGGTTTAGAATTGCCGAGTGCCCTTGCGTCTATAGGAGCATCTTGATCTAGCCTGCGTAGGACCCAGCCAGTTCCTTCCAAGTAGCCCTTGAGTTCTCCCACGTCCACCCAGAATGACTTGGAAGCGAATCCGAATAGATGTTCACCTACTCGCATTAAGTAGGGGAACAGGTCGCGAGCAAAGTCCCATTTTTCATCCTCTACGTAATCGACGACATCGGGTTCGAGAATGTAGAAGCCAGTGCTCGCAAGGTTACTAAGCGCGGTGCCTAGGGCTGGTTTTTCTAGAAACTTGACAAGTTCCTCTCTCTTCCCCAGAACTGCGACTCCATAGAGGGACGGGTCTTCTACTTCAGTCAGGGCGATCGAGACTTCTCCTCCCCTGTCCGAATGAAATTGAACCATTTCGGTCAGGGGGATTTCGCTGATTGTGTCAGATTGGACGACCAGAAATGTTTCGTCCAGTAGATGAGCGGCCAGTTTCAGGCTTCCAGCGGTTCCGAATGCGACTCCTTCCGGTTCGACAACGTATGTGATTTTGACCCCGAACTGGGAGCCGTCGCCTAGATAGCCCATCAGTTGATCTTTGAGATAGCCAACGATGATGATAATGTCGTGGAATCCGTTGGAGGATAGATGGGAGAGTACGTAGTGGATTATTGGGTTGGGACCGAGTGGAAGCATTGGCTTAGGCCGGGTAAAGGTGAGAGGTCTTAGACGGGTTCCTTCGCCCCCGGCTAGAACAACAGCCTTCAAGGTTCACGCGAGTTCTAGGTCAACGATACCCGCATCCGGCCCCCACAAGAGAGTGAAGCCAGTCACGTATAAAGTGCCTAGAAGGTGGAAAAGAGGGAATCTCTGACCACAAATCTCTTCCGCTCCTAGCGCCGGCTCGATATTGCAATTCTAACAATTGTGATCCTGGTCATTTGGAGACTAGTTACCATGACAATACAATCTCAACCAAGGAAAAGAGAGCCGCTAAACCCCTGAGATAAGTGAACCGCGTCCTTGGGGACCGACACCTAGTAGCGGCGACGCCGACCGAAGACCCGTCATTGTTGGTATTGCAGGAGAATGCTAAAGAATGCTGATTGCCGCTGTTCCTTCGCTAGTAAGGGTTGCGATACCTAACCCCTTTAAGTTTCGCAGAAAGGACCCTCTTGAAGAAAGGCACTGCAGATGCTCTCGACAAGCCAGCAAGCCCCGATGGGCAATCGTTCTACCCTAATTACCATCGGGAAGAACGGAGAACTCAGGCACCTATTCTGGCCCACACACAACTATCCTCAGCATGTTCGGGGATCTCTACCGGGAATCATGTGCGGAAAGGGTCAAAACGAATCCTTCAGCTGGTTGACAGACGATCCTTGGACAAGAAGACAGAGATACCTTCCCGACAGCACTATTCTTGAAACAACCTTTACTGATAATCGTAATGGTTTCGAAGTAAGGGCCACGGATTTCGTCTTGCCCGGCAGGGACGCCCTTGTCAGAGTTTTCGAGATAGCCAGCAAGAACTTGGCTCCCATCGACACAAGTTTCCTCTACTACAACGACTTCGACATAGCTGAAACCCCTATCGGTGATGCGTGCTACTACGACCAGAGATCTGACACGATCGTCTCCTACAAGCGAAACTATTGGTTCGCCTTTGGAGGCGAGAGACGCTCTTCCGCCCATCAATGCGGGGTCCACGAAGAGGCATCAGATGCCTTCGTTGACGCAAAAGATGGCAAACTGTCCGGAAACTCTCTCGCCCTATATTCAGGGACGAGAGGAGTGAATTCCTGTCTCAAGTGGGACCTTGGAAGTCTGAATCCAGGTGTAAAGGAACAACTTGTTCTCTTGATGTGCTTCGCACACAACAAGCAAGACGCGTTGTCTCTAATCGATACTGCAAGGAAGAGTTCGCTCCCGGAGATGGTTAATGACGTCAACAAATACTGTCAAGACTGGCTTAGAAATGCCAAAGTTACTAGAGTTCCAAACGCTTGGGAGGACCTGCTCAGAAGGTCTCTTCTAACTCTGAGAACCCTTGTATCTCCAGATTTCGGAGGAATTGTCGCCGCCCCGACGCTAGAGCCAGATTACAGATACGTCTGGTCCCGAGACGGGACATATGTCGCATATGCGCTAGACCGCTGCGGCTACCACAAAGATGCAGAGGCCTTCTATCGTTGGTGCAAAGAAGCTCAGGAGCCGAACGGTGGATGGAATCAAAGATACCATATTGAAAGGACTCCCGCGCCTTCCTGGGGAGAGCAGGAAGACCAGTGCGCCACCATCTTATGGGGCTTCGGACAGCACTACGAGCTGACTAAGAATCGAGATTTTCTGGAAGCCGTTTGGCCCACTATAAAGAAGGGCGTTGAACATCTCTTGCTCGGAAGGGACCCGGAAACCGGTCTCATCGGGCCGTCGCTGGACCTCTGGGAAGAGAAGAGCGCGCTACATACCTACACGAACTCAGCGGCATGCGGGGGGCTGAGAGAGAGCGCTGAGGTGGCGTCAGTCCTCGGACATGACGCGCTAGCAAAGTCTTGGAAGAAAGAGAATGGCATTTTGCAGGGTGCCATTCTGAAGCACCTATGGAGTGAACAGAATAATCGTTTCCTGAAATCAGTTAAGCCCGTGGACAATGACATTGACACTGCCATCATAGGACTATCCTTCCCGTTTTGCGTATTACAACCTGACGACCCTAGAATGCTGAGCACGGCTCATCAGATCGAAAACGCCTTCCACTACACAGCCGAAGGGATCGGAAGATATCCGAGCGACGTTTACCATGGAGGCAACCCTTGGTTCATTACGACACTCTGGATGGCGTTGTACCATTGCCAGCTCGGCAACTACCAGAAGGCCAAGACCCTGATCGACTGGTCTGCAAGACACGTTGATGAGCTCCAGCTTTTCGCAGAACAAGTCAACAGAGAGAACGGAGAACCTGTTTCCGCCTCGCCCCTAGCATGGTCTCACGCCATGTTCATACTTAGCCTTCTAAGCTTCAAGGAAGCCTAGCTACGTGATCCTGCGATAGCATCCGGGCCTAAGCTGCTTTCTTATGGATCTGATCGATTCGCGTCTTAACAACGTCTACGAGACGTAACCGCAACTGTTCTCCAGAAAACTTCTTCTCCTTCAAACCGGTGATTTGTTGAGCAAGCGAATTGTCACCCAGCATTCTAAGCCAGTTCTCGAAATCTCCGCGTCCAATGTGGAATTGGATGGAGGCGATATCAATGCTGCTCAAGACTCCTACAAAGTCGGACAGGTTTCGAGCCGCCGCTCCTGTTGGGGCTCCTATCGACCTGTAGAAATAGAACGCATTCTGCGGCGGAACATCTCGAAGTAAACTGGCTGTTTCCTTCAAAGTCTTGGGCCGGGGCATGAACCTCACTTTCGAATTGTTTGATAGAAAGATGGTTTCGCTTTAGGCTTTCTCTCTTTATTATCCCTTAGAGGATTGCGTTGACACCAATCTGGGATGCTGACGAGGAGAGTGACTTCTCAACAACCATCACTGAATCGGGTGGCGCGTTCAGTAAACCGAGTTTGGATGCTTAGTTACGAGTGCGCAGGAATAGCACAGGCTGGCGGCTTAGGAGAGGCTGTCGCGGGACTTGCCAGGACCCTCGCGCAGAACTCCAAGATGGACGTCACGGTTCTGCTCCCGAGTCATGGGAGGCAGCTGGACCAGGATTTGAGAACAGCTTACAGTCTAAAGGACGAGACGACTTTCATCGCGAATGGGTACAGAACGGGGACAGACCGCGTCCACTATCATTACCTAGCCGGGATTGAAACGGGCTTCAGAGATTCAGTCCGGTATGTTCTCGTAAAGGGCCTGGATAGAGAGACTAGTAAATGGCTCGATGACCGAACTCTCTACGATAGCAATGTCATATTTGAAAAAATGAGCCTGTTCGCGAGAACAGTGAGGACATACTCAGACTACCTGCTCGCCACGGGGTCGCGTAGCGACCTTCCCGATTTGATCCACGCCCACGACTGGCATATGATCCCGGCAGGAGTTGCTTTGAAGCAATCTCTTGAGACAAATCGTGTCAAGGTTCCACTGGTATTCACTATCCACCTGCTTGGCAGGGTCTCGTTGCCTTGGCATTACGGATCGGAGGAGTGGTGTGGAATCCAGGATCTTCAGCATGATGTAATGATTGGAAGGAGGGGGGTCTTCACACTTGGATACCGTCAGGTCTGGGAAGAGTACTGTCACAACTCCCTAGAAAGGTTTGGATGTTACGAAGCGAATTATGTCACCTCCGTGAGCAGCTCTTACCTTACCCATGATGTTTCCGATTACGTCGGGAACGTGATCACTGGGAAGAGTGGACACATCTACAATGGATGCGATTGGGATAACGAAGAGATCAATTCAATGGTTCGAGTCGATCAAGCTAGTGAGAGACCCATCAGTCTGAATGATCAGTACCTAAATCGCTGGGATCTTAGGAGACACCTTCTCACTCAAGGCCTGGCTCAAGCGAAACCGATAGTTGAGGGTGAAAACAATCTCGATAGATCTCAAGAACAACAAGATCAGAGCAAGCGGCTGATTGAGCCCTTTGAAGAGGACGGACCTCTCGTTCTCATGACAGGGAGGTTGAGCCCACAGAAAGGTGTTGATATGCTCCTTGACGCGGTGCCACGCGTTCTCAAAGCACTCCCCGGCACCAAGTTTCTATTCTTCCTATTGCCATCAAATAATCCGGACTCAAACAAGTCAACCAGTATGGTTGCTGGAGGTTACCCGAGGAATGTTAGACTCATCTTTGGCAGGGACCCTCCCCTCTATCTCCTTTCCCATGTTGCAGCGGACGTTTACGCAATGCCCTCGAGGGTGGAGCCCTTCGGGATCAGTGCCCTTGAAGCAATGATCACCGGGAACCCCGTCGTCGGAGCTGACGTGGGCGGCCTTCGAGAAACAGTTCTTGACATCCAAAAATACGGCGATAGGGGAACAGGAATCTTGACTCCGGCCGAAGACGCCAGATCTCTCTCCTCTGTCCTGATCTCTATGATCATAACGATGAAGATCGACGAATCATCACAGCGTGGGGAAGTAGACATGAACTATTCGGTGGAAGAGATTCCTTCCAAGCCTATCAGAGAAATGGTCGGCAAGAACCCGCGGTTCGGATCGATGATCAGGGAGAACGGCAGGAGCAGAGTTGAAGAGAAGTTCAGATGGAAGAACGCGGGTCTCCTCGCACTTGCCCGCTACGCAAAGGCGAAACAATTATCCGCGGAGCCAACGGTTGATTCAAAAAGGGGGAAGTCGGCCAGAAACTGAGTATTATCCAAGCTACGCTCACACTTCGTTCTTGAAAAACAGGGCTCCCAGAGGCGGTAGAGTAATCCGAATTGAATGTTCTTTGCCGTGAAATGCGTGAGCGTCAGTGCTTACTCCACCAAGATTACCCAGACCGCTACCACCATATTCGACGGCATCACTGTTCAGGATTTCCTTCCAATATTCACTTCCATTAACCCCCAATCGATAATTCATTCGGGGCAGCGGGGTAAAATTCAGCACAACTAGGACTTGACTTTGCCGGGTCTTTTCCTTCCGGACGAAGCTGATTATGCTCTTTTCCCAGTCTTTGGTGTCCACCCATTCGAAGCCACTTCTCTCGAAGTCCAGCCGGTGAAGCGCCTCTTCAGTTCGGTAGGTCTTGTTGAGGTCTTTTACCCATTGTTGAAGCCTCCTATGCGGTTCCTGTTCTAGTAAATGCCAGTCGAGGCCCTTCTCAAAGTCCCATTCGTTCCGCTGCCCGAAATCTCCGCCCATAAAGAGGAGTTTCTTCCCAGGATGACCGTACATGTAGCCGTAGAGAAGTCTGAGGTTAGCGAACTTCTGCCAGGTATCACCTGGCATCTTGTCGAGTAGAGAACGCTTCCCGTAGACGACTTCATCATGGGATAATGGGAGGACGAAGTTTTCCAAGAACGCGTACCAGAGACTGAAGGTAAGCTGGTCATGATGGTGCTTTCTG
>VBBQ01000026.1:0-12111 GCA_005888755.1 Candidatus Bathyarchaeota archaeon
TCATCAAACTCTTCCACGGACCGGAGCTCAGGCGGTTTCAGGACGAAGCTGACGAGTTCTTCGAGAAAAGCCGGTTGTTGAAACCGAAAGCGAGCCGCCCAGAAGCTTCGGAAGTATACTACCTAGGTCTTAATTTCAAAATGAGGTGGATTCCTCCTGAACCAAGACCGTGAACATCCTAGAATAGTGTTCGTGACAGGCTCTCCGGGAGTTGGAAAGACGACCCTTATGCAGCGAATCCACGATCACTACAAGAACAAAGGGCTCAGAGTTGATGGCATGGTTACACGCGAGGTGAGAAAAGGCGACGAGCGCATCGGGTTCAAGATAACTGACCTCTCTTCAGGCGCTGAAGGTTGGCTCGCCAGAATGGGAGACAGCATTGGCCCAAGAATAGGCCAGTACAGTGTCGATTCAGAAGCCCTTGAAGAGATCGGTGTTGGTGCGTTGAAAAGAGCCGCAGAACGGTCCGCTGATCTCGTTCTCGTTGATGAGATCGGACCCATGGAAATGACTAGTAGCGCTTTCAGAAGCACTTTAGCCAAACTCTTGTCAGCTGGGCGAAATGTGATTGCAACGGTCAAGTATGGGTCACATTACCCCGAGATTGAGAGGTTGCCAGGATTCGCTGAGGCATTGAGTCTCG
Source organism: Candidatus Bathyarchaeota archaeon (assembly GCA_005888755.1). Lineage (GTDB taxonomy): Archaea > Thermoproteota > Bathyarchaeia > 40CM-2-53-6 > 40CM-2-53-6 > 40CM-2-53-6. The sequence continues at coordinate 647 of VBBQ01000026.1, forward strand.
AAATTTCGAGTGACAACCGTGAGGAAATGATACAGAGGATACTCTCGATCGTCGACGCGTGGACGAAACGGAGCTAGCGTTTCTTGCGGATTTGTGGCGTGGATGATGCTGGTCGTGGTCCCGTGATCGGTCCTCTAGTCATTGCGGGGATCAGAATCGAGGAGGAGAGACTCGACCAGCTTAGATCGCTTGGCGTTAAGGATTCGAAGAAACTGTCGCCGGAAGCCAGAATGGAACTTTCTATCGAGATTCCGAAGATTGTCGATGAGTATCACATTGTCGAGTTGGAAGCTGGTCATCTGGATTTGGTCGTAAACCGTTCTCCAAAATTCCAAGGGCTCAACTTGCTGGAAGCGAAAGCGATGGCGGATGTGATCGAGAAACTGAAGCCTCACCTTGCATATGTCGATGCCTCGGACACTCGACCCGAGCGATTCAAGAACAACATTCTGGAACGCCTAAGCTTCAAACCCCGACTGGTCTCCGAACATCATGCGGACGAAAAATATCCGCCTGTCTCGGCCGCGAGTATTCTGGCGAAGGTTCGAAGAGATTCTAGAATCGAGGAGTTAAAGAAAGAGTACGGCGAAATTGGGTCAGGGTACGCGCACGATCCCATAACCGTCCGGTTTCTTAGCGAGTACTACTTGGCAAACCGAGATTTTCCACCGATCGTAAGGAGATCGTGGAAAACGCTCAGAAACCTTGTCCGAGAAATCTCCCAGTCAAAACTGCGCTGACCGGGGGACTTGTCTTCGACGGCTCAGGCAAATGCCTTCTCGCTCATCTACTGGTCCGAGTAACTTTGACCAATCATCGCCGTCTGGGCCTATTTCCACCAGACTACGCCTTAAGGCACACGGTGGTGACGGTCAACCTAACTTCCGGAAACCGGGTTGTTTCAAGCCCTGGCGAGGGAGACCGCCAGCAATCCTTTTTTCAGAGTTTTCCAGTTTTCATGTAGGTAACAAAGACTTGAAGCCTCGAACTGGGAGTTGGCGTGTCGCACTAATGCTCAGTACGGCTGTATTGGTGATTCTCGTAGGGGGATCCATCCTAATCTGGTTAGGTCTTGTTAATCCACGGGACTACTGGTGGGTAGTGACAATTGCACTCCCTTTCTTGTTAATTGGATTAGCCTATCTGAACCTCTACAAACTTCCACGGAGGAAAGCATGGAACGACAAGTCCAAGTCTTCAGAAGTAGGATTTCCACTTAGGAAACACCTAAGCCCCATTCTCTTCATTTTTTTCTTCAATGTCCAATCGTGAGAAAAGACGCCGAAACAAGCTCTACGAAGAAAGACTGAATGAGCTTAGGGAAGTTTCAGAAAACAATGCTTGCCGAGGTTCTGAGAGAAGCAGTGGACCAGATTGTTATCATCACAAACCGTTTGCCTCTTACAGCTATCAGGATAGCTGCCAGGGACGAGTTTAGCGACCCTAACAACAGAAGCCGTAGTTTCATCGCCTTCGCCCTTTTCACCTCGTTTCGGTGGTAGGCCGAACGGTTAAGCCTCAAGAAGGTCTAATTCCATTTGGCAAGAATCCCCTCTTTGCTGAAGAGATACTGAGCTGGGTTGGGTGATCAGCGTGCTGGTAGGGCTTTGTATGTGAGGCCGCGTTGTTCCAGTTCTTTTAGTCGTTTTTCCCAGTCTCGAAGCTGTAGGTCTCGTAGTATTGTGTTGAGTACCTGTGCGGTGTAGGTGTGTATTTGTGTCCAGTGATGACGTGCTGCAAGGGCCAATTCTGGGTTGTTCATTTTTTCCTGCGAGGCCCGGAGGCTTTCGCGTAGCTGGTAGACCAGTTCGTGCCGCAGCCTCTCCAAGCTCGGCAGTCACTTATGCTTCTTCCTAACCAGAACTCTCTCGACAAGACCGGTGTTCTCACCATCTTCCTTGTACTCTAGTCCATCGTTCTCCAATCTCTTTCCGACCTCCTTATCCCCGTGCTTACGCGTCATCTCCCGTAGGCTTGTGCCGATGCTACCTGGAAGAACCCTATCCCAGGAGACTCCCGGATCGACAACGCCTCGGTTGACGCCTTTCTCTACAGGACACTGTCATGGCTCGACTCACCTAAACGATGTCGTCCGAGAGGCTCTTTCGTCGACATCGACGTAAATCGTCGGACAAGGACGAAAAAATACACCGACTCAATCGAAACACAACTACATCTCCAAGGCCAGATAGGCACTGGCGCATGCAACAGGTAACGCGTTTTAACGAGCACGTTCGATCCAAAAAGATTCGGTCCACTATAGAAAAACGTCTAACCCTCGAACGCTAACGAGATCAGAAGGACGTTAAACGTCTGACAACCACAAATACATACGTTCCCCAACCAAAAACCAACCGGAACCCAACGACCCCCAGCTAGACTCCCAAAAATCTCGGGACAAAGCCCTGATGCGACCCGAAAATGGCCCGCCGTCATCCGACCGGGGTTTCAAAGGCTCCCGTACTAGCGTATTTTTGGGCCATTTTCACGTAGGCTCGGTAGGATTCTCTTATCATCCGAACATCCTTGTCGGTTGCCCTCCTCATCACCTTGGCAGGTGCACCCACGGCGACTGACCGCGGTGGGATGGCTCTCCCTTCCAGAACTACGGACCCTATTCCAATTATGGAGTGGCTGCCAATTCTCGCGCCATCGAAGATGATCGCTCCAGCTCCAACGAGGCATTCGTCGCCGATTCTGCAGGCATGGACAATCGCGCTGTGAGCCACGGTGACACCATTACCAATCACGGCAGGATTCTGGGATGAGCAGTGAACCACAACATTGTCCTGTAGACTACAATTGGCTCCAACCCTAATCCTCCCATAATCACCGCGGAGCACCGCTCCGGGCCAAATGCTAGTTCGTGAACCAACTACAACATCGCCTATGATGCTCGCATTTGGAGCGATCATTGCGGTCGGGTGGACTTTTGGTTTCTTCGATCCGAGTTGGTAGAGAAGCATTTCTCGTCATCGAGCAATCGCTAACTCTTCTATCTTGGCTTTGAAGGATAATGAGGACGCCGAAGCTTCTTCGCAGCCTCCTCGGATCTCAATGACTTCGCGTTGGGAACCTCTTGATATGGGACTACGAGGATAGTGCCGGAGCGGGCTCTGCCTTCGCCTCAGAGGAAGAAGCGTCCGGCCTTGGTTTCTTGGAAGGTTCAATCACTTCGAAAGCGAAGAGAGCTATTATGAGAATTACGATAACGAGGATGCCCTCGGGTCTTGGAGCTCCCGTGGCGTCATCATACATGAAATTCCGAATACCCAGAATGGTTGACCCCAAGTAGGGGATAGGAATCGTATACTGGTAGGTTCCCACCACGGAGGAATAGGGAACCCCGTTGGGGTAGCCGGGCCAGTTATCTGGGCCAGGGTTAGTGACGTAATTATCGCCTTGGGTCACGAAGAAGTATCCCTTTCCCGTCTGATTTGCAATATTGACCTGTCTAACTCGATGAACCACCAAGAAATCGGGCTGAGAGGGATAAGGTCGAAACACTATTATTGAACCGTTCGGGGGAGGACCCGCGACGATCGTATTCGGGGCTTGACCCCTAATTACGATGAGCGCTCCGACGGGTAACGTGCAGTTGATGGGTGGGCACATGCTTCCCGACGACACAACGAGGACCGGATACTCAGTGTTAAGAGCAAACCGGACTCCACCCCACACGGCCAGGGCGCCAAGTATGACAATGCCCACTAGAACAAGTCCCCTTGCGGTTTCATTTTTCCGTATGAACCCCCAGAACTTGCGGATATAAGTGCTCAAATTCTCAAGTCTAGTCTAGGCGTGCTTTTGTTGGAAAGGTCCTATCTCGGCCTCGTACTGAATCCGCCTCAAAAACTCTTCTGCAGCCCGCGCGCCTGCGGTCAAAAATTCTTCGCCTCTAGGGGTGATTCGATAGACTTTGCGGCCTCGGCCGCCTTCTGCCTCCCAGACAGCTTGGAGGTAGCCTTTCTCCTCCATTGAATGTAGGAGGGGATAGAGCGTTCCGGCGCTCAGGTAGACTTTGAAACGATCTCGGATCTCGAGGTTAACCTCGTATCCCCAGCGCGGCTTGCTCTTGAGGAGGCGGAGAATGATGAGATCAAGGTGGTTCTTCACCATTCTCTCTCTCCACGCCTTATCCAGATCCTTATTCAAGCAGCACCAAGGCTCGGGCCCGTAAAGCCAAACAATTGCCCCTTAACGCTTTCTAGGTTTTTATCGAACGGTCGAGCGTCTGCTCGTCCGGTTGTCTTCGACGGTCTTTGATCTTCTGCCGAAACCCCTAGCGGAAGCTGTCAGGGAAAGAGGATTCGAAAAACCTACGGAGGCACAGGAGAAATCGATTCCGCCGATACTCGAAGGGAAAAATGTCCTACTGATATCGCCCACGGCAAGTGGAAAAACCGAATCCGCGATCCTTCCGGTCTTCACCCGGTTCTTGATGACTGCTGACGGAGGCCCTGGTGTCAAGATTCTCTACATGACCCCGCTTCGTGCGTTGAACAGAGATCTACTAGACCGACTGGAATGGTGGGGGAAAAAAATTGACCTCAGGGTGGCTGTTAGGCATGGGGACACCGAGGTCCGCGAAAGAGTCGCGCATGCTCGGAACCCCCCTGACTTGCTGATAACGACCCCTGAGACCCTCCAAGCTCTATTACCTGGACGTATCATGCGGAGACATCTCCGCGAAGTCAGGTTCCTGATTATTGACGAGGTCCATGAGCTGGCGGAGGACAAGCGGGGCAGCCAGCTATCCATCGCTATCGAACGGCTAAGATGGATCACCCAGAGAGACTTCCAGGTCATCGGCCTCTCTGCAACCATTGGATCGCCGGAGAAGGTTGGAGCATTTCTCGTGGGAACCAAACGACCTGTGGAAATCGTCCGGATTCCTGTCGCCAGAAAAATGCGGTTGGAGACACTCTTTCCCGAACCGTCAGGGCATGACCATCAACTGGCCGGGAAGATATTCACACACCCTGAGGTTGCGGCTAGGCTTCGGATAATGAAGGAGATGATTCAGAACCACAAGTCGGTCATTCTCTTCACCAACACGAGATCGATTGCCGAGATATTGGCGAGCAGGTTCAAGGTCTGGGACCTAGACTTTCCAATCTCAATACACCACGGAAGCCTGGCCAAACCATCTCGAATAACGGCTGAGCGAGGCTTGAAGGGCGGAGAACTCAGAGGCCTAGTAGCCACCTCAAGCCTAGAACTGGGAATCGACGTTGGAAGGATAGACTACGTGATTCAGTACATGAGCCCTCACCAAGTGACGCGGCTAATACAGCGCGTCGGACGATCCGGTCATAGCGTCGGAAAGATGGCCGACGGAGTGATCATTGCGAGCGACTCTGACGATGCCCTCGAGGCGTTCGTCATAGCTAGAGGAGCACTCAGCGAGGACCTGGAGGAAGTGTCGGTCCCGGAGAAACCGCTCGACGCTCTATGCCACCAGCTGGCAGGGCTGTTGATACAGAATAGGAAGTGGTACTACAACGAGCTTGTTGAAATGATTTCGAACGCATTCCCATATCGGAACCTGACAGAAGAAGATGTCGCCTCAGTCGCGAACTATATGCACTCACGATTTCCACGTCTCGCTTGGGTTTCGCAACAAGACAGGATGATCATGAGGCCGTCGAGGGTCAAAGACCTCTATACGTACTACTTCAATAAGCTCTCGATGATCCCAGACGAGAAACAATACCTCGTCATAGAGCAGGAGACAGACGCGGCCGTCGGCGTTCTCGATGAAGCTTTTGTGGCAGAGTACGGCCAGCCAGGTACGAAATTTATCGTTCGGGGCACGCCATGGATGATGCAGAGTATCAGAGGCGACAAGATATTCGTCAAGCCAATCTCCGACCCGACGGGAGCCATACCTAGCTGGGTGGGCGAGGAGATACCCGTCCCTCACAAGGTCGCTAGCGAGGTAGGCCAGATAAGACGGAAAGTAGGAGAGCTTTACGAAGCAGGGAAAAAAATCAAAGAGATAGCTCAAACGCTTAGCGAACAATACCCCGCGGACTCCAAAACATTCGAACGAGCCATCTCTGAGACATACGAGCAGTACGAACAAGGCCTCCCGGTTCCAAATGATCGCCTGCTTACCGTCGAAGAGTGGGACGACTTCATCATCGTCAACTCCCACTTAGGCACACTTGTCAACAGGACCCTAGCCCGGCTCATCGGACACTTGCTGTCCGACGAGTCAGGCGTCAGCGTCGGAATCCAGCAAGATCCCTACAGGATTGTATTCCAAGCCGTAGGAGGAGTAGATGCCAATGACGTCGTGAAAATGGTCCGTCGGCTCTCCGAGATTGAGGTGGACGAGGTGGCGATAACCGCGTCGAAGAGAACTGGACTGTTCAAACGAAGACTTGTCCATGTCGCGCGGAGATTTGGGGCGATCTCGAAGTGGACGGATTTCAGTAGCATAACCCTCCGCCAACTCGCGAAGAGCTTCGAGGGAACAGTCATCATGGACGAGGCCGTTCGCGAGACATTGGAAAGGGACATGGACATACCCCATACCAAGAAAGTTCTGCGAGCTATCGCGAAACGCGAAATTCAAATCAAGGTCGTCAAGACCGTTGCTGGCGAGGCAACGCCAATCGCAAGGATTGGCCTCGAGAGGATCAGCAGAAAGACGGACTTGATCCCGACGGAAAAGCTCAGCCAGATCTTGGTGGGGTCCGCGAAGGCGAGAATCCTCAATGAGGTAAAGACGATTGTCTGCACAAACTGTTGGAAATATGTCGAGATGAAGCGGGTAAAGGACATTCCCGCCACGCTGGAATGCCCTGAATGCGGATCGAAGGCTCTGGCCGCTTTGGCGGTCTCCGACGAGGATATGAAGAAGATACTCTTAAAGAACGGAGCTCACCTCTCGGAGAGAGAGAAGAACGTTCTATCAAGAGCCGGGGAAACTGCGAAACTAGTAAACAAGTATGGCAGAATTGCGGTCTACACCCTCGCGGGGAGAAGAGTGACTCCTGAAGCAGCCGCGGACATTCTCCGAAAGCACCAAAAGCCTACAAACGGTTTCTTCCAAGCGATAATGGAAGCCGAAAGAGAGGCTCTGAAAGAACGTTTCTGGTAAATCCTTCAAACAATCCTTAATTGAACCGCTTCCAACAGGCCCTCCGCACGACTCGCGAAGACGACCTGAAGAGAGCAATGAAGATTGAACATGCTCGACCAACGGTTAAATGACTCACGGAAAGCTCCGCAAGACCAGCCAGGGTTACGGAACGTCATGAATCGCGTCGAAGCAGAAATCACCGTCCAGGTCGATGGGCTTAGACGCGAGTTTGATAGCAAAGAGGGCAAAGTTGTGGCTCTCGACGGTGTCAATCTTCAAGTTCGAAAGGGCGAGATCTTCGGTGTTCTAGGCCCGAACGGGGCGGGGAAAACCACCATGATCAGGATACTATCCACGCTTCTACTGCCGACTGCGGGAAAAGCAGGAGTAATGGGATTCGACGTCGAGAAGGAGCCAGAGAAGATCCGGGCTGTGATCAACATGGCAAGTGGCGCGGAGAGAGCTGGTTACGATTTCATCAGTGCGCGAGGAAACCTCTGGTTCTTCTCGCAGCTCTACGGCATACCCACGGAAGAGGCGCACCGACGAATCAATGCCCTCTCAGACATGCTCGGACTTCAGAGCTATCTCGACAGGAAATTCTACGCACTCTCCACCGGCTACAAGCAGCGAGTCACCTTGGTCAGAGCATTCATCAATGATCCCAAGGTTGTATTTCTTGACGAGCCAACCATTGGACTGGACGTCATGACCGCGCTGAGCATACGCGAATACATCTTGAAACAAGCAAGAGAGCATGGCAGAACGATTCTCCTTGCAACTCACAACATGGCCGAAGTCGACGCGATTTGCAACCGAGTCGCTATCATTGACAAGGGCAAAATACTCGCCTGTGATACACCCGCTGCACTGAAAAGGTCTCTGGGAGCGCCCTCGCTAGTCTTAGAGGTCTCACCTATTCCAGCTCCGGGAAGCCTCGAACCAATAGGAAAACTCGAGGGAGTCAAGGGTTTCACATCGTCAGTCGATGAAGAAAGAGGACTGTCGCGGATTCAAGTGGTCGTTGACGGAGACGGATCCGCCCAATCCGTGGTCGACTCAATTCGAAAGTTAGGAATGACGGTCGTATCAAACTGGAGACAGCAGGCAACACTGGAGGAAGTCTTTGTGGCCCTAGTTGGCAGAGGGTTCAGGGAGAGGGAGCATGAAGCTGCATAGTAACCCATGGCTCAGAACCGCTTATGCCCGGTTGTGGGTCAGGGCTAAGAGCATCTACGGGGAACCCCTCTGGGTGGCGGTTAACATTGGCTTTCCGTTCTTCACGTCTTTCTCCTTAACAATGGTCTACAGAGCTTACGGGCTCAACTCATTCACGGGATTCGCTATCCTCGGTGGAGTAATGATCTCTTTTTGGGGCAACGTCCTGTGGTCAATGGCTAGCCAGTTCAACTGGGACAAGCAAGTCGGACTGTTCGAGATCTACATCACTTCCCCTGCACCTATCTCAGCGATTCTCGTAGGCATGTCCCTTGGCGGGATTCTCGGGACCGCACCCTCCGCAGCCATGGTCGCGATCCTCGGCTGGGTAATCTTCCATCCGCCCATCAACGCCATCTGGCCTGCCGTTATCTCTGTCTTCGCTCTGACTCTTGCGTCGCTCTATGCGATGGGAATGGCCTTGTCCTCGCTTTACTTGGCGTACGGCCGAGAGGCAGATTCTGTAAATGAGGCCCTCCACGAGCCTGTGTCACTTATCTCAGGTGTCTACTTTCCGTCGACAGGAGGATTCTCCCCGTTTCCTCTGGCCGTCCAGGCTGGAGCATCCCTCATTCCTCTCACACTGGGAATGGATGCACTGAGGAGAACTCTGTTTTTCGGCCAAGGATTCGGAGAACTCTACCTTGACCTTGAGTTGCTAGCTCTTGCCGTAATGGGAGCGGTTCTCCTCTTTGCGTCCTCCAAAGCATTGAAGTTCCTTGAGAACAAGGGCAGAAGAACAGGAACAATTGCGGTGAGACAGCGATGAGCATTCGCGCCATGGTCGCATCGATAAGAGTCGGATGGTACAGAGAGTTCAACTGGACCAACCCTCTCACGGGATTTTCCCTCAGGACTGTTGGTCCTCTGGCCAGCGTTATTGCTGCTTCAACAGTCTACTATGTCGGTTCGACCAATAACGTCCCGCCCAGCTTCGACCCAAATCGACTCGCCTACATCCTTATCGGTGCCGCGCTGTATGCCCACGTTGCAGCCTACTCGTGGGTGCCTACACTTGCTATCGCGGAAGGAAAATGGACCTATGTGTTCCCGCAAGTCTACATCTCGCCTCATTCATCGCTACCTTACCTAACTGGGAGGACCCTTGCCTCGTTCGTCACATCAACGATGACTGTTATCGTGTCTCTTGTCTTGTCCTTCTACGTCTTGTCGTCAGTCTTTCACACTAGTATTCCCTTCGTGGTGAACCCCTTGTCTGTCAGTCTACTTTTCCTTGCGATGGTGATGAACATTCTCGCCGCCCTTGGCCTGGGACTCCTGCTCAGCGCATACGCACTATTTGCGACGAAATTCGAATGGGCTCTTCCCACATACGTCGCCGGGCTCCTGATGGTTTTTTCGGAAGCGCTCTTCCCAGTCTCCTTCCTACCGTGGCCACTCTCTTCAATAGCAAACATATTGCCATTTACCGAGTTCATGAGAGCCTCACGTCAAGCCATGATTGAAGGAGGAACCGTGTACGCTTACTTCTCCCATCTCGGATTAGCAGCCCTTGGAGGCATCGTCGTCCTTGCAATGGGCTTTCTTGCGTTCAGGTACGCTGAGAACAGGGCGAGACGGTTAGGCGTCATCGACAAGAAGACTGCGTAAGGACCAAGTGTATTTACAAGCCTAGAACTTTAGTTGTTGCCTTGAAGGCATCTTTCCATCCGCCCGCTTTGTAGTCTCGTAAGCATTTCAGAAGTTCTTCCCTATCCACCGGCCCCAGCATCCTGACCATTTTCCTGGCGATGCTGCCCCCGACAAACAGGTACTGAGCTAGAGAGGTAAAATTGCTAGGTCGTCTCATCAAGCTAGCAGATTCAAAATCCAGAATCCGAGGAATGTCGTCGTTCGAGATGATGACATTCTTGTGTGCCCGGCTAAGCTCTCCATGATCGAGCCCGTACGCATCCATTCGCAGACACTGTTCCAGTAGCGGCTTCACTACGCTTCTGACCCGGGTTCTTCGCCCTCTGCCCTTGAGGCTCTCAAGCCATGAGGGCAATGACAGGCCTTCGACCAGCTCCATCGCCAGTACGTCAGCAGTGCCACCCAAGCACACGGGTCCCACATTCTGAGAATTTGCGATTTTGAGAAGTTCAGCCTCCTGAATCAAGCTAGGGCGTCGCGCATCAACGCGTCGGATCTTAACTGCGATACGTCGATTACCCGTCACGCCTATGACAACAATTCCTACGACTCCCTTCCCGAGAATGGAAAGGCGATCGGTTTTCAGGCGCCCTTGAAAATCTAGTCCAGTTATATCCAACTGTTCCAATTGGCGAATCCGAGATTCGACCTCGTCTGGGTCACCGCTAGGGTATGCTACGAGTCGATTGTAGGGCGGGTTTACTAGGTAGGATAGTGGTGCTAATGATGGGGTTTGAGCCAAGCAGGCCTCGCCGCCAAGAACTCTGATAGTGCTTGGTCAAAACCCTCTCGTCCAAGTAGTGAGAGAATTTTCCTGTTCTCCAGAACCCTTGTATTCTGCCGGAAGGACCGGTTCAGCTGCTCTGGGATAGCAAGCCCGAGCCTTGGATCTTTGAGCGCTGCAGATACAAGTTGTTTGGTGGTAAGGATTCGTCGTTTCTTGTCCACGACCCATCGATCGCCTTCGATCCAGGGACCGCGAATAGTATCTTTCGCGTCCAGGTGTCGATCCAAGAATCCCTGACTGTCTTCCTGCTTCGAAACTGGCGGACCCTGACGCAATTGGACTCCTGAGAGAGTCGAACTGTCCAGCTCAACGAGGATCGCACTGGATCGTCGTTCGTCGCTCCAGACTGTCGACCTGATGGGATGGAAGTCCTGTCGCGTCATCAGTTCCGTCAACGATTTCTCCATTTTCAACAGTTGCCCCCATAGAACATCAGGCACTAGCCTGGCATGTTCGAAAAATATTGCTGCAATACTCCTGTTTTGATGATCCAAGATTTTGGAAAATTGTGATCTGGTTTTCGCGACGGGCTTCGGGGGGAAGAAGTACCATGTGCCAGGGTTCTTCTGAAGTTCCCTAGAAGCGGCCACGAATCCCCACAGCTTATCATCCCTGACTGCGGCGGCCAAGTTTCGATTCGGGTCTACCGGGTCGACTACGACCAAAAGAGATCCGAACTCTTGGGCTCTAGAATCTTGTCCTCCAGGGTGCTTT
>VBBQ01000026.1:12131-107745 GCA_005888755.1 Candidatus Bathyarchaeota archaeon
TCGAGGCTTGTGCGAGTGTCTCTAGAAACGATTGGTAATGTAGGATCAGAGTTTCGACGAGCATTCCGCTGAATCCTCCGACCCTAATCTCGGCACCGTAGGATCGCATTCCTTTAAGGAACTTTTTCAGGAGCCTTGCTTCAAGTCGCATTTCCAGTGTCAGGTGCTCTCTCATGTACTCTGTGTGGTATGGTGTTCTGTCGGTTGCGCTCTTCCACTGCCCTTTTTCCACGGCATAGCAGGGGACTACATTGATCCTGATACCTTCGATATGAAATTCCAAATAGGGATGCTCGGCATAACGATCGATAGTCTTAGCTTCGATTCCATTCCGAACTGCTGGGAGAACCTTCTCAGTCCATTCCCGCCGATCCATTGTTGGAGGAAAGCTCGCGAAGATGTCCAAATCGGCCTCGCCGCTCAGCCAAGTGTCCCGGGCGTAAGACCCTTGGATCGAGACCTTACCTGCAAATCCAGCCATATCCAGCATGTCCTGAACTTGACCTCTTAGTCTCTCGGCCAATCGCGACATTCGTTCCCTTTCGGCCTGCCTGGGAACAACTCTTTTGGCAATATGGTCCAAGACTGCTTGAATCTGAGTCGACATCGAGAGATTCTCTGCTTTGAATTAGTATTTGAAAGTGGACAGATGACGACTTACTTTGACCGGGTAGGAACTTCTAGTAGCGTCGAGTATTTCGGTCCGGAACTTGAGAGAATGCTCTGTTTTAGCCGGACTTTGTCCACAGTGATCGTCCCGAAACTCTCGTCGCCTAGATGGCGTAGAAAATTTGCGATCTCATCCCTCTTTCTGCCTGACCGCACCCGGGCTATCGTGATGTGAGGACTGAAAGGGCGATTTTCCCTCCTGAATCCGAGAGCGGACAACAACTTCTCCACTTGTTCGTAGATTTGCTCGACCTGGTTCCAGCCCTCGTTTACCCCGACCCAGATTACGTTCATGTGGTTGAGATTCGGGAAGGCGCCCGCTCCTTTGATCTCCGCTGTGAACGATGGAAAAATAAGTTGATGTAGAGAGGACTCGACTTCTCCCAGTCGAGGCACGGGTAAGTTTCCGAGAAATTTCAACGTGAGATGGATGTTCTCGCGTTCGACAGGTTTCAAATCTCCGCCCAGGGCCTGCAGAGATGACAGGATCGATGTTACGTGAGATAGAATCCGTTGATCTTCAACGTCTATCGAGATGAAGCTACGCACTTGGTCCTCTGACAAGTCGCTCCCGTAGAGAATCGTCTCCCATTTTTAAGAGCTATAACGCTCTCTTCGCCAAGGTTCGCCCGGGCTTGCATGGACAAAGCGAAGTCGAAGACGGTCATTGTAGTGGTTGGAATGCCGGGCGCCGGCAAGAGCCTCGCGTCTAGTGTTGCGGCGAAGCGTGGGGTTCCCGTGTTCGTCTCCGGCGATATCATAAGGGCCGAAGCGAAAAGAAAGAAATTATCGCCTAGCAGAGAGAACCTCGGCAGGTTGATGCTGAAGATCAGAGAGGAGGAAGGGATGGGAGCGGTTGCCAAAAGGCTAGCTCCGCTCATAGACAAGATTGACAAGACCCAATTCGTGTATGAGGGTGCTAGGAGTGTAGAGGAGATCGAGGAGCTGAACAAGAAGTATCATGTCTTCACCATCGCCATTCACGCTTCCCCGAAGAGCAGGTTCCGAAGGCTGCAAAAGAGGAGAAGGTCTGACCGTCCCAGAAACTGGGCCGACTTTCTCAAGCGCGACGAGCGAGAGTTGAAGGTAGGAGTTGGAAAGCTCATCGCCATTGCCGATCGGGTTGTCGAGAATGAGGATACGAAGAACGACCTCAAGAGGCGGACAGGACGTCTGCTGAGAACACTTCCGAACTAACATTCCTGGTCCACAGCGAAACCGAAGTCCGGCCGACTGAGGACCCCGAGAAAGTCAAGAAAGCGGTAACCAACATTCTGCGAGGCGAAGTCGAAGTTCGACAACTAGACGAGTGGAGTGGAAAAGTGATTATCGACGGAAAGAATCAGCCCTCGCTCGAAAGGTTTCGGATGATTATTCAGCGTGATAGAATCAGGGCGGCGGCGAGATCAGTCTTGAGGCGATCTGTTGACGGCAATCGATTGGTCTTCTTTCTGAACAAACAGGCGGCCTATGCCGGTCACGTATCTTTCTCTGCGCCAGAAGGCGAATCGCCTCTGGGTCCAATACAAGTGAACGTTGAAACCGAAAACCCGGAACAATTGATCAATTGGCTCGCCCCTCAGCCTGAAGAAAGAAGAAGAGAATAGAATCCGAAGATGCGCTCGGCACTTTTACTTCGAGCGATTCAGGGATAAGACCATCAGGTCTTTCGGAACTACTGTTGCTTTGAAGACACTTCTCGCCTGCTTGAGAAGAATCGAGTCATCCCTTGTAACCGCGCTTATGTGGACTAGTGCGAGTTTGCTAACCCGGGCAGCCTTCGCAACTCTGGCGGCCTCTCTTGCTGTCGAATGGAAGTACTCTTTCGCCTTGTCCCGTCTATCCTCGGCAAAGCCTCCGTCATGCATGAGAAGATCGGCTTCTTTTGCCAGCGTCTTCACCTCTTCAGAGGGACGGGTGTCAATAGCATAGACGATCTTGAGGCCGGGACGAGGTTCCTCAATAACCTGGCGAGACGTCACTGTCTTTCCGCCAACATTGACTTCCTTGCCCATCTGAAGCTGCTTCCATAACGGGCCCTCAGGGACGCCTAGCCGCTTTGCTTTTTCAGGGTGAAATCTACCCGGTCGATCAGTTTCAATAATCGCATAGGCGAGGCATGTGATATCATGCGTTGCCTTCGTCGTCTTGATGGTGTAAGCGTTCTTGGATATTTCTGCTCCCGGCTTTAGCTCTGTAACTCGTACTGGAAAGTTTGCGGCGAAACCCAGGGTCCGACGGAGCGAGCCTAGATAGGCGGAGATACCTTCTGGACCATAGAGGTCGAGCGGCTTGTCCCTGATCAAGGAGGACATTGTCTGAAGAAGTCCGGGTAATCCGAGAATATGATCTCCGTGCAGGTGCGAGATCATAATGGTCATTGCACGGTTGAATCCGAGTCCCGCGTGCATCATCTGCCGCTGGGTCCCTTCCCCGCAGTCGAAGAGAAAGAGTTCTCCATCTCGACGCAGAGCGACCGCGGGGAGACCCCGTTCTTTGGTGGGAAGACTGCCACCAGTACCCAAGAAGATGACATCGATACCTGCGGGCATTTAGTCTGGTCCCAGCACTAGAATCTCTCGTGTCAAGCTTCTGTGAACGTATAGCTCGTGGCGATCGTAGACTTTGAACCCCTGAGACTCCGCCAAGTCAACAGCACCAGTTCCCAATGGTGATGCAAATACAACCTTCCCGCCAGGGGACAGGATCATTCTTGCCTGGGGCAAGAAGCTCGCCAAAATGTCCTTTGTGGTCGATTTGAGTGTTGAAGCGCCTGTTCCATAAGGAGGGTCTGTGGCGATCGCATCTACAATACGCAATGGAATGCTTCGCGCATCACCTCTGAGAAGGCCGTAAGAGTTGAGGCCGAAATGGGCTAGGTTTCTTCGGGCTGATCGAACCATCCTCGAAAGAGCGTCGACTCCAACCACGTTACAGCCGAGAAGGCTCGCCTCTATTGCTATACCACCAACGCCGCAGAAAGGATCGAGAAAAGTCTCCCCATCTCTCGCTTCTGAGAGATTCACCAGACAGCGGGCAATTTTTGGGGGCATTGTGCTGGGATGGAATACAGCCCTTTTTCTGGGGCGCCGCCGATGGATACTTCCTCTCGGACGCTGATGAATGATGAGTCCCAGATGGAAGAGAGATCCTGCTAGGATTCCTCGAAAAGGTTTTTTTGGAGATTGAAGATCGACCTTTGCGCCTGTCTTCTCTGCGAGTAGCTTTCCTAGATAGCCTTCTAGATGGACTCTCGAGAGATCTTTCGAGACTCCACCAAACCGCAGCATTCGTATGCTAAAACTGTCTTCTGAGGAGAGGAATGGTTCCAGATCAGCGAACTCAACCTCCTTCTTGATACTCTCTAGATTGTCTTCTGTGTGAAGGACCTCTTGTCCCATCTCGTCAACATACGCCCCGCGACTTGCGATTGATTCCAGTTTGGCGCGATCCGCGTCTACTTCTATGAGCTTGTAGAAGTTGCCGACTATCTTGTGTTCTATCGCGTAGGCCCGTAGGATGGCCTTGAGTTCTGCGAGGGGCAGCGTGGGATGCTCTCCGGATAGTATGAAGAAGAATCTTGCAGAGTTCCCGGCCATGGAGTAGCGCAATGTCGCGAACATATATACGGAACCTCCTCGCCCGCACTTTTCTCGACCGGAGAATTGGCTGTTGCGACGTTCCAAGGGTTTTAGGACAAAGACTAGGACCCTGATCAGCAGGAAGCCACGGGACAGAGGCAAGCAACCCCTTGGGAGACTGCTTATTCCCTATGCTCCCGGTCAAACTGTTAGAATCATGATAAATCCGGCTGTTCAGAAGGGGATGCCACACCGCCGGTATCACGGGCGCGTTGGGATGGTTTCTGAGAAGCGTGGGCGCAGCTATGTTGTTGAGGTGGCTGGGACCAAGACGCCACGGATCATCATAGCTAGGCCGGAGCATATTACCCCGGTTGAGGAGTCGAGCTGATGGCAAGGAAGATTCTCCAAGAGAAAATAGTGACCAACTCGGAGGCGCAGGAGATCCTGGGAAAAGTCAAGGAGGAAGAGCTGGGAGAGTTCCAGCGCCGCACTCTCGATTATGCGCGAAAGTTCTCGAAGATTCCAGCGGATAAGGGCGAGAAGCTTGTTGATGAGTTATCGTCGAAGCTTCAACTGGATAGGAATGATGCTATCCAGATCGTGAACTCGCTTCCAAAGTCTATTGAAGAACTTCGAGCGGTATTGACGGTAAAGGGCAGGTTCGTCAGTACAGACCAGCTTAACGGCATTCTGGAAATTATGAAACGGTACGTCTAAGTCGATAGAAACTCCTAACCGATACCCAATTAAGGAGAAAAGGCGGGTTCAGAATGAGCCCCAATGATTCTCAACCATCCTGGCACTGGCCGACGTAAGTCTACTATCCGGCTAGAGATGTTCTAAGGGAGATAGAGGGGAGAGCTATTCTTGGCGATTCACGAAGACGAGTATCTACAGAGGAGACATGTTTACGAGGAGCACGCGTACGTTCTAGACTTCCTTCCGTACGGTCGATCCTCGGAGAAATCGAGACACCTGGCAGTGCCGACTGTCCAGATTATGGGCGAACAGTTCTTCACCTTGCTGGAGGCGGAGCTCAAGATAGGCGCCACGGTGCTGGTTCACGAGCGAATATACATCGGGCGGGATCGCAGAGAGAAGGTTGACAGAATTCTCACCAGAATCAGCTACGAACAGCTCACGGCGAACGCGAAGGCGGAGATCGCGCCATTGATATCGGAACTGGTCAAAACTCAAGAGAAAAGGTTCGTAGACTTCTTCAACAATTCACAGCCTGTCACTCCGCGGATGCATTCGCTTGAGTTGTTGCCGGGTATTGGTAAGAAGTCGATGTGGCAGATCGTCAACATGAGAGAGAGGAAACCGTTTACGAGCTACAAGGACATCCAGGAACGAACAGGGCTCAGCGACATCCCGAGGATCGTATCGAAGAGAATCATCGAAGAGCTGAGCACTGAGTCGAAGTACCGGTTGTTCACTAGGGCAGTATGAGCTTGTGGCAACAAACGTTCTCTATCGACCGCTGAAGAGACTAGGCCAGAACTTCCTAGCCGACAAACGAGTAGCCGCAATAGTAGTTTCGAACGCTGAACTCTCCGGAACCGACACGGTTCTCGAACCCGGACCCGGATACGGAATCCTAACCCATCTTCTTGAGAAGACGGCGGGTCGAGTCATAGCGGTCGAGAAGGACCGCAGGCTAGCCGCACACCTCCGGTCAGAATTCGAGAACAGTCCAAACGTCGAGGTTATCGAGGGAGACGTGCTGAAAATCCGTGTTCCCACATTCAACAAGATCGTTGGAACTCCACCTTACGCCTTATCGTCGAAGCTTATCCTCTTTCTGACGAGGGAAAAGTTCGAGCTTGCATCTCTAGTATTTCAGAAGGAGTTCGGAGAGAGGCTCCTCGCCGAGGAGGGAACTGCAGATTACGGAAGATTGTCAATCACTTCACAGCGTCATCTTACGATTCGGCCGATCATGAATATCTCTGCCGCCTCATTTCGACCGAGACCCAAGATTGACTCTAGCCTCTTGCGAATCTCGCCTAAGGAGGTCAATACAGGTGTAAACGAGGAACTGTTTGAAGAACTGGTCCGCGGACTATTCAACCAACGAAAGCGCGTTGTGAGAAGCTCCTTCCTCCATTTTCTATCCCAGAAGATCGGCCGCGAAAAAGCCCGATCGACCTTAGCGACCATGACTTTGCCTGAGAAGAGAGTCTTTCAGCTAAACATCAGCGATCTTGAAGAGCTATGTCAACAACTCTCCAAATTTCTCGAAGCCGCATAGATTCTTATTGGCTAATTCTCGTACGAAAGGCTCCATAGCGATGAAAGGCTCGATAAGGTCTCGAGATCCACGAGATGGATTCTCGCGAAATCGGCCTTCCTGCGTGGCTTCATGGCGGTTGCCCTCGTAGCAGTCTTGTTGTCCGTTGGAGCATTCGCGGTCCAGTACCTCACTCCAAGCGGCGAGGGGAGTATCGTCGACGCGATTCTAAGCCGGGAAAATGCCGCCGCCACATTCCCCCCACTTATGCTTCATCCCAGTTCCCAAGCCCACATTGTCTTAGAAATGATCGATTGTCGCCTCATATCTCCCAACAACGGCGGAGGAACTTCTCTAGATCCAGACGGAACATACGTCGATGAGTCTCGCTGTCTGCCGTCTAACCAGTTATCGAATTCTGTCCCAACTTCCTTCACTACGTACTACGCCGTATTCAGCTACAAGCCTGTCCTTGTTTCGGGAGGGGCCGGCGTATCACCTGATGTTTGGTTCACTAGCCCGAATGGAAACGCAACGGCATTAGCCCAGCGGGCCTATTTCGGCTTGCTTGGGTTGTCTGGGAGCCTAGTGATTTTGGAAGCACCTCTTCCAGGGAACTATTCGATTCACTTCCTGAATCGCAACGGGCAAGGAGGTTCGATTGCTTCGACCTGGAATGGGACATTCTCGATGGGCCAAAGCAACGTTGTCCTCTCTCGACCATATGTGACGGCAGGATTTGCGATAATCACCGTAGCCATTGTTTGTTCCGCTGTTCTTGCCTACACGTCTCTAGGCTGAGCGCGCAAGTTGTCGACTGGTCCTCAGACGCTTCGCCCAAGCGCTCAGCGGCAATAATATATTGTAGGCAGGACGCTCGTGCTGCGTCTCCCATGCCGATTACTGATGTGATGAAGAAGCAGCTTGCGCAACGTCACAGGCTCTTCTTCAAGATTTGTAGGACGTGCGGGTCAAGGAACTCGCCGAACGCCTACAGATGCCGCCGCTGCCGCGGAGATAACCTTCGCTGGAAGAAACGAGAACTCGGAGCAAAATAGACGACTAATCTGGGGAAGGCGAATTCGCACTTCCGCCTGAGCAATCGGCAAATATGAACCCCGATCCTTCATCATGGTGCAAAGGCCCGAGCTTCTTCAGCAATTAGTGGAGCTTGGCTGATGGAATACCGATTCGGAAAGCCTGACAATGTCAGAGAATGAGATCAAGTTCGCCCCCGGAAAAGACAAGTGTATTGTTTGCGGTGACATTCTCACGTCGGAAAGTGGTCTTGTGGCAAGTGTCGCTCAACCCGACTCTGACACAGCATCCTACTTTTTCCTTTGTAAGAAAGCGACATGCAAGAATGCTATTACAGCACTAATGAAAAAAGGAGGGAATGTCGGTTTTGATGAACAACGGAGGAGGATATTCTAGTGCATTACTGCAACGGGGAAACCTGTTGGAGGAGCAGCCTTGGAAGCTCAGAGGGGACTTCGGCGACCAGAACACCTGCTTCTCGCAAACTCTTCATCTTAGCATCTGCCGTTCCCTCCGTTCCGGTAATGATTGCCCCGGCGTGACCCATTCGCTTCCCTGGCGGCGCGGCTCGGCCGGCGATGTATGCTGCGACCCGTTTCGGATATTTCGTATCACGTATGTAGGCTGCGGCGTCCTCTTCAGCGGAACCCCCAATCTCACCTATCAGAACGACTGTGTCCGTTCCAGGATCTTCTCTGAAGAGTTTGAGAACCTCGACGAAATTCAGCCCTGTAAATGGATCCCCACCTATCCCGAGACAGGTGGACTGGCCTATGCCATTGTGCGTTAGCGATGCGGCGATCTCGTAGGTCAGGGTCCCGCTTCTTGACGCGAGTCCGACCTTCCCGGGCTTGAACACATCGCCAGGCATTATCCCCAGCTTAGCTTCACCTGCACTGATTATTCCCGGAGTGTTGGGACCAATGATAGTCGCTCCACGGGTTCTTGCATATTCGATGAGGATCATCGAGTCTCTCGCCGGGATCATCTCTGTGATTATCACGACTGGGCTTAGTCCGGCGTCGATCGCTTCCATCCCAGCCTCTTTGGCGTACGGTGCTGGAACGAAGATTATGGAGGCGTTAGCATCCGTCTTTTCGAGAGCTGAGGCTACGGTATCGAACACCGGGACACCGACCGAGGTTGTTCCTCCTTTTCCGGGTGTTACGCCGGCGATGATTCTTGTTCCATAGTCGAGCATCAGTCTGGTGTGGAAGCTGCCTTGGTTGCCGGTTATTCCCTGGACTATTGCCCGGGTCTGTTTCCCCATCAAAACTGCCATTTACGCAGCCACCTTGCTTACGGCGAGTCTTGCTGCCTCATCCATTTTGTCCATCGCTGTCAATCCAGCAGACTGGAGTATCCTCCTTCCCTCGTCCTGATTAGTTCCCACCATTCGTATGACGAGAGGTTTCTTGAGGCCCATGACTTTCTTTACGTCAACGATTCCTTTCGCCACCTCGTCGCATCTAGTAATCCCCGCTAGTATGTTGACGAATACGGCACGGACCTTCTCAGCGCCCTGAATGATCTGGAGCGCTGTTGCAACGTGCTCGGCGTTGGCCCCTCCACCAACATCACAGAAGTTCGCGGGTTTTCCGCCGTACTGTTTGACCAGGTCGAGTGTCGCCATAACGAGTCCTGCGCCATTTCCTATGATACCGATGTCGCCGTCTAGCTCGACGAATGCGAGACCGTTGTCGCGAGCTTTCGACTCCAAAGCAGTGACCTCACCGCTGATCTCCTTTGATCTCTCTTGGAATTAGGGATGTCGGAAGAGACTGTTATCATCAACTATCACTCTGAGGTCTGCGGCGACGAAACGGCCATCTTGCGTCTCGATGACTGGGTTGCTTTCCACCAGCTCCGCATCATAGATCAGTGATAATCGATAGAGATTAGACAGAAAGTCTGAGAACGTGCTTTGTTGCATGCCATGGTATCCGAGCTTCAAAGCGATCAGTCGCGCGTCGTAGCTCCTCATCCCGAACACGGGGTCGAGACGATGTCTGAGCACTTTCTCGGGAGTTTGTCTGGCGACATCTTCAATATCGATTCCACCCTGGTCTGAAGCGAGAACTGTCTGGCACCGGTTTGCTCGATCTAGAACGATACTAGCGAAGAGCTCTTTCTTTGCTGTTGCCTTTTGTTCGATAAGGACCTTCTTGACTTTCTCGCCTTTGATGGTCATTCCTAGAATCTCGTTTGCTCTAGCCCATGTCTCGTCGGGCTTGCTCGCGAACTTTATTCCTCCAGCCTTTCCGCGGCCAGCAACCATGACCTGGGCTTTGATAACGGCCTCGCCACCAATACGCTTGTGAATATCCCGAGCTTCATCTGATGTCGAAGCTACTGCGCCCCGAGGCGTGTTTATGCCGAGATTTTGCGCGATAGACTTTGCCTCATATTCAAAGAGCTTCAATAAATCTCATCCGAAGTTGCCGGGTCAGAACTCCCATTAGTATTTGGCTGTTATCACAAGCGTGTCAGTGGGAAACTCGGTAGATTCATCAGTGGAACTTCTCTCCTCTCTCGAACATCTCGATCATCTGCCTGATCTTCGTCCGCCTCTGCTCTTCGTTCTTTGCATTCTCTAGCCTGAACACAACGGTGTAGATGTTGGCGCGGTTAAGCGTGCTGAAGAACCCTTCCGCTTCTTTGCTCCTCTGGAGTGCTTTGATGAAATCCTCGGGCAGTTTTGCGGTGCTTGGTGGGCTGTAGGCTCGGTCCCACCTACCCTCTCTCTTCGCCTCTCTTACCTGTTTGAGGCCGGCTGGTTTCATTCTTCCTTGTTTAATCAGCGTCTCGACGCGTTTGGTGTTGATCTTTGACCAGATGCTCTTTGGTCTTCGAGGGACGAGTCTGCCCAGCCATGATTTTTCATAGTAGGGCTTGGCTGGCCGGTGATCCAGCCGTAGCACAAGGCCACATCTAGCGCGTCAGAAGTAGCCATTGAGGAAACGACGGACGCCTTCTTGAAGAACCGAATCCATACTCCTTCTGATCTTGAGTAGTTTTTGGCCAGCCACCTGTCCCACTGACTCATCGACTGGAATTCGACTATCTCGTCCATGCAACCGAAAGGGTTGAGAGGGTCTTGTTAAGTTGCCGGGTGGTTCCGGGCAAATCCTATGCCTAGCACTCGGAGGCTTTGATAGGACCGCCTAAGGTAATGCATTTATGAAGCAGGACCTTCCTTAGGTGAGAAGTCGGCTGAAGCCGCTTAAGATAGGTCAACGCTTGTTCGGGCGAGAGAATCCCAAGATTCGAGAAACTCAGGCAGACTGGACGCTATCACTTCATCCACGCGGGTCGAGGAATCAATGGTAAAGACAATCCTCGATAACTTCTGTGTTAAGAGCGGAATCTTCTGTTCTCGTTGTGAGGAGAAGCTGAAGAAGGGTCAAATTACCGATCTTGATATCCGGGTTATTCGTAGTATTACTGAATTGGAGAAAGAGAACCCGACACTACAGGACGTTACCTTCCACAAGGCGGTTGAGGCGGGTGATATCATGGCGCTCATGGTTGACAGGAGGGGGATGGACGCCTTCCTTGCCAGCGGTGCCAAGCTGGCCAAGAATCTCGGTGACCGAGTCGGTAGACGAGTGAAGGTCCTCAGCCAGGGTGGAGACGATAGAGACTTTCTCGAGGGGCTTTTCACACCCTTCTCGATTTTGACGATTAATACTATCTGGCTGCCAGATGGTAGTCGGGAGACCAAGGTTATCCTTAACGGACGAAGACCTTATCGAAACCCTGTGGATTTTGAAGTCGTCAAGAAACTCGCGCGTGAATTGAAGAGTCTAACGCTCAGGATAGAGTTCGAAGGCTGATCTTCCCCTTGGGAAGCCCCTCCGATCGTTACGATGTAGTTACGGTTGGAGCAGGAGTTGCTGGCTGCGAAGCGGCCCTAGAAGCATCTAAGAAAAACGCCCGGGTTCTACTGCTGGAAGAACATCCCCAGGTGGGCTTGCCGAGTCATTGTTCTGGTGTTGTGAGCCTCAAAGGACTCGAACTCTTGGGACTGGAAGCTCATTCTAGTTTTAGCCAGAAGCTGATTCATGGTGCGAGGTTCTATCCTCCTCACGGTGAACCGATAGAGGTTCGGAAGAAAGGTCCTGTTGCGCTTATTCTGAACAGGATGAAATTGGACCAGTTTCTGGCGAAGCAGGCTGTGGCGGCGGGGGCGGAGCTTCGTGCTAAGACTCGGACGTCAAAGTTCGAACGGACCTCCGATGGGGACCTTCTAACCCTCGGAGATGGGTCGAAGGTTCAGGGTAGAGTGGTTATCGATGCGAGTGGTGCTGGAAGTAGGCTGCCGGAGCAGGCCGGTCTTCAGACGCCTGATTGGGCGCAGATCCTGCCGGGCTTGCAGTACGAGCTGGTCGAGATGAAGGAGCAGAGTGATCTGGTTGAGCTTTTCTTCGGGTCCAAGAGAGCACCAGGATTCTTCGCATGGAGCATTCCTACTGGGAAAAATAGTGCAAGAGTTGGTCTCGCTTCGAAGAAGGGTAATGTGAAGAAATTTCTCGATGACCTTGTGAAAGAGCAGTGGCCGAAAGCCATAGTCGATGCGACGAAGTCAGGATCAGTTCTTGTCGCCGGGCCATTATCGAGATGCTGGTCGCCTGGTTTTATCGTGGTCGGAGATGCGGCTGGACAGGTCAAACAGACGACTGGAGGAGGTATTGTTATCGGGGGCTACTGCGGAAAACTAGCCGGAATCGCGGCAGCGTCTTCCGCTGCCCATGTTGGAGTAGACTCTGAGCAGTTTCTCCGGGACTACGATGCAAAGTGGAGAGAAAAATTCGGGTCTGACCTGCGAAAGATGGGTCTAGCACGGAAATTGTTCGCCAGCCTCTCTGATGAAACACTTGATCGATTGTTCACGGTTTTGCGGGACAATGTTTCCGAGATCGAGGAGGAAGGAGACATGGATTTCCAGGGGAAAATCATCACTCGCATGCTGAAAAAGAGAAAAGTCGCGACACTACTCCCGCGCGTTGCAGCAGACGCCGTCAAGGCGATATTCTCCTAATCGTGTTTGGCGTTGTCAGGGCCAAATAGTGCCATTTTGTAAGGGAACAATTCGGCCCGGAAAACCTTGTTCTTCACCGCGGGATCATTAAGCATGATCTCGCGCGCCGCTTCAATAGTTTCTGCATTGAAAAGCACAATTCCAAAGCTACTGTAGTCGGTATTCTGCGTACGTCCGGCGAGAATTACCACGCCATCGTTCGTAAGCTACTTCAGGTAATTAAAATGCTCAGAGACGATGTGCGACTCGAACTCAGTAGAACCATTCGCTAACATATCGTGACGTACCGGCTGGATCCGATAAAGAAATTGACCCAACCCCTCTTAACAGACTCCTATCATTCGCGACGGATCTTCGTCCAGTTTAAGAAGCCTTAGCGCTGTCCTCGGAGAAGTTGTCTATGAAAATCCTCGTTGTGGGATGCGGCAAAGTAGGGTCAGAGATCGCTCGGGATCTTGCTGGGTCAAACGAGGTTGATTCTGTGGTTGCGATGGATGCTAGCTCTCAGAACTTGAGGCTCCTGAGGAAACGGGTTCTGGGGAAGCTCCAGACTGTTAAGCTGAGCATATCGCAAGAGCCTCGTTTTCATGCTCTCCTACGAAAAGTCGATCTTGTCTGTGGTGCTTTGCCGGGAAGGCTTGGCTTTGATCTGATGACTGAAACGGTCAAGGCTGGAAAGGATACTGTGGACATTTCCTATACTCCGAGGGACGCTTTCCTGCTTCAAGGTCAGGCGAGGGAGGTTGGTTGTCGGGTTGTGCCTCAGTGTGGTGTGGCGCCGGGTTTCACGAACATGTGTGTTGGTGACGCTTCGAGGAGACTGGATCAGATGAAATCGGTGGGGATCTTTGTGGGTGGTCTTCCGGAGAAGCCTGAACTTCCTTTGAACTACCGCGTCGTGTTTTCCCTTGAAGATGTAGTGAACGAGTATACTCGACCCGCACTAGTCGTCGAGAAGGGCAAGCGCAAGAAAGTTGACCCACTGTCCGGCCTTGGCTACACAAGCTTCCCCGGGGTTGGCCAGTTGGAATATTTTCTCACTGATGGTCTCGGCTCACTCCCCAGAAGTTATCCGAAAACCAGAGAGATGCACGAGTTTACGCTTAGGTATCCGGGACATGCGGATATGATGCGCACGCTTCAGGTCCTCGGCTTCTTTGAACGTAAATCGGTCAAGATTGGCGATGTCGAATTAGAGCCTCGGCAGCTGACGATAGAGCGGCTTCGCGGAGCAATGTCACACGGATCTCCCGAAGACTTTCTGGCCTTGAGAGTTGAAGTGAAGGGCTTGTCCCGCGGAAAGAAAATTCATATCAGATACCAGCTTCTCGACCATTACAACCGACGATCAGGGGTTTCAGCCATGGCTAGGACGACAGCCTACCCGTGCACCTCTGTCGCGCTGCTCATGGGACGCGCAGAGATCAAAGAGACAGGTATCGTTACTCCGGAAAGCATCGCTCAAGACCCGAAGCTCTTCCGGTTTGTGACAGACCGGCTTTCCGAGCATGGCGTCAAAATGAAAATGAGCACACTGAGCTAGGCGTCGACATCGGAAACGTTTCTATGATAAATGCCTGAGTTCATTGAACCTGTGGATCTCAGGGGTCCCAGATTAGTTTCCGGCTGGGCAATTCGGTCTCGTCTCATTTTCATCACTCAACACCCGATAATTATGGCCCTGTGCAGTCTTCGTGACTTGCGGCTGATGGACCTCCGCGAACTAGCTCAACGACAAACCGAGGAAACTCAGGAACCAGGCAAACGGAGAAGGAGGGCCAGACCGTCAAAGAGGGATGGCTGAAGTAGAAAAAGGGGAGGGCCCCAAGTTTGACGGGCCCTATGGGAATCTGGTTACACCGTTGACCTGTATGTTCCGGAATAGAACAGTCTGGGTTCCGCCTGGAGCACCAGCGTTGGACGACCATGAACCGTCAGTTACGAGGTAGATCGAAGAAATCGTCAGACCGAGTCCATCAGCACAGGTTACAGCCGCGGAATAGGTGGCGTAGGGATATGTCGGGGTGCAGTAGTGGGATATGTCCCAGCGGTTTCCTGCTGAGTCGGTTGCATAGTTCCCACTTGGATCAGCTACTGAAGTATCCTGTGTCCAAGAGCCAGTAGGGCAGCTTTGAAAGATTGTGGCAAGATCCCCGATATAGACGTGGATGGTGTTATGCACGCCGGCAGGATTTACCATGTCCAGGGTAAACCTTGGAGAACCTACACCGCAGTTACCGTCTTGGACATTGTATTGAGTCGCGAGCGTTGTGAGCTGGTCGAGCGTCAAGCCTCTTGCATTGCGTGTTACGAACCCTCCGAACGTAAATGTTCCAGCTGACAAGCAAGTATTGGGCCATGGTGAACAGAAGGACTGTGTATAGACCACAGTGTCGCACCCGCTTGAGTCACAGAAATGTTCAGGTTTGGCAGTTCCGAAGAAGGTCGCGCCATTGGTCGGATCTGGCGGAGTAGGGTCGTTGATGACTGTTAGAAAGATATTGTTAGTTGCCAAGGCAGTGGCGGTTGCGGTTCCAGGGATCAATGCAGCTGTGACAAAGTCGTAGCTGTACGATACTGTTGTGGTAATGGGAGTGAAGTTAGCGCTGACATAGTTCACCGGGGTTGACGAATCGCCAAACACGGCTGATACGCCGCTGATTCCTGTTACCAGAAGCGCTGTGATGGCGAGAACTGAAAGTCTTCTGAGACCAGTCATTTGTTTTCAACTACTTCGCCTTCTGTGTGGAAATATATGGAATGTTCCAGCCTGCAATATTTTCGAAACTCGACATTATCGAGATTGGAGATTTTCGAAAAAATGAAATTGTCAGATCTTGATATGTCGCAGGGTGATACTTTCGGATTGTTCACCGACACCTTTCGAGAGGCGTTTCCTTAGTTAAGCCTGCGGCCATAGACCTTTCTTGATTCTCAGGCCGAGCTTAACTAGATCGCTGACTTTGGCAATTCCGTGCCTGTAAGGTCGTATCTCCTGGTGAGAAACTCGCGAATCTATTATGAGACATCAGGCGCCGGCGAGCCCCTGCTACTATTGCACGGAGGACTGGGGACTGTCGAAGACTTCTCTTCACAGACTCCGGAGCTGGCGAAGCATTTCAAGGTGGTTGCTTTCGAACGGCCCGGACACGGGCATACCGCCGATACTGCTGAACCCTTCAGTTTCGCCACCGTGGCGTCCACTGTTGACTTTATTGAAGCGATGAAACTTGGCCCGATGAACCTTATCGGGTGGAGCGACGGAGCCATCATCGCTCTTCAAGTCGCCATCTCTCGGCCGGATCTGGTCAAACGCCTTGTCTCCGTAAGCGGGCTCTTCAATGCCAAATCTCAGTCACCAGAAGATCTGAAATGGATTAGATCGCTCACACCGGAGTCCTTCAGGAAACTCATGCCGGGCCTAGTAAGACGTTACGACGAAGTCTCCCCTGACGGTCCTGCTCACTTCCCGGTTGTGCTCGAGAAAACGAAGAGGCTGTGGCTCAACGAGCCCGACATTACAAGGGAAGAGCTGGCAAAGATTAGTGCCGGTACGATGGTAGTGGCTGGAGACAGGGACTCGATTCCCCTAGAACATACGCTGGAGCTGTTCAGGTCGATCAATGGTGCGCAACTTTGTATCATCCCGGGGTCCACGCATTTCCTGATGTCCGAGAAGCCTGACGCGGTTAACAGAGCAATCTTGGAGTTCCTGGCAGTGAAATAGAGACTGAATGAGTCCCTTCGCTAGATGATTCCAAGCGACACCGCGAAAGAAGTTATAGAGGACAATGAAAAAAGAGGACTGGAAAACAGGGGAAATCGAGATGACAAAGAGCAAGGTGTTTTTCGATGTGGTTGCATCTATCGACGGTTTTGTTGCTCCTGAGGGAATGGATCTGGCCCACGCGAACGACCCGGAGTACAAGCATTGGCTCAGCCAGTGGATGAGGCTCCAGAACTGGGTGTTCCAGCAGAAGTTCTTCCGCGAGAACCTCAAACAGGGCGAAGGCGGCGAGACTGGCCATGACAACCGGTTGTTAGAGGAGACGTTCAAACGGACAGGCGTGAGCATCATGGGGAACCAGATGTTCAGCGGAGGAGAACGCTTCTGGCCCGAAGAAGCCCCCTTTCACACACCAGTCTATGTCCTGACCCACAAGGTTCGGAAACCCTGGGAACGGCCCGGCGGGACCACTTTCTACTTCGTGAATGATGGAATAGAGAGTGCGCTTGGACAGGCGGGGAAAGCCGCGGGGAACAGGGATATTCGAATCGCGGGAGGAGCTAACGTTATTCAGCAGTATCTGAACGCTGGGTTGGTTGATGAGTTTACGATCCACTACTCGCCAGTGTTTTTCGGCCAAGGCGTGCAACTGTTTTCTCGAATAACCAAGAACATTAGCGTGAAGATCAAGGGAGCAGTCGCGTCCAAAGAAGTTACGCATGTTACATTCGAGGTAGAGAAGAGTGCTATGCCCTAGATGACCTGGTCTTTTTGGAATCCCGGTGTTTGCAGACACGATTTTTATATACCCGTATACCGTTATACCTCTCGATCCGATTGGTCGAATCGACTACGGTGAAGGTCTCCAAGCAGACGGTCAGAAGGCTAGCGGCCCTGCAGAGGAGCTTCCACACCAAGAGCATGGATGAAACGATAGAGATTCTCGTCAAGAGGCGGAGGAAGGAGACGCTCGACGCAGTCTTCGGGAGCGACTTGAAGAAGACGAGAAAGTTCACGGAGGAGGATCGCCTCGAGGATCGTAGTTGACTCCTGGGCCTGGGTCGAGCTGTTCAAGGCTAGCAAGACTGGTGGAATAGCGAAGGAACGGATCGAGAATGCCGATGATGTTTTCACGCCGAGCCTTGTTCTTGCGGAATTAGCAATGAAATACCTCAAAGAGGGTGAGGATCAACGCCTCATCCACACGTGGCTCCAGAGCATATCCGAAGCCACACAACTGGTCGAGGTTGATATAGAATCGGCGGAGGAATCAGCGAGGGCAGCGCTCGAACTGGCGAGGAAGGCACGAGACGGAGGTCTCGGGACGCCAGGCCTTGGCGATGCAATAGTACTAGCCACTGCAAGAATCTGCCGCGCGCAAGTACTTACTGGGGACCCACACTTCAAAGGCCTACCTGAAACTCAGTGGCTCGGCGAGTGAATGACGCGAAGACTCAAGACCTGAAATCCTACCGGAAGACGTTCCGAACAGGTTTACTCATATTTCCAGTTCGTCGAATACCAGCCGCTCATACAATTGAAGCCTTTGAATGTGAAACGCATGAAAGCAATTGTCTGCACGAGATACGGGCCTCCTGACGTTCTTCAGCTAGAAGAGATAGAGAAACCCTCTCCCGAGGACAATGAGGTGCTGATTAGAGTCCATGCGACAACGGTAACAGCGGGGGATTGTGGCTTGCGGAGTCTCAAGTTCCCCTTGTTGTCTCAGCCCCTTGTCCGAATAGGATTTGGTTTCAGGGGACCGAGAAAGAAGATACTAGGGCAGGAGGTGGCCGGGGAAATTGAATCGGTAGGAAATGCTGTAAGACTGTTGAAGAAAGGTGACCAGGTTTTTGCCTGGACCGGCTTCCATCTAGGTGGTTATGCCGAGTACACGTGCCTGCGTGAAGGAGGAGTGTTGGCGATCAAACCGGTCAATATGAGCTATGATGAAGCCGCGACCCTTGGCGTCGGGGGACTTGAGGCCTGGCGTTTGCTGAGAAAAGGAAACGTCCAGAGTGGAGAAAGGGTCTTGATCAATGGTGCAGGTGGAGGCATCGGCACGTTCGCCGTACAGATTGCCAAGTACTATGGAGGGGAAGTGACTGGGGTGGACAGCGCCGGGAAACTGGACATGCTACGGTCGATTGGCGCAGACCACGTTATAGATTACACGCAAGCGGACTTTACGAGGAATGGGGAGACCTATGATGTGATTTTTGACGTGATCGGCAAGAGTTCGTTTTCACGTAGCATAAGATCGCTGAGAGAAAATGGACGTTACCTCTTGGGAAACCCCAGATTGTCGCACATGGTTCGGGGGGGATGGGTTTCGCGGAGAACAAGCAAGAAGGTGATCTTTGGAGGGACAGGCCACCGGGAAGATCTTGTGATGCTCAAAGAGCTTGTTGAGGCGGGCAAGATAAAGTCCGTTATCGATAGACGCTACCCGTTGGAACAAACGGCCGAGGCTCACAGGTATGTCGACACGGGACAGAAAATTGGAAATGTAGTCATCACTATGGAACATGATGCGGGAGTGGGTGATTGAATTATGGAAGATGTAAGAATAATCCTTTCAGCATCATGGGTGGCTCTAATGCTAGCCTATCTTTTGGGGGACGTTCTGCGAATTTACAGCGGCGACTCTGCAGCAGGAAAAATCGGGGGGATTGAAATAACAGGGAATCAGTGGTTGGGAGTTGCAATACTAATGGTGACTCCGATTATTATGATGTTCCTTTCCCTGACGCTGAACTATCCTGTGACTCGCTGGGCAAACATCATCGTAGCCATTGTCTTTTTTGGTTTCAATCTCATTGGATTGCCGGGATACCCTTCCGCTTATGACCGATTCTTGATAATTGTAGGGCTCGGGTTTAATGTGCTGACTGTCTGGTATGCATGGCAGTGGACAGGTTAGCACTCGCCATGTCGATATCAGCACGTATTCGCGATACGTATTGACGACCCGCTAGCCCTTTTAGCGAAAACCTGATCATATCGTATCTATGACAGCTTCAACGGAAGAATCTGGACAACGCGCTGACCAGAAGCTGGATGATATCGTACGAGACGCAGATGACTACTACAACAATCTGCGTCGGAAACATGTCAGCGACACCCGGTTAGATGTCGCGGTGGTAAGCCTCGTCGTCTGGTTTGCCTCCTTCGCTGTGCTTGGACTCACTTCGATTCTCATATTCGGATATGTGATCAGCTCCATAGTTCTCCCCTTTCTCGTAGCGATCGTGGTTGGTGCAGGGGCCGGGCTTGCCACGTACGTGATCAGACAGAGAAGGGGATTCAAGTTCGCAGAGCTCGGTGCCCTCTTGAATAAGATGAAACAGGGAGGAGTCTCGTCCGAAGACGGGCTCCACCTCATGGACGCGATGCACCAAGCCCGGCTTGTTGCCAGGAAGAGGAAGATGGATTCAGCGTTCGAGTACGGGGTGTTAGCCTTCGCCCTTGTCGCCCTGACTGGCCAAAGCGCCGCGATTGGAGCGTTGGCCGGGGTTATCGTGTATCTCTACTTCCGGTTCGAGGCGCTCAGAGAGTACGAGAGGGAAGAGGGGAGATACGAGGATTCGAAGAAAGATCTTCTCCACAGCCTGTGACCGGGTTTGGAGCGCCCTGACCTCTACGTTCTCGCCCGTTTCCTTGACACGTTGTATCAGAATGGTAGAAGGATGAAAAAGACGAATTTGCAGATGAGGGTAGGCCTCAACTATCCAAGGTTCATAGAGTACCTTGAATGGATGATCTCTCACGCGTTCATAGAGCGGGAAACAGACGAGGGCGCGGAACTGTACTCGCTCTCCCCGCAGGGCATTGACGCGCAACGGCGCCTCGTTGCATGGATAAGGGAGACCATGAAGGGGATGCGAATCTGACCGGACGATAACAAGCACCATATCGGAGAGAAAATCTCTGAACGATTAATCGCCTGGGCACAGCGACGGAGTCTTGCTTCCTTCCTTTCTTCAGAAAGGGATAGGGTGAGTCTGAGATTTCGTTCGGGCAAATCAAAGGTTATTTGCAGCCAGGCGAGTGATAGAACCGCATTGGTAGACATTTCCGACCCAATCGTCTGGAGCACTGTTGTTCAGACAATCGTTCTCACACTGACCCTTGTTATCTTCATCTTTACCTTTCGCAGCCAGAACCAGGCGATCAAGGAACAGGCCTACGGGAAGGTAATGGACGATTACGGTAGTGCTATGAGGATGCTAGTGGAGACGCCTGAACTCTATGCATTCCAGCAAGATCTCTTTAATGCGAGCTAGGGAGACTTGGGAGGGAACAAAAGCCCTACACGCGCGAAGAAATGGTCATCCGCAACTATGTCATCATGCTGTACGGATTCTTTGAAAGAGTCTACTTCCTCTACAGGCGGAAATGGATTGATGAGGAGACTTGGAAGCAGTGGGCGGCGTTTCTCGAGCTCTTTTCCCTACACCCGGTTTTCAAGGAGGTTCATCAGTCCTCTGGAGAAATGTGGGACAAGCCCTTCGTGGACTACGTCGCCAGCCTTCTGAATCGCAAGACCTGATCCGGATTCAGGCGCCAAGTGAGGAATGTTTGCAAGAAATAATTGATGCCCACACTCACCTGTCAGAACGCGGGGACGACGGCCTCAATCGCCTCGCGCGACAGAACGGGCTGAGATACACACTAGACGAGCTACTGGACACGATGCGAAGGCACGAGATCGTGCGCGCGTTGCTCCTCAGCCCGCCCCTCCAAGGAGGCGGACCACTTCCAAATGACGAAGTAATCAGGTTGTGCAGGAAGAGCGAGGGAATGCTCGCACCAGTTATTACGGTAGAGCCCACCGCCAAAGAAGTGAAGGCTGCCATCAAACTAGCCGAGGAAGACAGGAAAGAGGTGAAGGCCTTCAAGGTGAGGCTGGGTTACGTGAAGACAGGGGCCGAAAGCCCGGTCTTCGACAGGCTCTACGACTATGCCGAGTCAGAGGCTCTCCCGGTGATGTTCCACACCGGGGACACAGCATTCAGCACCGGGGAACTCGCCCGCTCGCACCCGCTGACTCTGGATGGATTGGCTAACAAGAGGGAGGAGCTGATCATAATCCTCTGCCACTTCGGTAATCCATGGTTTGAGGATGTCGCCGAGCTCATCTACAAGCACCCGAATGTCTACGCGGACATATCCGGACTCATCATAGGTGGTGCATACGCCGAGAAGTATGCCGAGTGGCTTGCCAAGAAGATCAGCGAAGCCATCTACTTTGCAGCCGGGGCGCAAAAGGTCATCTTTGGAACCGACTATCCGGTCACGAAACATTCCGAAACACTAAATCTGGTGAGGAGGCTGGATGTGGATGAGAGTGACAAGGAGAAAATACTCCGGCATAACGCGGAGCGGGTCTTCAGACTATGACCGCCCAGGAGGATGTCACGATCGTCGACGTCCCCGTCAGGAAGAGGGAGGGTCTGAAGTGGATACTTGAGGAGAGCTTCGAAGGATGGTACTTGATGTACTCGAAGAGAACTCTTCGAGACATAGAGCTGGTCAGAGCGGCCATGGAATCCGGCAAACCGGTTGGGTTGGTGATGACCAAAACGCTAGAGAACGGAAGCGTCGGCTACGTGTACTACATAGCCGTGGCAAGGGCCAACAGAAAGAGAGGGATCGGAAAACTGCTCTTGGAAGACGCTCTTCGACACTTCAAGGCCTTGAGTGTGGAAGAAGTGTTCGCTAGCGTGGAAGAAGACAACAAACCTTCGGAAGCACTCTTCGCGTCAGAAGGATTCACACGAACGAGCTTCGGCAAAGTCTCCAAGAGACACGGGAATCTCCACACACTCAACATGTACAGGGAAATGCTCGTCGTTCCAGGCGAGGTCCTGCTACGCAAAGCGATCGCCTGAGAGCTGCCATGGCTCAAGATTGAGATCAGCTCTAAGCATGAGAGGGAAGGACCTACACGCCGGAACATCAACTGCCTAGTGCGTTGGCCAGCCTTTCGTCAGGTTGACTTCGAGTAGCAGCAGCTCGGCGTCTCCCTCAGCCATGGTCGTTATGTTCCCTTGTCCTCGCACTTCTGCCGCGTTGAATTCTGGTAGTAGCTGGTCGCCGACACGGACGGGTCCACCTTCTAGAACGTAGAAGTATAATCCATGACCGTCTCTCAACTCATAATCGATCTCGTGTCCGGGCTGGAGGAATGAGGCGAGGACTGCGCCGTCGGCCCGGAGCGGGAGAGTATCCCGATAATTCTTGGAGACTAGCGGGAGCCAGACGTTGGTCCGGTCGGCGCGATCTACCTCCATTTGCTCCACCGACGGTGTCATGTTGAGCCGCTCGGGCATGTACCATATCTGGATGAACCGCATCGGAACGTCCTTCCGGTTGTTTATCTCCGAATGATACATTCCACGGCCCACTGTCGTGTGCTGTACTCCCCCCTTGTGGAGAACGCCACCCTTACCACGCTCGTCTTCATGACGAAACTCGCCCTCAGCGACATACGTCACAACCTCATTCTGAGTATGAGGGTGAAGAGGCCACACAGCCCCGGGACTTAGTGTATCATCGTTCAGTACGCGTAGGTTTCCGAAATTATTGTACCGAGGGCTACTGTACATGTCGAAGGAAAAATGCCACCGCCCACGAAAAGTCCCATCCTGAATCCTACCTGACGCCTGATAAAGAGTGTTAGCAGGACGGAGTGTTATTTTGACGTCTTCTGTTTTCTGTGACGACAAGAGGGTGCGGAGTGCCGCGGCCCAAGCCGATATTTAGGATTTCTACAGACTACGCTAGAAACTGGAAGGAGCAGATCGCTCCATTCGCCAGAAAACTGGCGCGGCCGAGAAAAGATACATTACTTGATTATTCGCGCCATTCAAATAGACTATTGGAAACTCTGAATCTCATTCCCTTCTTATATATTCGCGAGATGGCGTGTCATATCAAGATGAAATGGCATGACATCGCAGCCGGAGCAGGGAATCAAACGCGAGCTGAGCCTCGGCGAGGTTCTCTCGAAGACCTTTGAACTGTACCGACGGGACTTCACGAAGTATTTCGTTCTCTTCGCGGTCGTGGGCGTAATCATCGGGGTCTTCACGACTCTAGCGCGGCAGGCAATCGTCATCCCGACTCTCCCCGCCAACCCGACGCCTCAGCAAGTCTCTAACTGGTTCCCCAGTTTCTTTGGAGCCCTAGTCCTGTTCGTCGCCGTGATCTTTATCGTATCAGTAGTGTTCTCGCCTATTGCCCAGGCGACCGCAATCAAGCTCGCCTCTGAACAGATCGAGAAGGGACACGCTGAGATCGGGACATCAGTCAGACTAGCTGTCTCAAGACTCCCCTGGATCTGGGCGCTAAGCATCGTGGTCGGCGTCATCGTCATCTTGGGGCTTATCGCTCTAATTGTCCCGGGAATGATACTGGCGATAATGTTCTCTCTCGCGTTTCCCGTTCTCCTAATCGAGAACAAGGGAGTGCTCGAGAGCATGGGAAGGAGCCGTGAGCTTGTCAGTCACAGGTGGCTCAAGACGTTCGCAACATTCCTTGTCCTAGGAATTGTCATCATAGTAGCTTCCGCCATT
Organism: Candidatus Bathyarchaeota archaeon; assembly: GCA_005888755.1. Taxonomy (GTDB): domain Archaea; phylum Thermoproteota; class Bathyarchaeia; order 40CM-2-53-6; family 40CM-2-53-6; genus 40CM-2-53-6. The sequence goes on from VBBQ01000026.1 coordinate 36,004, forward strand.
GTAAGTGCGATTAGCGGGCCGCTAGGCGTCGCAGGCCTTGTGGTCAGCGGTCTTCTTTCCGCATTCTACCAACCATTAACCCCGATACTACTGACCGTCTACTACTACTCTAACCTCGCCAGAATAACCCCGCCCCCCACAAGCCAAGTGCCGACGTCAGCGCTCACGACGGCTCAAGCCGGAATGAAATTCTGCCCCACCTGCGGCACACAGGTCTCCTCGGCCACCATCTGCTTCCAATGTGGAGCAAGGCTCAACTAACGACAGTGATGTCTACTGGGCCCTGGGTTTTGGGGCCCAGCCATAGTCATACAGTAGAATCGGCGTCGCAAGGTCTATGTTGAAGGCGAACCTAGGCCGATATTTAGTATTTCTACCGAGTTAACCTAAAAACGGGAGTGTCATGGTTTTGGTGTGAAACCGAGGAACTTCTCCATCCTCTATATGCTGATTCCAGTACTCTCAGTATTGATCACGTGGGCCGGAGGTTTCTGGGCTCTCGCCGGAAATGGCCCTGCGGAATACGGCTTTCCACTTCCCTGGAAGACCGTAGAACTTGTCCCTACATGTTTTAGTTGTCCGCAACCTACGAGCTACAACTGGAGCTTCTTCATCCTCGACGCAGCTTTCTACGCAGCCATCGGATACGGAATCGTCCTGTTCTACGCGTGGCTTTGTTCTCGTCCAGCTTAGGAAGCCTCGCTGTCCACTTGATGCGAGGTTTTGGGACTTTCTGTCTTGGCTCCTGGATTCTTCTTTGCCCAGTTTTTGCTCCTAACAACCGTAATGACGATGAGAGTTGCTGAGATGGCGGCTGGCAGTATGATGGCTGGAGGAATGAGCCCCGTATTCTGGCCGAAGTACAACAGGGAATAGACTGGACCAGTGTCCCTTGCCAGGGATCGCGGTCCTGGGAGAAGATAGATGGAACAGGCTGCCAGAAGAATATTGGCCGCCAGAGGGTCCTGCCGTGACGGCCGCAAGATTCCCGTCAGGTGATAACACGGCTTGGCGAACCACGCCGACAGGTTTGCCCCATACGGCGTTTCCTTGATTGTTGAGGACGAAGGTTGTTTGCTCCCAGTCCCCCCCGATACCGACCAGAACATAGGACCCATCACTGGTAGCTGCGAGGCTTGAGACGCCGTACCCGCCACCGGGTGTTGTCCAGTTCCAAAGAGTTTTGCCATTCGAATCGAAGGCGATTACGCTGTATTGAGTCCCAGAGAACATCGTAGCATCGTTTGCGGAGAATGTCATGCTAAACGGTGGGCTCTTGAACGGTTGGGTGCGCATCAGGCTCCCGGTCTTGTTGTAGAGGTACAGAGTGGCGTTGCTGGGACTGACCTCCTCGTCCACCGCCAAATATCGCCCGTCGGGAGACATGGCTATGTTCTGGACGGTCGGGGGGATGATTGACGAGTTCCAGAGAGATCTGCCCCGGTCGTCGAAAGCGCGGGCGCGGTCATCCACTGTCGCCACATAGGTTCCATCGAGAGACATCACGGTGTGTGATAAGACTCCACCCGGTGAGAGGTGGGTCCACGTTACCTGTCCAAGATCATTGAGAAACAATATGCCGGAAAGGGTGTCGGCCGCGATCCGCGTGCCGTCGGAGGAGAGGCGGATTTGGAAGACTGGAATGTTAGCTCCTCCAGAGTTGGGGGATGGTCGAGTAGTGTAGTTCCAGAGCATCGTGCCATCCCTCGCCAGATAGTATATGATCCCGTTCCCGTAGTACACCAGGGCCGGAGCCTGACCAATTAGCCGGTATCCAGCGGCTGCGATGTATGATCCGTCGGCCGAGATCGCCACAGAACTTATCACTCTGTAAGTGTCATGGGTCCACAAAAGAGAGCCGGCCCTGTCAAAGAATAGGATTCTACCACTCTGCGGGCCAGTTCCAACACCCGCAACTAGATACGAGCCGTCCGAGGATATGGCAACGGAATTCGGCGTGCCGTTAGTTGAGTACCGCCAGAGGCCCCATTGCTGCCACAGAGTAAGCACCGGGACCACGAGTAGTATCGCAACGCACAGTACAACCACGAGCACCCTTCTATCCAGCCGGACCCTCATGGCACACAGCCGAATACTTCCTCCGACGTGCTCTTTATCATGATGTCGGATCTCGGACCTCGTTGGCTGTCTTATCGCTAAGAGAAATAGGGAGTCGATTTCTCAGTGGAAGCGGAATTTTTCACTATATGGACCCAGGCAAGCCGGGATCTTCTTAGGCGGTTATTGTGAACGTGAATATGTTGTTTCGTGTGGTTGTCAGAGCTATGGTGTAGGTGTTCTTAGATTGAAAGGTGAACGTGCTCCCATCGATGACTATGGTAATCGCCGCGACCTGGTTTATGCCAATTGATGGTTCCGTCGGATTCATGTTTGTGAACTGATTGGCATTGTATTGGACTTTGTACGAGACGAACCCTACGCTCGCCGCTCCACTGTTCCTTATGTTCAAGGTCATATTCGTGGCAGACTTGATCTGTGAGGTCTCAACATTCAATGCCTCCAGCCCTGGGCAAGGAGTAACAACGCACCCCGGAGCATTGTAGTGATAGCATCCCCCGCACAATGGTGACGGACTACCAGTCGTCTCCCAGTAGAGCACTCCTCCGAGAACGAGCCCGCATACTATGACAACGACAAATACAGTCCCAGCGCCAGGGCGCATTGAGTATTCTTGGAATGATTAGGCGGGCTGGGAGAAGAACCGACCTGAACCGATGCGCTCGGAACCAAGGTAACGTGCCAGACACGGGACGTTGTGAACTTTGCTGTTTTCCGTCAGGGAACAATCTGCCCAACTATTGGACGTCACTAGGAAAGATGCATGGGAGAAGTCGCAAAGGGCTGGGGACGCTGGTCTACTAATGAAAGGGTTGTTGCAATAATCCTTCTCTCAGTCCCTGCAATATTCCTGGTTGTGTGGGGCCTCGTACTCTATGAACCGCCTATGGGCCCGGGCTCTGCGGAGCTTTTGGACCCGAGCCTTGCCCCGGAAGGGAAGCCCTCAACTTCATCTCGGAAACTGTGAACTCCCCGACGAACATGACAGTCCAGATCGTGAACACGGGGAACCGTCGCGATCTCTCTCATGTCGTACAATGTCAGGAATACGTACAGTCAGCCCTACGGGAGCTCAAGTCGGTCAGGCCCTAATGTTGCGCCGAATACTTATACAAACATCACTCCAGTAATCGACGGGAACGCGTTCACATTCCACTCCGGCTCTTACTACATCATAACTCTGATCTCAACACGAAACAACCAGTTTACCTCCACAATGAAAGCTTAGGCGCGCTACATGCGTCTTGGAAACAAGCTGGCACTCGTCCTCGCCTTAGCGGGGACTGTAACCATCATTATTAGTGAGATACTGGCAACATGCGTTTCTGTTGGATTATTAGCGGCGGGGAATGCCGGCTCGAACTGCTATACCTGGCAAGGTCCTGTAAACATCGGGATTTGGTTCATGTTAGGCATCTTTCTCTTGGGGTTCAGTGCCATTCTCGGTTTGGCCTACTGGAATCCTAGGCCTAACTTACCCAAGCCAGGGAGCGCCGTCTCTGACCAGGGGTCCGCAGCAGGGTTTGATGTATTGCCCGAATTCCGAGTTCCCCTTTGGTTTTTCCTAGAATGGGCGGTGGGAGGTCATCTCCTGGGAACCAGTTGACCGGATTCTCAATGCTAGTCATTAAATCCCCTTGCGATTCACCCTGCTGGCGAGCACTATGAGCGATTGGAACACTGGCGTTATTGCAGAGTTCCGCAAGAACCATGGGAAGGTAGGCGGCCAGTTCGAGGGCGCGCCTTTGTTACTTATCAATCACAAGGGAGCCCGCACCGGCAAATCCCGGACAAACCCGGTGATGTATCTAAAGGACGGCCACCGTTACCTGGTCTTCGCTTCGAAGGGAGGGGCTCCCACCAATCCTGACTGGTATCACAACCTCAAGGCACATCCGGAGGTCAAGATTGAGGTTGGGAACGAGACGATCGACGTACGCGCCGAGGAGATTACCGGTCAAGAACGAGACAAGATCTACGCGCGGCAAGCCTCGCTCTACCCCCAGTTCGCACAATACCAAAACAAGACCAAGAGAACCATCCCAATAATAGCATTCACACCCAAGACCAAACGATAGCGACCTGGGCCCGATAATCCCACGAGCACCCTCAGTTCTCTTTCTTTGTCGCCGTGATTGTGAGTTACTGGGAACTAAGCGAAGCGACGTCCACATCTTCTCTATCTCACAACTCAAGCTTTTCTATAAACCGCCATAAACCAGCTCTGCTATAGAGAGTCATTGTCCGTGCAGAACGAAGAACGACAACATCGACATGCTCGGCCTCGACTAGAGACGTTGTCCGATCTGATCTATGGACTCTCCCTTTCGATTGGAGCGATCAGCCTGGTGATAACCAATAGCACTCAATCAAATGCGATCGATATCGACAGGAACATCCTCGAGTTTCTTTTCGTCTTTCTGATCCTGATTACGAGCTGGATAATCTACACCAGCGACATGTCGGTCTTGCCCATAGAGACCCGTCTTGTGACCTTGCTGAATGTTATTCTCTTGATACTGGTCGCGATTATTCCCTACCTATTCGATCAAGCAGTGTCCCTGATCAATACACCAGATGTGCAAAACTATGCATCGATCCTGTTCACGTTCGACTATTCAGGCTCTCTATTCATAATGGCCGGATTTGCGCATTTGATCGCGCAGGAAGAGGAACAACTCGTCCACAACGATCAAATGATACGATTTCGAAGAATCCGAAACAGACTAACAATCCTGACTTTCATAGTGCTACTCTCTACCGCAGTACCTTGGGACTGGCTCATCCTCGGCGTACACGTCAGACTCTTGATCGGGCTTGTGCCAATCGCCTCATTCTGGTTCAACCGTATGAGGCATGCACCACTGGAATTCCCCGCACACCGAAATCTGCCTAGAACCATGTTCCGGGCGAAACAGGGAATAGAACCCGTTTGGATTCGGCCTCCGGCTTCAAGAAGAAATAATGACGCTCACATCAAACTTAGGAAGAATTCCAAGGTCCCCCTAGCTTAGCTGCATCTAGCTTTTGTTGGATCGGGGGGTGTCGCTATTTTCGAACTCGATGGCTCGGACACCTTAACGTGAAGCGCTTTCCAAGAAACATAAACTAAGGGGATAGCTAGCGGAAGCACCGATAGCATGAGAACAGTTGTTCTCAAGGTTGGAGCTGAGGGAGGCAATAATCCTAGGACGTCGGGCACGGTGGTCCCAATGCTTAGAACCATCATGATTATCGCAGGAATATAACCGCCTATTCTTCGGTAGTAGATGAGGATGAATCCACTTAGTCCTGTGGCGAGGACGTAGAAGTACCAGAGGGACCCGAGGAGACCGTAAAACTGGTTTAGAGGATATAGTCTGTCCTCTCCGATTCCCGGAATCAAGAGAATCGCCTGAATGAAAACTACTAGCAGAATCACCATGGCGTAAACCCGACCCTTGGCTGAGCTGACTGGACTCGGATCGCCGTTCTCGATTTTCGGGTTCAACCGTCCGAGCCAATGGACCCATTTCTGCGCCTCCAGGCTCTCCTTTGACGCGAACACTCCAATACTCGTGAAGAAGAGCGGAAAACCCAGGATAAAGAAGAGCACACCCACGCCTGTTTCTGCTACAGTAATCATGTCAGCTGCATTGGATCCTACGAGTATGCCCGCTTGGAAGATCAGCCATAAGCCGAAACCTGAGGATAGAGGTGCTAGTAGGAGCAGAACGGTCGCTATCTCAAACCTCTTCGGTATCATCTTTTCATCTTTTCACCTGGCTATGAGTGCACGGGCAAAAATGAAGGGGTAGTCGCGACTATAGCAGGGCTGAGGCGGGACGAGCACATTGTTCAAAGGCGAATTCGCTTCTGCGTCCTTCTAGCACTCTTTGGAAGCCATCTATGTTATGAAACGTATCTTTTCTCGTAGGCTAAAATGATCTGTGAGGCCGCAGGAGGCTTGCAGGGCGGTACGCATCAGCGTCTTGCTTCTGCCAGTTCTCTGAAGGACTCGCTTCCCCAGCCAATAATAGAACCTGCTCTCTGTCGTAGTGAACAGGGCAGTTCTTTCGGCTTGATTTTGCACGAACTCGGTTTGCTTCCGTCTCTCTTTCTCGTAATCTTTGAGTTTCGCCGCGGTGAAATCATTCAATTCAAAGCATCTCTCAATCGTATTTGTCAGAGCAAGGGCATCTTGCAAAGACAAGTTCGCTCCTTGGGCCCACGAAGGGTCGAGAGCGTGGACGGCGTCTCCTAGCAGGGCAGCCCGCTCCGAAACCCAGCTCTTCACATCAACCCTTCTAGCGGAGACACCAGCTACATCTCCCCAAGACCCAAGGTTGCTGAGGGAGTCGGAAACGTCAGGTTCAATCTCGGCGAGTTGTTTCTTGAACGACTCTATTCCTCTCAACTTGAACTCCGCCACTGTTCTGTTGGGGAGGTAGTAGAAGATGTATGTCGAGTCTCGCGTTGGAAAGAAACCCGCCATATTCCCTCGAGCGACATACTGCCTTGCTTCGAGCTGAAGTGAGGCGACGGGTCCTGCAAGCATGAGGAGAAAATGGTCAGGGTATTTTTTGACGCGAGCAGGTATTCCAAGCGCCTGCCTTACTCTTGAATTCTCACCATCAGCCCCGACAATAATTCTTCCGGAGAACATAACGGGAGAGCCGTTTCTCTCTGCCTCTACCAGAACTCGTTCAGACCGGTTCGATAGGATGTCCCGAAAGGACGTTGATTCGCAGATTATCCCGCCCCGGCTGGAAAACGCCTCCCGAAGGACAAGCTCGAGATCGCTAGGGACTACTGTCAGCAAGTGGTTGTGAGGGTGATCGAGAATGGAGTAGTCAAGTGTCGCGAGTGGCTTCTTACCTATCTCGTGCCAGGCTATCATGGCGGTCTTTGACCCTATTCTGGCAACTCGATCCAGAAGGCCCAGCTTTCTTACTGCCGCCAAGCCATTGGGCTGAAGGGTTAATCCTCTCTTGGACCGTGTTACCCCGGGCCTGGCCTCCAAAAGGCAAACCTTTCGCCCATTGGACACGAGGGCGCAACCTAACGCGAGACCTCCTAGTCCCGCACCCACAATCAGAACATCGTAGTCCTCTACCAATTCCCGAACCCCCCCTGCTAGTTTTACTCGGACTATGGGTAAATAGCTAGTCGAGTTCTCTCCTTTACCTCGTCGAAAGCTAGACGGTCAGCCTACCACGACCGCTAACTAGCTAGGCTGGGTTCAGGCTTCTACGAATGAGCGGTTAGGTCAACGACGTCTCGAAACTCAGGGGGGAAGTTGTACTTGCGGGGGCGCCGACGGAGCGGGCATTTCCCCGTGAACAATTCGTTCTCTTGCGAGATAGTAAGCGTAGCCGTATAATAGTGCCGGAATGATTGAAATTACGCTCACGTTTGGTACATTGTTCAACACGAAGAATGTAAGGCTACTTGTCGAGATAGTCGAAGCATATCCGCACCCTAGAAGTATTCGTCCGCTACTCGTCTGCAGCGCGTACGTGAAGAGGACCTCCGCAATACCAAAGATGGCTATTCCGATCAGTACGGCAACAAGAAACCCGCCGAAGAAGGATGCTGGTACCAGAGGGCCGCCAGGCGCGAAAAGCAGGAGTTCTGAAATGAGAGTGAAAATCGCTGCCACGACAACGACTGCTGTGGCTATTACGAAAATAATGATTGACAATAGGACGTTTCGAGCGTGGTCTGGTCCAAAGGTATGGCGTCCCAAGATTACTAATATTGCCCCAACTAATTCGAGGATGACCCCGACTGCTCCAACAATTGGGATCCAACTGATGACGAATCCGATTATGAGTAGCAGTAGGCCGGTTTTGCTCCGGTCTATTGCATTGGCACGCGCGGTTTCATAGTACGTGGATAGGTATCCGTAGTAGGCGCTGGGAGCAGGCGTCACGGGCACCGAGGGCATCGGCGAAGGTGTGACAGTTTGTCCTGTGGGAACGGGCGCAAGGAGATTGCCGCATAGGGAGCAGTATCGGGCTGTTGCAGGATTATTGGCTCCGCATTTCAGACACGCTATCCCTGACAGGGACATGCCACCGGTATGTTATACGGTGGTGACGAGAAAAAAGGATTACTGGATTATTGATAAATAACCTATCTGGCGTTTTCTGGAATCCTGGAGGGGTATTGTTTTGAATTCCCCCGATCCTTGATGGATCTCTTGGAATTGCCTACAGAGATACCGCTCTCCAGAAAAAATGGGGGCGCTCACATCTACCACATAGTCGGCGGTCGGAAGATGTGGGACCCTCGGGGATTTCTTCAACCGAGCCTAGTGTCTTGCCTAGAGACTGGTCGGTGCGAGTGCTAGCTGCGAGCTCGTGTCGGAGTTGCGTGTGACGGTTGTTGCTGCCTGTTGGATCAAGTCGCTGACCGCTGGGGCGTGGGATATCATTGAGAGGTGGGATGCTCTGACCTGTACTATGGTGGAGCCGGCGCGTTGTGCCATGAAAAGCTGGGCCCACGATGGGATTGCCAGGTCAATTGTTCCGACAAGATACCATGACGGGATTGTCTTCCATGCAGGAACTCCTGACTTTTCTGGGAGAGCGCTGAGGGCAAATGCGCGTTGGGTGGATGCGAGGACTGCTCCTTGGCTGGGCGGGAGATCGTTGGCGAAGCACGAGGGGAAGAGGCTTTGTTTGACGTAGGTGTCAATGCCGCCGCTTGACAGTGGGACGAAGTTGAAGACCTGTGTCGGGTCTCCTGCAAGGCAGGAGGGTGATAGGCCGGGCGGGGGCGGGATGCTGGATAATTGTCCTAGCGATTCTCCCTGGTCAGGCGCGAACGCGTCCACGAAGACTAGCGCTTCGACGTTCGGGTTTCCGGTTGCCGCGTTTGTGATGACCGCGCCTCCATACGAGTGTCCGACGAGTACGATGGGTCCTGTGATGATGTGGAGGAAGTCAGCGATATAGGCCGAGTCGGAGGCTAGACCGCGCAAGGGGTTGGCTGGAGCGTAGACCGTGTATCCCTTGTCTTGGAGGAGGGCGATGACTCGGCTCCAGCTCGAGCCGTCAGCCCATGCACCATGGACTAGAACGATGGAGGGTTTCGTGGCGGATACGGTATCGGATTTCGCGGCTACAACATACGCTGGAATAAGTATGAGGGCGAGGATTGCCAATGGGACGACCTTTTTCATAATCTATCAATTCACCTCTCTTGCTGATGGCTCGTCTCTCGAACGTGGATAATTGATAAACTAGCAAGTGAGCGAGAAGATATTCGGAGAAAGATAATGCAAGAAAATGAACGCTCCAGATTCCAGAGGAATCCTCTCATAGGCTGAATCCGAAAGCCTGTTAGACTCTTGACCACGGTCCAAGAAGCGGCAAGGCATGACGACTGCAGGCAAGAATGGAGACAAGAGGATTCGTGTTGGCATCATCGGCGCCAATCCAGATCGCGGATGGGCGGCTGAAGCGCACATCCCTGCTTTGAAGTCGCTCTCTGATGACTTCGAGATCACGGCGCTGTCCACCAGCCGACGCGAATCTGCCGACGCCGCCAGGAAACACTTTGGTGTGCCTGTCGCGTTCGACAATCACCAAGACCTCGTGAACAGGGCTGACGTGGACGTCGTCGCCATCACCGTGAAAGTGCCGTATCACCTCGAACTTGCGACGGCAGCGCTCGACGCGGGCAAGTCCGTCTATTGCGAATGGCCGCTCGGCAACGGTTTGAAAGAGGCGGAGACCTTGGCCGCGCTGGCAAAGAAAAAAAGCGTCCTCGCTGTGGTGGGGCTGCAGGCACGCTCTGCACCGTCAGTGGCTTACGCACATGACCTCATCAAGCAAGGCTACATCGGCGCGGTGCTCTCCACCTCGTTGATCGGTTCAGGAATGGGCTGGGGACCGACAGTGGAGCCGTTCAACGCCTACATGAACGACAAGAAAAATGGCGCGACGATGCTCTCGATCGCGCTAGGCCACGCGGCGGATGCACTGTGCCACTGCCTCGGCGAGATCCGAGAACTCTCGGCCACCATGACCATGCGCCGAAAGTCCTTCACGATCGCAGGGACGGACGAAAGGAAGCCGATGAACGTGAATGATCAGGTGTTGGTCAGCGGACTCCTCGAGGGCGGGGCCGCGTTCTCGATCCACTATCGCGGCGGCGTTTCGCGCGGGACAAACATGCTCTGGGAGATCAACGGCACCGAGGGCGATCTGCAGCTCACCGCCGCAGGCGGCCAAGCCCAGATCTTCGAGATGACCGTACAGGGCGGCAAAGGCGCGCAGTCCTCGCTCGAGGAGCTGCCCGCGCCAGAGAAGTATCGGTGGTCGCCACTGCAAGGCCCTTCCACCAACGTCGCCCAAGCGTACGCGCTTTTCGCCCGCGATTATCGAGAAGGAACCCATTTGTGCCCTACATTCGACGACGCGGTCACGCGCCATCGCATGCTGGACGCGATCGAGACGGCCGCGACAACCGGTCAGCGCCAAACGCTCGGTTGATCCGGTGAGTTCGTTTTGAAAGTTAACCTAATGACTTCAGTGCTCTCCGACACGGTAACTCAACTCCCTATGTGGTCATAAATAGGCGGACCTTTTTTTACGAGATTTACGCCGAAACTCTAGGAGGTGAATTGATGCAGAAAGACCCGGTATGCGGAATGATGGTGGATGAGAAAAAGACGAAGCTAACTTCGAAACACGATGACAAGACCTTCTACTTCTGTTCGGCATCGTGCAAGACTACTTTCGACAAGGACTCCCATCGATACGGACACGCATAGCTTCCCGCAAAAAGCGCGCCTAGTGCGAGGATGGAATCCTGATCGGGGTTGTCGCCAACGTCCCCTACCGGACCGTCTCGTAGTGCAACATCACTTCGCCATTCTTGAGGGTCTTGACCGAGAGGAGCTTCAGGGTCTGCTGTTTGAACATCGGACCCCAGTAATGGTTCCCGTGTCCGAGGATGACCGGCCATACTGCGATTCTGTAGTCATCAGCAAGGCCGCGCTGGATGAACTCGTGGACTAGCGAGGGGCCTGCGTCCACGATGATGTCCTTTCCCGGTTCTCTTTTCAGGCGTCCGACGATTCGCGTGAGGCTTCCTTTCATGATCCTAGTGTTCTGCCATTCTGTCTTCTTGAGGTAATGAGAGAGGACGATCTTCTGAGTACGGTCCAGGAAACGCGAGAACTCGAACATGTACTCTGGATCGGACTTCTTCCTCGCCGCTTCGGAGTGGACGGCCACGTGGCCTTCGTAAGACCGTCGACCGAACAATATCGTGTCCACCGAATCATACCGGTTGATCCACATGTCGATGAATCCCTCGCTGGGTTCCCTCCGCGGAACGTCGGACCCAGGATACGTCGGGAACTCGCCGTACCCGTCAAGCGTCATGTACATGTTCACTGTGATCTTCCGAGCCAAGCATGATCACTATCGGCGCGTTCAATCTCTAGCTAGATAAAGCCGACCAACCCCGTTCTTTCGAAAAGATAAGAGAAAGATCTCGTCACCGTCGATTCTGGACAGAGGAGTCCAGGTCGAGGGTGACAGAGAGCCTTTGTCACCTATCTCCATTATCAGGTAGTATGGAATGAAGATGATAGGCGAGCGAAACTGTGTGTGGTGTGGAGAGCCAGGCACTCGAATAATTCAGAGCGAAGAATCGACCTTCGCGACGTTCTGGCTCTGCGAGGAAGATTATCCGAAGAGAGACGAACTCAAGAAACTGCGAAGGATCAGCTCGCATTGAAGAAGCATTCTTTTCGCGATAGACCGACTCTAGATATGCTCCATCAGAAGACTCTGGGCGAGGGTTCTTTGTGTAACGTGAGCCTTGAGCGCGCTTGATGGACCGCGTAGGAGTGGCCAGTTACAAGACGATTGAATATGTCATGCTCATGAGCCAGAGAAGCCTGGAAAATGAATACGAAGGTAATTGCAATACTCGTTGGCGCAATCGCGGTAGGGGCAATCGTCTTGGCAACTGGAGCGCTCAGCATTCCGCCAACCTCCCCGTCCACCCCTGCGAGGGCAGCGATTTACACAGAAAATATCAACTCGACTTCCACCGTATTCCAAAACTCTACGCAGGTAAATGTCGATCTGTTTAACGATGGCAACGGAACTGCAATCCTAAGAGCTTACTACGTCGCAGACTCAGGCGGTAACGAATACTCGCTCACAAACTGGAACGGTCCGTCCGTAGCCCCGAATAGCCTGATGACAACGACATTCAGTATCGGTTCGAGTTGTGCACAGTGCACTCTCCATGGTTCAGCATTCACCTTCACGAGCGGATACCAATACACGATAAAAGTCGTCACGGGACGCGGCAACATCTTCACGTTTACGGTAACTCAGCCTTCTGGTCACCACTACTCGATCCTCCTTCAAGTTGGATTTGGCAGCGTTGCTGAGTAGGCCAGACCGGCATGGTATGCTCGACCTCGCGGTATAATAGCCCGGGGGAGATTCGAGCGGCCGCTAGAAGAGAACGGTATAGAGAAACAACTGAGAAGTCAGCCTAGCGCTAACTCCCTTTTGCGGCAAAAGTGAATCAGAAGTACGGGTGCTTACTGAAGGTCTAAGGGTCTCGGGGTGAGTAGTCGGTCTCTTTGTCAGAAACAATGTGTTTTTTGGCGACTATGCGCTCCGTTTTCTCGATTACCCTCTTAACTATGGCGAGATAGGTTAGAGCTTCATGAATTCCAGTTACTGCGAATCCCACACCTTGACCGATCTCCTTATTCGAGAATTTCTTTGACATCCGGCTGAGTTCCTTCTCCACATCTTCCAAGTAACTCTTGCACTCCTTGATGGCTAAGAGAGTTTTTTCCGCTCTCTCATTCTGGGCCAGTTCGGATGCCTTTCTCAATCCGATTACCCTTCCAAGCTCCTTGAGAGAACGACCGAAATCGCTAGTCCGCCTCGTGACAAAGAAGAAGTCTAGACTATCGCCGCCGACTTGCCAGCCCAGAGAACAATTCCACAGTTAGCTAGTCGCACCAGTCCGCTCCAAGGGCCGCCTACGTAAAGGACCTGTTCCCTGACGAATCCCCGGAAGAATTTCGAGTATGTTGCGATAATTAGCATAATTGTGTGGGGACTGTGCGAGACTGGTTTGATCGAATCTGGACGACATGCGGAGCTAGATCATTCAGCATTACAAGCTGCAATAGTCTTGAGTATTTCCTGCAAAGGTGTTGTTGGCGACATGGTTCTGGTCGACACTTGATGACGAGTCCGTTTGGATTCCGCACTGATTATCGCTGATTGCGTTGTTGGTGATCACGTTTCCTCTAGCAGAGTTCGTTAAGCGGATTCCACCCCCTATGTTGTAGGATACTGTGTTCGATGTGATGTTTATGCCGTCAGATCCATCTACCCCAATACCCACCACGCCGCCATTTGAGCCGGTTCCGCCAAGATTTGGATTATTGTTCGATACGAGAACATTATTGCAGTTCGAGACCGCTATTCCCGTGTCTGGCGAACTCACAGTGTTACTGTCAATCGTCAAATCGCCGCAACTGTAGACAGAGATCGGGGTGTGCGCCTGAATACTGTTCTGGTTGATCGAGACAGCAGAAAGATGGTCCAGGTTGATCCCCTCTTCCGCTCCACCCTTGTTTCCAACTATGCTGGCGCCGCTCAAATAAGAACCGGTGATAGCAAAGGGGCCACCCCCCAGAGTGTTATAGCTGACGTCGAAGCTAGACGATTGGTAGAGAAAGATCCCGTGCCCATTCCCAGAATAGATATAGTTACTTGCAACTTGGAAGTCCTCGGAATTACTGATGCGAATACTATCGCGAGATACTGAAACAAGCGAGTTCTGGACAACGCCGTTTTGCGTGGACGAGAGTACGATGCCATCGCCACTGCCTGATATGGTAACATTGATGATGGTGAAATATGCCGTTGTGTTAGCTATCTCAATCCCGTAGTCCTGGGCCTGAATTGTCCAGTCGCTTATCACGTATGGATCGTCACTGGTCCCAGTTCCGCCTGTGACGCCGTTGTCAGTGGTGAACCCGTCGTTCCCATCTATGAAAATTGGCGTGTGAGGCCGGGAGTCCGATGAAACTAGGCCGTCCATTACAATTGCTGTTGGATCGGTCCCACTGCAGGTGAAATAGGTCTTGCTTCCCAATGTGTCGACTATTTGATAATCGACGTCCAGAGCGCCTCCCATTTGAGTTACCTCGGTGAAACCAGTTGATGCGGTGCAGCCCTCTGCATCGTTTATCGCCGTACTCGCTATGACAAAGTCCAGCGTTGATGTTTCCGTTGAGACGGTACAGTCATTAGGGCCAGGACCTGCGCAACCCACTGTCGCGGGCAATGAAGGGCTGGCGTCGAATACGGTTGCGATGTTCACGCCTTTAACTGCAAAAGCCATAAACTCGAAGAATCGCTGACCTGAAACTCGAACGGTGATATTGTCCGATGAAAGGGTACTGGGAGCGATAGCGTAGTATTCCCACAGTCTATCATTAGGGGCAAAGGATGCGCGGAGAGCATAGTCTAGGCCGCTGTTATCGGTAACGGAAGACACGTTATCACTGCACGATATGTACCCGCACTCAATAATCACGACTATGACATCATTGGGGTTGTTTGTTGTGAGTGATGTCCCACAGCACATTACTCCGTCTAATCCTAATGAAGGTGCAGCGCGAACAGCTTGCGGCACGGAGACCACCAGCGAGAATAGGATAACCGTCAGCATGATCAAAATTGAGCGACGAAACTTCCATATCCTCGGAATCATTTGAATGATGCGTGATAACTGAGAAATATCAACAGCGGGTACACATACGAACACTAATGGAGAGGGCTTCAAGACAGCTTCCTTCTCAAGGAATCGAGGGATTTCTTTTGGCCTCGACAATTCCTCAGCTTTTGGCGACACTCCTTACCGCTTTGACCCGAGTGACCAGTTGGCTAAACGTTCCGGTGGGTAACCGAACAAAATGCCGGTTAGAAGGACTCCATTGAATATCAGAATAGCTCGTCAACCCGCTCTAAAAACGACGTTAGAAGCAAAGGGTGGAGTTCTCCCGAAAGTTATATCGCAAAGCAGATCTAAACGTTGCTCCAAAACCGAAATTAGCAGACCGGCAACTCATTGAGGCGTTCATCCGAGGGCGCGGACTCGACCCACGAGCGTTCTCCGAGAAGAAGACCAGAACGAGGGTTTTGGGGAACCAACATCGCATAGATACAGGCGAAATGGAACAATGGGAACTGAGAACCCTGACGGAAGCCTTCGCTCAAAGTGTCCTCAACACATCTAATGGCATACCGCCTATTGCTAGTGCTCGCCTTGGTAGCCCGGGGGGAGATTCGAGGTGGAGCTCGAAGGGACCGGTATAATGTTCGCCTGGAAGAAAGTGTCGGCAAAAGTCGTCGTCAGCGTCTTGAGTTCCCACATGGTTCTCCTGGACTCGGAGGGTGGGAGAGCATGATAATCTATCCCCTCATCATCTGGCTGATAGGATACGGAAACTATCTGATGACCGCTTCTGACTAGCCTCTAAGAAGCATTAGCCAAAGAGCAACACAAGGCCGCCGGTCCATTTCAGTTCGTGATATCATCCAGAAAAAATGGGATTCTCAAATCTCCCATTAGGTCGAGGGATGCAAGACCCCCACAAGCACGGACACATGTGGCCGATTAGACCGACTGTCGGCCCCACCGCCGGGCATCCTCATGTCTGCACAGCTGTCGCTTGCATGCCAGAGATTATCGACTCGACTTCAGTGGTCATTCGGGTCACTCTGCCATTTTCGATCATCAGAATCATGCTACAGTTCCTCAGAGTACTCGGACGATGGGCGATCATCAGGGTGGTCCTATCCTTCATCAGCTCTTGAATTGTGTCGAGGATGGCAGATTCGGTATGAACATCCAGTGAACTGGTAGGCTCATCGAGTATGAGAATGGGCGCGTTCTTGAGAAATGCGCGGGCTAGTGATATGCGCTGACGCTCTCCGCCAGACAGCTTCATTCCTCGCTCACCGACTAACGTGTCGTATCCATTCGGTAGACTTGTGATGAAGTCGTGAGCTTTCGCGGTGGTTGCTGCTGCAATAACCTCGTCGATGGTCACGTTGGGTCGGGCGAAGCGAATGTTCTCAGCTACGGTCGTTGAGAAGAGTACAGTCTCCTGGTGTACTACTGCATACTGGTTTCGGAGATCGGCCAGCTTGTAATCTCTCAGATCGATATCGTCCAGAATGATCGATCCCTCAGTGGGGTCGAAGAGGCGTAGCATGAGGGTTGAGAGTGTGGTCTTGCCTGAACCGGTTGGTCCGACCACGCCGAGACAGCTGCCCGAGGGCAACGAGAAAGATACTTCTTGGAGTACTGGATGATCTTTTGTGTACTCGAACGATACTTTCCGAAAAGTGATCTGGCCTTTAGCTCTCGCGAGGGAGAGCGCGTTCGGTGATTCGGGTACGTCAGGTTTCTCGTCGAGTACTGCACGATATCTTTCTACTCCGGTCAACGACATCTGAATATCGAGTATTGACGCTCCAACGTTCCTCAAAGGAGTGTAGAGCTGTGTCACGTAGTAGTTGACGACTAGAAGACTTCCAAGGGTTAGTATGCCTGCTTGAACATGGCCGATGCCTATGTAGAGCACAGCGGCCAGACCGGCAGCTGTCACAACGCCTACGAGGAGGCTGTAAAACGCGCTGTCCACCTGGACCTTTAGCTGCGCAGACAAGCTCGCACTGTAGTGAGAGACTAGCTGCTGGTTCTTCCGTTCCTCCTGGCCATATGATTTTACAAGTCTGGAAGCGCTTAGGCTCTCTTGAGCCACCTCCATAGCCGCGCTCTCAGAAGCCCTATACTTCCGCCATCCGGCGCGAATCCGCGGCCGGAATGCCAAGGTCAGAAGGAACATCAGAGGAGAGACGAGCAGCGCGATCAGAGCAAGCTGCCAGTCCAAGTAGACCATGACAAGAATCATTGCGGCAAGAGTAAGGATGGACGTGGCAAGGGGAATTATGTTGTCAATTCCGAACGATCGTAGCATCGGGGCGTCGTTCAGAGTACGATACGCTGAGTCTGAGGCCCCCATAGTATCATGGTACGCGATCGAAAGACGCTGCATCTGGCGAAATAGCCGGGCTCGCACGTCGAGCGTCATCCGGTTTCCGACCTTGTTGCTGTACCAGACATTCACCAGGTTCTGGAGATAGGTCATGACTGCGGCTCCGAGAAGTATGCTTATCGCCAGGGAAATAGCAAGACTCTTGGAGACTTGTGATCCTACGAATATTGTGAGATATCCTGGCAGAGGCTGAGACCCGAGTACACTGTCAACCAAGAGCTTGATCGGCAGTGGAAAGATCAGCGCTATCGGCACTGCTAGCAGCGATATTACGAGTAGAGCCAGGATTGGCCAAAAATACGGTCGAAGATCCTCAAAGGCTCGTTTGAGCGGACGGGACCTCAACATGCCACTAATCTAACGGATCGGCGGAATAAACCCTCGTGACTAAGTACGTTAAGAGTAGGTCCGCTATTCCTTCAATGCCTGCTCTGGTTTCATCCTTCGAGCGACGACAAACAAAAATGATTCCGATGATGACGAGAGCGATATCAGAAAGGATGAGGCAGTGCGCACCCACCAATACCATGGCAGTGGACGGGGCTCGAGGCGTCCCTTGCTGGCGGCCAAAAAGCTCCACGGAGTTTCCGCGCAGCTTGGGATTTTCAGCGGTCAGCTTGGTGGCTAGCAATCTTCAGGGTCAAGGTACTCTCAGGCAAAACCGTCCGACTTATGAGGCAAACGAGAAAGTTACGAGGGCGACTTCTGGAGTTGACGTAGGATGACTGGCGCCGAGAAACACGAAGATCACCCCGATCATCACCACATGAACGCTGACACTACGACCTACACCTGTCCTATGCATCCAGAGATCAGATCCACCTCTCCTGGAACTTGCCCAATATGTGGGATGAGACTAGTCCCGGTCGCCAAGTCAGAAGGAGGAATGGATGATCACGAGCACAATATGAAGTCTCCTTCCAAGATGTCTCGCTGGGAGAAATTCAAGATGAGCATGACCATGACGATGGGGATGGAGCATACTGGTGTTGCGGGCCGAGAAATGGCGAGGCTGATGGAGCTGGATATTCGCCAAAAATTCTTCTTCGCACTGATACTATCATTCCCGATAATCCTATACTCGCCTCTCGGAAAACTCGTCTTCGGTTTTCAACCCCCGGCCCCTATACCGGTTCCCTGGATTCTCTTCCTACTAACAACTCCTGTGTTCTTCTATTCTGGCTGGATTTTCCTCTATTCAAGCGTCAAGGCTCTTCAAAATCAAACATTGAACATGTCAGTTCTCATCGCTGTGGGCATTACGGCTGCTTACAGCTTCAGCGTTCTTCTCACGATTCTGCAGAGCTCCGATTCCTATTACGAGGCAGCCGCGCTACTCGTTACTTTCGTCCTTTTCGGTCACTGGATGGAGATGAGATCTCGGCGCGGCACAACCGACGCCTTGCAGGCCTTGCTCCAACTGGTTCCCGCTCAAGCTAGAGTCCTCCAGGACGGGAAAGAGACTCTCGTTTCAACTTCAGAGTTGCAAGTTGGCGACATCATAGTTCTGAAACCCGGGGACCGAGTGCCTGTCGACGGGACGATAGTTGATGGTGAGACGGCGATCGACGAATCCCTGGTAACAGGTGAATCCCTTCCGGTTGAGAAAAAGAAGGGGGATGGTGTCATAGGCGGATCCATCAACCAATCCGGGTCCGTCAGGTTCGCGGCATCCAAAGTTGGCGAGGAGACAGCCCTCGCGCAGATAGTAAAACTAGTCGAAGCCGCTCAAAACTCTAAAGCGCCTGGTCAGAGGCTGGCTGATAGGTTTGCTCAGTATCTTGTTGTGCTGGCGATCGGTGCGGGTCTGGTTACGTTTCTGGTCTGGTTTGCCGTTGCTCGCCAGCCAGTACTCTTCGCCCTGACCTTTGCGATCTCCGCTATAGTGATAGCTTGTCCTGACGCTCTGGGCCTCGCAACACCCACCGCAGTTGCCGTCGGAACCGGTCTCGGCGCGAAACACAACATTCTGATCAAAGACGCTCCGACACTAGAACAAGTCTCAAAGATCCAAGCAGTAGTTTTCGATAAGACGGGAACGCTGACAGAGGGGAAACCGAGAATCTCGGAAATCGCCACTGTTCAAGGCTGGAACGAGGACGAGGCTCTAACACTCGTTGGCGGGGCTGAAGCTGACTCCAACCACCCGTTAAGCAACGCTGTGCTTGAGGAGGTGAAGAGGAAGGGGCTGAAGGTACCGGTAAGGATTGAGCGGTTCGAAAACTTGTCGGGTCTGGGAGTCAGAGCAAGCATCGAAGGGAGAGAAGTCTTGGTGGGAACTGTGAAGCTGATGAAACAGAGCGGTATTGATACGGGTCCCTTGCAGGAAAGGATAAGTCAGTCTGTCGAGAGGGGCGAGACGATTATGGTTCTGGCCGTTGATGGTGGAGCAGTAGCGGCTATTGGAGCGGCTGATACTGTGAAGCCGACAGCCAAAGTGGCGGTGTCACGGCTGAACCAGCTTGGGATTGAGACAGCCATGATTACAGGGGATAACCGAACAACCGCCGAGGCGGTCGCGAGAACCGTTGGGATCAAACGGGTATTCGCGGACGTCCTCCCACAAGACAAGGCAGCATTCGTCAAGAAGCTGCAAGATGAAGGAAAATTTGTCGCGATGGTAGGCGATGGCGTGAATGATGCGCCGGCTCTGGCTCAAGCTGATGTCGGGATCGCAATCGGCGCTGGAACAGACGTGGCGATAGAGACGGCAAAAGTAGTCTTGATGAAATCAGACCCTTCAGACGTCCTGCGTGCGATCAGGCTGAGCAAGGCAACTGTCACGAAGATGAAACAGAACCTCTTCTGGGCTTCTTTCTACAACATCCTCGCAATCCCCATCGCAGCCGGCATCCTCTACCCCAACTTGGGAATAATCCTCCGACCCGAGATTTCCGCCCTACTCATGAGCGCATCCTCGATAATCGTCGCGACCAACGCTGTCCTGTTGAAAAGGACGGAAAAAAATCTAGTCGCCATCTAGTCAGAGTTCTTCGAAGGCTCACGACTAGGGGGCTTGAGCATTGCTCTAGATCGCTGGCGTCTCGAAGGGGCTATGACCCGCAGACTTCTCCCTTTCCAAGTAAACGGATCTCCCTCTACTGAGACAAGGGGCTCCGAAAAAAAAGGGAGTTAGACGAGTGGTGTCCGGGTGCTGGTTCCAACGTCTGCCCTTGCAATAGCTGAGGGGGCTGGTGGCAGTGAGACCGTCGGTCCTCCCACGACTGTCAGCGTTCCGGAGGCGATTGCGAGCCTCATCTGGCTGGAAACGTGGAGGAAGAGTGAGAAACCGTTGAACTGGACCCGACTCTCCATGGTCGTGCGAACTATAGGGTTGAGCATTCCAGTGAGTGGGTCTGTTGCCGTCCATGAGACAGTTATCGTGACCGTCTTCGGACTGAATGAAACGAGGTCAATTCCTTGTACGGTGGCGCTCAGAGAGGCCGTGGTCAGTCTAGGGTCCACCTGGAAGCTTGCCGCCGTAGAGTTGCCGACGAAGCTGAGAATGGGCATCTGGGTTACTGGGTCGCTCATGAGGACCAGCAACGTGACGAAGACTCCGTGTTGAACCGAGCCTTGGCCCGTCATGGTTTGTCCGTCTGTTGGTAGCAGAACCACTAGTAGAGGTGGTGGCGGGAACGGTCCGGGTCCCGGAGGGGGCGGGGAACCTGGCGGTTGAAAGGGAGCACCCCAAGCGGCGGGAGCAATCAGACCGCTGAAATGAATGACCTGCGAGGTGGATGCAGCGCTCAACGGAGACGTCACGATCATCATCCCGATCAGAATAGTAGCCAGCAAATCCTAATTTTCCCAAAAACGAGCGATTATAACATAAAATAAAAGAGTTCCGGTTTAGTGGTAGATGTATCTATCCAGAGCTATCATAGTCAAGAAAAATAGATCGCCCGATTTTTCAGGGATGATCCAATCTCATTCAAGTTAACAAGGCGAGTCGATTGCGAGACGAATGAGCGAACCTCTGTCCCGTTGAGCTAGGCCTGCTTTGGTTTCATCCTTTGAGCGACGACAAGCAAAATGATTCCTATAATGATGAGAGTGATGCCAGAAAAGAACGAGGCCGCGGGCAGCCACCAATACCATGGCAATGGACCAGGTGGGCAGCCGTTGAGCGGACAAGACGGGCCTGTTCCGGTAGGGCCACCAATAAGACCGAGCATAAACAGAAAGATTCCTAAGACAACGAGCGCGAACCCCAGTGTCTGAAGGGTATACTTGTCAAGTCGAGCCAACATGCTCTTTCCGCAAGGTGGGAATTAGGAATTTTCAGAAAAGCTATTCGGTGCAACCGGTTCACAATTAGCGGGTCTTTATCAGAGGGCTAGACCTCGTGCGAAGTTGCCCCTTTTTTTGTGAAAAGACAGTTTACATCATTCGTCATGAACTGAACTACTGCGTCTACTTCGAGAATAAGTAAGAGTCTTGGTTCAACTTCACTCCAACGCTCGTGCCCACAATTTGACCGATCAAATCCAAGAACCTCTCCCAGCGCAAACGGCACCTAGGTCTCAAGCCAGTAGGGCTGCACTGGTATTCATATTCGCCACAGTCCTCTTTGATACCATCGGATTCGGGATCATAATTCCCGTACTCCCTGGTCTGGTAGTCGGCTTCGTAGGAGGAAACACAGCTCAAGGCGCCGAAGTCTTCGGCCTCTTCGGTACAACCTGGGCTCTGATGCAATTCCTATTCGCTCCATTGCTAGGCGCATTATCCGACCGGTACGGTCGACGACCCGTCCTCATCCTCTCGGCATTCGGCCTCGGCATAGACTACATCATAATGGCCCTCGCCCCCAACCTAACCTGGCTCTTCATCGGACGAGTTGTCAGCGGAATCACTAGTGCAAGCTTCACTGTCAGCTTCGCCTACGTGGCCGACACTACCCCCGGCGAGAAACGGGCCGGCGCCTACGGCATGATAGGCTCGATCTTTGGAGTAGGATTCATCATCGGACCGCTCGTCGGAGGACTATTGGCGGGAATAGGCCCGCGATTCCCATTCTGGGGTGCAGCAGCACTCTCGCTGGCAAGTGCTGCATACGGACTGATTGTGCTGCCGGAGTCTCTTCCTCTCGAGCATAGACGTCCGGTCTCGCTTCGAAGAGCCAACCCTATCGGCTCTCTATCCATGATCCGGGGCCGAAAGGGGCTCGCGGGCTTTGTTACAATCAACTTCCTTAACTTCCTCGCCTTCCAAGTCCTACCCAGCATCTACGTACTCTACGCTGCCTACAGATACGGCTGGGGGTATGCAACAGTCGGAGCAGCACTCGCCCTAGTAGGTGCATCCAACATCATAGTTCAAGGACTCCTCGTCCGGCGGGTCGTCACACGGTTCGGCGAACGAACCGCCCTGCTCATCGGAATAATCTCAGGAACGGTAGGATTCGTGACCTGGGGCCTCGCACCGAACAGCCTCCTATTCATGATCGCAATAATCTTCTACGCCCCAATCGGATTCGTCCAGCCCGCATTGCAAGGCCTGATGACTCGGCGGGTGGGCCCATCTGAACAAGGACAACTCCAAGGCATCAACGGCAGCCTCTTGGGCCTCACCGGTGTCATCGGACCCACGCTTTTCACTCTAGTATTCGCATTCTTCATTAGCAGCCAAGCCCCCGTCAATCTTCCAGGCGCACCATTCCTGCTCTCCGCACTCTTGATGATCAGCTCACTCATCTTAACCGCAAAAGTCACCCGTGCGAAAGATCAGAGTTCAGTTAGCAACGACCCTCCGAACACGTATTGAATCTCACATTTGACACTACCGAGAAAGAACTTCTTGGAGGTTCAAAGGCACAGCAAAAACTTGGTGACCAGATTCAAGCCGCCACGTGACTTGTGGTTCCAGCGAGATTACTTTCGGCGAACTTACCCCTCTAAAGAGTCCTACCCGCATTCCTAGTTGCTACGGAAATGTTCGACTACATCAGACTACTACCAGAGTTTGTACGAGAAGTCCTCTGCGCTTACGAAACCTGGAACGGAAAGGACGGTGTGCCCTTGAAACTCCAAGAACTCATGATGGTCTTAGAGATCGAAGTCTCCCACCGCTAGCAGGTCGTATTGAAGAAGCTGAAGAGAAGCCGAGTCAACGGACCCCTCTTGCGAGGTTCTCTTTCTGTACCTATTTTTCTTTTGTAGATTTTCTTTTCGCTAACGTTTGTCTAAGTATTGTTTTTCTAGTCACCCCCCCGTGGGTGGTCTATTTTTTCGCGTGCCGCGCCTTTCGTGGCCTGAGATTCGCGCGACAGGAAAACGACCATTATCAGCCCATATGTTCCAGGAGAGAACGGATTAACCTACTATCAAGATAGCGTTAAATAACATTCAAGCGCAGACATAACCTACTATCGCTATGGCATGTGGGAGGTGAATGTTTCTGACCAGAACAAACAAGGGCAAAACCGGCGTCCTCGTGCTCCTATCCGCGAGCCTCGTCGTCTTCTCTCTCGGCTCCCTCTCAGCCTATCCCACGGCCGCCCAGGCTACGTGTAAAAGCGGGCGCGTCAAAACTGTTCATCAAAGCTCGAGAGTCTCCAGACTAGCAAAGTTGAGAAATGGAAAGTCTTCTGTCGGAAGGCTAGAGATCATCGAATCCGTCATCAAGACATTGAAACCCTTGGACTATGTTCATGCATTCTGGGAAGGAGGAGCAGCGTCCTTCGGACGAGCTGATGAATGGTCCGACATTGACGCCTATTTGTTAGTTAACGACTCGAAGGTCGCGGATGCTTTTCTCGCCGTCGAAAAGGCCCTCGAGTCGGTGTCTCCGATCAAGCAAAATACGTTGTAAGCCAGAACTCTTGGCCCGGCGTATCTCAAGCCTTCTACAGGCTCAGCGGAGCGAGCGAGTATCTCCTAGTCGACCTTGCAATACTGACGGAGTCTAGCCCGCAGAAGTTCCTAGAACCGGAAATACACGGAAGAGCAATCTTCCACCTCAATAAGACAGGTATGATCGAAGCGCCCAGACTGGACAAACACGGACTCGACGAAAGGGTGGAACAGAGATTGGGCGTGCTGAAGGAGAGGTTTGAAATCTTCAACAACTTCGTTCAGAAAGAAATGAACAGAGGAAACAGTCTCGAAGCACTAGAATACTACCGAACGATGGTGATCGCCTCTCTCGTTGAGGTTCTTCGAATCAAATACTATTCACCTCACTACGATTTTAGAATGCGATACATTAACCACGAACTGCCTCCGGAAATCGTCAAGAAGCTGGAAAATCTCTGTTTTGTCAGAGGAAAGGAAGAGCTCCAGAGAAAATACCTCGAAGCATTGCAATGGTTCAACAGAGCTATGGTTGAATCCAGCGCTTCGAAAGAGTAGACATCTATTTCTCGGCCTACCGAGGACGCTTGAATGTGCAGTCATTCGGGAATAAAGCTCCCGACGAGTATTATGAAGAAACCGACCGATGAGTTTCTATTAGTACGCTGATCGGCAATTGTCCTGAGGAAAGAACCGTGAAGATTGGGCTGTTGGTCTTCATTGCGAACGACCGTGAAACGTACCAGAGCCGTTCCTATGATACGATCCGCGCCGTCGCGCAACAGGCCGAGAAGGACGGTTTCGACAGTATCTGGCTACCTGACCATTTCCTCTACCGGAATCCAGGGGAGCCGACCCGCGGGATCTGGGAGTGCTGGACCATGCTGGCGGCGCTCGCCGAGGCAACACACCGCGTCGAGATCGGCACTCTCGTCACGTGCAATTCCTTCCGCAATCCCGCGATCCTAGCGAAAATGGCCACCACCGTTGACGAGGTAAGCCATGGCCGCTTGATACTAGGTATCGGGGCCGGATGGAACGAACCGGAGTATCAGGCACTCGGATTGCCCTTCGACCATCGGGTAGGCCGCTTAGAGGAAGCCTTGCAGATAATCAAACCGTTACTCCGCGACGGCCACGTCGATTTCTCGGGACAGTATTATCAAGCGCGAAACTGCGAGATCGCACCCCGCGGCCCGCGGCCCGAAGGACCGCCGCTGATGGTGGGATGCGAACAAAAAAGTCCACGCATGCTCAAGCTCACCGCAAAATACGCGGATCTCTGGAACACGGGGTACATGGGCAAGCCGGAAACAATAGCCGAGCCCTTCGCCAAAATCGAAGACGCGTGCCGCAAAACCGGGCGCGATCCGAAAACGCTTGGAGTCACAGCGTTCATCGGCCTCTGGTTCCCTGACCTCCAAACAAAGAAACCCAAATTCTTCGACAATCCACTGACAGGCTCGACGGAGGAGATCGCAGCAGCAATGCGCGGGTACGCAGAACTCAACGTGCAACACATCATGTTTCAGTGCGAGCCTTACGTGCCTCAAGCGATTCGGCGGCTGACCGAGGCACTCCGACTCTATCGGAGAACGGCTTGACCCTACGCCATTTCAACGTCTGTGGCGCCATCCCTCATCTTCCTAATCTCCATGGTGCTTTCGAAACCTACGCCCTCGGTCTTCCTCCTCGACGCGTCCATTCCAGCAGCTGAGGTCTCAGCGACCTGTCCTCGTGTCGCATGAGTCAGGATACCCAAGACTTTCGCAACTTTGTAAACCCGTAAGTTGAAATACTCTTAAGACCAAACATCACGCAATGAGCATTCCACTCCTAGATCCACCGGCAGGCAACCCAACCTTCGGATCTACCAAGCGCGAAATCCTATTAATTCTCAAACGCGAAGGCCAGTCAGATCTCCAAACTCTCGCCGAACACTTACGAATCTCAAAAATGGCGGTTCACAAACACGCTCAGGAACTAGAAAAGAGGGGACTGATCGAACGCATACCGGTCCGAGGTACAACAGGCAGGCCCCGCCTCGCCCTGCGACTCGCCCCCAGCGCAACCTCACTCTTCCCAAGGGCCTACGCGGGAATAACATGCGCCGCCCTCGAATACATCGAGGAGAAGCTTGGACGAAAAGCTGTTGAAGAAGCTCTCCGTCGCCGACAAGCCGAAACACTCACCACCTACCGCGATCAGGTCAACGCAGAAACCCTCGCCCAACGTGTCCACCAGCTCGCCGGACTCCGCGATCGCGAAGGATACATGGCCGAAGACCACCAATCAGGCCCCGCAAAGTTCGAGATCCTAGAGCACAATTGTCCGATACTCGCAGTTGCCGAGAACTACTGGGAGGCATGCACAGTCGAGAACGAACTGTTCCGAAAAGTATTGGATGCGAAAGTTGAGACAACACACCGTGTCGTTGCAGGCGGCAATGTCTGCCGTTTCCTAGTCACACCGAAACAGAGGACCCCTGGATGAAACGGGTCTCGCTAATCACTGGTGCTGGACGCGGCCTCGGCCGAATACTCGCCACATTCCTCGCAGGTCAAGGATGCGACATCGTCATAACAGCTCGAACCATCACAGAGCTTCACAACGTTTCTCAATCTCTCGAAAGCCTCGGCACACGAGTCGCCGCAATTCCTGGTGACATCACAAACCCCGTACACAGGACTCGCTTGCTGCAACAAACGAGAGCCATGGGTGGCCTCAGCCTCCTCGTGAACAACGCCTCTGATCTCGGGGAAACCCCACGTCCCGAACTCGCTCGAGCCTCTCTCACGCGATTCCGGACAACACTCGAAACAAACCTAGTCGCCCCACTCGCGCTCATACAAGAAGCACTCCCTCAACTCGAACAGATGAGGGGACTCGTAGTCAACATCTCCAGCGACGCAAGCCTGGGAGGTTACGAGCGATGGGGAATCTACGGTTCAACCAAGGCTGCCCTCGACCTCGCCTCGAAGACTCTTTCAGCAGAACTCAAACCACGCCACATTTCCGTCGTGAGCGTCGACCCCGGTGACATGCGGACCCGGATGCATCAGGACGCGTTTCCCGGCGAGAACATATCCGACCGCCCCCTCCCAGAAGTAACGCTTCCATTCTGGGCATGGCTCGTCAGCCAAGACCCCGAACGCATCACCGGGATGCGCTACCAGGCACAAGGAACACTCTGGGAGATCCCAGCTTGAACCGATCCGAACTCATGTTCGACCGTCCCACCGATCTCTTCGCCAGCGCACCCCCGGAGATGCGTGGACATGACCGAGATGACATCCGCCTAATGGTCTCGACACCCGACGGCGATATACACTACACGTTCACTGATCTGCCTGGGCTCCTAGAACCTGGAGACATGCTAGTTGTCAACGAGAGCGCGACCTTGCCCGCAAGCCTCCCAGCCGCAAGCCGTCTAGGCAACATCAGACTCAACCTCTCAACACGATTTGCAGACGACCTCTGGCTCGCGGAACCAAGATGGAGTCCATCAAGGCCCGGCCCGCTACCCCTCAAGGAACACGAGATGATTCAGATCGGCGAGGCGAAAGCCCTCCTGCTCCAACAGTATCCTGGAATCCCGAGACTCTGGTTCGTCCGCCTAGACACTCCAGCTAGCTGTCTCATGGCCAAGTACGGCGAGCCCATTCACTACAATTACGCTCCCGCCTATCCCATGTCAAACTATCAAACCATCTTCTCCCGCTTCCCGGGAAGTGTCGAGATGCCAAGTGCCGCACGGCCCATCACAGCACATGTCCGCGACATGCTTCGCTCACGTGGCATCGGCATTGTTGGAGTAATCCTTCACACCGGTGTCTCGAGCCTAGAGATTGAAGATGAAACAGTGGAGCACCAAGCTCTCTACCCAGAGGTCTTCCGGGTCCCCGAAGCAAGCGCAACCGCTGTCAACGCAACGCACGCCCGAGGCGGCCGCGTCATCGCCGTCGGAACCACAGTCGTCCGTGCTCTCGAAACCGCCTGGACACCAAACGGCCTTCGCGCCATCTCTGGAGCAACCGGCCTCTACATTCACCCCGGAAACAGCATCCATGCTATCGATGGACTCCTCACAGGATTGCATGATCCTGTAACGAGCCATCTTGCGATGCTCAGCGCGATCGCGGGCCTCGACCGGGTCAAGAAAGCATACGGTGAGGCCATCCGGAACCGGTACCTCTGGCATGAATTCGGCGACAGCCATCTACTGTGGCGACAGGACGCAAACTAAGAATTCTCTTTCTGTAACAATTTTCTCGTTTTTCATCTTTCCAGTGTTCCCTCGCGCCAATCTGAAAAGGAGCGGAAAACGTTCACAAGCCATCTTTCTAGCGGAGCCGTTTGTCTTGTTCCTCCTCTAGAGAGGAGACTCGGACGTCATAGAGGAACTCGCGCAGCTCGTCTTCATGTTTCGGATCATCGGGTAGAGGCGACTCCTTCAGCGCTAAGTCTAGTTCATCGATGAATTTCGGGATATCCTTCGGCGAGGTCCCAGTTATGGGCCGATATTCGATGACGCCTTCGCGCAGTAGTTTGCAGCCCATTATGATTGTTCGTGCAATCGTGTTGCATCGTTTTGCGCTGTCGTCGCGTTCGCTGACGATATACTTTTCATAATTGTGCTCAGCAAGACCCTTTATGCTATGATAGGCTCTCTTACTGTAGTTCATCGCTGCAAGGCGGTGCAGCTCCGATAGACGGGACCAGTCTTTGACGACTATCGGACTCATGACTCCACTCAGATAGTTCCAGTTGTTCCTCAAAACTTGATTTACTATGCGACCAAGCTCGTGATACTGTCTATCAGTTGGGCCGGAGTATTCAACCCTAGATTGATCGTCAAACTCGCCGCGAAGGATCGACTTGGTTGGAGCGAGGACTGCAACGAAAAGGTCCAGGTCTGATCCTGGATGATTCATCTGCCACATGTGCGATCCTACGTTCGTTACGAATAGTTCCTTCATCTGGCTGGCACCAAAACAGGTAGGTAAATTAGGTATTTGAGAAGTTTTTCGACGGTGGGGAACAACTCATAAGCCAACCGAAACTCCCGCCGACCTTCGCGCCAGAAAATCGTCTCGAAGAACTGCTCGTTTCATTTGGTAAGAAGGGTCCAGCGGATTCACAGTTCTACAGAGAGTTCCTGAATTCAGACGTGGTCACCCTCGGGAGGCTCGATTCTGGGTCGATGCTCAAGGAGGGTTTTCAACGGCTCGAAGCCACAACGAAGTTTACCATGAGATTACTCGCGTTCAAGGGTGAGCCTGTTGTGGCTATCTATTCCTCAATCAAACGAATGACCGATGTGATTCCCGAAGAGTACTATCGAGAGACGGGATACATCCAACTCAACTGCAAGATGTTGCTACAGACTGTAGTGTCCTGGGAAAGAAACACGAAACTCGCCTGAATCCTGGACATATGCTCGTCAAGACGTTCTCGCCTGAGGAGGTGAAAGCTCTCTTGGACGGAAGCATCTTGAAACAAATCGAAGAAGATTGGATTTCAGCCAGTCCAACAAATATTCCCCTTCCGAAAGGCTCACAGGTGCTGGTGGGTCGGCCAAAGGTAACTCCAACAGGACTAATGGATAAGCTGGCGAACTGCTTTCAATCCAAAGGAGATGTGGAACAAGCATGGGTTGGACAGATTTTCGTCCAGTCGTCGGGACAGCCTAGTGATATGTCTCAAGCTTTCGAAAAACTCTCGAAGAACATTTCAGCAGGTCTTGTTCAACCTCGGACCGACAATCCACTCAGTTCTCGGTGAGAAGGAACTCCTTGACATTCTTGACGCCACGGGGAAGGCTGAGGCGTGGATAAACCGCCTCATTCCGTTCTTCCCGCGGTGATTGCTACCGGCAGGAATCCCTATTGCTGACTATTTTCTAAGCATTCTTTTTTCTAGTGACCTCCCCGGGGACTTCGATTTTCCCCATCCACACTGTTCGCGGCCAGAGATAACGGACATGAAATCGCCGATTTTCGGCCCTGATTCAGGATCTGAACAGGCCTACTTCTAAAGTGGGATAATCCGCGCTGTAAACGCGAATAATTCCCGGCCGACCCAAGCCCAGACCATGCCCGGATTAGCCTGTCTCGCCCATTATCACCGCTAGACACGAAATGTTCCAGGAAAAATAGGGGGTATTAGCGACCGAGCTTCCCGTCGCGTGAGTGGACAGTCCGTACTTGCCACCGAGACTAAGCTGACGTGGATGTGCGATGGATTCTTCTATGGTTTCCAGCCAATTGCTCTGAACTGCGACGTGCCAGTGGGAAAAGTCGTGAGTTTCGTTAGTGTTCCGTTGTTGTAGGTCAGTATGGTGCCGCTTCCGCCCGCGATGTAAGCTGTGCCTGATGGGGACCAGCTGATACCGTAGAGCCAGCTCGAAGTTATAGTCGGAAGCATGGTCAATGTTGACCCGTTGTAAGTGAGCACCATTCCGTTGTCACCGGCCAAAAGTGCGAGGGTGCCTGTTGGGTTGAAGGAGATCGCCCGGATAGCGGCGTTGGGTGAGATGATGCTCGTGTTGATCGTGGCAACCTGTGTCCCATCGAACTGTAACAGCGTCCGGTTGAGCCCGCCTATCAAAGCGTACGCGCTATTCGGATTCCACGCCGCCGCGTCCAAGTCGAACGTTGTGCCGGTCGCGAACGAGCGGACTGTTGTCCCATCATATGTCAACGCCAACCCGACCTTGCCTATCAAGAGCGCATAACTACCGCTCGGATTCCAGCTGATCGAAAGAATGGTTGATGACGTGTTAGGAATTGTCGTGACCGTGACGCCATCGTACTTGAACAGGATACCCGACGTGCCACCTACCAGCGCAAAGGACCCGTCAGGCTTCCAGGAAACAGTCCAGAAATTGAACCCGGTCGAGATACCGGTTGACACAGTCGTAAGCGATGTTCCATCGTACTTCAGAAGAACCGCAAAGTCTCCCGATATCAGCGCGTAGGACCCGTCAGGCTTCCAAGCAACCGACCGCAAGGCAGTCGTTACCGGCTGGCCAATCAGCGTCAGCGTGCCATTCGGGTAAAGCCTGGAAACCTTTCCGTCGTTGGTGACGACAAGAGCATAGGCCGATTGCGGAGACGCACCGACAACCGTTACAGTTTCGCTAC
Organism: Candidatus Bathyarchaeota archaeon; assembly: GCA_005888755.1. GTDB lineage: Archaea > Thermoproteota > Bathyarchaeia > 40CM-2-53-6 > 40CM-2-53-6 > 40CM-2-53-6. The sequence goes on from VBBQ01000026.1 coordinate 67,140, forward strand.
CGCTACTGCCAAGGTGCGACGAATCTCCTGCATAGCTAGAGGTTATCGTGTGGAACCCGGTTATACTAGGCGTGTAGCTGACCGAGCAACTCGCAACACCAACGGTCCCTGAAGCTGTCAGTGAGCAGCTGGGCTGGGAGAATACGCCTGTCGAGTTCGAAGCGAAACTGACAGAACCGCTAGGAGTAACACTGCCTCCACTTGAGGAGTCGGTGATCGTAGCCGAACAATTGGAGGTCTGGTTTACAACAACCGGGCTAGTGCATACGACCACGCTTGAAGTAGTACGCTGATTGATCATCACGTTCGCTCCGGCGCTGGTGCTCGCACTGTGAGCAGTGTCGCCGCCGTATCCGCCTGCGATTGTAGCAGTGCCTGATGCTGTTGCGGTGAAGGTAACAGAACAACTGCCCGAAACTAGAGCGCAGGTCGCGGAGCTGAAAGATCCCGGAGCTCCGGTCTCTGTGAAATTGATGCTACCCGACGGAGTGATCGTTGTTCCCGGTGACGTGTCAGAGACTGTCACAGTACAAGATGAAGCCTGGTTTACAAAAACTGGACTCGAACAGACCAAAGCTGTAGAAGTCGTCCGTGGGTCTACCGTGATACTTGCGGCCGCGCTAGTGCTCCCGCCATGCGACGAGTCGCCACCATACGTGCCAGTAACTAACGCATTGCCACTTGCAGCCGGAGTAAACGTGACCGAGCAGCTACCTGATGATAGAGAGCAAGAGGTCGAGCTGAACGAACCAGCAGGACCTGTCTCAGTGAACCTGACTATTCCCGTTGGAGTAGTTGAGCTGGCGTTAGTGTCTGTCACCGTCGCCGTGCACAATGATCCCTGGTTGACCAGAACTGGGCTGGCGCAGGTAACTGCCGTTGTTGTGTTATGAAGTGGCACAGTGGTCACAGTTACGCTGAACGCTGGACTCGTGCTAGCAGCATGAGCAGAGTCACCGCCGTACGCACCGGTGATCAGGGCGGAACCTGCTGCAGTAGGAGTGAAAATAACCGAGCAACTACCAGACACTAGAGTGCATGTAGTCGAGCTGAAAGAGCCGGCAGGACCAGTCTCGGCAAATGTGACAGTACCCGTCGGGGTGGTTGGGGAGATCGTCGATGTGTCACTCACCGTCGCGGTGCAAGTGGAAGCCTGGTTCACGATCACAGAGGAAGGAGAGCAATTAACAACGGTTGCAGTCGTGTGCTGGCCCACGTGAACCTGGACAACGACCAAGTGCAGTAGCGAGCCACTGGTCGCCTTGATCGTCACGTTGTAAACGCCTGAGGCCTGGTTAGACGGTACCTGAACGGAGAGAACTGAACTCTTCGTCCCGTTTACGGTGAGACTTGGATTGTTCGGGTTCAGAGTCGCTTTAGGTCCAGCAGGGCTCACGGATACCGTGGTGGATATTCCTCCTTGGAATGTGTAGAGGCTCTGGAACAGGATCTGGGAGGTCCCCGAGGATCCTGGGGAGATATTCAAGGTAACAGGGTTGGCCGTCATGTTAAAGTCCGGCACTCGCACTGTCACATTCAACGCGTGGACCAGAGACCCGCTGGTCCCTGTCACGGTCGCAATGTAGATCCCGGTTGGCACCGTCTTGCTCGCAACGATTTTTAGATTGTCGTTGACCGTTTGGCCGACGTTCAACGTCACGGACGGGTTTTGCATCGAGACAGCCAATCCTTGGGGAGAGACAAAGGCCGTTAGAGCGACTGTTCCCTTGAATCCTCCAAGGCCTGTGACAGCAATCGCGGACTGGCTGTTCTGGCCCCGCTGAACCGTCAGAAGGTACGGCTTAGCAACGAGTTTGAAGTCGAACGTCGACACCGTGATACTGTTCGAGACAGAAGCGGTGTGACCCGCAGAATCACTTGTCGTCAGGGTAACGGCATAGGATCCGCCTGCCGAATAGACATGAGTCACCGGGTTTCCTGTTGCCGAGCTTCCGTCTCCGAAAGTCCAGTTGAACATGTAGGGAGAAGAGCCTCCCGACGCCGTGCCAGTGAAAGTTACACTCTGGCCGGGAACGGGGGAAGACGGACTGAATGCAAAGCTGGTGGAGAGTGGATTGGTGGTGAAGAATTCGGCCATAGGAGTAGCTGAGGCGTCGTTAGTTGCCAAGCTAGCGAGGTTCCAGTTGACTTCTACAGTCTTTGTGAACGAGTAGTGGTTGTAGAGGTTACTCGTGACAAAACTAGTCTTTGTCCCTGGTCCTGCCCAAACTGCATAGACGCAGTCCTCAGAACTACCATTGAGGGGGCAGTACCCATTGCCCTCGTCGAAGACGAGGAACAGTGCAGAGCGTTGTGTTGTGAAGGTCCGGCTGTTGAGAATATTCGGCACGAGACCGCTGAGATAGTTGTCTCCTAACGGGATCGAGGTGGCACAGATGCCGGTGACGCCGTGCATGTTGTTGCAATTATTCGGGGTGAGCCACATGAAATTCGGCGCCGCCGCCGAATTCAAGTCGTTAATCAATACACAATCTGTGACAGAGCAAGTTGTCGGGTTTGCCATGACGAGATTAGAACATCGGGCCGGATTACTTGTGATGTCGGTGAAGAAGACGAAGGGGTTGTGTTCTGGAGTATATGGCTCATTGTAGCCAGTGTCGCAACCGCTTGAAGGTGCCTGGTTCTCCATGTAGCCTTTCCAGGTTAATCCTGCGGCTTCAAACCGGTCCACCAAGTTCGCGTTTGCTGATGCTTGGCAGGGGTAGGCGACACAGCCGTTGATGTCTCCTCCGAGAGTGGCTATGTAGTCAGCCTGGCTGAAGTGGGAAACTCCGAGATACTGGGAACCTATCCCGTAGCTGTTGGCGAGGCCGGCAGCGTAGGGGTCTCCGTTTGTGCTCAAGCATGGCGGTGGACTCCGAGCGCAGATGTTGTTGATGCCATGGTCCTCCATCATAATGATCACGACATGATCGAAGTAGGTTCCGCTGGAAGGTGAAGCAGACACGGGTCTTATGCCCCCACCAACCATTGCTGTGCCTAGAACCGAGAGGAATAAACCAGCCAGAAGGATCGCAGCCTTTCCTATGTGAATGCGATTGTTCATGATGTGCCATCCGCGATAAAGGAGAGAATTAGTAATTCTACCCGCGTTGAGTTAACGCATGTGTCGTTCAAGACAGTTTGTCAGGCGATCTGCCGAGTATTTAATCTTGAGAATATTCAGATATATTTTGATGTACTAAGGTACACTTGGGAAAGAAAGCAAGCATTCGAAATTGGATGGATGTGCTCAAGAGCCCGCTCTTGAACGTGCATCGATCGGTTTCTGTCAAGAACCCAAGTTTGAATTAGCCAATTGACTTGGCAGATTGCTACAACATCCAGGCTAAGAGGGGAAAGACGCCCCAGAGGACTTTTGGAAATTAGCCATCAAAAAGGCTCGGCGAAGCAGGGAAAGACCTTGGCAAAACATGCCGATCTTTTGGCATGGCTTAAGTCAGAAATTGGATTAGCGTATGTGCGTGCGAGCTTTATCAATTGTATCTACGCTTGCGCACTAATGACCCGAAAGTTACTGCTCAATCGGAAAAGTGGGCCTACAGCACAGGGTACCAAAAATTGAGATAGCATTTCATTTCTGTAACTTTTCCTTTCGCTAACTATTCTTTTCTGCTAACTAATCTCTGCCCCCCCGGGGGCGGATTTTCCCGCCTCCCGCCCTTCGTGGCCGCCCAAATCGCCTTTGCATGAAATCACCCATTATCAGCCCTGATCATGCATCTGGAAGATGGTCCCTATTTTGCCCTTGGATTCGTTCGTGATGGGTCCTAGCTTTCCCGTCTTTTCGCCTTTTCAGTTATGCCTGGATTGCGCCCTGAATCGGCAGAATCGCCGGCAATCGGTGCCTGACAACAAGTTAGCTCCGCGAAGAGGGAAGGGGGTATTGCACAGCGCACCTCGCGAGGCAAGAGTAGAGAGTTCGGACTGGTCACCGAAAGTAAGCTGACTCTCGTGGCACCAGTGCCCTGTTTGTTTTATTTTGTGGCGAAGGCGCGGAGTTTATCCTCAAAGATTGTCCGTGCTGGAAAGCCCATGCTGCACGCGTAAGTGTTGAAATCCAGCAGCTTCTTCCCGTTCCTCACAGCCTTATTCTGTATCTCTCGTATGCTCTCCCCTACTATGGCGTATGTGGACGCGTATCCTGGACCGTTTCCCTGGTGCGCTGGGAAGAGCTGGTGGTAGACCATGCTCTTTGACAAGCCTGTCTTCTTACTCGCCCATTCTATGAAATCCACAAGATCCTGTTTCCCAGAGTTAATCCTCGAATCACCGATGATCCGGAGAAACCGTACAATACGCCACATCCACGTGTAGAACTCGTACTCCTCCGCAATAGCATCGAATCCACCGTGCTTCTCGTAGAAGTTCACCAAGGCCTTCTCGTCAGAACTGAGACCCTTTCTCGTCTTCATCTTGTCCATCACATCCTGAAACTCAATCTCTCGCTGGAACGATATACCCTCAGAAATGGCCCCTCCGAGCGGCGACCACATCATGTCCACCAGCGACGGCTTCGCTCCATACGCAAATGATGAGTTGGACGCGTGAACACAGTGCCCATACTCCTCATGAACCAGTAGATTGAGTAGCTCGCCTGGCGCCGTGCTCGGATCGCGACGCGGGTCCGTCGTACAGATGAACAACTGCTGCGGCTTGTTCGTCAGAGTATCAAAGAAGAACGCGCCGCCGCTCGGAAATATTGCCGTCAGATACGATGGTGTCTCGATCACCTTCGCATCATAGTGCGGATTCACTTTGACAATACTCTTGTTCGCAACCTTCACGACTATTTTTCGAAGTTGTGCGAGGTACGGTATGATCTCGTTTACCTTGACCGCTCTCTTGGCCTTGATCGCCTGGGACACTTTCTCCGCATTCGCAGAAACACCGTACTTCTTCGCCAGCCGAGCCGTCATCCGCTGGAACTTCGGGAGTTCTCGATCTAGATACTTGAGACCCTTCTCTTCAAGCTCGCCAGGCGTCTCTGAATAGTCCCAGAGACGTTGCAAGGCTTGAGCATAGATCTCTTTCCGGCCGAGATCCGCGCCCTCTCTTTTGATGATCTTGTAGACCTCGTCAAAACCCTGGTTCTTGAAACCCTTCACCCGGAAAATCGAAGCATACTTCCTAGTCACCTGAGAAAGATCATCCAGCCCCTCCTTCAACTGCTTATCCGAAGTTTCTTTCTTGATAGTTCTAATTATCTCCTGGAGACCATCGCAACGTATCAACGTGAGCAAACGAAGTCCTGTAGGCCAGTTTCTACCCGCCGACTCAACCGTTGCTGTCTCTAGAGCCTTGATCCCGTTCCTGGTCAGCGCCTTCATGTGGCTGTCGATGATGCCTTCTTTGATCATGTAGCCAAAATACGCGTTCAACACTGACTCGGGGACCATATGAGGCTCGACAAGACCCGCCCATGCGGCGGCCGACTCCAGGAACTTGAGCTGGGACTTGTTCTCAGCCTTCAGCCGAAGCTCGTCAACACGTCGCGAAAACTTCTCGAGATTCCTCTTCGAAGGAATGAATATTTTGCCGACATACTCGTTGAGCCCGTTGATGTAGGCTCCAGACGGATCGAACTCCTTGAACAGGTCAAAGATTTCCGATTCAACAGATGATGCAGGTTTCGGTATAGCCAATGCTTATCCATCAATCCCCGTGTTTATCTTTCTCGACTAAGCGCTCGACTATTTAGTTTTAATCCAAAATACGAGTCCAGCCGAGGCCACGCGAGACTCCACTCGGAACCGTAAAACACATACCACGTCAGCGCAGTCCCGCTCCATCCCAACCTTCCGCCCTCAGTAGCAGGTCCCCTTCTCTGCCTTCTGCCCGCTTCACACGATAAGACCCGTGTTAGCGGATAATGGCGTTTCCGGACAAAGAATGAAGAGGATAAGGATCCAGACTATTTTGCCTGGAATCCCGTGTTATTCGTGGCTCTTCCTGGTCTTCGTTCCCGTTTGCTTCTCGATGCTGCGTAGATTGATCTCCCTGACAAGTGCTTCTGTGATGACGTCGAGGGAGTCAATCTTCTCCTGCATTAGAACATCGGATATCTTCAGTGGATGATCAGGGAGAAGCTCGTTATCTGTTGAAGCAACAAAGTGCTCCCAGTTAATTCCTACGTCGAGCACTGAGTCTGCAAGTTCCTCGTCTGTCACATTGACTGTTTTGGCTTGGTTGACGAAGCTTTGAAACTCCTCATCGGGAACTTGCAGATCCGTTACTGTCCGAATCGGCCTGGGAGTCGTTCCCCCAAGCTCGTGTCCGAGAACATGCGCGAGAAAAGTGAAGTTCTCGATCTCCGTGAAGTGCTTCATCCGGATTTCCAGAGGAGTATCCCCTGTAGGATTAGAATCTGGAAAGTCTGAGATTTGTGGAGCTCCTGTTTGCGGGTCGTCGAACCGGAAGACTCTTGACAGTTTTAGCTGGTTTGGCCGGGTAATGTTTCTTGCGGAATCTTCTTGTTCATCCCACGTCTGCCTATTTTTGGTATCTGAGGCCATTTTTTACACAGCCCGCAGTAGCCGTTCGGGGAATTCATTTCTGATCTGCAACCCACGACTCGGATAGACGGTACTCGTCTTCTAACTCCGTCTATCCACAGTTATCGCGCCGAATCCGATCTCCATATAGAACGGGAACTCAGAGCTCTTAGGAATCGGAGAGGATACACGCGAGGAAGTGTCTTGACAGAGAAGAAATTCAAGTGCCGTCTGTGTGGCGAGACCTTCAACTCCGCTCAGGAGCGGGACGAACACAACCGACAAGTCCATCCGAAGGCTTGCCGACTATCCCACTTGTTCTCGGGAAAGAAGAAGGAGGACAAGCCGAAACCAGAATAGTCTCCCCGGCATCTTAAATAAGAATAGAAATCAAATAACCTTGCGACCATCTTTTGGCCCCGAGAAAGTCTCGCAAGGTCGCACCAAGAACACGTGTAAGATCAAATAGCGATTCTCAGGGCAACCATGAAATCTCGCCGTCCAAAGACTCCATCAAGGCAGCTGAAGACCTCGCTCTCGCCGCATTCGCCTCAGGACTAAAACTGGCAGCAGCATTCGGAACCGTCGCCGCCAAAACCACAAGTCTCGCCCTGGCTTCCATCGCAACGGGAGCGGACAGGTTCTCTGAGCTAGTCAAGCAGGAAGCTATGCGATCGCAGAGGGCCAACTCCCGAAAAACAGCTAGAGCATCTCCCACGGGAACTCATAGAAGAACAGGTAGACGGGAACCCAAGCGAGAAGTCTTGGCGTCCTAATTGGCTAATTGCGCGTGACTTGCGAAGCCTCCTGCGAGCGAAATCTCGCGATCAGATCTCGGCTCGCAAGCAACAACGGCGTGCAAACTACTACGGCTCCCAACACGAGGACCGCTCGTTCGATTGGATAGACGAGGAAGATGAACGGCCAAGAACGCAAAGCGACGCTTCCAAAGAGACTGGCGAAGAGAAGCCCTCCGGTGACGTGTTCGATCATCGTCCCGATGAACGCAACTACCAGCACCGCTTTGGCCAAGTCTCTACGCGATCCAAAACTGAACCGGTCCCCTAGGTTCCGCGTTAAAGGAGACACCAACAACGCGAGCGCGACGAGGTGGAGCCAGAGATATGGAATAGGCGGACTGGGGAGACTAAACCACTGGAAAGGAATCGGCAGACTCGGAAAGTTACTGCCAACGAAAATCTCGGTGTTTGGATTGATAACGAAGAGACCCAAAGAAGCTAGGTACATGAAGGTCGCTTCCGTCCGTCTACCGCGCACGAGAAAGCTGATGAGCGCCACGTTCAGCGCTCCACCGAGAAAATCGAGTCCACCGAATTTCAGGGTCCCGGCTGAACCTGGAATGAAGGCGGCAATCATTGTCCCCAGAAACACGGCGAATATGCCGTAGGATGGAGCGAGGAAGACGCCCAGAACCGGCGTTATGATCCCACTGAACGTAATAGCACCGTTTATCCCGATAAGTCGATCAAGAATGATAGTTCGTGGAATCACATAGAGTGCAGTAAGAGACGCGGTAAGTGTAATCATTCTCGTGTCGAATCTGTTCTTGCGAATCTGCATTTCTCTCTATCACATGTGTCTAGCTGTCGCGCGCAATAACTCGGGTCTTAACGATCTGTTGCAGCTCTCTCAAACTTAGTCCAGTTTCATTGGATATTCTTCGAAGGTCTTCGTACTCCACTTTGCCTCCTTGCGCATGACCCGTCGTTGTAAGCGCCCTCTTTACTTTGACCTGAAACTTCCTTCCTACGACTTCCAGCTCCAAGGTGCCACTGGACCTTCTGCTGATGTGTCTAGAAACCGGCATTTCTCGTACTCCAAGAGTCCCGGTTTCTTCCATCAGCAACTCAGCTAGTCGTTCGCTCTTTGCCTTGTCTGTTATGACAGAGATCAGTTGGCCGGGCCGGTTCTTCTTCATGAACAACGGAGTGATTGATACGTCTCGGGCTCCTGCTTCCATCAGTCTCTCAACTGCCCGTCCAATAACTTCGCCGGAAACGTCGTCCAGGTTTGTCTCCAGGACGACTACTTCATCGTGTGAATGTTCAGTCTCAAAGAGCTCGCCCACGGTGAGACGGAGAACATTAGCCACCTGGTCAAGATCCTTCGATCCTGCGCCGTATCCGATCTTGTGAGGCGTAATTATCGGAACCTCCCCTGTTTCACTGCCTACCAGACTTACTGCGATTGCACCGCCTGTAGGTGTCGTCAGTTCGAATTGGATATTGCTTGTTTTCATTGGAAACTTGTGGGATCTTAGGATCTCGGCGACAGCGGGCGCTGGATTCGGATAGGCTCGCCCAGAGAACTCCGTTACTCCGGTTCCGACGCCAATCGGTCCGCACCACCATCTAGCTCCAGATAGTTCGAGTTCATCTGCGAGGTATGCGACGCCGAGAATGTCCACGAGAGTGTCTGCAGACCCGAGCTCATGAAGCTCTACCTCTTTCGCGGAGTGGCCGTGGACCCGGGACTCAGCTGAGGATAGAGTATCCAAGACGGATTTGACAAAAGACGTTCCCCAATCAGAGAGACCCAATGCTTTCCCGCACCTTAGAGCAGATGATTGAAGATCGCTGGCCTTTCTCTTCGAAACCTTCTCCTCAGATCTTACTTCGACCAGCTGTCCCCTGATTTCTCCTCGCTCGACCATGCTCGTCTTGACATGAACATGACTCGCGCCCGTAAGATTCTCTTCCACTGCCCTGGCGACTTTATCCAGACTCTTCGGGCTCCCACCAAGATCGATAAGAGCGCCTAGGAATTTGTCTCCAGAAGCTCCTGAAGAACTGGCGTCGATTATCACCACTCTTCCGGAAGCTCTCATGCTGACCTGTCCAATTGTTCGCGTGGGCACAAGTATTAATCAAGCTATTTCGAGATTGCCATGATCAGCTTTGGAGAAGTCCGACAACTCTTGCGTCTATGGTCTCGGCGAATGCCCCGTTCTGACTGTTATGGGTGAGAACATGAAGGACATGGAGCAGCGTTCGAAAGTCTATCCAACAGATCCCGGGGCCGCAGCTGTGAATCAAATGATTCAACCCTTTCTCCAACTGAACGCCAACATCTACGCAATGCTTCCCTCTTTCTGTCCCAGCTGTCCCAAAAGAATCGTCGCAGTCGAGAAAGAGCTAGCCCAGATCAGACATCAGACGACCAAGTAAGAAGACCCAGATCGCTCCAGTTTTAGCCACTCACCTAGAAATTCAGATAAGCTAAATTGCAGCCGAACGGAGTTCATTTCGGTTAGTCACTTGGCCTCTCTGGGCCTTGGCGGGCCTGTTGGTTTCTGCTTCGCCACCACAGGTTTCTGTAGCGCGCTCCTAGTGGCTCGTGTCTGGGAGTATGTTTCCCTTGAATCTTATCTCAGATGTGGCCTTTCTTGTCCAATTCGCTCGTCTGACGTGTTTCAACTACACCACTTCTACTATGGTCTGGCAATGCTCTTGCTCGCCACTAGTTTTCTGGCGGTTACCAAGAGGCAGAGGGTAAGATGGGACGCGGCCTTGATGTTTGGAATAGGAGCAGGGCTTTGTATTGATGAGGCAGGCCTCTTGCTGTTGAGAGTCCCTTACAACGATCTGCTCTCAATTTTCTTACTGGCATTGTTTGGTTCGGCCATTTTCGGGGGAACCATTAACGCAGCTTTCCGGGACGGGACACGCGAGTTCAGGATATTGGACCGAGCGGATATTCTAACCCTGTTGTCGATCCTTCTCGGTATGGCTGGAGTTCTCTATCTAGATCGGCCTCTGATCACAATAGTAGAAATTGCTGGAGGTGTCTCTTGGGCCTTTGCTCTCGCTCTTGCCACCCTCTTCGGAAAGAAGCACTTTCTCAGGGTCTGGGCGAGACCAGGCTAATCTAGCCGAATTATCTTCAGCGCATTGCTGTGTCGTGGCCGAACTGATTTCATTTTGAGGATTTCTTGGCTGGGCTCGATATCGCTAGGCGGTAGCCATCGGGGTCTGTGAAACGCGCTTCCCGTTCTCCCCAGGAATCCTTCGGTTTTTCGCTGAACTTTACTCCTCGCTTTCTTAGGGTTCGGTACCAGAAGTCAACGTTATCGACTTCAAACTCTATCCCGGCAGTTCGTTCCCCAATCCCAGGTCGACGACTCCCCCTTGGAAACGGGTGTAAGCCTATCTGAAGCCTGTTCGGGGTGATAAACGGCAACGTATTCGGGAGAAAAGTCGTACAGTAGATGGAAGCCCACTTTCCTGGTGTAGAAGTCCCTAGATCGTTGTACATCCTTCACTTGCAACAGCACCTGGTGCAAGCGTAACCCAGCCTTGCTACGGCGCATGACTTGCCACCTGCCCAACAAGTATTATGGATTTACACATTTCAGGTGAGTACGCAATTGACCGCAATTCTTGTTGTCCCCGTTAGGTAGCGCACAACCATAATCCCATCATCACCTGGTTGTCTCCTGGATCAGGAACTAGGTCTTTTCAGGGGTCGTGAGGGCCGCTTCGTATCTCTTCCTAACGAAGGGCATAACGGATCTTACATCTCTAGGACCCTTCAACGGCGTTACCCAGAGCCTGCCTGTTTGACCGGTCATTTCGAATGGCTTCCCGCCGAATTTCGCCTTGACTTCTTTCTGGTCTTTTTCCGAGAGCTTCATCAGAACGACGCCGTTTGTTACGAGGAAACCGATAAATTTTCGATTGTAGAAGTAGCAGAGACAACCCATCATTGGTTTGGAGGTCACTCCTTTCCATGTCAGAACCTCCGCATCGAACGTCTTCTGAATATCGACCATCTTCTCTTCGTCATAATACTTCATGATTTCTGCCGGTTTTCAGATCGACCTTTAAAGCTCGTCTAGTCAAAGGCAGGTGTCAGAGCCTTGAGCCGGTTTCGAAGACCCCTACCGTCAAGTCCGGATGATGCTAGACTCCTAGAGGTGGCTAGTAGTCTCGGCCAGCAGCTCGATCTTCCAGGGCTCAACCTCAGGGATATTCGATGGATGGAATGGATACCAGCCGGCCGCAGCACTCGCTCCGTACCTTCCGATTGGTGCATGTTTCTTCGTCATTCAATGATACTGCCGGCACGTATGATGGGGAAACTGACCGTCGAAGAATGGCGGCCCATAATCGCTTCCTCGCTCGTGTTCGAGAAGAAGATAAGACGGTCAATGAGGGGCACCACGTTCCTGCTAACCGGGCTACCGCTGATAGTCTCTCTAGGAGGGACGATAACCGCTGCCATCCTCTTGCAAATGTCATGGATTATCTTCCTCTACCCTGTACTCCTCTTCCCGCTGGCAATTCTCGGGGGTAGGCGCTATAATGCCGACCTGAAGAGAGCAAGACTAGAAGCCGATTCTCAGACATCTTCTGTAATAGGAAAGGACGCGCTGCTACAGGTTATGAAGAAGATCGACATGATGGGTCTTGACGACATTGACAGATTGAAAAGCGGGAGAGGCGGTCGTCGCCTTGCGAGTCTTCCGAGCATCACCGAGCGTATTGACAATCTTCAGGGACTATCTTCGCTCGCCAGCTTTTCTTCAATATGAGTTGATGGATTGCGTGCCTTCGCGGCTTTCTTGAAAAGTTCCACGAATCGGAGGGCCGCTTCGGCCTCGGGAGGAGCGGTCCTTCTAAGGAGTTTTAGGTTGGTTTTGGAATCGTTTGACAAGACCGAACATTCCAAGGAACAGTGCTACTCCCGCTACAAGGTTCACGGCTGAACTGAGGATTGTCGTCGTGACTCCGACCGATTCTATGAGGGTGGAAATCTGATCAGTAGGGAGCATGAGCTCGAAAAGGAGAGACACTACGTTTCTGACGGTTAGTAGAGCGAACGCGGCTATGATGAGAGTCCAGGCCCGGAATGACCCTGTTAGTTTTGTCACTCGGTAGGCGTAGAAGAACACACCCGCCTGCAGTATGAGTTCGACGACGCTGATGAAATAAAGAGTCGGAATTACAATAGGATCAAGCATTCAATCTACGCCTTCTTCTGTTTCTCTGAGGCTCCGCGGAACAGTTCCATGAACTTCTCTGATGCGACCTTTCTCGGCGAACCGCTGATGATTCCTTCGTAGTTTGAGAAGGCTGACTCTATCTTGATGCCTGCCGGTGTTATTTCGTATTCTCTAAACCTCTTGTCATGATCGCTTCCCCGCATTTTCAGAATCACAAGGGCTTTGCGTAGCGATGACTCGATCTCTACGGGTTTGAGTGCGAGAATACAATCGACTAGGAAGCTGAGCCCTACATCGGTTACGCTGAAGGCTCCTCCGCTTATCTGAGGTGACTCCCACAGCAAAATGGAACTGACTCCATGGGTCTTGAGATACCTGACGATCCGGTAGGCTTCCATTCTCATGTCATCTCTCTTCACAAACATCTCTAGATGACTGAGCGAGTCGATGACGAGCCGTCGAGGCTGAATATCCCGAAGGACATCGTCCAGCAAACTACCGTCTCCGGACTCTAACACGAGACTTGGGGATGTGCAGATTACGCGGAACTTGTCCTCCTCTTCCATTTTACGGAGGTCCCACCCGAAGTTCTTCGCATCCCTATAGATCTGGTCAGGGAGCTCTTCGAAGGTTACATAGATCCCAGGCTCTCCACGCTTCACTCCGTTGACAAGGTATTGCAGAGCCAGGGTTGTCTTTCCCGTGCCTGCGCTTCCCGCGAGCATGACAGCGTCACCCGGCATGAACCCTCCTCTAAGCATCTCGTCAAGCTCGACAATTCCAGTCTTTACCCGACCACCTTCCGCTATTCTACTGGAAAACAATTGGTCGAACTCCGAGGATCCGGTCTTGGGTCGTGGTGTGCTCATTTCGCTACACCTATCTGGACTGTCTTGAGGTGGTTCGCCACCGACTCTAGGATTTCACGGTCCCTTGCGCGGTCCAGGAACACGACTTCAGAGGCTCCAATCCTCTTTTGCTTTAGAAGCCCCAATTGCAGGAGTTCTCTGAGGTCGGAGATGACCGTGATGGTTGTTCTCCCGATTCTACGTGCTATTCCGTCGACTGTGTCAATAAGTCCCGGGTTCTTGTGGAAGAGGATGAGGAGGTCTCCTCTGACCTCTGACGCGAGCAGTGTCGAAAGGATTTCCCCGCCGCTCATTTCGGCCTGCTCTCCACGAAACAGACTTCTTTCGCTGTTTCCAGCGACTTCTCATAGTCGAATCGGGCGTCCGAGTTGTAGGATATGCTCAGTTTTCGGTAGAGATCTTTGACGACGATCCTTTCGAGAACAGATGCCCCGTTACCGAATAGTGACTGTAATCCCCTGTCAAATTCCTTCGGGTTGTCCGAGTCGTCAAGCAACCCCTTCGACGCCAGAATATCAAGGACATAGCGGCCCAATGCGTTAGCAAGAGCATCGCAGACGATACCCGTGAGCAAAGACGAGAACGCTTCCTCCACTGCAGAATTCGATTTTGCGCCCGACTTCTGACCGGTCCAGAGATTACCGTGAGCATTAGCTGAACTGGACTCGCGCGTTCCCATTGCCATGCTCATCATGTTTTCACATTGCTGGCGTGATAGCTGAGACATGAACTGGTTGTAACCCCGGTTTCGATCTTCGTGGACAGGATTCTTCCAATCTTGCACTGGAGAGCCAGATTTTCGAGAGAATCAATCAGTCGAGACGTTCGCGCCTAAGGATTTCAGAAGGAGGCCGGCTTCGTTACACATATTATCTGATCGCTTCGCTATGACGGGTTACAATATCCGTATTCGATTGCCTTCGACTAGGGGCCGTTGGACGAGGAGGATCTTTTGCGGTCTTCTCTAGTGGAGAGTTTCTATGAGACTCTCGGGTACTGTTTCGGAAAAGTCCTACTGGAAACGCTGGGACCCAGAGTACAGGCATCCGTATACGATCTCCTAGGACGGAGTGGAATCAAGAAGGAAGAGATTTCCAACAGGTTCGATGGCGTTGTGCAGGCGTTAACCAGCACCCTAGGAACCTCCTCCAGGGTCATAGTACACAGGACAGTTGTTGAGATGTTCAAGGAATATTCTCAGAGGCTTGACTTCTCGTATACTGACTCTCTGCGAGATCGTCTTGCATTGTTGAAAGAGGCGGTTGTTGCAAACCATGTCCTCCCTCGAAGGTTACGTGAGGAAGGGACGTTCGACAGCGTGGAGAAGCCGGACTGGTCCGAGGGAAATGCCCTGAAAGGCCAAGCGTACAGCAGCCTCTATCCCATGAAAAAGGGCGTCAAGACATAGAAATCAACCTGACACTCTGTCGGTTGGGAAAGCGCTAGGCTAGACTAGACCCTCTTCCACCGAGTCCGACTTCTTGTATAGGACGAAAAAATCGCCCATTGTCAGCCCTGATTCCGAATCCAAGCCCACGATTTCTGGATCATGATTTTCCACGCTTATCCCATAGGGGAATATACGGGGAAAGAAAGAGGCATGACAAGCTGTCAATGAACCCGTGTCAGAGAAACAATCCCGAAATCACAGCCAGACAGAAACGGTAGTCAGAAAAAATTGGATCCCTGCGCATCTCGCGTGCCATGAGCGGTCCCCCCCGGCGGGATGCTCCTGAAAGTATTCCAAGCACGAGATTCACAAGACGAAGACCGACAGGCGAAAAACACGCTTTTTGGAATCAGTCTAGGATCGAAACGCGAGACCCTTCTTGAGATCCGGTTTTTAGAACGGGTTTTTGAAACCAGTTCTTGAAGCGGTTTTGAAACCGGTTTTAGGATCGAAAAGCGATTTTCATGGGGGCCCGGCGGCCTACTCGAGTCTCGCGCTGCTCCCTTAGTGAAAGTACTGTTGAGGTGCTATGCTTTTTCCCAGGCGCAAAAGTCGCTGGGCGCTTCCAGGTGCCTGTTGATCGCGACCTCGGCAATCGCTTCAGAATACTTGGCCATCTGTCCAACGTCCCAGACGATCGACCGTAATCCGACAGCAAGGTTGACCTCTTTGACGCTGCGCATGACGCTCTCCGTCAGCTGCCTCTCAACCTGCTCGCAGCTCGCGACCCGTTCGATACAATCGTTCGACTTTTTCAGATCGCCCTTCATCAGTGCGTTGAACGAGTCCTCGATCAGCAAGCGCACCTTATCGCTGTAGTCGAGAATACCCTTGGTAAGCTTCGGATCCACACTCTTAGCGTTCCCCTTCAGCCTCAACGCCTCCTGAGCGATGTGCGAGGCGAGATCGCCCATTTGCTCGAGACTCTTCGCGATAACCCTGTTTCCTACAACGTGCATCGGCCCGTCGATGCCGACCTCTTTCGCCACCCGTCGATCCAGAACCGCCAGAAGCAACTGTCGGATAATCATCCAGTAGATACGATCAGCTTCCTCCTCCATGTGCAAAACCTCGTCCGCTAGATTCGGTCTTCCCTCCACGACCGCTTTCACAGCGGTCTCCAGCATCGAGCTGAGAATAATCTGCAACCGCCGCATCAAGCCGTAGATCGGGAACTTTGTCGGATCAACAAAACTCTGCAATGTAACCGACTTCAAACTCTGCTCCACAATCCCTAACCCAGTCAACCGCCGGCTAACCGCTCGAACCTCTTCTAGGTGACGCTGGGAGAGCTCTTTCTTTGCAATAATCTGGACCGTATCATGCCCTGTTAGATAGTTCGCGGTGATGATCCTGGTGAGAAGGTTCGGAGCATCACAAATGTCCGCGTTAATGACATACCGGAAGTTTTCCCGTTCACGGGTTAATCCTGGATAGACGGTTATTCCACCGTCAGACTCTCGTCTGAAAGTAACAATGTCCCCCTGCTTGAGACTAACCTGTTCGACCCAGTCCTTAGGTAACGAGACAATCAGGGTGGAGTAACCGACTTTCTGGACCTTACGAGCTTCCATCATTTGAGACAAATCTAGGTTCCTCTATACAGCATAGAATTAGCGGCTAGAATATAGACTTACGTTTGCAAGTAAGGGATGTCTATACCAAGCACGCCGAATCGGAGAGAATAGCAGAAAACCCGTTTACATGTACTTTTTCAGAACGGCCTCAATCTTCGCCTTCGGAACAGCACCGACAATTTGATCAACGAGCTTACCCTGCTTGACAACAAGCATTGTAGGGATCGCCATTATGCCGAACCGGCCTGAGACGGCCGGATTCTCATCCGTGTTTAGCTTCCCGAACACTACCTTTCCGGAATACTCCTTCGCCAACGCATCAACGATCGGACCGACAATACGACAGGGACCGCACCATGGCGCCCAGCAGTCGATGAGAGTCAGAGAGTATTTCTGGACAAACTGGTCGAACGTCGAGTCCTCTACTTTTACTGGTTCAGCTGGATAGTCTGCCATTTCTGTCAACTGCAATCGTGCCGATTCAGGCTGGATATATAGTTCTCACTAGAATTTTCCTGCTAACTCTACCTGGCGCTTGTTTTTCATCAGCCTCGAGACCCTCAGGACTCCGCCGAGTTCTAGTTTCATGAGATTCTTGTTCAGCTCGCGAAAGCTTACCTCTCCGAAGCTAGCTTTCAGTTCCTTGTGCAGATCAAGGTCTGTGAGAGGCCCCTTCTTCTCAACGATCTCTACGATTGCGAGGGACATTGGCCTCGGACTCCAGATATTGTTCAAGCGTGCATTTCGCCAGGCCGCCCCGGTTCTCTGCTTCTTCTAAGTAATCGGGACCGGAGCTCTTTCTTTCTTGAACCGCTTGCCGAATCCCTGGTACCAGTTCTCCATGTCCGGAGTGACTGAGGGTTTGATCCTTTCCAGCGCATCCCTGAAATCTTCCCGTGTGACATTCTTGGATTCAATATCGCGACGAAGAGATACGAGTCCAGCCTCGCGAACGACAGCTTCGAGATCCGCACCAGAGTAGCCTCCCGTTTGGGATGCCACATGGTCAAGGTCGACATCTTGGGATAATGGCATGTTTGTGCAGTGGATCTTCAGAATCTGCATCCTCGTCGCGTGGTCGGGCGCTGGGACGAAGATCAGCCTGTCGAATCTTCCAGGGCGCAAGATTGCCGGATCAATAATGTCAGGCCTGTTTGTAGCGCCAATTACTACAACGTTCTCTAACGATTCTATTCCGTCAAGCTCTGTGAGTAGTTGGCTTATGACTCGCTCCGATACTCCGCTGTCACCGAAGCCGGTTCCTCGTCTCGGAACAACCGAGTCTAGCTCGTCGAAAAAGATGATGCTCGGTGCTGCCGTTCTTCCTTTCCGGAAGACTTCACGTATCGCCTTTTCAGATTCTCCGACCCATTTGCTGAAGAGCTCGGGACCCTTGATAGAGATGAAGTTCGCTTCGCTCTCGGTCGCTACCGATCGGGCTAGCATGGTCTTCCCACAACCGGGCGGTCCGAAGAGCAAAATCCCCTTGGGAGCGCGAATTCCAACCCTCTTGAACACTTCAGGCTTCTTCAACGGCCACTCGACAGCCTCCTGCAATTGCTGTTTGACCTCGGTCAATCCACCCACATCACTCCAGTGGACTGTCGGCACCTCGATGTACACCTCCCTCATCGCCGTCGGAGTGATCTCTCGGTAAGCGTTCATGAAATCCTCAAGGTTAACCTCCATCTTCTCCAGTATACCACTAGGTACTCGTTCTTCTTCGAGGTTTATTTCCGGAAGATAGCGTCGGAGCGCCTTCATAGCCGCCTCGCGGCACAAAGCGGAAATGTCAGCTCCAGTGTAACCATGACATATGTCCGACAATCTCGGGAGACCAACGTCAGACGCTAGAGGCATCGTTCGCGTGTGAATCTGGAGAACCTCGTACCGTCCCATCTTGTCCGGGACCCCGATCTCAATCTCCCGGTCAAATCGTCCAGGCCGTCGGAGAGCAGGATCGATAGCGTTCGGCCTGTTCGTAGCTCCGATGACAATGATGTTCCCACGAGCACCCATTCCGTCCATCAAAGAAAGGAGTTGCGCGACGACCCGTCGTTCAACTTCTCCCGTCACTTCCTCTCTCTTTGGTGCGATGGCGTCCATTTCGTCGATGAATATGATGCTAGGAGCAGTCTCCTGGGCTTTCTGGAAGATCTCTCGCAGACGAGCTTCTGATTCGCCGTAGAACTTCGACATGATCTCTGGTCCAGATATGACGTAGAAATTCGCGTCCGACTCGTTGGCAACTGCCTTTGCCAGCAGGGTCTTGCCGCAGCCTGGCGGTCCGTAAAGAAAGACGCCTTTTGGCGGTTCGATGCCGAGTCGCTGGAAGAGCTCAGGATGGCGCAGTGGAAGCTCGACCATCTCTCGGATTCTCTGGATCTCGCTGTGGAGCCCGCCGATGTCCTCGTAGGTAACAATGGGTATTCCCTTCTTCTCCGGCGTAGGCTCGCTCATCACCTGAACTACCGTGGACTCGGTGATCTTTACAGGGCCATGAGGCCGCGTTCTCGTTGCGATCAGCGGGACAGCGCTGCCGAAGATGCTGAGAAGAGTCATGTCGCCTTCGACAAAGGGCATGTCCATGAATCGCCTTTTCACAAAGCCAACGAACTCCTCGTCAACACTCAACCTGACATCAGTAGGAGCGAAGACGATTGTCTGTGAATCCTTGACCTCGGCCTTTTTGATCGTGACGTACTCGTTTAGGGCGACTCCGGCGTTTCTCCTGAGCAGTCCGTCCATCCTGACGATTTCTTGGCCCTGGTCCTCTGCATATGCCGGCCAAGCGATAGCGACAGTCGTCCGTTTACCGTGAACATCGATAAAGTCGCCTGCGGTTATGGCGAGCTTCTGCATCGTCTCGTTGTCGATTCTTACCTTTCCGTGGCCTACGTCTCTCTGCTTAGCGTCAGCTACCCTTAGCTGTGCTTCCTTAGGTACCATTGTCATTTGGACTCCTTGACCTCGATTGGGGCAGCCGGTTGAGGAGAAGACGAGCGTTCAGTGCCGCACTGGCCGCTCCTAACCTTAAGCTTCAAAAATCTCACTCCTCCTCAAAAGACTTATCATCACTATTAATGGAATCTCCGGTCTTCAGCAATTTCTTGATTGCGATCGATAGCAAAAGGAAGCTACCTACTCCAATAGGCGAAACGCTGTAGCCGTTCTTGTCCTTGATAACCAACTCCCGCTTCGGAGCCCTGTTCACCAGGTCGGACACGTACTTCGGGTTCACAGCCACCTTTAGGAGGTCTGTGAAGGATGCCGAGTTCTCGCAGTCCCGGATCATATGGTTGACCATTTGGAGTCTTTTCTTGTTGGAGAAGAAGTCGCAGATCTCGCTTAGCGAGTCTAGGTCCGCCTCGGAGTTCTTGAGTTCCTTAAAGACGATTTCCCGGACTTCCGGCTGCCATTCCTTCCCTGAGAGAGGGAGGTCCAGCAGGACCTTGCTTCCCTCGTGAAGTGTGAATCTAACGGTCATGGCATACGGAAAAGTCGATCCGATGCTATTTAAAATTAATGTTACTTAATTACCACTTGTTAAGTTTAGGCAATTCTACGGGAGACGAGAACCTCGACCTCGCCTATCCCGTTGATCGACTTTAGCCGCTGCTCAACCTCATCCATGACCCCCGAGGCCTCTTCAGGCATCATGATGTGCACGACTAGAGCGACGAGCCCGAAGGCGACTGGTTCCTCGTCGAACTTGTAGATAGTGGCTATACCCTCGAGAGATCTCGTGATCGCCTGCTTGAGACCGTTCATGTCCGCTATGATATCAGAGGGGAATATCTTGAGAGAAACCATGACCCTTGCCAAATCTGCTCGCCTTCTATGGTCCTGAGAAGCCGCACTTCTGGCATTTGTAGGAGCGGCCGAACCCTCGGCACTTCTCGCATCGCCAGATGGTTGTCTCCCCGCACTGTGGGCAGGGAAATTTCACCGCACCTTCGCGGGGCAGTATCATGCGTCCGCACCAGTTGCAGCTGGGCATTCGAACGGTGCGAACTTCTGTCAACATTAGCGACGAAAAGCGGAGTCGCCTTGCGCATTATATGCCTTCCCACGAAGCCTATTACAAGGCAAGCACCTGACAGAACGATCTTGTCCCTCTAGGGTCAACCCATAGAGTTATCAGTCATAATTCGAAATTACAGATCGCCAGAAAAGATGCAACCCCTGAGTGTGCAGACTGTAATCTCAGGCTTGGTCTGGGTCATATGCGGCTTAGTGGTTGTAGCTACCAAAGTGAGCTTCTTCGCGAGATCCGCATCAGTCTACTGGGAATATGTCGGCGGCCTAATGATCGTTTTCGGTCTTATCCGGCTTTTATGGGGGCTTGTTAGGGGCAGCAAGAACACGAAGCCCGGATTCTGGTCAAGAGTGTTCTGAATCTATACAACAAGTTTCCCATCCTCGGGGAGCCGGTCCCTTGAAGCAAGACCATCCAGGCTCAAGAAAAGGACCGACTTCGAACAGCATTATTACTAAAAAAATCACCCCATTTTCAGCGCCGATCCCGAATCTAGGTCCCCGATTTCTAGAAACATGATCTTCCACGCTGGTCCCTAGGGATACCCGCGGGGATCGAAAGAAGCCAAACAACCGATAACACGCCAGTCCTACGGAAAAGAGCCCATAATCCGGCTCGGACGGAAACGGTTCCTAGAAAAAAGGCCTAGATTCTGATTGTTATCCCGCGACGCAAGATCGGTGTGAGGAGGAAGAGACGAGATCGGAAATCGCCTATTATTAGCCCTGATATCGAGTCTTGGGCTTCTTCCTTACACTGCCCAGGAGATCGTTCGTTGATGCGGCGATAAGACCGCTAGTTTCGCCCTGGCATCTATACCAGAATCACGCCCTGAATCGCGGGACTCGACGAGAATCATTACCAGACAGCAAATCCTCTTGGCATAGAGGGGTTATTGCACAGAGCGTCCGACGATCCATAAGCAGTGTTCTCGTCTATGGAAGCTTGCAGTCCATTGGACCTTTATCGGTTCTCAGCCGTTTGAACCTGGGAAACCGAAGCCTGCCGTCAGCGGTCACTGTCATGTACGCGACCTCGACGACAAGTCGTGGTTTGACCCAGGTTACAGGACTCGGTGACTCAACCGAGCCTTCAACTGTTGCAGTCTTCGTTACGATTCTAGAGAGTTTCTTTCTCAGATCCTCGAGCGCAGTGTTGGAGAAACCTCCTCCCACGTTTCCGATGTGCCGTAATTTCCCGTTCTCGTCGTATGCAGCAAGGATGAGCGATCCAAAAGTCAGATCACGTGTGCCCTCTCCCTGGCTGAACCCAATAACGACGCAGTCTGTCGTCTCGACTTTTTTTGTCTTGATCCAGTAGTCGGTTCGGAGGCCTGGAACGTACTGCGATTGGCTTTGTTTACCGATTACTCCCTCGAAACCACGACTCGTGGCCTCTTTGAAGAAACGAGCTCCTTCCGTTTCGATATGATCTCCGTAGAGCAAATACGGACTCTCCCTAACTATCGACCTGAGCCGCTTCTTTCTCTCTACGAGAGGGCGAGTGATAACATCCTGGCCGTTAAGATGCAAGAGATCGAAGGCAACATAAGTAACGGGCGTCGTCTTGGCGAGAACGCCGACGCGTTTCTGATCATCGACACCGAAGCGAGCTTGAAGACGTCCAAAATCAGGCACACCATCCTCTCTCAGTACAACGACCTCTCCATCCAAGACTGCAGTCTTTGCCCCGATCCGATCACGGATCTTTTGGAGTTCTGGATAGGATCCGGTTGCGTCTCTCAGATTTCTGTTCTGGAGTTCAATTTTTCCTTCATGAAAGAACATGATAACTCTGAGCCCATCCCATTTCGGCTCGAAAAAATAGTTCTCATCATCAAACGCTTTTCCTGTTTTGGCGAGCATGGGACGTATCGGACGCTCGTCAAAGAGTGTCAACGCCTCTCGTGAGTCTTGATACTAGCCCGTAGAGCCTCCATGAGGTTCTTTGTTGGCTTGATCTCTGGGACACGAAGCTCGACAACCTCTTCCTGGCCCTTCATCTTCGCCTCAACCAGCTTCATCAAAGACTCCTGGTAAGTGTCCCTGTACTCTTTGAAAGCGAAGGGCTTCTTCATTATCTTGATTAGCTGACCCGCGAGCTCCAGCTCCTCCTTCTCCACCTCGGGCGCCTTCTTCAGCTCGGGAAGATCTTTCGGACTCCGGATCTCATCCGCGTAGTGCAGCGTCTCCATCAAAATCGCACCCTCGTACGGCCTCAAGGCCACCAAGTGCTCTTTCTCATGCATGACCACCCGCCCGACAGCGACCTTCCCCTCCTGCTCCAGAGCCTCCAGCATCAGAAAATACGGCTTCTCGCCGTTCTCATCTGGAACGAGATAGTAGCTCGAGTCAAAGTAGATAGGATCCAGCTTATCTGCGTCCACGAACTGGAAAATCTCGACGAGTCGTCCGGATCGAATCTCTAGATTCTCAAGCTCCTTCTGGGTAATGGTAACATATTTTCCCTTTTGGACCTCAAACCCACGAACGACGTCTTGCCACGGGATCTCCTTGCCGTCCTTTGGACATATGCGCTTGAATGTGAGAGGGCTCTTGTCCCTAGGACACATTAACCGAAGCCCGGTCTTGTGCTCTGAAATCGCCCCGTAAGTCTTGACCGGTATGCTTACGAGTCCGAAGCTGATTGCGCCTTTCCAAATCGCTCTAGGTGGCAATGTTTCCATCCCAGTCTTTTAGAATAAGCCCCCTTTTCCGAACTCGTGGAATAATAGGATTACCGAGACGGTTAATCGTATCGAAGAAGAGCTCGCTACCCAATGGTAAGGACGATGAAGAAGACCGAAGAAATAGTCGAGATAGACGGAAGAACTCTCGCGCTTTCCAACCTGGACAAGCCGATGTGGAAGAAGGAAGGGATCACCAAATCAGACATTATCCAGTACTATCTTTCCGTGGCCCCCAAGATGATCCCGCTCATCCGCAACCGGCCCTTAATGCTCAACCGTTATCCTCACGGCTTCCCTGGAAAATCCTTCGTGCAGAAAGACTGGCCTCATCGTCCTGACTGGGTCAGAACGACGCCGGTAAGATCCGAGAGCCTGAACAAGACCACCAGACATGTTGTCTGCGATGATCAGGCGACTCTAGTTTGGCTGGCGAACATGGCTTGTATCGAGATCAACCAATTCCTAGCGTCTTCGCCAGACGTCGAGTCTCACGACATGGTACTGGTGGACTTGGACCCTCACCCGCCCGCAGGATTCGAGGAGTCACTTGAGATCGCGGAGGCCGTTCATGCTGCTCTAAACCAGATGAAGCTGCGGCATATGATCAAGACCTCGGGTGCTGATGGGATTCATTTCCTGATCCCGATAGTTCCGAAGTACTCGATCGAGGTCATACGACGGTTCGTGCTGTTGCTAGGAATTCTGCTGGAGCGGCTCGCTCCCGACATGGTTTCGACAGCTCGGAACAAGGGCCAGCGAGCGGGAAGGGTCTACGTGGACTATTTCCAGAATGGCTTGCAAAAAACAATCGCAGCCCCGTTGTCTCTAAGACCTGAACCCGGCGCTCCGGTTTCGTTTCCACTATCACCAAAGGATCTGAAGAAGAGCATACACGCCGAAGATTTCAACCTGCGAGCGGTTCCACACCTGTTGAAGAGAGTTCCAGACTTTGACACTAGCCCTGACCAGGAGTTAGAGTACGCGTTCCAGGAGCTCGGCGCCAAAATATAGTCTTGCAAGATCTTTGGTGGGCCGGGAGAGATTTGAACTCTGTCGACCGATTCCCGTGCTGGTTCTCGACCCCACGGTTATCAGCCGTGTGCTCCTCGGCCGTAAGAGCGTTGCTAGCTCTCAGTTAACCGTGCTGAGCTACCGGCCCAACGGATTCAGCGAGCGAGACAAAGACGCGTATTAAGATTTTTCCAGCACTTCTATCTTCTCCGGTTTCTCCAAAGTCTTAAGACTTCGATAGAACGCGGCGCGATTCTGCTGGGCCGGTAGTTCAGCCTGGTATACCAGGACCCAACGGGTCTTGGGCTGAAGAACGTTCGGTTCGCATAGATCGAGTTTCGATCTAGAGTGACCGAAAGGCCGCGGGTTCAAATCCCGCCCGGTCCACCAATCCCACATCCCGATCTGCAGCGAGTTCACAAATGCTAAAGCCGGGCGCGCAAGGACAAACCAGGAACTTCAGGTTTGTACGATGGATGAGTTTGAAGAGAAATTCATCAAACCAATAGTCAACGCCTGTTATCCTGCTACCTTAGCTGGTCTTGACCTTGCAGTGTTACAGTTTTCGAGCTCCCCGGGACTCACGCTGAACTATACGCTATTGGCGGGCGCAATGGGCTTTCTTCTGTCAGCGTTTTCAGTATTCTCGTACACGATCTATCCCACAAGGAAGAAACTGTGGACCTCTAGCGCTCTTTCCTTCATCGCAGGATTATTCTGCTCTATCCTAGCAGTGACGCTTCTGATCCTGAAACCGATCATTGGCAATATCTAGCTGAAAAAGAGTCTTCCGCTCTATCACTTGCGAATAGGAATAAATACAAACCGAGTCTTTGGCTATGGCTAAGGGTTCGGATTTGCCGGATAAGGCTGCGGTGTTCATGCTTGATAAGCCTCACTTTCAGGTCAAGCTTCAGTCTGACGTGCTAAAGGTCGATTTGAAAGATGGTGCCCGGGCGGAGATTGAGAAGCTCGCGGAGGCCCGACCAGCACTACGCGATACAATAGGCTGGATGTTTCAGACCATCATTCCGTTGGACGTGCATCTCTGGGAGATTGAGAAGGTGACGGTAGAGCCTTCTGGAAAAGTGAACATCAGAATTCCGCATCGCAGGGACATTCATATTCCGCTGGAGCCATTAGAGGCCGAGCGGTTGGTGGAGAAGATGAACGAGCTGATTCCAATAGAGAAGGCGCGAAGGGTCGAGAGAGAATTGGCCGAGCAGTCAGCGCAGAGCGATCGGGAACGACAGAAGGCGCAGACGCAGAAGTATCGTCCCTTTCGGTGAAGCGAATCCCGCCATCCCTCTTGTGCAATAAACGACTTTGTAGCACACCCCCGTTCACACTTCAGGCACGGGATCTTCGAAAGATCTTTTCCTTTAGTGTGTCACGGAAAGCTGAGAAGGCAATAATCTTCTTTCGCTGCGAGATTACTTCAGCAGCGGCCAGGATCAGGAACACGATTCCCACGACCAATCTAACCTCTACAATCGCTGTCGAAACCATCCAAAGAACAAAGAGAACGGTCGCGTTTGAGACGTTGTACTCAAGGTCGAGGAGCGCGGCGCAAGCATAGAGCGACTGAGCCATCGTCAGAAAAATCTCGACATCATGTTTACCGATTGGAATCGTTCCCATCACGCTGCCTGAGCTAATCACGAATACTACTGGTATCAGCGCGACAAGAGCGGTCAATTCGTTAACGGATGAGGACATGAAGTTGAGAAGTGCAGTTGGAGCTAGTCGTATTGTGCGCGCCCAGTTGAAGGCTGAGACTTTCTCCGGAAATTCGGAGAGCACAGGTGCTATCCACTGGATGGAGAAGAACACGGCCCCGGAGCCGAGAAAGGGAACGAGGAGGGAGACAGCGATGGTTCTGATCGACTCGACAAAAGCGTCGGTAACGAAGACGAAGGTCAGTGCAGCGAAGAAGAATAGCCCGATTATTGTTGCAAGTCTACGCGCGGGAGGCTTTACATCAATCAGTGCGCGGGGCGGTCCTTCGAGGACTTCGTCCGGCTGGTTCTTGTCGGTTGGGAGCCGGAAGAGGAGCCACATGTATCCTACAAAAGTGACTCCGAGAATCAGTGAGTCGAGGAGTGACAGTTCGCCGCGTATTATTACGAATATGTAGTATAGTGATGAGCCCAGCATGAATACAAGCTCGACGCTTTGCTCTTTCCGCAGAGCTATGCTGGTAGGACCTGTCCGTCCATTCCGTCTTTTCTGGATCATCACTGTGAACATTATCAGCGGCCATCCGAGTCCAGTAAGCAGTCTATTGGCTCCCGTGAAGTTGGCGACCACGTTTGGGATCCAGCAATCGATAGTGCAATTCAACGGGTCTTTGCCTGCTTTCCAGGCGATTGTTCCCTCGACGAAATATTCTGGAATGGTCTGTACGATCGCCACGAGGGCGAGGGCAAGTCCTTTGCTGATGGAGAACTCCGAAGCTTCTGCGGCCCAGGCAATTAGGAGGGATGCTGAAATGACAGCGCCGAACGTGAAGAAGGCGACGGTGTAGTTGGGCTGGCGAAGTATCAAGACTACTATGATGGCGACGACGGCCCAGGCTGTGAGAAGCGAGTATTCCGCCAGAATTTTGTGCCGCACTAGTCAGCGGCTCCAGTTGCTGCCATATTGTCCTCGTCCATCGAGCCGTCTAGGGCTTGAAGATCGGGTCTCGGTAGAATACTCTTCCGCTATGCTTCGATCTGGTTTCCTTGATTGGCTAGAAGGGACTTAGGCCGGAGTGGTGGTCCTCTTTCTTTTCTGCATGATCCATGGATATGGCGTATGAGAGGACGAGGTAGGGGTCGAACGACGTGTTCTGGATCTCGACACAGTATGAGTCGCGCACGCTGACCCATTTCTTGTGAATCTGCGCTATTTGTGATCCATCAGGTCCTTGGACTTTGTAATCATGTTCCAGCATGTTTCCATGGACCTTGGCGATCTCTTCCCCTGATGTGTTTTCCATCCACCATTGCGATCCGATCAGTTGGAGGATTTTTTTCTTGATGACGGCTTGCAGTTGGCCTTGGGCGTTGTATATTTCAAATGTGGGTCGGATGGCGAGGACTTTCCCGTGGATCTCGCCTAGGCGTGTGCCGTCTGTTCCCTCGTACCAGAACTTCGGCCCGAAGCTTACGAGCTGTTGTTTGACGTAGGCGAGCAGGTTCCCGCTCGTGTCCTTGATTCCGAAGGTGTCTCGGATGGCGAGTATTTTCTGGTCGATAATGTATTGTGTTCCTCTGAACGGTGTATTCCATCCGGGCGTTTGGGCAAACCTCTGCGGGCTTGTAACTTGGAGAGATATGGGGGCGCCGCAACGGCCGCAGAAACGGCTGCCGGGGACGAGGGGTTGGCCACAGGAGGTACAAACAGGATTGGTCATCAACTGGAATCCAAGCGCTGTTGGCTGTTCTGGGTCTAAAAGAGAGTTGTGTCCCTTGAAACGCCCGAGGGGAGAAGCACTAATGCGAAGCGAGGTGGATCCGCTAAGACCCCTATTTTTCCCGGAACATTTCCTGTCTGGCAGTGATTATCGGCGAGACATGCTGATCAGGGCACAGTCCGGGCTTTGGTGAGATAGCGAAACTACGGGGTCTACCGCCCTTTGGGAACGTTTTGCAGGGTGCGATCGGGGCGACCTCCCAGATTCGAGATCAGGGCTGATTATGGGCGATTTTCCGGCTAAGCGAGCTTGTCTAGCGTCTTCTCGACTTCTGACTCAGCGTTGTCCGCTCTGATGAAGATAGGCACGTTCTCCATACCGGTGGCGATGAAACTGGACAGAAGCCATTCACCCGGCGCGAACTCAAGAGTCTTCTCGAGAATCTGCTTGTCAATGGTGAAAGTATCACTAACGACCGTCCGATCGTACGGTCTGGGCAGAGTACCAACAAAATACGTATGCAACTGCTGGAGCGCGTTCGTATTCAGATAAGCGATTCTCTGGGTCGCGAGACAACCACCAAGACCATACTTTCTGCCCTGACGCAACAATGTTTCAACGGTCCTAGAACAGTCTTTGTCGATTCCCCCAGAGCCGGAAAGGTCAGGAACGAATTCTTGAGCCTCGTCGAAGACGAACAAAACATACGGTTTGACCTTGAATGATCTTTTCCGCCGCTGGAGAAACTCTCGGGCGAGATGAATGACGAGTTCCTTGATGGCGACAGGCTCGGAGATAGATATGCACGTGAGCCGAGACTCTTTCTCCACAAGATCCCGAATCCCCTCAATATCGAGCCCGCCCGCGGTCTTCTTCTCCTTGTCGGCTCGTTTGATATTCTCCGTGAGCGCGAGACGAGACGTGGCCCATGAGTACACGCCACTGCGGTCTGATATGCTAAACTCCTTGACCGCGCTCTGACCGGCCTGGTCAAGTCCGATCAAGAACTCCTCGTTGACAAAGGTTGAATCGGTCTTCTCGTTTTCATGCTTGAAATCGCTGACAAACTGTCGAATCCGATCGAGCGCGTTAATGTAGTGTGGTTTCTCGAGATTGTCTCCCCGCATCTTGCCAAGCTCGTCTATTATGTCGCCGTAGGTGGGAATTTTGGATTCTGGCTTGAGATAGTAGCTGATTTTTTTCTGGCTGAAGATTCTCGCGAAGACCTTCCGAACTCTATCATCATTCTCGTATTCTCGAGGTTTGACCACGCTCACGTAGAACTGGTCTGCTGAGAAGACTGGATTCTCGAGTATTATCTTTGAGGGGATCTTCTCGTCGGCGAACAGGTCCATGAGGAGGAATGGATATTCGCTCGAAATATCGAAGACGACAACCTTGATCTCTGGAGCGTGAAGGAGAATTCGTCTCAACGTGTTTGCAAGCAGGTTTGATTTTCCGGCACCAGTGAAGGCGAAGATGCCAAAGTGGTACCGAACCATGGACTCGAAGTCAAGATAGATCGGGATCTTTTCTTCCATGGACTCGAACATCTGGATTGTTCCGATTCGTGGGTCCCTGTACGCATCGCTCGTCGTCGTCTTTGCCTTGTAGCCGATCTTGTCGAGGATTCGCTTGTTGTACATGTGACTGATCATGTCCCGGTTCAGAATGTTGGCTTCTGCCGCAATTACCGGATAGGAGAATCCTTTCTCGTACTTCGGCTCTCCATCACCGTCGATGAGCAGATCATAGTTGATTGGTAGAGCGCTGATCTGCACCATCATTGTTGACTTGTCGCTTGTATCCCAGTCGCGGACGGATTGCTGGATGATCTCGAACTGCATGGGATAGTAGCTGTGCTCGGAGAGTCCTTTGAGCCCGTAGTGCTCTGGCCAGACCCGGCTTATGACCATCAGGGAATATCGTTGTTGTTTCTGGGTCGACTTGAAGTTGCGCACTGCAACAAGCATTCCCTCCTCGATGAGACTCATGATGTCTTTGTGATACTCGACCTTGATTCGGCAGTCGTAGCGTGATGAGGTGCCGGTGAGCTCGTGGGTGGCCGCAGGCATGTAGGCCGGTGTTACCTGGCTTAGGCGGGCCTTGAAGCGTCCGTCGAAATCGGTGAAATATCTAGAAGCTGTCTCTTCGACTACTTTCAATCTCGCTCCTCCTCTCTCTGAACGTGCTCATGTAGAAGACGAATTGTCGGAGGCTTGGATTGTTCATAAGCCATTTGCCAGTTGTATCGATTATCCGCCTCATTTCCTCGTTGTGCCACTTGGCGACCTTGTCAGCGATGAACAGTGGCTTGTTGTGGCCGAAAAGCTCGGGGATACTGTTACTCGTCATAGCGCAGAGGGTCTGCATGACAAGCTCCTGGATGGGATTGGGAACTGTCTTGTCCCGGAAAACGATTGGCCTGACAGTTTCTTCGGCGTTGCCATAGGTGTGTTTGAACGCGAGCGTCGAGTCTGGACGATAATCGAACTCCGGATAGGATAGTCTGTCAAGGAGCAGCACATTGCTGCGGAGCTGGGGATCGATATCAGTCTGGGAGAGCTGGATGTAGGATTTCAGGAACAGCCTCTCTGGTGTTATCTTGTTCCGGATTGCACCGCTAACAAACCCTAGCTGTTTCTTGAAGTCGGGTACAATCATGAGGAAGGCGGAGTCGTATTCTAGTAGCGACCAAGGGACTTTCATGGATTCGTAGTTGAACACGCTTAGTGTCTGAAGCATCATCCGGTCCGTGTTGGGTATCCGGCTGAGATCTTGCTGGGTGATGTCCGAGGACCAGATCTTGTTGGAAGAGAGTACGGGCAGGACATGGTTCTTCAGGTCCCGGGCGGCCGTGTCCTTAGTCAGCCCAACTAGAAGTATTTGTTTGCGCCAGCATTCCTCGACAAGGAGGTTGAGGGCGAAGAGGGTGAGGAACGCCAGATCCTGCGTCGTAAGCCAGTGCCAGTCATTGTTCTTCCACACTCTCATAGGGTTCTGTTTCGGTTTCTCCTCGAACATTCGACGTCCGATTGTGTCGATGAGAGTCTTGATCCGGGTCCACGTCCCGATGTATCGCTCTTTCAGCCCATAGGTTCCGAGAAGGTCTTCCAGGAAGCCATCAAGTTTTGACTTGCGAAGTACTCGTTCTACTCGTCTTCGCCTGTCCGGTTCGCTGATTCTGAGAAGCGTGCACAGCGAATCGAGGCTCTGTGGTCCATGACGCTCAAGTGCTAGCCAGCATCTGTAGCGTAGGTAGTCGCCCCGGGGAGCCGGGAGGTCAAGGCTTGGATTGTCGATATGGTGGCGCCCATATGCCAAGTCATTGACATCGATTGGAACCCCCTCGACATCGAGCCCATAGAGGGAACCATTGGTCTTCCAGAGCTTCCACTTTGACGTGTCATAGATGAGACTGGCGAGACTTGTCGCTAGACTTCTGTCCAAGAAGATGATTCTTGGCCCATCAGGTTCTGATGCTAGTTTGTAGGCGAGGTAGTATTCGGAAAATGTCATGATCCACATTGGGATCGTGGAGTTGTTCGCGATTGCCTCATCCGTTAACGGCTTTGCGAGGGACATCTCGGTGCTCTCGCCGGGATGAAGGAAGCTCTGGTCTATCTCCGGAACCTCATTCACATAGACTGGGACACAGCTAGACAATGCCCGTCCACTTTTGAGAAACTGCCCTTCATAATCGACTGATGGGGGGTGGGTCGGTGAGAATGTGATTGTTCCACGTGAGGCATAGGATCCGCCTAGGAAGACCACCAGGTCGAAGAGGGGACGGGAATATTCTGTTCCGTCTACTGCTGCGAAGGAAACGGTCTCTGATCCGAAGAATTTCCTAGCGGTTTCGTATGCTGAGGCGTGATTGAAATCGGATCTGATGATGTTGTGGAAAAGTCGTTCGTACAAGCCTTCGACGGCCTCGAACCGGGTCCTGTAGCCTTCTATCTGATCAAGCGCACCGTTTTGAAGTAGTGTGCCCGCCCTTTCAATTTGAGAGCTTAACGATGAGCTTGAAGGGGCTTCTTTCTCGATGCTGAACAAGTTGCAATTGAGCCAGGACTGGTAGGGTATAAAGATGGGACACCTGAGCGTAAGTTATTTTTCCCCAGCTTGAATGCGAAAGGCGAATGAACCCGACAAGATCGACCATGATTAGGAGAACCCGACGTGTCGATACAACTCTCCTTATCGCCTTTGCACAGTTTGTGATTATTGTTCTCCTGTTATCAGGCATCTCAGCCGAGTACCAGTCTAACAGGAATATGCAGGACTGGATTGCCCAGAACGCTTGGCCGGTAGGTTATCTCTTGAATGGATATCTAGCGTCGACGCTGGTCGGTGTTGCGATCGGTGGAGCATTTCTTCTCCTCCAGAAATGGAGGAGTACTGAAGACGTTGGGAAAGAATGAGATCTGATTAGCGAGACGATAACGCGATTCTCTCTATTTCGTCCCGCTTCCGGACAGAAGCGCTCTTAGGATCCCTCGCGGCTGCAAGTATGAGCTCGTCGGCGAGACATTCGTCAACGCTTCGAGGATTGTTGTGTGAGGCATCTCTTGCACCCCTGGTGATATGTCTTAGCGCTATGTCGACTCTTCTCTGAGGCGCTATGTCAATGGATATCGGATAAACAATGCCACCGTAGGCGATTCTAGTCACGTCCTCAGCGGGCGCCGCATTCTGTATAGCGCGCACGAGGATCTCGATCGGATTCTTGTGGGTCTTGATGCTGATCAGATCGAAAGCGTTGCGCACGATGCTGATTGCCCGAGCCTTTCGGCCGCCAGCAATACCTGGCCGCATCATATCGTCAATTAGTCTCTCCACGACGTTGATAGTGGACTTTCGGAACCGCTGGTGTTCGTGTCGACCGCTGGTGTGAGGAAGGAGAATGGGGCGAGCTGAGATGTACCGTTTTAGTCCCGGATCCTCGGCTTCGATGCCCGCAGTGGGCCACATGCCGAAGACCTTGACTTCGGGGATTTTCTTGAGTTCTTTGCTCATACCTATCCTTCAGTTCACTAGCGGAGTTTGGGCTCCATTACGGCGTTTTAAACGTTCCCGGAAGAAGAGCTTTCCTGGCGGGAAGTGTTGGTTTCTAAGGAGTCGACTCTCGATAAGACGCGACTACGAGGTTCAACCCTTATATTCGGATGGAATTGGGTTTGGCCAATGCCAAAATTCATCGACAGTCATCCGATGGGATCCTTGACCGCTGAACAGCTAAAACAACTCCAGAACGCCCCGAAAGACAAGTTTGGCGTGACCCACCATGACATACTCTATAACAAGAAGGAGGACAGAGTATACTGTGTCCTCGACGCGCCGAGCAAGGACGCAGTTGCGAACCATCACAAGGATGCTGGTCTCAAGGTAGAGTGGATTCACGAAGTCGAATCCACAAAACGCTAGCCCAAGTAATCTAAAGCGGAAACCGCGAATCTCCCTGTCCCATAATTTTCTCGTATGCTACTCTTGGAGACCTCTCTTCGAAAAAGACTGATAGACTAGGCTGTGCTTGGATCTACCGTTCTGGCTTTGACAGTTACTGAAACCCTAGTTAGGCCCTCTTCGAGACCTCATTTCCCTATCGAGTCGCTTCTTTCCGCCCGTTTACTGCTTGCTCCGAGGATTGTGGGGGACAGAGTTTTCTTTCTGTCCGATTTTAGCGGAGTTCTCAGCCTCTATTCCATGAACAAGAACGGAGGCATTCCTCGACCACTTCTCCCCGGCGGCCAGGCACTGGTGAATCCGCATTTGATGGATGGACGCAACTTCTACGTGCTTCCGAAGCTGGAAAAAGTCTTGGTCATGATGGACAAACTCGGCAATGAGAATTATCAACCGATATTCGTGCCGATAGAAGGCGGGATTCCGGAACGCTCCCTCGGTGAGAAATACGAGGGGGAGAAGCTCGCTTGCGTTGAGTGCGATAATGATAGTAATATTGCATATTTCGATAGAGATGATAGAAAGAATCCGGAAACTGAGTGTTTGCGTGTCAACCTGGAAACGGGCAAGATAACCTCACTGGGCAAAAGCCTCTACGGTAACAGGTGCATAGGCGTCAACGCTGATCATTCCAAGGTGATCCTCGCAGAGGGATACACGCCAGGTGACATCGTTCTATTTTATTGGGAGGAGGGAATGAAGGAGAGAAAACTACTCTACGGTACCCCTCTGTTTGAGAGGGGCGGCAGGACGGTTCCACCGTCCGGAATCGACTGGTGCAACTTCACAAATGAAGACAAGGGACTGCTTTTCGTGTCAAGCATCTTTCATGATGACGGAGGCTTGACCTTTCTCGGATTTGACAATCCTTCCAAACCTGTCGATGTCAAGATTCGCGGGCTCAAGCACTCGGGCGTTGGAGAGCTCGTCGCGTCCAAGAAGGTCGATGGCAACCTCTTCGTTCTGATCTACAATATAGACGGTGCTTCATGGGTCTACGAGGGGACATTCAACGCCGGGAGTTCGCCATCGTTTACGACCACTAGGACGCTTTGTGGCCTCGGAGCCCTATCAGATGGGGTAATTCAAGGACTTGACTGGCAGGTGATCAAGGTTCCGTCTGCAACGATCGAGTACGTTTTATCGTTCACAAAGGCGAACGTCCCTTCCCAGCTATATCTCTACCCGCCTAGCGAGAACGGGCCAGCAACTCAACTCTCAGACGAGAGAGTGCTGGGTATTCCCTCGTCTTATCTTTCAGCTGGAGAAGATGCTAGTTACACCACTTGGGATGGACTAAGGGTTTCGGCTCGACTCTATCTCCCATCACCCAAGCTGGGATACATGGGCCCGCGCGCGCTTGTTGAGTATGTTCACGGCGGGCCTCAGGGACAGGAGAGGCCGGATTTTACCTGGTTCTCAATGCCGCTGATACAGAACTTGACGCTGAACGGGTTCGCAGTCTTCGTCCCGAATGTCCGCGGGAGCACCGGGTATGGTATGAGGTACATGAAGCTGGTCGACAGGGACTGGGGTGGAAACGATGTCAAGGATCATCTTGAGGGCTTGAAGCACATCGAGAAGGATCCGAGGATCGATTCCAAACGCAGAGCCGTTGTCGGACGATCCTATGGCGGCTTCATGACCCTGACACTGGCTTCACGGTTTCCGAATATGTGGAAGGCTGCTGTGGATATGTTCGGACCCTATGATCTGCCAAAATGGGCGTCGCGAACCCCGCCGTCTTGGATGCCATATATCCGACTCGCGATCGGGGACCCGGAGAAAGATCGTGAAATGCTATTGGAACACTCGCCCAAGACCTACTTGGGAAATCTCACATCTCCATTGATGATAATCCAGGGAAAGAACGACCCAAGGGTCCCGGAGCCGGAGTCAGCTGAGATCGTGGCAGACCTTCGCAAACGTGGTGTCCAAGTGGACTATCTTGTTTTCGAGGACGAAGGCCACGACGTGCTTCGATTCAAGAACAGAGTTACCTGTTATTCGAAAATAACCGAGTTCTTTCTCAAACATCTCGGCTCCTGAGTCTGTGAGAGTGTCAGTCAGATAGAAAGAATGGGTTACTATCTGGTCCCTACGGGCTTCTTTCCGCTTTGCGACTTCGGAGTTCTATCTTTTTCTCGCTCTCTGGATTTGAGTTCGGATTCTCTTTCTGTCTCTGCTTCTTTCTCTTCTTCGCGCTCCTCTATCTCTTCAGAGACATGTTCTTCCGATTCTTCATCGGTTTCTTCTTCCAGCTCCCGGTCTTCACTCATATCATCTTCTTCTGTGCTCATCGCTATCTACTCCTGAGCATCTCGCCCTCCATCTCAACTATGAATTAAGACTTGCAGGAATATGGGATCAGTCCTTCTGATAGTGGCTGGCCAGGATTAGTTCAGGATCTGACAGGACCCCAAATCATTCTCGTCTCGGTCTAAGCCCAGAGCCACTTGAGATGCCCAAATCGATCAAAGTGGACCGCCCTTCTATCTCCATGAGGGAGCGCGATTGCAGCTACCGAGATACCTGCCACCGCGACCTGGATTCCCAGAAGTGCTACGAACGCTGTGTCACTAAGCAGATACATTCTGAAGGCGCCTTGCAAAGTTCCTGCAGGGGTGAAGGTCAAAGCATCTCCTGCCATTGCAACGAACTGAGCCAATGAGACAAGAAAGGCTCCTGCATATGCAGGCCGTGGCATCCCCCGGACCGCGATTGCGAGGACAACGTCGAGAGCCGCAAATACGGCGAGGCCGTAGGCGTGGCTCGGGGCTATCGCCCGAAGCCATCCATCAGTGGCCACTATCCAAGCGCCGACAAGACCTGATACGAATAGTGTCGGAGTGAGAACGGCTCGCGCAGCGTTGTGCCAGTATAGCCAACATTCCCCCAGTACGCTTCTCATTACTCAGTCGACTCTCTCCCAGAACAAACGGCTACGTGGCATGACTAACAGGTTTGGATCCAAGAAAACCCGGGACTAGAATTGAATAGACCAATCCCGTAATTCTCCCATGAAACGCGTTACAACCTTACACGCTCTCAATGCGCTCGACTCTAGCCATGGCGAGTAGGCCGCTCACGCACTCTTTGATGAGATTATAGCCGGGCGGCATACAGATGGGGGTGGTATGCTAGCTGAGTCTCTCACGGGAAAACCTGCGCCGGAACTCTCGAATCTACGAGGATGGATCAACACTTCTCCCTTAACGATGGAAGGTCTGAAGGGAAAGGTGGTCCTCCTCGACTTCTGGACCTACAGCTGCGTGAATTGCGTTCGATCACTTCCTCACATGAAACTGCTCCACAAGGAATACGCAGGGGACGCGTTTGTTTTGATCGGGGTTCACACTCCCGAGTTCGAGTTCGAGAAACCACCGGAGAACGTGGCCAGTGCGGTGAAGAGATTTGGAATCGGATACCCAGTCGCAATAGACAGTGAGAACACTACTTGGAAACTCTACGGAAATCAATACTGGCCGCGGCAGACCGTGGTTGATTCTAAGGGAACAGTTCGGTGGGAGCATGCGGGTGAAGGTGATTATGATAAGATGGAAGATAGGATTCGAGATCTCTTGAAAGAAGTTGGTAAGCAAGCAGAGAGCAAGGGGAATACACGAACTAATACGATCGAAAGGTTTGCGTTCTCGTCAAAGACGACTCCTGAGATATACCAGGTATGCGTGCCTAGAAGCTGTACTCGATACATCGACCCTCGGGAACACTCGCGAGACATCCCGTATCTGAACGGAGATTGGACGCAATATCCAGAATACGTCACGCACGTAACGCCCGAGTCCGGCTACATTCTCTTGAAGTATGGTGCTAGGAACGCGAACGCCGTTCTTGGAGTGTCGGACATGAAAACGGTTAGAGTCGACGTGCAGCTTGACGGAAAGCCGATCGACAAGAGGCAGGCTGGGGCAGATGTCCAGTGGGACTCGAACGGGAGCTACCTCGTCGTTACTGAGAACCGGCTTTACGATATTGTTCGCTCCAAGACATTCGAAACCCACGAGCTCAAGCTATTAACAAGTGGTGAGGACCTGCGCATCTACACCTATACCTTCGGCTAGTATGTCACCAAAGCCTGTCATGAGTGTCCTAGTATCCGGTGCGTCTTGTACGGCTCTTCCAGCCTTTTCATATCATCATCCGAGAGTTGAACGTCCAGAGAACCAACCGCTTCCTCGAGATGCTCGACTTTGGTAGCGCCAATGATTGGCGCGCTTACGCCTTTGTGCAATAACCACGCAAGAGCTACCTGGGCAGTTGTCGCTCCTTTCTCCTTTGCGACCTCTTCGGCGCGTTCCACAACGTCAAAGTCTTCGGGACGGAAGAACCTCTCCGCGAAGTACTTGTCAGTCTTGTATCTCGACGAGCTAGGCGTCTTTCCGCGCCGGTATCTTCCGGTTAGGAATCCTCTTGCTAAAGGGCTCCAGGGGATCAAGCCTATTCCTTGATCCTTGCATAATGGAATCATCTCTCGTTCTTCTTCTCGATAGCATAGGTTGTAGTGGTTTTGCATTGAGACAAATCGCGCGATCCCGAATTGGTCGCTAGTGAGTAGTGCTTTGGCGAACTGCCAGGCCCACATGCTAGACGCGCCGATGTACCCGACGGTTCCTTGTCGGACCAGATCGTTCAGTGCAAGGAGTGTTTCTTCGATTGGTGTCGCATGATCCCACCGATGAATCTGGTAAAGGTCGATCCTGTCAGTCTGTAGCCGCTTGACGGACTTTCTCACTTGTTGAAGTATATGGTATCGTGATAGCCCCTCTTTGTTTGGACCTTCGCCGACTTTCAGTCGGACTTTGGTTGCTATGACAACATCGTCTCGTTGATTTTTCAGGAGCTCGCCCACTATCATCTCGGATCGTCCGTTGGAATAGAGATTGGCGGTGTCGAAGAAATTTACTCCGAGATCGAGTGCTCGTCTCACTATCGCCCTTGCCTCGTCGATCTCGACCATCCATTCCTCCGTGTTCCCGAAGGACATTGTACCAAGGCAAATCCGGGAGACCTCTAGACCGGTAGATCCCAGCTTCGTGTACTGCATTGCAATCAACGAAGATTCGATAATCGCGATCGCGTTTAAGCGTTCAATGAATCGTATTAGAGCTACTAGGCTCAAAGAGGGCACGAGAGGTTTTAGGGATATTCACCGAGACCAATCAGAACTCAGGGGGTCGAGCCAACACTTACTGAAAAGACTTTGAAGTCACGGATACTCAATTTCGGGGATAGGCACTCAGTCCTTCGGACCAGATTCTTGAGCAGACCCCACCCCCGGGAGGCCCAGAACCAAACTAACGAACAACAGTCGGACGAAATGCAAAAGGCGGTAGTGGCGTCCTCTGGTGATGGGCATCTCTTCCAGGCACGGTGTCCTAGCTGTTTTCTCCACCCTGGGATCCCACCTGCGTCGAACGTCGACCTTACGACTGCTCCCTTCCGGGCCTCGCCGGATTCGACCGTGAGCAGGTAGCAACCCTCCCTTCAGAGAGCGCTCCCACGCCGCCGACCTGGTGGGGCAGGATGTCATGGTAGACAACCGGGTCTTCTGCCTGGTCGAGGTTGCCGCTCGCCAAGGTTAACGGGCTCCCGCATAGGTCGATTTCGGGTTACAGGAAACGACCGGCTTCCCAGCCCCCCACCACCGCCCAAACCGTCAGCGGCGAACACTCGATATAAGAATGGTGCCCCGACGATGAAGCAAACGAGAACGATTACGGCAGTAGTTGCGAGTGCGACAACTCGGGCGAAACGGCTGTTTGGATCCACTAGCCAATCCGATCGACCCGGCATGATATGGTATTGACACTTGGATAGTAAGAGGGGATATTAGAGAAGATGTCCGGATAGGTCACTGTGAAAGAGCGAAGTAGGACACTTCCACCGAAACTGAAGCAGATTTCAGATGACATAAACGAAGCTCTCAAGGAAGCGAAGAAGATCAGAGAGCTAACCATCCAGGAGGAAGTTGTTGTTGAGCTGGACAAAGTGAACGAGGCTTTGGAACAGGCAAAGAGACAGATCGCGAGAATGCTCCAGAAGTAGAAAGAACACAGGCCATTGGGAATCGCCAGGGCGACGCAGCGAGAATTGCTGATTCTCTTTCTATTTGCGATGAAGCCACTCGTAGACGAATTAGGGTCACGTCTGGAAAGGTTGTCGTTCGGCTCCATGACTGAGAGAGGGTTCTCTCATTGGCTTAGTTGGGCGCCAAAGGCGTCTGCTTGGTTTGCAAGCTGAACCCAATCCGAAAGCTCCCAAGTGGCAAAGACCCGAGAACCCCCATATTCAGGTAGCGGTTTGTAACCAACCGAGTGCCCATCCGATGGTCAGATCCGAGAATGAGCATGATGAAAAAAAATCGAGAAATTGGAAGACCTTGGGAGAAGGTCCAAGAAGGGACTCTTCCTTGTTTAGGGATTAGTATCTTCGATGTTTCTGGAAACAGTCCCTACAGTATACTGGTTTCCCCGATGTTGGTTTGAAAGGAACCTCTGTCTCCTTTCCACAATCGGCACAAGTTGCTTTGTGCATTTCTCTAGGACCGCCAAAATTTCCTCGGCTCACCTGACTATTACACCTCCTAGCAGCTATAAACGGGGTGCTTTGCTGCTCTACTTATAGAGCTTAGCAAACATGTCAAGAGTTAGGCCATAATCGGCTATGAGAATCTGAATTTTCCGTCACCCTTATCTTAGAATAAATCGGTGTGGCTCAACCTTCCATATGTAGCGCAGTTGAGACTGATGGGGACTGCTGCGTCTACATTGTTAGAGGAGGGGGCTTGTCGCTCCGTTTCTCCTCTGGGAGATTGGCCCATTCCAGAAATTCCTTGCTAGGCTTCTCCACTTCGTAGAGCCTTTGTCTCTTACACTCCAACGGCTTTGGCGCCCTCTCTAAGAGCTCGGATGCAGTCAAGAGCTTGTGGCTGGCATTCTCAGCTGATTTTCTGACTGGCTCGAGGAACTCGTACCATCCTTCATCTCGTAATAGATGATGGTCAATCACCACGAGAGGAATACTCTCGAGGATCCTTTTCATATTCCGAGTGGCAGTTCGAAAGAACTCGTCACTAATTCGATATCCTTGAAGGTAGGTTGGCGGGCCTCCCATTATCAGCAAGTGAGGTTTCTCCTTTAGAATCAGACTAACGGTTTCTTCTACGACGGGTCCTTGAACATCGGGCGCGAAAAACACCTTCTCCCTTGCCTTCTCGATAATGCAGGGCAACACCCATCCCAGCTCTGACTCGCCTTCCCCATGAGGAACGGGACTCGGAAATCTAAGCTTGGTTCTACCGAACTCGAAGCTTCTCGCGTCTGCAGCCTCGAAATTCTCCGCTAGCTTTTCTGTGGCTTGGCGAAACATCCAACCGCGCCTTCTCTGCGCTGTGTTGATCTTTCGACGGCTGTCCTTGGCAAATACGATCTTTCCTTTGTAGATTCGTTCGAAGGATTTCGGACTGCTCCCCAGCCAGACAGGGTCTACGAAATTCGGTGTGTGATGATCATGATGGTAGTGGGAGATCGTTACGACCTTTGCCTTGTCTGCTGCTTCCTCGATCCTTTTCCTGGCCTCATCCCGCGCTTGGAATTCCCTTGGAT
>VBBQ01000005.1 GCA_005888755.1 Candidatus Bathyarchaeota archaeon
CGATTCGCTGAATCCCAATACGCTCAAGATGGAAGACCGAAA
Organism: Candidatus Bathyarchaeota archaeon; assembly: GCA_005888755.1. Lineage (GTDB taxonomy): Archaea > Thermoproteota > Bathyarchaeia > 40CM-2-53-6 > 40CM-2-53-6 > 40CM-2-53-6. Next base: position 43 of record VBBQ01000005.1, read on the forward strand.
CGTCTCACACGTCTGGAAGCTACACACCGACAAGCTGGTCAAGGTTACCCTCAGGAACGGCTACTCTGTGGAAACGACACCAGAACATCCATTCTATACAGTAGCAGAAAACGGAACAGTCAGACAGAAGAGGGCCGACAGGATTACAAGGAATGACTTCGTTCTCGTTCCGAACACCCTGCGATCGCTGCCGAGTAAGATAGAACAGATAAAGTCCGAGATCTTGGAGGGTCTGAGTTCTCGCAAATACTACATCGCCTATCTAGAGAAAGAGTTCTCGGGCGAGATTGCGCGACTGGTTAAAGATAAGGGTGTGAAACAAATTCATTCAGGCCTCAGAACGGACTCTTCGTTCAAGGCGTTCAAAGCCGGACTCAGTCTCGGTAGAATAAGACTAGACGACCTGGCAAGAATCGCGGATTTGCTTGGGATACGGAGAGACCAGGTTTATGATCACATCCATAGAATCGCCTACAGGCAAAGCCACGCGAAGCCTGGCAGGCTTTCAAACCTAGTCAAATTGCCACGAACCTCGAAGCAATTTGAGAAACTTGCATACCTTCTGGGTATCCTCTGGGGCGATGGTTCTGTCCGAGCGAGCTTCACCAACAGTTACAGGCCGCTTCTACACACAGCATCCCAAATCTTTCGAAGTGTTTTCGGGGTTAGCTCAATCCTCGTTAAGGACAAGAGGAGAAACACGTACCGGCTCGACCATCACGGTGGTTTCAGCCTCATCAAATTCCTTGAGGACACGTACGAGTATCCTGCAACGCACAAGGCTCACAACATTGTCTTTCCCAAGCTTATCCTGAAGATGGGGAACGAACACGTCGCGGCATTCCTAAGAGGGGAATTTGACACAGACGGAGGGGTCGAGAGGACTAGCGCGGTCATATCTCTGACGACGGCCAGTCGAAAGTTCGCGCGGCAGGTCTCGATCGCTTTGCTTAGATTCTCGATCATTCCAACGATCCGTCAGAGAGGAAATTACTTCACAATCACAGTATCCGGGCGCGACACTCGGAGATTTGAGACAAGAATCGGATTCAGCATTCCAAGAAAGCGTAGGGCGCTTCGTAATCTCACTCGCAAAGCGGTAAGCAACAGAAAGACAGGAATTGTGCCAGTCGGTGGGCAGACTCTCCTGGAGGTTAGGAACCAGCTGGGCATTCCCTCAAATTACTTGGAGTTGAAGGTGCCTTTCTACCGAAGCTATGAGTCAGGAAGGCAAAACCTCACAAGGCCGATTTTCAGAAAAATTCTTGATGCTTTCGAAGGGTTCTTGGTTTCCAAACCTTCGGGGGTTGCCGCTGTTACACTGATGCACGAGTGGCACAAGCTCCTCGAAGGAGAAATTCGACCAGTCCGGGTGAGGGACATAGCCACACGTACTGGCTCGTTCGACGTCTACGATCTGACTGTTCCAGAAAATCACACATTTGTTGCGAATGGTATGGTTGTCCACAACACGACGATGACGGACAGTCTCCTCTCGGGAGCTGGACTCCTCTCGCCGTCTCTGGCGGGTACGGCTCTGGCGATGGATTTCATGGAGGAGGAACAGAAACGTCAGATGACCATCAAGGCTGCGAACGTCAGCCTGTACTACGAGCACAACGACTTGCCTTTCGTCATAAACCTGATCGATACCCCTGGCCACGTAGATTTCTCGGGTAAAGTCACAAGATCGCTGCGGGCCATCGATGGCGCTGTGGTCGTTGTCGACTCGGTCGAAGAAGTGATGGTCCAGACTGAGACGGTGACGCGGCAAGCTCTGGAAGAACGAGTCCGGCCTGTCCTTTACATTAACAAGATTGACCGGTTGATCAAGGAGCTGAAACTCAACCCGGAGCAGATACAGGAAAGAGTTGCGAGGATAATCAAGGACTTCAATGCCCTTCTTGACCTCTACGCTGAGCCTGAGTTCCGCGAGAAGTGGAAGGTAAGCTTTGCCACCAATACCGTGGCGATGGGCTCGGCCAAGGACAGATGGGGCTTCAATGCCGTAGTGGCTAAGAAGAAAGGGGTCAAGTTCTCCGATGTCGTCGACGCGTACCTAAACGGGAAAGTGGAGGAGCTCAAGAACAGAGCGCCGATCCACGAGGCCATCTTGGGGATGGCGGTTGAAGTCATGCCGCCGCCGCATAAGGCTCAGGTCTACCGGATTCCGAAGATCTGGCATGGAGACCCTGATAGCGAGTATGGCCAAGCGATGATCAAATGCGACGACAAGGGCCCCGTTCTGATGTCTGTCACTAACATCGTTGTGGACCCCCAAGCCGGCGTTGTTGCTACTGGTCGACTTTTCTCGGGCACAGTTACCGACGGCGAGTCAGTCTATCTGATCAACTCCCGCACTCAAGGACGGGTCCAGCAAGTGGCCATCTACATGGGACCACAACGCGAGATCGTCGGACACCTCAGTGCAGGTAACATTCCAGCCCTTCTTGGGCTAGAAAATGTGAAGGCAGGGGAAACTCTTGCCTCGGTGAAACAGTTTGTCCCATTCGAAGCCGTACACTATGTCACCGAGCCAGTTGTGACGATAGCTGTGGAGCCGAAGTTCAACAGAGATCTTCCCAAGCTGGTTGAGATCTTGAGAAAGCTCTCACTTGAAGACCCCAACCTGGTCACCAGCATCAATGAGGAGACTGGCGAGTATCTGATTTCAGGAATGGGGACGCTGCACCTTGAGATTGCAAACACTCTCATCACGAAGACGGGAATGGAGATTGTAACTTCCAAGCCCATCGTGATTTACCGTGAGGCCGTTAGGAGGAATGCAGGTCCCGTTGAGGGGAAGTCGCCCAACAAGCACAACAAGATCTACATCGAAGTCGAACCGCTTGAAGACGCTGTCTTGGACCTGATCAAGCAGGGAAAGATTAGCGAGTACGGCGACAAAGCGGAGATGGCGAAGACTCTCCGAGCAGTAGGATGGGCTCCGGAGGAGGCGAAGGGAGTTTGGAGTATTGACGAGCCCTTCAACATGATTCTCGATGTGACCAAGGGAGCCCAATACATGCAAGAGGTGAGGGATATGGTATTGGCTGGATACCGGTGGGGAATCAAGGAGGGTCCCATTGCCTACGAGCAAATCCGGGGTTTGAAAGTAAAGATCACCGACGTCAGCCTTCACGAAGACCCTGTTCACAGGGGTCCGGCGCAGATAATGCCCATGACGCGGAGGGCCATGTTCGTGGCTTTCCTAGAAGCTGCACCGACATTGCTAGAGCCGGTTCAGAAGATTACTACACGTGTTCCAAACGAGTTGTTGGGCGCCGTAACGAGTGTGATCACACAAAAGCGCGGAAAGATTGTATCAGTCGACCAGAAGGGACACTTGGTCTCAGTGGTTGGAGAGATGCCTACCGCCGAAAGCTTCGATTTGTCAGAAGTAATGAGGAGCCAGACTCAGGGGCGTGCGTTCTGGGGATTGGAATTCGCTCGCTGGTCACCTGTCCCAACTTCTCTGCTGCAGACCGTCGTCGAGGGAATTCGGAAACGAAAGGGACTTTCACTGGAGCCTCCGAAAGCCTCCGATTTCATGGAAGCCTGAGGCCTTCCTTCCGAGCCAGAACCCCGTAGCCTAAGCTATTGTCTCAGCGACAGACCCCTTCTATCGTTAGAGCCTTGCGCGACGGTCTCAAGAGGCTCGGTCCGAGAGCCGGTCGTAGACACGACTCTAGGAGACGAATCGGCTCTCGTTAGCCAACCCCCCTTCCAAGGCGTAGCCAATCCGTACAGCAAGATTGTAAGGGTTAGGAAAAGTGAAACGAAGACAAACAGCATTCGATAGGGAACTGACTCTATCGATGTCCTCTTATACTTCCAAGTGTTGAGCCCGTGTAGAAATCCGGCTAATATCGTTCCTGCAAGGAACGCGGCGGCACCCATCCATTCGCCCCGAAGGGGAACGACGAAAAGCCACAGGACGACTATCGCTGGGCTCAAGATGAGCAGAAACTGGAACAGGTAGGAGACAAAGGAGGCGGGAAAGGGCTTTCTCCACATGAAACGCCAGGAAAGAACAGATCCATGAATCCAAGCACGAGTCCATCGGAGCTGCTGTCGCAAGAACTGCCTCGGGGAATCCGGCACGATCGTATGGACTACGGCGTTAGACTGGTAGACGACTCTGGAATCTTTCCCTGACAACGCGAAGGCTGTTAGGATCCGGTCTTCTCCAGGCGATTTGATGAGTTTGCTGGCCAGCCCTCGGGCTACCCAGCTTCCCGGCGGCACATCACCTAGTATAACTGGCGTTTTTGCAGTTGGCCTTTCCTTCAACCATTCGTTGACAATCGGGATAATCGCCTCTCTTCTATATGCAGCGAGCATGCCAGAACAGCAGCTGACGCATCCAAAGCGAGATTCCATTCCTTTCAATAGTCTGAACATCTCTGCGTACCAGTAGTGTTGGAGCCTCGGGAGGAGGCCTTCGTCTTTGTTTAAGGCCTCTCCGTGGCCAGATACGGCCATAACTCTGCTGTCATTCAAGGGTTGAACGAGGAGCCTGATTGCGTCTTTGTCCACGAAGCTGTCAGTGTCTATGCAGACGATGATTTCCCCGTGTGATCGAGCGATTGCTGAGGCGAGAGCAGCACGTTTTCCATAGTTTCTCTCATGTCTGACTAGTTCAAGGTGGTCTGAAAATTCGGAGTCTTTTTTTGCCCTTAGCATCCCTTCCCAGGTACGGTCGGTGCTGCCGTCATCGACGACTATCACCTGCATTCTGGAAAGGGAATAGTCGCTGCTGAAAACGGTCCTTATGACGGACTCGATTACCTCCTCCTCGTTTTTAGCCGGAATAACGACGGTGATCTCGGGCCTGAAACCGGAATCTGTCTTCGGCTTGTAGCCTGCCGTGGCTGTGTACATGAAAATGAGGAATCCAGTCATTGATATGGAGTACAGACCAAGTATAGTGTTCTGAGAGGCTCTAAGCCAGACGACCATTATCGCTAGTATGGATCCGAAGGTGAGAAGGGTGACCAACCCGTTAAGCAGTCTATTCCTACCGCTCATCCGGACAGCCGCAGCATGGAGCACATCTGCGATAGACTGAACTGCACTGGTTGCCCGGTGAAAAGTATTGAGGTGATCAACTCATTTTTCTATCTTAAGATACCTAGATATTGTCTCACCTTAGAGCGAGAGAGTCCAAGCGTGCCTCGCCGGAATCAAGCCAACATGCTATTCGGGAGGCCGAGCGCCGAGGTGTGCGTCCATCTCGATTCTAGGTTTGCTTCTGCGCTTGGGAGGAACGGGCTTTATTTGAACCGCTCACGAATATTAGCACGAATCCGACGATGAATAGCACGGTAAAGGCCGAATTGTCAAGGAAGCCATTGATAGCCAACAGCGCGGGTCCCACAATCAGGAAGAATCCGGCGATGGCTGTGAGCTTGCCCAGAGTTCTCACAGGGATCCTGGAAGAAGATCTCATCGCGAATAATTGAACCTAACGAATCTGCAAATAAAGTTCAGCTGGGAATCGGAGAAAACGCTTAGAAAGAGTGGTCCTCAGGGTCCTAACAGCGGCCGTGGTCCAGAGTCAGCGCCACCACCTCCAAGGGTTGACGGACATCCTGGTCTATGACACCGGCTTCCCATCACGGCACGGAAAGAGCCGGGAACCCGGGTTCGAATCCCGGCGGCCGCACCATATGCGTTTGGCGAAATGGGGGTATTCAAGTGGTGCCAGACTGTAGACGCTGCTTGAGGTAACCGGTTAGCTCCGAGAGGAGGATCCTCGCTTCTCTCTGGTCAATGGTCTCAGGCGTCGCCGTGACTCTATGGGGTTCTGTTAGCGCCTCGCCGGTGAGGTACTTG
>VBBQ01000027.1 GCA_005888755.1 Candidatus Bathyarchaeota archaeon
GAAGTTGAAGAGAGTTCTGATATTCCTGCACATACTTAGAGCCCTAATGATCGTAACTGAAAGCTGGTTCTAATGTAGCTATCTGAAAGCACCAGACTCGTGTATTTCCCTACGACACTGTGGTGTCCGCAATTTGGGCAGACAGGCGCTTCACTCAGGGTTCTCGATCCAACGACAACTTGCGAGGGCGCGAAATAAGAGAGCTGACAAGCCGCAAGACCATCTCCAGAGCGTCCGCGTCTAGTGAGGTGCCCACAAGGTTGATATTAACAGAATAGTTATATAGCCATATGGTTATCTAAGAACTATGAAAGCTTCTCAATCCGTCTCGAAACCCGCCGTAATCACAACCCCTAACGATACAGAGATCCGAATAATGCGGACTTTCGAGGCGCCCCGCGACCTAGTCTTCCGCGCATACACCGACGCCAAACTCCTTTCCCAGTGGATGGGCCCCAGAAAATACAAGATGACAATCGAACAGATGGATGTCCGCCCCGGCGGTAGATGGCACTTCACCCACATCGACACTGATGGCACCAAATACGGCTTCCACGGTGAATTCCGCGAGATCGTGCGCCCTGAGCGGATAGTGCAGACCTGGAACTTTGAAGGCATGCCAGGCGAGTCCCTTCAAACAGCCCTCTTCCAAGAACATGATGGCCGAACCACGGTCACATCTATCGTCAAGTTCGAGCGCAAGGAGCACCGCGACGGTATGCTAGCCAGCGACATGGAAAGCGGCATGAACGAGGGCTACGACCGCCTCGACGAGCTCCTGCGGACTATGCATTGAACAACGACAACCTCTCCACGACCTTTCAAGCCGTAGCCGACCCGACACGCCGCATCATCCTCGCCCGGCTTGCGCACGGCGAGGCCACCGTTCAAGAACTGGCGAGGCCCCTGCCAATGAGCCAACCCGCTGTATCCAAGCACCTCAAGGTTCTAGAGAGAGCCGGCCTGATCGAGCGCCGACGCGAAGCACAGAGGATTTGGTGCCGCCTACAAGCCAGACCCTTGCACGACGTAGCCGTATGGGCCACGGAGTTTCAGCAGTACTGGGACGAGAGCTTCGAACGATTAGACTCATTGCTGGAGAAAGAGAAAGCGCGGAACGGTGATGACAAGCGACACTGAAGACCGCGTCGGCAATTAGCGAAGGGCGCGAGGCGTCACTAGGAACGAACCTGCCCTGATCACAAGTCCTTCTCTCAGCAATTCTTCCTTGACATCCTCCATGTCTGCATTCCACTGGAACCATTTGCGGACTTGATCTTCACGGGCAAGAACGCAGGCGTCAATAGTTTTCTCTAGGAGTTTCGCCAGCGCTTTCTCATAGAAGAGGCCACTACGATCAATTCCACTGCGCGTTCTCGTTTCCCATGTCTGCCAGATGTTAGCGTGCAGATGTGTCTCCGGATGGGGATCCTCAACACCGATTATCAACGCGTAACTCTCCAGATTCGTCAGCGCTCGATGAAACCTGGAATTGTTCTCTTTCCCATCCAGCGCTAGCTTCTTTCTGAGCCGGTCAGTCCGAATTGAACTCTCACCGCCGATGGTCTTGAGCAATTGCTGTTCGATGTCAGAGAGTATCTCTCCTTTCTGGACGAGTCTTCTGTGGTGCTTCACGACAGGGTCGAGTATCGGCCAGAGTCTGCTAGATACGAAGGTCTTAGTCCGTCTGAATAGCCTGGTGGCAAGAATGTCCTCTTTGCCTTCGACCTCCCTAGAGATTTGTGCCACTGGCTGGCCGGAGATCTTGACCGACCACCAGTCCATCCATCCGGTGAAGCCTTTAGCAGATGGTTTCCATGATCTTCCGAGTATCGCGCTGATGAAGCTTGGGAGTTCATTTCCTCCCAGGAATGAGACGAGGCCCTCATCATTGATGAATCTGTAGATTTCCTCCTTCGTCCTGAGCCGGAGGCTTAGCTTCAGCTTGTGTTCTCTGACCCGGATTTCCTCTGCTTTCTCTATCAAGTGTTTAGCTTTCAAGTTAGAATTGAAGGCAATAGTCCTCCTTGTGACAACTGAATATGGGTTGGGGAGGTCTGCTCAACTAGGGAACAAATATTGTGTAGAGGAGGAAGCTGTTGAAAGCAATGATCAAGGCGACAGTAATAATGGCAAGAATTATAGTGATCCTTCTGTTAACGAAGCCTGCCATGAACTTCTTCTTTGAAGTATAGTAGACGATAGGAATCATTGGGAGGGGAATCATGAGACTCAAAATTACCTGACTGTAAACGAGCAGACTGAGCGGATTGAGTCCAAGTAGTATTGCGAACGTGGTCGGAAACACGTTGATAAATCTCGTCACTATTCGTCTCGCCCACACGTTCCAGTGCTTTCCTATCAGACCCTCCATTATGACCTGCCCAGCTATTGTCCCAAGCGCCGACGAGGAAAGCCCTGACATGAGCAGAGTCAGAACAAAGACGACGGCAATCGCCGGCCCGAATAGCAGGCCTATTCCGCCAACAAAATCGCTGACCGTGACGTTCGCGTTCGGATAGAGCGGTACGGCGATGAGGATTATTCCCGCATTGACCACAGACGCAATCGTCAGAGCAATCACGGTTTCCTTGAGATGGAATTTCCTCGTCCTCTCTATCTCCCCGATCGAGAATCGGTGGTGAGATGCTAGTTTCATCGATTCGGTGACTGAACTGCCTAGGTTTCCCCCGTTGATCCTTCGTGCCAAGAGGTCCATCTTGTTTTTCGAGAGCCAAGAGTGAACAAACAAGGCGTGCGGCATCACGGTTGCACCGATGATCCCAACTACGATCAAGAGGGCAGCGTTAGTCGACGCAAGGGGCACTACGGAGTGATAGGCGATCTGTGTCAAGTCGGGTTTGATCACTACCAGATTGTAGAGAATGCCAATGACGAGAATGCTAATCAACATCGCGAAGTATTGCTCAATGAGACGGAATCTTCTTCCCATCATCATTAGAAGGAGGATTACGTCAAGGGCTCCGAATATTGCGGCATATAGAAGTGGGACCCCAAAGAGCAGGTTGAGACCCAGTACCGTCCCCAGGTATTCCGCGAGATCAGTTGCTGCTACGGCAGCCTCGGCAGCGAGCCAGTAGGGAATAACATATCTGCGCTTTACAAGCGACTTCCTGAGCAGTTCTGGTAGCGAATAGCCGGAGGCGATTCCGAGTTTACCGGAGAGATATTGCAACAGCATGGCCATTCCTCCGGCAAACCAGGCGGCCCAGAGTAGATCGTACTTGAAGCCGGCACCAGCTGCGATATCGGTGCCATAGTTGCCAGGATCCATGTATGCTATGGACACCATGAGTGCAGGTCCTAGCCAAAGCATGAAACTGCGCAGAGAAGCGCTAGTTTTTGCTGGTTGAACCGTGGTCTCCACGGAGACCTCGCGTTGTGTAGTCCTCCTGTTCCAGGGGAACCATGCACCCAAAGAAATACGTCCGTTAGGCGAGTGTTTGGGTGACTATATAAAGTTCGGGTGACCGAACAAAGTTCGGAACCACTAAGAATCGAGAGACCGCGTTCTTCACCCTTTCGTCTCGTCCATGTCTGCTACTTCTTGGGTCCTCTCAGCCAGCCTTTGACTCCTAGCTCCTTTTCTTTCGAAGACTGTTCAGGTCCTGTCTCTTTCACTCCCAGGAAACGCCGCGTCTCGACCAGAAAATCCTTCCACGCTGGCTCGTCTTCTAGTAGAATATGGTTCCTGCTTTCCAGCGGGATGAAGTGGGCTCCAGGGATCAGGGTTGCCAGATCCCTTCCGTCCTCGAACCGGTTCACTAGGTCGCCTCGGGTATGGATGACGAGTGTTGGCGCTGATACTTTTGCGAGTTGATCGAGGACATCGATTTGTGCAAACTCCATCAAGTAGCGTACAGCGGTTTCTGGCGATGTAGATTTTCGCTGCAGCTCGTTAAACCAGTTGGCCTGTTCGGCGGTCCCACCAGGGACGAATATGGACGTGAAGAGTTGGCGATACTGCGGGTTGTCTTTTCCCCATCCTGCCTTCGTCAGAGTCAGAATAGCCATTCCCTCTTGTAGATCCTCGGGCGAAGTGTGGATCTTCGACCAGCCTAACGCGCTCGTGCCGTATAGAATTAGATGACTTACCCTGTCAGGATGGCGAGCAGCGTAGGCGATGCAGACCGCGCCTCCCTGAGACATTCCCAACAATGCAAACTTCTCAAGACCAGCTGCATCAACAACGGTTTCTAGATCGTGCACCCAATCATGAAAGGTAGAGCTGGTTACATCGCGGTCCGATAAGCCGCATCCACGGTCGTCATAACGTATGTACTGGTGGTATCTTGATAGCTCTCGGGTCCAGTGACGAAAGATCGGACTGTCTAGATCGAACTGCAAATGCCCAAGCCAGTTCGCAGCCTTGACAAGAGGTGGTCCATGGCCCAGTGTGGAATAGGCCAGTCTGACGCCGTCTTTTGTAGTGCAGAATCTGATCTTCTGGTCCAGACGAACTATCCCACTTTACCGTCATTTACGCGTGGTTTAAGATTACTGAGCAAATGCTCAATGCTATTTCTTGAGGTGGCGAAGCTCCAGACTCATGTCAATGGCTTTGGCCGAGTGAGTTATCGATCCGACGGAGATCACGTCCACGCCCGTCTGGACGTAGTCTGCAAGATTTTCTCGTGTAATACCGCCGGACACCTCGATCAGAAGACGGTCTCGAAGCTTTCTTGCCTCCAGTAATCTCACTGACTTCTTCGCTTCCTGTGGCGTCATGTTGTCCAGCAGGACGATATCAGCCCCAGCGAGCGCTGCTTCCACTGCGTGATCCGGGGTTGTAGCTTCAACTTCGACCTTCCTCGTGAAGCTTACCTTGCTCTTCGCTTTTCGAACTGATTCGGTTATGGAGCCGGCTAGCGCTAGGTGATTGTCTTTGATCAAGACAGCGTCATCAAGCCTTAGACGATGCGTATCGCCACCGCCCAGCTCGACCGCTCTCTTCTCGAAATACCTGAGACCGGGAAGAGTCTTCCTCGTACATGCTATTCTCGTCGAGCTCCCGTTCTTCTTGGCAATGTTGACAAGTTCAGCGGTCGCGGTTGCTACACCTGACATGTGAGATAACAAGTTCAACAACACTCGCTCCACTTTGAGGAGAGAACTCCCCGAACCACTTGCGTCGAGAATGATTGTACCGGCCGGGACCTTTTGTCCGTCCCGGACCTTGGGTTTTCCCTCGCAGCCTAGGAGCTTGAGGAGAATAATAGACTCAGATAGGCCAGCAACAACGGCTCGTTCTTTGCAGATCACAGTCCCAGTCGCCTTTGCTTTCGGATCAACAAGCGCATCCGTAGTAATGTCTCCATGACCGATGTCCTCGTCCAGAAATCCTCTCAACGCGTCTTCGATCAACATTCTACACGTCACTTCACAAGAGGAAATGATTCGCTCATCAATAATGAGCTATGCTTCTGTCTCGATTTCTCCGCGGTGGACCTCGTGGCCGCATGAGCCTAGAAAAATGTCCAGTCCGTCCGGGACTGCATCCCTTCGATAGGGACTTACGTGGACGAACACTCCTTCGCGGTGATCGATAGGACACTCTGCTTTGATGAGATTCTTCGCCTTGGTTCTGGGACGCTGTCTGGAAACCGGATCCAACCTCGCGGACAGTTTCTCAATCTTGAGCCCTAGAAGTCCCGCATATAGGCCTCCGATGCAGAAAATTCCGCTTCCCGCTAATAGTCCTATTACACCTGTCTGACCAAGAGCGTCGCTAGATGTCATTGCAAAGTAGAGAGTCACTAGAGGGGTGATTACGGCTACTCCGATAATTATCTTGCCCATGATGGAGAGAAAGCCCATGTTTTTCCAGCTCCCAGCGACGATATCTCTAGATAGAAATGTCTTGGTTCCTATCGCTTCTTCTTAGAGTCTCTCTCGTTTACAACCATCTCAACGTGTTCAATGATTGTTTTGAGAGTGGTGCCAGGGCCGAAATTGCCAGTGATACCCTGCTTCTCCAAGAGCGGCTTATCCTCATCTGGAATAATTCCGCCGCCCACCAGCAAGATATCGTTTCCACCTTTCTCCCTGATGAGCTTGGCAACCTTAGGAAAGGCGGTCATGTGAGCGCCGTTGAGAAGACTCATAGCTACAACGTCAACATCCTCGTCGATAGCCATCTGCGCAACCTGCTCGGGCGTCGCCAGAAACCCGGTGTATATTACTTCCATGCCTGCGTCCCGGAAGGCCCGTGTCAGAACTAGAGCACCTCTATCATGGCCGTCCAGTCCAGGCTTCGCCACAAGGATTCGAATCCTCTTGGAGGGTTTGATGGTCGGCTTCCTTTGCGAGGGCATTGGAGCGTTCTGATCTTCGGATGAACCTTTCCGCTAATAAGGACTATCGGGTTTGCTAGTTGTACAGTTCGTCATATCGCTTGTATTTCCAGTATGCTATTGATGCAATCCATGATACTACAAATATGCCGATTATTCCGAATCCCATTGTCTCAAAGTCTAGGGTCCCAAGCGAGCTCCAAAACGGACCGGTCAGCTTCAACTCACTGGAGAGTACCTGAAGGAGTTCAATTCCGCCGATCGCAAAGGCGACCGCGACGGAGATGATGGTCACGGTCAGGTTGTAGTATATCTTCCGAATCGGCCGGAGAAACGCCCACCCGTACGCGGTAAGCATGGTGATTCCATCGGTCATGTCGACCAGTACCATTCCACACGTGAACATGAAGGGAAGTACCAGGATCATCCATAGGGGAACGGCGGATGAGACTCCGACCCCAACGGTGATGGCTATCAAGGCGATCTCACTGGCTGTGTCGAAGCCGAGTCCGAACAGAACACCTATGGGATAGATCTGCCAGGGTTCACGTACGATCTTGAATAGTCCTTTGAAGTAGCGGTTTAGGAATCCCCTATTTTCCAGGAGACTTTCCAGTTCCGACTCGTTCATTTTCCCCCTTTTCAGGGTTGTGAACATCCGATAGATTCCTAGGACAATGACGACGTTGATGAGTCCGATGAGAAAGAGGAAGATTCCGGAGACTGTTGTTCCGATTATCGCGCCGCTGGTTCGGAGTGCCGGGATCTGGTCTTTTATCGCGTTCGTAGCGAGAATGAGGGAGATAATGAGACCGACAACGACGGTCGAGTGTCCGAGGGAGAACCACATGCCAACAGTAAGAGGACGCTTACCCTCCTGGAGTAACTTGCGAGTTGTGTTGTCGATCGCGACAATGTGATCTGCGTCAACCCCGTGGCGCAATCCGAACGTGAAGGCGAGGACTCCGAGTCCGGCGAGCAAGGCGGATAGTTGTCCTATGATAATTGAGGCAGCGAGGCCGATGAGGGTGGCGACGCCGAGGACGGAGTATATGATGGAGATTCTGATCTTCTCCGCTGTTGAGAGTCCAAACGTTGAACGATTTAACTGGGTTTCAGTCAAACTAGGAGACGCCCACGCCTCTCCAAGAGCCATTACAGCTCCCACCGAATATCGACAGGTTGTCTCGACCTGATCCTTCGATGAGGTAATATAAAGTCTTAAGTTAGTAATACTTCTAGTCGACTCGACTCATGTTGAGTAATACTGTGAGGCGAGTCAAGGTTTGGTATTGAATGATGAAGGAGTTACCAGAATCAGTATGTCCCTGCCACCCGAGCTTCTCGAAGCCTTCGACAAGGCCTCCCAGCAGAGTGGTTACAGGGATCGATCCAAGGCTATCCAAGCGGCAATGCGATCTTTCATATCAGATTTCGAAACAGGTATCAGAGGAGGCCACATTGTAGGCTCCATTGTCATGGTCTACAACCATGAGACTCATGGTGCTGACGAGGGAATCACGGAAACGTCCCACCATCACAGACAGTCAATCCTCTCCTCACTCCACGCCCACATCGATGCAGCACATTGCCTATGCGCACTACTTGTCCGCGGCAAGGTCCAAGACATCACGAGACTCGAAGGAGAGCTGAAGCGCCAGAAGGGAATCATGCAAGTCAAATCATCCTATCTCAAAACAGAATCCGTATAAGATTCCACTTTTGAGAGGGAGAATTAGCATGAGAGAACTGGTCGTATCAGAGTTCGTGACCCTGGACAGGGTGGCGGAGGAACCTGGCAAGTGGTTCCTTCCCGTTCTGGAATGAAGAGATCAGCTAGTTCAAATTCGATGAGCTGTTTTCGAGAGACGCTCTTGCCCTGAGACGAGTAACCTACCAAGGTTTCGCAGCAGCCTGGCCATCCATGATTGATGATGCAGGCTACGCTAAGAGAATGAACACTCTTCCCAAGCATGTTGTTTCAAGAACACTGGAAAAGCTTGAGTGGAATAATTCACATCTGATGGAAGGCTATATTCAGAAAGAAGCATCCAAGCTGAAACCTCTTGATCTTTGGAAGCGGCCAACTCGTAAACGCCCTAATGCATCATGACTGATTGATGAATATCGGCTCTTGGTCTACCCGATTGTTCTGGGCAGTGGGCGTCTCTTCAGCGACTCCAACAAAGCGACCTTGAAAGTTGTAGAAGCAAAGACGTTCGGGTCCGGAGTTGTGCTGCTTCGCTATCAACCCAACAGAAAGTAATCTAAGCGGCGATTCTTGTTGCCGATGTCAAATACGCTTTGCCACCGTTGGCGTGGAGTCGGGTGGCGAACAATGCATCTCGAATGTAGTTGATATCGAACAGCGGGGAGAACGTTGATTCGATCTCCTCCCTGGTAACCCTTCTCGGTCCGCCCCAGTTGATTGGCTCCTTCTCACTGAAGCAGAGCATGAAGTATTTTCCTCTCCGGGCTAGGACCCAAGCGACTTCCCGCGCATAAACTGGCCTGTCATAGTCGGGGAACGTGTGGAAGAGTCCTGAATCAATGACATTGTCGAAGACGCTATCTTTGATGTCTAGCGAGAGCGCGTTTCCCTCTCGGAAGTTGACTTTCAGCTTTCTCTCAGCAGCCTTCGCTCTTGCCGCAACAATCGCGCGGCTTGTCAGGTCGACTCCGATCACTGCGAATCCTTTCTCGGCAAGATAGAGCGCGTTCTCCCCTGTTCCGCAACCAACCTCAAGACCCTGCCACTTTTTCAGTCCTGCAGCACTCACGAGATCGATAAATGCCGGCGGCGGAAGGCCGGCACCCCATGGCAGGATAGTATGGTCTTGTAAGCGTCTTCCGGTTCCGTCAAGTCTCCGGTTGCTCGAGGGACCAGACTTGCTCTCATCAACTCCGGGGATTACCGTCGTCGTCGGGTTCCCCTTCACAGCTTCAACTGAGAGCCCTTGCGCCATAGAGGCCCATAGCCTCTTCTCGGCAGTGAACGGTCGAACCTCAACCGCCCCCTCACGCCCGTAGCGTGGTAGCTTGGCCCATTGCCAGGCAAGGATTTTACGGTGGCCAACCAACCATCTATCCCAGTTCAGACCTGTCACCACGTCAGAGTCACTCCCCTCATCCCAACGTGACAGGCTCATACGACGACCGCCTAACGTGTAAAGAGTCATACGGCGAAAATAACGATTAGAGACGACCGAAGCTATCGCCTAACAACAACCGAAGAGTTGGCAGTGTTCGTTCTCCCAAGAGCTCAAGGGCGGTCGAACGCGCTCATCGATGCCCGATTCAAGTACGTTGTGGAGCGGGAGTATTGGTCAGAGCACACTTGTCAGGCTTGAGTTGCAAAAAGACTCTTTAGAGGAGCATGCGACTTGATTCATGAGCCTGATTTGGAACAGCTTCAGAAAGAAAGCCTGGTCTCACCAACTGTCTCGAGATGGTTGCTCGAAGAGAACGAGCCCTCCAGTCAATACTTCACTCTCACCGAGCTGATGGATCGCGACAAGCGAGACGTCGCCGTCCGTAGGGCAGGAGAGAAGATTGGAAAAGAGGGATGGGCGGCAAGGATTTTTGCGAAGCAGAAAGAGAATACTTACTGGGAGAACAAGGAGTCCTGTTATGTTCCAAAGTTCACCGGTACAGGATGGCAGCTACCGGTTCTAGCCGACCTTGGAGTATCCTCAGAGGATCCGAGATTTGCGAAAGCTGTAGACCACTTTTTGGAGCTTCACAACGTTGAGTCCGGCGGGTTTTCCATCCGTCCTAGAAATCAGAAGGGGTTCGAGCCGCATGTCTGCAACACGGGCAACATGGTCCGGGCCCTCGCGAAGGCAGGATATTCGAAGGATGATAGGGTTCGGAAGGCCATGAGCTGGCTTCTCTCCAAGCAGCTATCCGATTCCGCATGGAACTGTGCCCCATCTGGCAAGCACGGATCCTTCCTTGCTACTGTGGAGCCTATGTGGGCCCTCTCCGAGATGATCAAGCACGAACCGAGAGAAGAATGGAAAGAGGCTGCAGCCAAATCCTCCGAGTTTGTTCTCAGACACAAGGTCTACAAGTCCGACAGGGACGAGTCGGTTGTTCTCTTCGATTTTCTGAAGATACACTATCCTACGCACTACTGTTACGATTTCCTTCATGGACTGAGGGTTCTAGCGGAATTGGGAATTGCTCGAGACGAGAGAATGGATGATGCGCTCAGAATGTTACGCGCGAAACAGCTCGTAGATGGGAGGTGGCCCCTGGAGGCGGTGTACCGAGGCTGGCGTCAATCCCATCCAATGCATGGAACAGAAACAGTGTCAAGACCTGAAGAGCGAGAGCTCGTGACGGAAGGATGGGGAACCGACCATACTTCACAATTGGAAGAGGCGGGCAAGCCAAGCAAATGGGTGACACTCCAAGCGTTGCTCGTTATGAAACGATTCGGACTGCTTGACTCGTCATCCTAGGATCTAGAATACAGATCTGATCAATCCCCCGTCGATTGCGAGCATCGTTCCGTTGATGTAGCCCCCCTTGTCGCTCGCCAGATACGCGACGAGATAACCAACTTCCTCCGAAAGTCCATACCTACCCGCAGGCACGTCGTGGAGCATCTGTTTCATCGCGTCATCCACGCTCTTTCCCGATCTTGATGCGAGATCGGTTGCGACCTGTCTCTGCCTGTCCGTGAGTATGTGTCCCTGCATGATACCGTTCGAGGTTATTCCCTTTGAACCGTACTCTAGTGCAAGAGATTTTGACAATCCGGCAAGGCTCAATCTTATCGTGTTGGACAAGACCAGATTCGGGACAGGCTGCCGCAGGGTTGAGGAAGTGATGTAGATCAATCTCCCCCACTTGTCTTGAACCATTCCGGGAACAACCCGCTTCGTCAGCAATACAGCACTCATCAGAAGCAGCTTCACACCGTTCTCCCAATCTGAGTCGCCGAGGTCAGCGAAGGTCCCGGGTTTCGGCGGGCCAGTATTGTAAGCAAGAATATCTATGGTCCCAAATCTGCTGGTTGCGATATCAACTAGGTGATCAATATCCTCTTTGAGAGTCAGGTCTGCTTTCATCGCAAATACATTGTTGTTTCCAGTTTCCTTTACAATGACTTCACGAGCCTTTGAGATAGAGTCCTGATTGCGGGAAGAGACTACAACTTTGCATCCTTCTGCGGCGAGAACTTTTGCAACACCGAGCCCTATTCCCTTGCTTGACGCCGGGACCAGGGCCACCCTGTTCTTGAGTCCAAGTTCCAAGATGGCCCCTGCTCATGATCTGATGAGATTAAAGTTGATACTAGTTGTGGGATTGTAATGGATCCCAGGGCCTACCTCGAACGAATCGGGTATAGTGGGTCAACCGGACCGACCGTGAATGTTATGCGCAAACTTCACAGGAAGCATCTGCTCTCAATCCCGTTTGAGAATCTCGACATACACTTGCACAAGCCGATTGTCTTGAGCCGGGCAGCCTTCTACGACAAGATCATCAGACATCATCGCGGAGGGTTCTGCTACGAGCTGAACGGGTTATTTGCCACGCTACTAAGAGAGCTGGGTTTCAAAGTGTCCATGCATTCAGCGCGCGTCGCCGGGAAAGACGGAGGCTTCACTCCGGACTTCGATCACATGACCCTTCTTGTGCAACTCAAGGAGCCATGGCTCGCCGACGTTGGGTTCGGGGACTCTTTCACGGAACCAAAACGACTCGACATATCAGGCCCTCAAACCGACCATGGAAGAGACTACCGCGTCATTAGCAAAGGAAGTTGGACATTATTGGCTCGGAGAAATGAGGAGAATGGTCTATGGGAAGCTCAATACAAATTCGGCCCCAGGCCACGAAAGCTGAGTGAATTTGCCCAGCGATGCGTCTGGCAACAAACCTCTCCAAGATCTCATTTCAAAAAAGGTCGGGTGTGCACTCGCCTAACTTCCAACGGAAGACTGACGCTTACCGACACGAAGTTCATCGTGACACGAGGCAGCAAGAAGGATGAGCGACTGCTCAGGAATGTTGATGAGTTTCCTGTACTGCTTCGCAGGCATTTTGGTATCAGCTTGAACTGACAGGATTCAGTTCATTGCAAGGTACTTGTTCTCGAGATAACCTACGAGTCCCGATGGATCATATCCCTTGCCGAACACGCGGTTTAGCAGTTCCTTTGGAGAGTATGTTGATCCGGGCTTGTGGATGTTTTCCGCCAGCCAGCTCTTCAGCGGTGCAATGCTCTTGTCACCTTTCACCGGGAGCAATCCCTTCTTCGTCAGAGCGCTCCATAGCATTCCGGCAATGATGTTTCCGAGAGAATAGCCGGGAAAGGTGGCGAACTGTCCCCAGCTCCAGTGAATATCCTGGAGAACTCCTTCCGCATCAGTTTCGGGTCTCTTGCCAAGATAGTCCTCAATCATATCATCCCATACAGACGGGAGCTCTGAGACCTTGATTTTTCCCTCAAGGAGCTTCTTCTCAAGCTCGTATCGCATGGCGACATGGAAGTTGTAGGTCAGCTCGTCCGCTTCCACTCGGATGAGGCTTGGTTTTACAGTATTGAAGTAAGAGTAGAGTTGCTTCTGGTCATAGCGGGATACAAAGCTCAGATTAGATTTGAGGAGCGGGTAGACGAGTGGGACGAACGCTTTGCTCCTTCCAACGACATTCTCCCAGAATCGGGACTGCGACTCATGAACTCCCGCCGATACGCCCGAGGCCGTAGGTGTAAACTGTAGATCATGGTCTACTTGAAGCTCGTAGAGTGCGTGGCCGCACTCGTGCATTAGCCCGAACATTGATGCCTTGAAATTTTTAGGTTCGTACCTCGTCGTTATTCTCACATCATCGCTCCCAATCCTGATCGCAAAAGGATGAGTGGAAACATCCTGCCGGAACCTCTTCTCAGGCATGCCGAGCAGTCGCAGAATTTTCTCGTTCACCTGTTTCAGCGAATTAACATCGTAATCTACGTCCTCCAAAGCGTGTTTCTCTGGAAAGACCCCTTGAGAGAGAGTCTTGGCCAAGATCTTCTTGAGCTGTGGGATAAGTACGGAGAAAATCTTGTCAAGATCGGTGACAGTTAGCCCCTCCTCCGAAATATCTAGGAGCGCATTGTACGGGTTTCCCTTGGGGTCAAGATGACCCGCCTCTTCCCGTTTCAGCTGAGTTATTTTTTCCATGTGAGGCTTGAAGATACTGAAGTCAGATTTCTTTCTCGCTTCTCTCCACGGGATATTCGCATCGATCGTGGCCTTTTGTAATTCCTCAACGAGTTTGGGCGGGACTTTCTGGAAGTAGTTGAGTTCTCTCTTGACAACCCGGACAACGCCCTTTTCGGCATCGTTAAGCGCTTTCAGCCTCTCAGCCTTTTCAACCGGACCCGTCAGGTCAAGGGTCATCTTCTGGCGGAGCAACTCGATCTCGGATTGCGCCTGGCCTCGAGCGCTGGCTCCAGCCTCAGGCATGTTGATCTCGAGGTCCCAACCCAAGAGGGAGGAGGCGTGAGTCATCGCTGCGATCGACTTGTACCTGGCTAGAAGGTCGAGGACAACAGGATTATTGAACGGGCTCATGATAGCGACCCGGCCTCCCGACTCCTGATTACCTAAAAACGTTGAAGCATATGAACCCGCCCGACCGGCAAAAGATAATACTCATCAGAGTCAAATTGTCAAAGCCGGGAGAAGGACCTTGTCTGATTTCATCCGTGTCGCTTCTACAGGTGAGATTCCTGAAGGCCGGATGAAGAAGGTCACTGTCGGCAATCAACAGGTTCTAGTTGTCAACTTGAAGGGCAAGTATTACGCTATTGGAAATGTCTGTACTCATCTGGGTGGTCCTTTGGACAGGGGTATTCTTGAGGGTAACGAGGTGGAGTGCCCCTTGCACCATTCACATTTTGATGTCACCAGTGGGCAGGTGAAGAGAGGTCCCGCCACGAGGGCTGAGCCATTCTATGAAGTCAAGGCTGAAAACGGCAATATCCTAGTAAAACCGAAGTAGTAGCAGGAGTAATCCCCAGTGCGCCTGAGCCTACGACTGTTTGGCACCACAGTTGGTGTGGAATGCAGCCGCACTAGGAAACCTGGCCCCACATTAGAAACAGAATTTCCACTCGACCGGAGGTTGTCGCGGTGGAGTAGCTGGGCGGGATGCTATTCTTCTTTCCAGTTCATGAGTACGCTGCCGAGGGCGATGAAGAATGCGGCTAGGCCTAGGGCTATGAGGGTGTTGGTAAGGGCTTGGGCTGGTTCAGCGTAGATCAGCGCATCTCTTAGTCCGTCGTTCACGTATGTTAGTGGCATGAACTTGGCTATGATCTTCATGATATCGGGCAATGACTCGCGGGACCAGAAGGTCCCAGCCAAGAACATCATTGGAAAGGTTATCGCGTTGGCTGCTGCATCTGCGCTCTCTGCTTCCTTTACGAAATTTGCCAGCACCATTCCGATACCTGGGAATAGGAGAGAGGCTGCGACAACCAATCCTACCGTGTAGATATCTATGGTTGCCGTTACTCCGAAGATGGCGTAGCCGAAGAAGAGTATGACGACGAGTGATATGGTGGCCAGTATCAGCTGGTAGCCGACCATGCCGAGGATCCATTCGATCTTGCTGAGGGGTGTGGTCGCGAGTTTCTTGATGATCTTCAGTTCACGGTAGCGTCCGTTAGTATTCACAGCACCAAAGACGCCTGTAGTGAGAAGGGTCATGCCGATTACTCCAGGTATGAAGAAGTCGATGTAGCGGATGTTCCGAGTTACTATGCCGACTTGTTGGAGAAATAGGTGGTTCGGGGAACCAGCGATGGAAGCTGCATATGAGATGGTGACTGAGCGCACTATTCCCGCGAGCGATGCGGAGGCTTGATCGCTTTGATCCATGTAAAGTTGAACGGTAGCGTTACCTCCATTCTTCAAAGTCTGGTTGAAACCTAATGGTAGGACGAGCAGTCTCTGTCCACGATTGTGGGGCTGAGCGTCATTTTTCACATATGTTAACGGATCTGGTTGCTCAGCTGGGACCATGTGGAGGTTGAACGCTCTAGTATTGTTCAGGACCGTGATGTACCCTTGAGAGTAATACGTTGGCACGTTCGCGTTGAGGTCTTGGTTCTGAAGGTAAAGGTCAAACTTGGTGCTTCCGCTGCCGAAGATTGCTCCGAAGAGGACGATAAGGAGTAGCGGGAAAGCGATAGTCCAGAATATGTTGCTCTTGCTGCGATACCAGCTCTTGAAGTGCCCACTGATTATGGTGTAGATCCGGCTCCTCATGTTTAGTTTCCCTCCTCCGAAACTCTACGCCCGGTAAGATTGAGAAACACGTCGTCTAGTGTAGGACGCCTTACTTCTATCTCCTTGTCGTGCAAAGGGGTCTGTGCTAAGCTCATGAGGATGTTTGTGAGTTCACCGTTGTGCAAGGGGATGGCAATGTCTCCAGCGTTTCTGAGCTCTGCCTTCGGGAAACCTGGGAGTAACTGTTTGAGCCCTTCTTCACCCGCATCTCTGATGATGAGCGTCTTCTTTCCACCATGAGTGTCAATCAACTGGTCGGACGTTCCCGACGCGATTATCTGTCCGTGATCGATGATCGACACGATGTCCGCCAAGTATTCCGCCTCGTCCATGTAATGGGTTGTTAGAAAGACTGTTTTTCCCTGACTCTTCAATCGCTCAATGACGCCCCAGACATCTCGTCGAGCCCTAGGGTCCAAGCCCGTGGTGGGCTCGTCGAGGAAAACGACATCAGGATCGTTTACCAGAGATACCGCAAGTCCAACTCTCTGCTTGAGACCGCCTGATAGCTTCTTGAACTGTTCATCCCGCTTATCCTTCAGGTCAACTAGCTCGATGAGCTTGTCCGCGTCGAGCTGATGCTTGAACATCGCCCCGAAATAGTTGATATTCTCTCGGACAGTAAGACGGTCGATGGCGTTGAAGTCCTGTGGTAGGACCCCGATTCGTTTTCGGATCTCAGCTTGATCAGAACGTTTGCTAACATCATAGCCTAGGACCCTTGCTCGGCCACCGGTCGGGTTCCGGAGACATTCCAGGATCTCAACTGTTGTAGTTTTTCCGGCGCCGTTGGGGCCAAGGAAAGCGAAGACTTCGCCTTTGGTAAGGTTGAACGATATGCCGTTGACGGCAACGTTGTCACCATATTTCTTGGAGAGTTTGTCTACCTGGACGACCCTGTCGGATTGTCCGGGTAGAGATGCTGGCAGGTTGTCGCTCATGGGAGCGGGACTCCTACCGCGCGATTCTCAAGAGGTTCGCAATGATCTTCGTCGCCGTGATTTCTTCCGGCTTCGATCGACTGTAACATTCCATCCGATTTCACCACAATCATCGTATTGCTCCCGTTATTGCTTCTAATGGTCAGGCACGTTTCGTAGTCACATGATGTGATTACATCTCGCTTAGTCGCGAGATCTATTCCGTTCATCTGATGGAACAACCTACGAAAGACGAGTCAGTTTCGTGCTGACATCCCATAGTCGCTGGGCGATCTCTTCGTTATAGGATTCGTCTGAAGACTTCTTCACCTTCAGCTTCTCCAGGTATTCTCCGTTGAGATCTTTTGCGTTAGGTGAGAAAGCGAGATAGACAATAGTCTCGGCACCCCGCTTAGGGCTTGTCATGAACAATTTCGGCAGGGCCATGATGAACCCTACTGGGCCGAGGGGTCTACTCCAGATATTGGTCGCAACAGTTCCAGGGTGTACCGCATTGACTGTTACACTGGTTCCTTGGAGCTTCTTGGCGAGTTCATGGGTGAAGATGACGAGGGCGAGTTTCGATTGTCCGTAGGCTTTCCATCCACCATACTCTTTCTCCAGGTTGAGATCGTCGAAGTTGATGTGGCCATTGTAGTGTCCCACAGATGACACATTGATAATTCGACTCGGAGCGCTGGCCTTTAGCAGGTCCAACTGGAGGTTCGTCAAGAGGAAGGGAGCGAGATAGTTTGTGGCGAAAGTATTCTCGTAACCATCCATTGTGACATGACGTCTTTGGTTGAAGAGTCCAGCGTTATTGATCAGCACGTGTAATTTAGAATACTTTCTTTGGAATTCTGTCGCGAGCCGCCGCACCGACTCAAGAGACGATAAGTCGGCGAATAAGAGATCAACTGAATCGTTCTGCGATTCTTTGACTATTTCTGACCTTGCAGCTTCGCCCCTCTCCTTGTTACGCGCGACCATGACTACTGTAGCCCCCATCTTGGCGAGAGCCAGACTGGCCGCTCTTCCGATGCCGGAATTGGCTCCGGTAACCAGGACCACTTTGTCCTTCATTGTTGTCTTGTCGGAGATGTTTTCGTTCTGCATATGTTATCGCGTAGTTAAACTGACTGGCAGGTCATTATTTAAACGCGTCGGTCATTTTTAAATACTACGCGCCACATGTTGTAGTAGAAAGATGCCACGGGTCGTCCCAGAATACAAAGAAGAAGCCAGAACCCGAATTCTGACAGTTGCAAACCAGGTGTTTGGCGAAAAGGGATACCGACAAGCCACAATGGATGACTTAGCCAAGAAACTAGGCGTCAGCAAGGGAGCGCTTTACCTCTATTTCGCCAGCAAGGAAGAACTGTTCGAAGAAATCTGCCGGGCAGAACCCTTAGCTTTCAAAGAAATCCTATACTCCACCTTCGGCGAGAACAAGAAGCCGCTAGAGAGCGCTGGCGAATTCTTTGACAAAATGTTAAGGCGCTACGGATCGAACTCGGGACTAAGCTTCGAAATATTCTCAGAGGCCTCACACAACGCTGGTCTTCGACGGATCCTCAAGAAGACTCAGGACGAGTACGCCGCGACTCTGATGAACTACTTGGAGGAAGGAAGAAAGAGGGAGATTATCGATAAAGACTTGAACTTGAGGTCCATAACCTACGCCCTGATTGCCTTGTGGAACGGTATTGAGACAATCATTGTTACCGGGCTGCCGGTCGAAGATGCTAGACGAGCATGGCTGGAAGGATTCAAAGCCATATTTCTGCCCAAGAATGGGATTCACGCTTCACGAAATCTCTGAGACAAGATCTTGTATCAGAGTGTCTGAAGCGTAGTCAGGCGGCATAATCAAGCCTGCATTCGCGTCATCTGAGGTAGACATAAAACCGATTTCTCGGAGCTTCCTCTGCTTCACATGTCTGCGGCGAAGCGACCGCTTGGCGCCATAGCCTCTGGTGAGGTCGATCACGTAGTGATTATTTTCAAGGAGAACCACACTTTCGACAATTACTTTGGCACTTTTCCGGGAGTTAACGGGATGACTATGCCGAGGTCTCCTAATCCGCCCCCACAGGACCCGGATCACCGGCACAGCGCCTGGCTGACTCGCCAGACGACTTCGGTCCGCCAACAGTTCGTTGAGGCTGACATTCCAGCATACTTTGCCTACGCGAGAAAGTTCACCCTGTGCGACCAGTACTTCACGGACGTTGCGGGACCATCCACGCCCAACCACTCGATGGTATTAGCTGCCGGTTCTCCCTTCATCGACAACCCTCACCCCGGAGACCCGTCCAGAATCGCTTCATCGCTCCCCCTGAGCATCGAGTCGCACAAACTGAGCTGGGGAAACTACGGCGGATACGCGTTTCAATATCTGAGCGGCGTTGGAGGGAGAAACAAGTTCACCTCCGACCAGTTCGCCAAAGATGCGGCCGCAGGAAAACTGCCGAACGTCTCATGGGTCTATGCCACGAGTCGGTTTAACGAGCATCCTCCGGACCCCGGGAAGGGTCCGATGGGGAACGTGACAACCGGTACGCAATCATCAACTGACAAAGAGAGCCTGCGCGGCTAGCGCTTGAACGATCGTAGGACGATTCGAGCCCTGCTCCAAGAGCCTTGGAGATTTCACGTTAAATAGAAATTGAATCGAGCCGGGTGCTTTGTTGGAGGAGTCTAAGAACCTCAATGGAACACTCTTCGCCTCCGAAAAGGGAGGGCACGAAACAAGTGCCGGTTACTGCCGCTCAACTTCTCGTTCAATGCTTGGAGAATGAGGGTGTCAAGTACGCTTTTGGTATCCCTGGCGAGGAGAACATACATGTCATTGACGCGCTAGACAAATCGTCTATCCACTTCGTTCTTGTCCGTCACGAACAAGCTGCGTCGTTCATGGCCGACATCTATGGTCGTCTGACCGATCAAGCAGGTGTCTGCATAGGGACCCTGGGACCCGGGGCCATCAACCTCTTACTGGGAACAGCGGACGCCAACACCGACAGCGTCCCGCTAGTCGCCATCACCGCGCAAGGGGGCTTGAACCGGATCTACAAAGAATCCCACCAGATAATCGATCTCGTCAGCATGTTCAAGCCCGTCACAAAGTGGGCTGAACTAATCCCGAGACCGGAAGCTGTGCCGGAGATGGTCAGGAAGGCCTTCAAACTTGCCCAGACAGAACGTCCTGGCGCCGTCTATCTTGCACTTCCAGAGGATGTCGAAAAAATGGTCGTTCCTACAGGTTATCCCCCACTAGAGATCAATGTGGTGCGCGACACCTCTCCGTCTCCCGCTCAGATATCGCGTGCTGCAAAAGTCTTGGAAGCTGCGAAGAATCCTGTGATGCTTGCGGGACACGGTGCCGTGCGCAATCACGCGAGTGAAGCACTTGTCCGTTTCTCCGAGCGTCTTCACATCCCTGTCGCGACGACTTTCATGGGTAAGGGAGTCTTTCCGGACAACCATCCAAACGCGCTCGGTACGATAGGATTCATGGTACACGACTACGCCAATTTTGGCTTCGACCAGGCAGATGTGATTCTGAGTGTCGGGTATGACATGCAAGAATTCGATCCCGTGAAGATCAATCCGACGGGTGACAAGCAGATCATTCACATCCATCGTTATCCTGCACAGGTCGACGCCCACTATCATCTCGCTGTCGGTATCCAAGGTGACATTTCAGAATCACTCGACGCTCTCGCCCGCGAGACCAAACCCAAACCAACAGCGAATTCAATTGGTCAGAAGATTCGTCACCTGCTAAAGGAGGAGCTTGAGATGGGAAGAAACGACAACTCCTACCCAGTAAAACCTCAGCGGCTTGTCGCGGATATCCGAGCAGCGATGGGTGCCCAAGACATAGCGCTGGTTGACACGGGGGCGGTAAAGATGTGGATGGCCCGGCTTTACCCGACATATCAGCCGAATACTTGCATCGTCTCAAACGGTCTTTCAACGATGGCCTTCGCTCTGCCCGGAGCGATTGCTGCAAAGCTCGCTTTTCCGGATCGTAAAGTCCTCGCGATTGCGGGAGACGCTGGTTTCTTAATGAACTCGATGGAGCTCGAGACCGCTGTGAGAGAGAAGATACCGCTTGTAGTATTGGCCTGGGTGGACGGGTCATATGGCATGATCAAGTGGGAGATGGACTTGGAGCTGGGACACCACTCGCATGTTGACTTTGGCAACCCGGACTTTGTCAAGTTCGCTGAGAGCTTCGGCGCCAAAGGCTACTTGATAACGCGAGCTGGAGATCTACTTCCTACGCTGAAGCGCGCGTTGGCCGATAATCACGTCTCGGTCATCGCCTGTCCCGTTGACTATTCACAGAATGCTGCGCTGACGAACAAGCTGGGAAAACTTACAGAGCCAATGTAACAACCGTAAAGTCATCTCTATCCAGCGTGAGCTAGGCGCAAGGGTTTAGCTATCCCAAGTATAATTGTTTGAGCGATCATACATCTGGTTCTTGTCTTGAAAGAGAAAAAGTTCAAGGATATTGAAACTAAGCTGATTCATTCCGGTGAGCCGGACCCTAGGGTTCAGGGGGCTGTTAGTATGCCGATTTTCCAGTCGGCAATGTTCGAGACCCGGAAAGAAGAGGGATATCATGATATTCAGTATATTCGTCTAAACAACACACCGAATGCTCAGGCGCTCCACGAGAAGCTTGCCGCGATCGAAGGCGCAGAAGATGCCCTCGTAACATCGAGTGGAATGGCCGCAATCTCCACGACACTACTGACCTTTCTTCACAACGGGGATCACCTTCTCGTCCAGAACTGCTTGTATGGTGGGACCCACGATTTTGTCACGAAAGACCTCCACACGTTCGGCATATCCTATGATTTCATCGATGGCAACGACCCGGAGTCATGGGAGAAGAAACGCCGGCCCAACACGAAGGCGATCTATGTCGAGACCATGACGAATCCGATGCTGGAGGTGGCCGACCACAAGGCCGTTGTCACCTTCGCCAAGAAACATGGCCTCGTATCTATGATCGACAACACCTTCGCGAGCCCGATAAACTTCCGTCCCATCGAGCACGGATTCGACCTCTCACTCCATAGTGGAACGAAATATCTGAACGGGCACTCCGATATCGTTGCGGGAGCGGTCATTGGAAGCTCGGAACTAATTAGCAAAGTCAAACATCGACTGGACCATCTTGGTGGTAGTCTGGACCCGCATGCGTGTTTCCTGTTGCACAGAGGAATGAAGACACTGGCTTTGCGCATGAAACAACACAATGAGAGCGCTCTCAAGATCGCGAGATTTCTAGAGGAGCATAACGCGGTTGCGAACGTCAACTATCCAGGGCTCATGAGCCATCCCCAACACAACCGGGCGGGACAGTTGTTTGACGGGTTCAGCGGCATGCTAAGCTTCGAACCGAAAGGTGGCAAAACAGCGGCCGAGCAATTCATGAAAAACGTCTCCATCCCGATCATCACGGTGAGCCTCGGCGGAGTCGAAAGCCTACTCACTAGACCAGCGGCCACCTCACACTCAGGAATGTCTCCGGAAGACAGGAAAAAACTCGGGATCACTGACGGACTAATTCGAGTATCGGTCGGAGTCGAGGCGACAGAGGATCTGATCGAAGACTTCGCAGAGGCGTTCGAGGCGATCAGGACCATAGCCAGCATCTCCTAAGAAATCCGGGTGATCGATCACATTTCTGTTTCAGATAGGCGTTTCAAATCTTCGCCCGTAATCTGCATG
Organism: Candidatus Bathyarchaeota archaeon; assembly: GCA_005888755.1. Lineage (GTDB taxonomy): Archaea > Thermoproteota > Bathyarchaeia > 40CM-2-53-6 > 40CM-2-53-6 > 40CM-2-53-6. The sequence continues at coordinate 22,285 of VBBQ01000027.1, forward strand.
ATTCGCCAATGCTCTCGGAACCGAGCCCCTAGCTTCTGATACACTTCTATCGCAGTCGTGTTCCAGTCGAGCACTTCCCATCTCATCCCGTAACAATGCTCTGCGATCGCGATCTGTGGGAGATGAACCATGAGGGCCTTGCCGATGCCTTTGCGTCGGAGCTGTGGCCTGACAAAGAGATCTTCTAGGAAGAGTCCCTGCCTGCCCTGCCACGTGGAGTAGTGGTGGAAAAAGAAGGCCATTCCGGCTGGGTTGCCCATCCGACTCTGCAATGATCACTCTGAACTTGGGATTCGCTGAGAAGCCATCTCTACGCGAGTCGTCTTCTGTAGCTCGAACCGCATTGGGTTCCCGCTCATACTCCGCCAATTCGCGGGTGAAAGACAGAATCAAAGGAACGTCTTCAACACCTGCCTCGCGAATCCTCAGCATGATTCAAGCTCCCGCTACTCTCTGCCGGACCTGCTTTTGATCACTTGAGGGAATGATCTCGACCTGTCCATTTGGAAAGACTTTGTCGAAAGCCCGATGCTGAAGATGCCAGTCGAGGAAGACGGCGAGGGCGGCGACCTCGCTCATCGGCTGGTTCGTCACTGAGACATTCCAGTCTGCGAGTTTGAAGACTTCTCCAGGCATCTTCTCCGACCCCACGACGACTAGAATATCTCCAGTCGCATTATTGACTTCTTGGATCACGTCAGGTAGCCTCAATCCGTATGCGGTCAGGTGAACAACCTTTCCACCATCGTCGCTCCAGTCGCGAATAGTCTCTCGCCATGGTTTTCCGGACTCGATCGAAAAGTTTCCGCCGAATCTCCTAGCTACTTCTCTGATAGTGGCTTCAACCGTCTTATCCTCCCTATCGGCTATGATTACCCCGTCGGCCCCGAGCGCTCGGGCTGTGAGGCAAACGTGGGTCGTTACTCTTGAATCCCTGAAGAACCTGTGCCCCATTCGGAGCACCATCAATCTCTCCATAGGAAAAGGGGTCCAGAGCCTAATAGATTAAATTGGAGAAGCGCACAATATAGGGTGTTAACGAGGGATTTTTGAGAGTATGGGGTCTAATCATGATGATCTTGCACGACTGGCAAGCTTCTTCGGAGGACAGGAAGCTCTCAGCGTCGTCCAAGCACTATCCGACGCCGGGACAACTACTGACGATATTATCGCAGTCAATGCAAACGTCAAGCTGAACGCTGCCCGCCGAGTTCTCTACAAGCTCTACAACCACGCCCTAGTCACCGTTGTCCGGAGTCGGGATGAGAAGACAGGCTGGTTCATCTATCACTGGAAGCTACAACCAGATCAGCTAGACGCGTTCGTTCGAAGCAGGAAAAAGAAGGCTCTGGAAAAAATGCGGACCCGCCTCGAATATGAAAGGGGACATAGTTTCTTCATGTGCAAAGGCTGCCTCACAGTCAGGGTGACCTTCGAGGAAGCCATGGAGTCTGCCTTTCGGTGCAGTAGCTGCAACGGCCAACTAATCAGCGAAGACAACTCTCGGACAGTCCAAGTGCTAGAGGATCTATCGCGAAAACTAGAGTCAGAACTCCAGGAACGACCCGCTGCATTCCACCCTGACAAGATCTGATTTTTCAGAGGCAAAAGTGAATTGGTAGAGGAGTGGCATGTCGCCACCCTCGCCGAGAAAATCCCCCCGCAAGCTCTCAAGCAACGCTCACAGATAATTGGAAAAATTCTAGCCGCGCGGGCCAAAGGCCTCAAAATGATATCGGACTTTAGCCTCCAAGGACAATGGCTCCAGATCAGGGCCAAAGGCGACGATGCGGACGCGTTTCTCAACCTACTCAGACAAGAGCAAGGCGAAGCTCCCGTATCACGCGCAAATTTGGAAAGGTGGGATACCGTCAAAGGTTTCGTCGCAGGTGCGGGTCGGATAGGCTACGGCGTCTACGTCGACATTGGAATTCAGGACCCTGCGCCAAAAGACGCTCTTTATCCGCTCCACAGAATGAGGGCGCAATTGGCAGATGGAGAGGCTAAGTCGGCTAGAGAAATTCTGGATAGTAATGCACTGGTCGATTATGTACCGCTAAGGATGACTGTGACGGAATTTCAGGGGGAGAACATCTCCGTCGAAATGGAGGACGAGGCTAGAGACCGTATTGTCTCGTGGAGAAAGTATCCCTTTGATAGGGTAATAGTGGTTGGAGCGAACAGAACGCAAGCGGAGAACGCTGTAAATGCATCAGGACTTCAGAGCGACATTGTAGAAGTCGAAAGCCTATCTCTATTTGTCCAGTCCTTAGTGTGCAAGATTGGCACAGACGCGCCAGGAGTAATTGCAAAGATCGGAGGCAGTCTCAGAGGGATGGGCTTGAAATCCTACCGAACCCCAACCAAGCTGTAGCCAAGTCACAGCCTGTTCTCATCAATTGGGTTGCCGAGCAGGGACGTTTCCAAGTCGTCGTAAAGCATCTCAATGGTGTCGCGACCCTTGCGAGCCTTCTTCTCTCCACGTCTATCGGGCTTTGACACCAAACTAGACCCTCAACGTCCAGGAGAGAATGGTCTGAAGTAATAAGCTAGTTTCGCCTTTAGGGCAGAACGCGTTGAGGCCAGTAACAAAGCGACCAGATTCTCAGGGTTCTTAGGGTCTAGCGAGTTCTTCTTTCTCACGAGCAACCCTGACCCATCCGTACCACAGAAGACCATGGTAGGGAGCGCCGGTGAACAGTCCAAAGACAGACTCCAGCGTTGTGAGTCCGAGGACCAACATGAAAAGTCCAACAATTGATGAATATCCGTTTGGTGCTGGGACAAGGACTCCACCGACAATACCGAAGATGAATAACCAGCCACCAAGAAGAGTGAGGACAATGCCTGACAAAAGTCCAGCTATTGCTCCCCTGTGAAGTCTTCCCCTCTGTTCACGGTCCAGACGCAGATCACCGGCTTGCTCTTTGACATAGGTTTCCAACTCGATCTGTTCCAGGCTCTCGTCCGTTGATCGGACATCTAGCAAGCTAGCGCCGCAGACGCCACACTGGTCATCCGCGTCAGAAGAGATGGACCCGCAGCTAGGACATTTTTTCAATCTAAAATCTTCTTTTCAGATCCGGTCGGGAATGATTCTGCTGGTGGTGGTTGTTTCGACAACGGTTCCTATGTATCGGTCGCTGTACTTTTGCCGGCCGTCTCCATGGGTCCCGAGACCCACTGCTACGTCAACTATCAGGAGCATGAAGGCGACCTTGGAGAGATTTCTTACAAACGAGGACCATAAGTCTAGTCGTTTATTGTCCAACCTTACCACTCTCAAGCCCATCAGCTCCTTTCCAATCGTCCTCTCGGACAACGCTTCAGCGAGAACAAAGTAGGCAAGTATGATCAACGGTGCGACTCCGCCCAGCCAGAATCCCCAGAACCATGCAAAGGGAAATGATTGTCCAAATAAGATCGAGGGAAGAGCCGGAAAGGCTACAATGAGCAAGAGAATGTAGGCCGCGATCGAAACGATGGCCACGTCGATTATGTAGGCGATGACGCGTTTCGCCCAGTGGTCCTGGAATCCTCTATCATCTTTCAGCCGGTCGAAGCCTGTTTGCGCACCGCGAGCCACGTTCGGGGAGGGTTTGGCGGCTGCTCCACAGCTATGGCAGAAGGAGGAGCTTTCGTAGAGTTGAGCGCCGCATTTCCAGCAGTAAGCCATTTTTTCTCAGTCGCTGATAGCGTGTGAATTCCTCTATATCACTGTAGGGCTTGCGAGAACCGCTTCAACCAGTCTATGAGAGGGCATGTGCTTCTACGAGGGCGCGGAATTTGCTGTTCTTCGTCATTTCGTCCGCGATCGTGTCGTCTTCTTTGCCCTCGCGGTTCCAGACAATATACCGTCTCTCTCCACCACGAGAGAGTTTTGCAATAAAATAGGGCATGTAGAACAAGGTCCCATCCAACAGCTCCAATCTATCGAGGTCTAGCTTAGGTGGAAGCTGCAGCCCATCGGCGAACATCTTCCATCGCAACAGTTTCGTCTTTCTCAAGAACTCAATATTCTCTTTCAGACTTTCTCTCGCGGGACTCTCCTTCGGGAGAGCCTCATACTGTTTCGACCTTTCCTCCGACTGTACTTCATAATCTCTCAAGAGATTTTTGAGCTCTGCTAACCGTTCGCTCACCAACACCGTGGAGTCAACACCCCTAACGACCAACGAAGAGTCTTCTTCCATATCGGTAAGCATTGGAGCCAGCGCTACCAGCCTGGGGTCGAAGCCGAAGTTCGCCTCTCGCAAGGCCAGGATTGTTGACCGGCCTTCGCTGATCACCGTCTGCTTTGACACGAAGCCTTTTTCCGCTGGATAACGGTACGTGAAGTCCAGATAGGGCAGAAAGATCGTTTTCGCGAATACGATCTTCTCCTCCGTTCCTCCTAGGATACCTTTCTTGGCCCTTTTTCTGTCGGTATCACGCAGGAAAACCTCCTCCGGTATCGCAAGAGGGACAGTCCTAACTGTCATCTTTTCAGGAGCCGCTTCCTCTTTCAACTGCTTTATTTCTGAAGATAGTCTTGGAGACCGTCTATTGTGCCGGGGTCAGAGAAGGAGGCATTGGCGCAGGCGGCGTTGGTGGCCCCCAGACTTGCTGCGGTGGGGACTGCGACGGAAGCTGTTCCGGTATTGAGAAGAAGGCTACGATCTGAAGGATTGCGGCGATGAAGAGTATCACAAAACCTACGAGGACGATCAGCGTGGCGGCCCCGATGAGGAATAGGAGACCGGTGGTCCGAAACATGTCAACTCTCAATTTCGTGGCTATAGTATCGTAGCTTCTCTTGACGAAGACCGTCGAGATCAGAATGCAAACCCAAAGTATCACGCCCGCTAAGACCACAAACCCAAGGGCGGCAAAGAATCCGGAAGGAATGGTCATCGATCCGGGTGTGAAACCGCTTAAAGCGCCAAAGAATGACGCAGCCGCAGCGAGTAAGACCACCGTGGCAATAATTGGTCCTATGATTGCCAAGATAACGGAGTACATCATGTTGCTAAAAATCACCTGGTCTCCCACGATGTCAGCAATATTCTTCACAGCGAAAAGCATCAAGACGAGGCCTGCAACCAGCAGGACAATGCCGACGTGAGCGGGAACCCAGAACAGGAGAGCAAGGATTGCCCCTACTCCGCCGAGCGTCTTCGCCTGCCCTAGAGAAGCCACACGCGCCATAGCGATTTCAGAGTAGATAATGCTTTACGGCAGCCGCTGAGCGCACTCTTTCTCTTGCTACTTGCTTTGCGGTTCCTTGTGTCGTACGATGGCAATGTCGCCGAGGGTCAGCTCTCTGGGCCCCGCTTGCCTGACGGGAACGGTGGAAACCTCGAGCTCTGCTCTCGGCGCAAGCAATTTCACACGCAGAATGTGTTCCAGTTCCTTTGTCAACCGCATCGTCGGAAGTATCTTGCCCAGCTCTATCTTCTGGATCACGGTCAGCTTTTCTTTCGCCTTGAAGGCTAGATCCGTCTGCGACAAGCCTAGTTTCTCCCGGGCATCCTTCACAATCCGGTGATAATCCTCGACTAGATCCGAGTCTTCGACCGCTTTCGGTAGGCTCTCTATCGGAGTTCGAGTATGGGATGGCACGGAACCAAGCCGGGCTGCTCTAGGTCTTCTCTCGGGAAAACCGGGAAGCTCTTTGCCCAGGCTCGAACATGATTGGCAGACGATCAGGGTTGCGCCTTCGACAAGGGACCGGCCGGGCTTACCGACTATCTCGTTCCCGCAAACCTCGCAGTACAATGGCTGTTACAAGACCTCGCGGCGAGAAACAGCAGAAATAGCCTCAGACCCAGCTTAATTAGCTATCGGAAGGTTCTGCTAACTTATCGGTGGATAGGTTAGCTTCGGGGCATCGACTCCAGGGATTACCGTAGGCGTCGGGTTCCCCTTCACAGCTTCAACTGCTCCGCCTTGCGCCTCATTGATTGGAGGCCGGGAACGTGCGAACCTCACCCGTCCCCGCCGAGCCAGGTTTATCGCTGCTACCCTGTCCCGGTCCATCACCATTCTGCACTTTTCACACCAGAGCTTGCGTTCCAGTCTCTTATCCCCTTGGAGTCTCTCCCCGCATCTCGGACAAGTCAGACTGGACCCTCTGGTCTCACGCTTAGACAAACGGATTACCGGAAGGCCTGTCCATCGGGCCTTGTACTCTATCTGCTTCTGAGCTTGACTGAAAGACCATGCGTTCATCTTATCCCTGTGTTTTCTGCCCTGCCAGTTGCCTCTACGGTAGAGACTTCGTATTCCTCGAATATCTTCGAGGACGATTGCTTCTCTACGCTCAACAGCCTTTGCGACTATTGTCTTCGTGGTGTTATGGAGTATCTGGCTAGTTCTGTCCCTCCTCCGCTCTCCATACTTGGAGGAGACCAGACGCCGAAGACGAGCATCATCCCGTTTGAAAGAGGCCACAATGCGCCCTGTGGTTCTGACAATTCTCACGGTTTCTGAAAGGTCGTAGCAGGATACCCACTCGTCGTTGCCCGCTGTGAGATTACGAAGATTACGGTCCACGCCCACTGTATGGATGCATTCTATCTCCGGAGGTTCACGAGCGATACTGAGACTCAGGCTGTGAGGGGTAAGCGTGAAGGAACGGACTGTGACGCCCGTTTGGGAGATAACCGCCAGGGTATGGTTGGTCAAGGGTATTCTGAAACGTTTCCTTCTCGATACTGGAATACGCAAAGACCTGTTCTCTATTTTGAAACCGTAGCAGGAGATGAGCTGTGGTTTGACGGAGTACGGGGTCTTGGAAGCGTAGCCTCTACGGATAGACTTTTTCCTAGCCGCAAGTATTCCTGCTGCTCTGCTTATAGCGCAGAGCTTGTAGTAGCTGGGTGAATCGTAACGAGATAATTGGCTGTAGGCGAGCAGCGAGAGTCCTCTGAGAGAGCTAGTATCGTTGGTGAGACCTTTCCGTATCGAGTCGTTCACCATGCTCCGGAAAACATCCAGCAACCCTAGAAGACATTCTGGTGGAGCAAAGTTCTGCCGGACAGATTTTACAGCGAACACGGGGGTGAGACATAGAAAACCAAAAACCTACTTAAGCCATAGAGGCAAACGACGATAAGTTTAGCGGAGCTATCGGAAGAAGGATGCCTCTTCAACCCGTCAAGCCGCAGCTCCACGAGCTGCGAAGGATCAGAGCTGTAGCTGCCTATCAGTTCGGCAGAGGAGCTGAGAAGGCCTTTCCCACGTCAATACTAATCGTTCGATCTCCGAACACGCACAGAATACGCCATGTGTACAATGACGGAAAATTACTCGCCACCTATCGTCCCAAGGACGGGCTTCTGGCCTTGACTGTGAATGGAGGCGTCGCATTGAAGCGGATTTTCAAGGCTCCAAAGCTACGAGTCAAGGTTACCCCCGGTGTAGAGTCGTTCATCAGAAAAGGTGGAAACGTATTCGCCAAACACGTGATAGGGGTGGACCCTGAGCTGCGGCCTGAAGAGGAGGTCCTGGTTGTGGACAAGAAGGACCGCTTGTTGGCAGTTGGGAGATCCTTCTTCAATGCTATAGAGATGCAGAGTTTCGAGATCGGGATAGCTGTGAAGGTTCGGCACGGAGCTGCCGATTCTGAATAGGCTTAACAATCACCGGACAGGGTGGGAGGAGAATGATTTCGCGTTGATGCGTCGAGGAAAGGTCAATCCCCGCGAAGCAAACAGAATGATGCAACGCATGGGCATGCAAGTCCAGCAACTAGACGATGTTACCAAGGTGATAATGGAAACCCCGACCAGAAGGATTGTCATCGACAACCCCGAAGTCGCAACAGTAACAGTACAAGGACAGACCATCTACCAGGTCGGAGGGGGAACTATTCGGGAGGAGGGAGTAGGCGGAGGCTCCGACGATGACGCGAAACTTGTCGCCTCACAGGCAGGAGTATCTATGGAACAGGCGACGAGCGCGTTGCGACAATCCAACGGCGACTTGGCACAGGCTATCATCCTGCTCAAACAGAAACGCAACCCTTGATCTGTCTATATGACCATTCAGGCGACACTGTGCTTCATCCTTCACGATAACAAAGTTCTCTTGCTGAAGAAGAACCCCGGCCTCTTCGGGGCCGGCAAATGGAACGCGCCAGGCGGAAAACTACAACACGGGGAGACTGCTGAACACTGTGCTAAGAGAGAAGTCTACGAGGAGACGGGTCTAGAAGTCCAGCCCAGGAAGATCGGAACTCTCGAATTTTTCAAGTTTGACAAGCGTCAGGACCCGGACTGGATAGCACACGTATTCTTGACGAACGAATTTCACGGGACAATTAAGGAGGGCAAAGAAGGCGTTCTCCGATGGTTCCTGATTGACCATCCTCCGTTCGACGACATGTGGGAAGACGACAGATATTGGTATAGACACGCGGTCGAGGGCAAGAGTTTTCGTGGGAATTTCTACTTTAGAGGAGATTTTGAGAAACTGGTCGAACACAGGATCGAGCTTCTCTAGCCCGCTTGACTATTAAGGAGACTCGGATGGGAGAGAACCGAGCAGGAGACATCATTATTGCGGATAGTCGAATGTGTTCCCAACTTCAGTGAAGGCCGGAGGAAAGAGGTCATCGAATCGATTGCTGACGCCATTCGAAAGACGCCTGGGGTAACGCTCCTCGATGTGGAATCCAACTCTGATCACAACAGGTCCGTGATAAGCTTCGTCGGCGAGCCGGGGCCCGTGAAGGACGCTGCTCTAGCTGCTAGCCAAAAGGCGATTGAGCTGATCGACCTGAGACATCACAAGGGAGAGCATCCAAGAATGGGCGCGGTCGATGTTGTTCCTTTCGTGCCGTTGTCCGGCGTAACCATTGACGACTGCGTTTCGCTAGCCCGTTCTTTCGGGCAAGAGTTTGCCGAGAAATTTCACGTGCCTGTTTTCCTCTATGAGGAAGCAGCGACTACCGCAGAAAGACGGAACCTCGCTGACGTCCGTGAAGGAGAGTTTGAAGGCCTCCAAGACAAGATTGGCAAGGACCCGGCGAAGAAGCCGGACTTTGGTCCCGAGAAGATCCATCCCACTGCAGGCGCGACGGCTGTTGGAGCCCGAGAGATTCTGATAGCCTACAACGTAAACCTTGGGACAAGTGATCTAAACATCGCGAAGAAGATCGCCCACCAACTGCGAGCAAAAGATGGCGGGCTCTCGTTCGTAAAGGCGCTCGGGTTCGAGCTGAAGGAGCGCGGAATAGTTCAGGTGTCGATGAACCTGACGAACTATCGCAAGAGCCAGTTGTTCAAGGCATACGAGCTGGTCAAGCTCTTCGCTGATCGCTACGGCGTCCCAGTCGTAGGGAGCGAGGTGGTGGGGCTCGCACCTATGGATTCCCTCGTCGACTCAGCAGAGTTCTACTTGCGACTGGAGAACTTTAGCCGAGACCAAGTCCTAGAGAGGAAACTCTTCGCTCCTACGCCTTCAACACTGACCGACCAGAGCCTGGCAATGTTCAGCGAGGAAGTCGCGTCCAAAAAGGCCACCCCGGGGGGCGGAAGTGTCTCCGCATACATGGGAGCACTCGCCGCAGGACTTCTCTGCATGGTCGCCCGGATAACGCTGGGAAAGAAGGATCCCCCGCCCAGTGCAGAAAAACTCAACGAGGTGGTGAAGGAGGGTGAGGCTCTTCGCCAGAAACTTCTACGCCTTGTAGTGGAGGACACTGAAGCCTTTGACCTGGTGATGAAAGCGTTCAAGCTCCCGAAGGACCAGCCTGAGACTCGGAAGAAGGCGATAGAAGAAGCAACCATCAAAGCATCTGAGATACCACTCTCAACACTCAACTGCTCAGTCAAAGTTCTAAGACTGGCTCACGAGGTCGCAGAGAAAGGGTCCACGAATGCATTGTCGGATGTCGTCACCGCTGTCTCTTCGGCGCGTGCGGCCGTTGAAGGGGCCGCAAGCAATGTCTTGATCAACCTTGCAAGTCTTAGCGATCAAAAGTACGTGGAGAACATCTCAAGACAGGTCTCTGATCTTCGAAAGGAAGCTGCTCAGCTTGAGGAACGGGCTGGAAAGCTTGTCGAGTCTAGAATTAGGAATCCTAGGATTCCAGCCTGACAAGCCCTCCCATCTTGTCAGCCCAGACCATCAACGGAGCCACAAGGATTGTAAGCTCTCTACCCTCACTCGTTAGATGATACTCGACGCGCGGCGGTATCTCGCGGAACGCCTCCCGCTCGATGAGGCCGGTTCGCTGAAGGTCTTTGAGAACCTCGGCGAGTGTCTTGGCGCTTATTCCTTTGAGCCGCCCTTGTAATTGATTGAACCTCATGGTTCCATTGTTGCCAAGTTGGGCAAGCAAGCAAAGTGTCCACTTCTTACCTACGATATCGATGAGCCCTTTGCAGGGACAGGGACAAACACAGCATGGTTCTCCTTCTACTAGCCTAACCATAGGGTTACCAAGTTACGTACCAGAAACTTGATTGCTTAAATACTTTGTAATAGTAACTAACGTTACTTACAGAGGTGAAGTATTTGGACGATTGCTGCCCGTGTTGTTGCGGATGTTGCGGGCCAACTGCTAAGGGAACGCCTTAGCCAAAGCCCTACAGCTTATCGTATTATCGTTCCCTTTTTTCCTCTGAAACTGGCTCTCAAGGGTCGGATACGCCGAGAAAGACCGAACCGTAGCCTCCTTTGAGAGAACGGATTCGGAAATTCTACTTTCTCTCTGGATAGTAGCGAGTGAAAAACGACCTCGACAAGGTAAGACTCGGCCGATACTCACTTGATGTCTGTTACTCGCCTTCTTCGAAAATTGAACCTTCGACCACGAACAAGTCCAGGGTCATTTGCATACTGTGATGCTCAGTCGGGTTCACATCTTCTGTTCCGATGGGATGGGTCTGGATTGACGAAATCAGATGAGATTGTGCTCTTCGAAGAAGAAGGGCCTGGGTTTCAGCCGCTTCACATTCAAGGTCACCTAACGCGAGTTTTATTCATGATTCGGTCGGGTGATGTGATCGCAAAACTCGTTTGGGTAGTTCCTGAAGCTCGATGTCGCGATCTTGACAAGATCGTCTTTTCGTGGGTTCGAATGTGGGAAGCCGCGTTCGGTGGCAGATTTCCTCCGATCGAGTACAGGAGTGAGAACGGCTCATATCTTGGGTCCTTGGGAACGAGCCAGAATGCAAGACACCATTCAGGACCACCATTAGCGAAGTCTGTTGACTTCGAAGAGCTATGATGGAATAGTTTAGGCTTTACGGCCCGAGATGATCATCCAATCTGGAATTTCTAGCCCTTCTCTCACAATACGAGTGCGGTGCTTCTTCCAGAACGAACTCTTGACGTGCCAGCTCTCGAAGAGATGTTCTGCCGCGCGGGCTCTTATGATCAGATTGCTCTTGATCCTCTTGACCCGGATGTTTCGAAACTCCGCTCGCTCTAGTGTTGACACTACCTGGTCTGGTCTGGGAGAGAACCATTCCTTTGGCGGAGTCTTTGTCCAGATCGGGTTGGTGTCAGCTTCTATCAACAATCTCTGGCGAGGGTTTCTGGGAGTGGGCGAGAGAAATGAATGGATCGTTAGGCCACCATGTCTCAGAACGCGGTAACACTCTGACAGAAACATGGATAGCTCGTAGGAATCGATCTCGGGCAGAAACTCACTCGATATCACCCCTGCGTACTTGTCGGAGAACTCGCCCCATAGCCAGTCCAGATAATCCGCTACATGCACCTTGACCCGGCTCTTGAGCATCGCTCTGGATAGAGCCTTGGTCAACTGACTTAGAGTCCCTGCGTACGCGCCGCTGAATGTGTCCACGACATTGAATTGATGCTGGGGGAGAAGCTTCGCCAGTGGAATGGTCAGCTGGCCTTTTCCGCAACCAATCTCTGCGAGAACCCCACTCCTGTTGGGAACAAGCTTTGCGATCTCTCTCGCGAGGTCCTCGTATTGCCGAGCGTAGGCACTTTTCACTTCGCTTGGATCTTCAACGATCTCCACCGTATCAATTCTCTCTTGCTTTCGCTTCGAAGAAGGTGCCCTCCGGCCTACCTAAGTAGGCAATCATACAATTTATTCTCGAAGAAGGGTCAAGAATGGGGTTGTACTCCGAAGAGGGTTCACTCAGACCGACCCCACCTTTCGACTTTGCAAAGTCACTGGACTTTCTAGGAATGTTTCCACCTATGCGAGAAGACCAAACTGTGAACGAGCTCTCCATGACCAAAGCAGTCCGGGTCGGAGGCCGACCCATAGTGTTCCAGCTAAAACCGACCGGAACAATCAAGATGCCCGGACTAAAGTATACCATGTTCGCGGAACGCCCTTTCTCCCGCGGACTAACGGAGGTGGTGATCGATAGGATCTCGTTCTTCCTCAGCCTTACTGATGATCTCGACCAGTTCTATCGCACAGCAATCAACGACGCCAACTTTGCGCCCACTCTTCAGAAGCTCTACGGGCTCCACCAGGTCAAATTCTTCACTCCGTTCGAATGCGCCTGCTGGGCGGTGCTTTCACAGCGGAACCAGTTGAGCGCGGCGCAGAAGGCGAAGCAGGCGTTGCTTGAGCGTTTCGGCACAGGCCTCGAGGTAAACGGTCACCAGTACAGGGCGTTCCCGGAACCTAGCCAGCTAGGAGAAGCCTCCAAACAAGAGTTGAAGGGCCTAATCAGACATGAGCGTAGGGAAGAGTATCTAGGCGAAATAATCAAGGCGTTCAACAAGGTCGATGAGAGATTCCTGAGAACTGCCGACTATGACAAAGTTGAGGAATGGTTGAAGAATATCAGAGGCATAGGAGAGTTCTCCGCGAAACTCATTCTCCTAAGAGGTCTCGGCAGGATGGAGAAACTAGCAGTAGAGAAGCGATTGATCGCAGCAGCGGGCAAGGTCTACGGAAAACCAATGACAACTCAAAGACTTCATGTCATCGCGGAAAAATATGGGAAATGGAAGGGCTATTGGGCCTACTACCTAAGGACCGCGGGAGCTTAGAATATACCGAGACCGCGTAACAGCAAATCTAGGGAGTGTTTGAAATCGTGACACTCGTCAGGAACGGCAGAGGAGGTTTTGGTTGACAACATACGCCACTGGGCGGTGCCGGGTAAACTGGAACAACCCCGATCGCGTTGACCACGTCCATGCCGCTAATGACACGGCCGAACACGGTGTACTTCCCGTCAAGACTGGAGCTATTCTTGTCAACAAGATTGATGAAAAACTGGGTGCTACCACTGTTCGCTGCTCCCGTGTTCGCCATCGCCATATACCCAGCGTAGTTGTGAAGTGAACTCACTATTTCGTCAGGTACTGTTGTACCCTGGTATTGTCCCCAAGTATTGTTGTTGCCTCCACCATTTTTTGTATTTTCATCTCCGGTCTGGACTACGAATCGCGCCTCGATTCTGTGCCAGACAAGATTGTTGTAAAAGCCGGATCTCGCTAGGTTCACAAAGTTGTTCACGGTAATCGGAGTTTGGCTGCGATAGAGCTCAACCTCGAAAGTACCCTTCGAGGTATTGAGCGTAGCGTAGATGATGCCCGGAGGTAGCGACGAGACGTATGCGTACACTCCAACTGCTATGATTACGATGAGTACGACAGCAAGTAGAAGATAGACTACTCCTCGTCTTTGCCTTTTGCGTGTTTTTTCGAGAACCTTACGTTTCTGGGCAGAGGGCAAAGGGAACTCGCAAAGCTGTGAGATGGTCCGCTTGTTGAAATATGATTCGTTGAGAGCCCTTCCAGACGCTTCACAGAGCGAGCGATTGGTATTCTGTCACACATGGCGACCCGACTGTCGCCCACAGTTTTCTTGCATACAGATCCATTACTATCGAGACTACTGTCTCGTATCTTTCATACTCTGGCAGTTTCATGTTTGAGTGACGACATACCGATTCCGGCTTCCCATGGTGATCTCTCAACATGTTCTGTGCGCCAGCTAGACTCAGCTTTTGTCCCACTCGAACCGTTCCGTCTAAGAGCTTCTGAATTCTTCGATATCGTTGAAGCGTCGATAATCGTTCTTCGTCCAAGACCTGTCTTACGCCGAGTTTTCTAGGGTTGGAGAAATGGTTGGTGTGAGCGAGCGCTCCTCTATCTGGTCCGACTTCGCAGAGTGCTTCGGGCGCAGACTCGATATCGACGGCCTTTCCCAATCCCATTTTTTTCTGTTGTCCCACGATGAAGTTGGCTGAACAGTTCCTCTGGCCTTGGGCGATGACTTTGACTGCGCGTCCGAGTGTTTTCGAGCTGAGTATTTCCCAGCATCGTACGTGGAAGGGTTTCTTTAGCCGTGCCCAGTCGTCTTTGCTGGACACAATTCCGTTAATTAGCAAACCAACCCCTTCAGAGTTCAAACCGATCTTCCCTCCGACCACTCCTGCCTCTGTGAACGACAAGACATCTGGGCCGTTTTCGTTTCTGACTTTTAGGAAGAGCCCTTTGACCTCTGGTATCCAGTCCCAGTTCTGCGCCATTATCAAATGTCCATTTTCGACTGCAGTCGGAAGCGCTGCGAAGGCTGTGCAACCGAAAGTCTTGGGTATAGGCTTGAGTCCAATCTTGGAGAACTGACTGTACATCAATTCGTAGCGAACGTTCAACGCGGTGATATCGAGAATTTCCTGACTCGAACCCGCGGCGACACCTTTCATCGTCTCAGCGTATTCTGGGCTAGCCTTGGTGATCACTTTCAGGAATTTTGCTGCTCGACTCAGGGCGACGTCATGTGAGAGTTCGGTTTCGCTTTGGAATCGGCGAAAGTAGATCTCTAGGTTGTGCTGGATTTCTGGACGAGCCTTTTTTCCGTGCTTGTATCCTATCTGGTGTGGTGAGCCTTTGAGGGTTAGAACAGGGAGCTTCGTTTTCATTCCTATCTATGCCAGGTTCTTCTCTAAGGTTATCCAGCCAACTTCTCGTTTGAAGCCGAGCTTCACGTTGATCCCGAGCATCGGTGCGTTGGTCGAGTCGTTCCAAGTCTTGAGCTTCTCGTACTTGTGGCTTCTAGCGAACTCGATGACTTTGAGTTTCAAAGCAACCGCTATCCCTCGTCCCCGGTATTCTCGAATTACCCCTGTAAGTCCCTGATAGAGGCCTTTAGGATCCTTCTGAGCCTTCCACACCGTGCTCATCCCCACATAATTGTCACCGTCCTTGGCTATCATGTACCCTTGGGGAACCAAGTTGGGACTCTTCATCTCGAAAGCTGACCACTGCTCAAAGGAGACCGGCGTGAACTGTTCAGGTCGGGGAATGTCTTCTGAGACGGCTTGGACTAGAGCATGGAGTTTGCGATAACAATCGGGATCGCTCCTCATCTCATCAGCCAGTGTGACGTAGTGGATTCGATGCTGAGACGCCTTGTCCACGTATTTTTGGAAAACAGATAAGTTGACCGTGGCGGGGTTGAGACGTGACTCCCAGGCTCTCATCTTCTCGTGGAACCCTCGATTCGTTGCGAACTTGATTGGAAGGGGCATGTCCTCCCTAACACCAGTCCATGCTGTTACAGCACCAAAATCCTTGAAGTCTTGCCTTAGTCGCTCGTAGAGTGCACTGCCTATTCCCTTCCTCTGATGTTGTGGATCGACCCAGATATCGAACCAGAGTTTCTTCGGATGATACATCCAGGGAACGTGTTGACACTGAGCGAACCCGACAGGTTCTAGGACATCCTTAGTAAGACAGGAGTATCGTTTGAAATGGAATTTCGACCTGTCAAGACTTTCATCTTCAAACCTCCATTCCTCCGGCGTCCGATCGTAGTCGGGAAAGACCGAGCCGAAGATGTGGGCCAATTTCCCATAATGTTCCGACTTGAATTCTGTCAGTTCGATGGGGAGTGTCCACTGTCTCGACATGTTGAGTGTACTGGACCGCAACCGATTAAACCTTTGTAAGACCCGTCACCGTCTTTCTAATCGGCGGAGATTACCTTGAGCGAGTCTATTCAGGATTGGATTCTTCAGCTCCCGAATGTCGCAAAAGCTCCTTACAGGTTTGGCGGGACAGAATTCTAGGTCCTAGGCCTCGAATTCATGCATTCTCATGAGCCAGCGTAATTTGACATCATGCTCTCCAAAGAGGATCAAGAGAGAGTGCTGAAGGAGGCCATGGCTGAGCCTCACCGGTTCGCGCCTCAAGCTGGATGGATCACGTTCAGGATCCGGTCAGAAAAGAGATGTTAAAGCGGCGAAGGAACTGATTCGCCTGGCCCATAGCAATGCGGAGAAGCTGATGGCGGCTCAGGTGTCGTGGCGCGTCCAAAAGGAAGGGATAGCCTCCCATCTAGATCTCTTCTGTTTGGACAAGGGGAGGAGCTTCTCGCCGATCCTTGGTTTAGCAAAAACCTGAGTACCTTACCCTCAGTCCGACAAAATGTCGTCAATGACGCGAGCACTATGCCCTCAAACTTGCTCGTCAGAACACGATAGCGATGTAGCTTCGTGCATCTTTGGAATGACGTGGTTTGCTGCCGACTGCCAAGTGTTAAATAGATAAAACTCAAGCGTCGGGGGTCTTCGTTATGTCATTACCGAGAATAGTTCTCGCACTGAGTGTTTTAGGATTGATTGTCTCGCTGAACGTTTCGTTTGGAGGCATGTTTGCTCAAGCAGCCAATTCTGGTCGGTCAACCCTCGTAGGGAGCGCACCCACATGGGCGAACAACAAGAATTACCTGGGTGCTGCCGATCCGACTATTGACGTTGGTTTCCGGGTCTACCTCGGCTGGAATAACCCTTCGGCGGTTGAAGCTCTTGCCGGGGCCGTTTCCAACCCCAAGAGCCCATCGTATGGTCAATATCTGACACCTCAACAGTTCCGTCAGCAATTCGCTCCCTCACAATCACAGGTCGGCGCGGTTCAATCTTGGCTCAAGAGCCAAGGCTTCACTGTCGAGTACACGCCGATGAACAATCATTATGTGTCGGCAGAGGGAACTGTTGCGCAAACGCAGGCCGCATTCGGCAACAGGTTCGGGATCTACAGCGTTGGTGGACTAAGCCTCAGGTCCCCATCCGCTGATGTTTCTATTCCCAGCTCCTTAGCAAACATC
Source organism: Candidatus Bathyarchaeota archaeon (assembly GCA_005888755.1). GTDB lineage: Archaea > Thermoproteota > Bathyarchaeia > 40CM-2-53-6 > 40CM-2-53-6 > 40CM-2-53-6. Next base: position 39,332 of record VBBQ01000027.1, read on the forward strand.
GTCACAGGTGTCATAGGCCTCGACGATAGCGTACAATTTGTTCACATGGACAGTACTGTTGGAGACGCGCCTCCGCCACCTGCCTTCGTTAGCGCTCACCCGTGCTCATCGTACTGGGGACAGCTACAAGCTGTAGGTTTTACGAACCCGTATGGGCCAGGAACACTCCCGTTCGCGCCGTGCGGATACACCCCCCAGCAGGTCAAGGGTGCTTACGGTATCTCCGGGTATGATGGTTCAGGTCAGACGGTAGCGATTATCGACGCCTACGCAGCACCTACGATCGTCCAAGATACTAATCAGTGGTCGACCAATCGCGGGCTTCCGACACTTACAGCAAGCCAATTCGTTCAGATTGTCGCACCCGGAACTTACAACCATCCCGAGAAGGGGCTCGCACAGGATCCGCAGGGATGGTATGGCGAGGAGACGCTTGACGTGGAAGCTGTTCACGGGATGGCGCCCGCTGCGACCATTGTTTTCATTGGCGCTCCCAACAACTTCCAAGACCTCGACGCGGCACTGAATCATGTTGTTGACCGACATCTAGCGTCGATTGTCACCAACTCGTACGGCTTCAATACCGAAATACTACCCGCGGGCTACATCAAGCCACAAGAGGATACGATTCTGCAAGGAGTGGTCGAAGGCATCGGAATCTACTTCTCCTCTGGCGACAACAGCGACGAGTCACTGGTGCAGGGCTATGTTACCACTGACTGGCCCGCCTCCAGCCCGTTTGTGACGGCAGTCGGAGGGACCAGTCTCGCAGCAGGCCCGTCGAACAATTACCTCTTTGAGACAGCTTGGGGAACAACTACGTCCTCATGGACTGGCACAACATGGTCCCCTACTCCGCCCGGCTCATGGTTGTACGGTTCAGGAGGAGGAGTCAGCCGCATCTTCGCAGAACCATCCTACCAAGTAGGTGTAGTGCCCAACTCGGTCTTCCAGGCTCAGGGACGCACCGGTCGAGCTGTGCCGGACATTTCGGCTGTCGGCGATCCCAACACGGGATATTTGATCGGAGAAACACAGACATTCCCTAATGGCACAGTGGCGTACGCTGAATATCGTATCGGAGGGACCAGCCTATCGTCTCCGCTGGTCGCTGGAATCATGGCACTAGCAGACCAGGCTGCGGGCCACACACATGGGTTTGCCAACCCACTCTTCTACAGTCTCGCAGGCTCGATGGCTTTCACGGACGTCGTCAGCCCCGCCTCAACCGTCGCCGTGGTGCGGGCAAATTATGTGAACAGTATTGACGCGAGCGCGGGAGTTGTTTATCGTCTGCGAACCATGAACCAGAATCTGAGTCTCAAGTCTACACCAGGGTACGATGACGTGACCGGCTTAGGAACGCCAACCAGCTCGTTCCTGAACGCTCTCAAGTGATACAAGTCTCCAGCGATAGCCGACACCTTCATCCGAGTGCGTTCTCTCTATTGGCTCGCCTAATAGCGAGCGCTAGGGCTTTCCAAGTTTCACCAGAAAATGGGCACGATTTCCACCCTCTTCAACAGGAATCAACCTCTCTTCGAAGGTTACGATCTCGAATTCTCTGAAACAGAACTGGAGTTCTTGGCGCGGGAAGAAGTGATGAATTATTCCTCGCTCTTCTCCCTCAGTAAAAACGTAGGTGTTGCGCTCCAGGCATCTTGCCGTTACCTTTTCTGAAATCTGCCGCGGACAGAGCCACGACGCAAGCAGAAGAACCCCTTCTCATCACTCGATGAACCTCTCCGACCGCCTTCTTGATCTCGATCAGTTTGCCGTGGTGGAAAACGTTTGTACATACGACCCCATCGAAATAATTGTCCACGATCGGTAGCTCCCGCATCTCATGCTTGACGAGCGTGATATTGTCGATGGAAGCACTCTTCAAGCGACCTTCAAGGGTCTTGAGCGCTGTCTCCGAAACGTCAAGAACGACAACCTGAAAGCCGGTCTTGCCTAGAAGTATAGAGTGTCGACCTGCTCCGCAGCCTAGGTCCAGAACCTTCTTGGCGCCTTCACGTTTCAAGTCTTCGGCGAAATTCACAACCACAGGGAGTGGTGGCGAAGTCTCCGCCCACCCCTCCTCTCTCCAGACAAGCTCCCAAGGATGAGTCCTGTTCGAACGCATCAGCGTCAAGCCTTCCTGATTTACGACTACTTTACAGCCGGATGATTTCTCCACGAATCTCCTTGTCCACTGTCAGAATCCCGTAGGTTTTCTTTGTAGCGGGAAACTTTCCGGTTGCGCTGCCGGGGTTGAACCAGATAATACCGTCCCGGAAATCGTTCTTCGTTCGGTGGCTGTGTCCATGAATAATGGCCTGGACCCCGGGGAACTTGGGCCTCAACCTCTGCTCCAAGGAGTGGGGAGAGCCTCCCTCAGCCGGATGGTTGACCCCGATCTTCAAATCCCCTACTTGGACGATGTCAATTGCCGGCAATTCTTTCCTTACATCTGGCCCATCGATATTGCCGTAGACACCTCTGAAGGGGCCGACCTTGCGCAATTCGTCAACCAGCCATTTGCCAGTGAAATCCCCTGCGTGAATGATCATATCGGCGCCGGATATCTCGTCAAGGACTTGCCTGGGTAGGTTGTCGATAAAGTCAGTATGGGAATCGGAAATGACGACTATTTTCACGATCATTATCCCTCTATTTCAAGAGCGCTTGGGAGATCCTTTCCCGGTTTCGATGACTCCACAGGGCGGCTTTTGAAAATAGAGTCGGCCCATAACCGTCCGCTTCCGACCGTTTCGCTCTATCCGGATCATTTCTCAGCATCCAAAGCACAAAGGCGAAATCATCCAAGAAACCAGCAGTCATCAGATCTGGAATCAATGCAATATCTCCGTTGGACAAGGGATGATATTCCGTATATGACTGGAGGAATTGCTTTGCGGAATCTATGTCTAATTGATGCGTGACCCTCCTATCTCTGCAGCAGTATTGCATCGTTACAGCAATATCTTTGACAACTGGATCGTTCGTTCCGCTGACGTGCTCGAAGTCAATAACCCCGGCTAGCTTGCCCTTTTTCCAGATCAGATTTTCGGAGATGAGGTCTCTGTGAATGGGATATAGCCTTGGTTTCTGGTGCGGACCGCCATCGAAGCCACGCAGTATCAGAATCATCTTTGCGGACTCCTCTAGGAAGGTACGCTCGTTCCGATTGATCTTGTCCTTTCGCAGAATTTCCGTTCTGTATTCTTCAATCTCCGTCAATGTGACAGTTCTGTTGTACAAGTCTGACGCTGGTTTTCCATTGTTGAGGGCTGATCGTTCTATCAGCAGGTGATACTCTGCCATCATCTTCGCGAGTTGTGCTAGACGCGACTCGTCAAGTTTCTCAACGACACTCCCTTCGATAAATTTGTAGAGCCAATAGTATTGCCCTTGAACAGTTACGAATAAGCCACCTTTCGTAGTTGCAATGGCTGCCGGGATTTCGTATGGGAAACCAGCTTGCTTGAGATAGTCGAGGTAGGATAGTTCGAACTTCAGGTCGCGAGGGTTTCTGTGATGAGTATGAGAAACCTGTCTTAGAACATATTTTCCCTGCGTTGTTCTAAGGATGAAATTGCGGTTAACCACACCCTGCTTGGCAAGTGCGCAGGCTGATACTTGACCAATGTCCCAAGCAGATATCGCGTCCCCGACTTCGCTGGGAATCTGCAGCCTGGTTATTCTAGTCCAGCCCTGAGTATGAGGGGATGATGTTCTTGGCGAATTCTCTCAGGTTGTCAAGATAGCCCGTACTTTGAATGGGTGCAATGTAGAATAGAGATCCGTCCTTTGCCGCTTTCTCCACATCCTGACTTACAGCTTTCAAGTCGAATTTTTGGTCCCGGTTTGCGACAGACCCGGCTGCAAAAGCTATCTTGTCCTCTCGGTGAAATCTTCGCGCCTCCTGCTTGACGATCGATCGTGCTTTCTCCGTCGGCACATGGACCCACGGCGGGATGTGGCAGATGTCGGAGTATTGGCCTGCGAGCCGCAGCATTCGTGTCCCGACGCCTCCGAACATAAGAGGCGGATGGGGCTTCTGGACTGGTTTAGGATCCAGAATCGCTCCTTTCGCGTGGTAGTATTTTCCCTTGAACTCAACCTGTGGCTGGTGCCAGAGCTGGAGGATCAGCTCTACTCCCTCCTGTGTCTTGTCGACCCGTGTCTTCGAGTCGTCCCATGTGCTGTAGCCTTCGAATTCTGTCTGGGACCATCCGGCGCCGACGCCGAGGATTGCGCGTCCGGACGATAACACATCCATGGTAGCTACCATCTTGGCCAGCATTGCAGGTGGACGGAATGGGATCGGGGTGACGATGGTTCCAAGCTTGATTTTCTGGGTCTTGGCCGCAAGATAGGTAAGTGCGATCCAACTCTCCAAAGTCGAATCTTTCTGCGGCTGCCCGTACGATTCAGCCCACATGTAGTGATCAGGGATCACAGCTCCCCAGAACCCTAGCTTGTCGGCAAGCTGAACCGCTTGATCTGTCAGGCTCCATCCATTGTACCAATTTCCCAATCCCGAAAGAATGAACCTCAAACTCAATCCTGCTGTTAGAACTCTTGCAGCTATTTATTTCAACCCAGAAAGAATGCCTCTGGAATGAAACTCGTCTTCATCTATGGACCCTCAGCATCAGGCAAGCTGACCGTCGCAACTGAATTGGCAAAGCTGACAGGGTTCAACCTTTTCGACAATCACATATCGATCCAGTTTGTCCGGTCTAATTTCGAGTTTGGAACAAAGACCTTCTGGCGCCTCACGGGCAAGTATCGACTGGAGATGTTAGAAGAGGCCGCGAAAGAGGGAATTGACGTAATTTTCACGTTTGTCTATAGTAGAGGCGAGGACGACCGGTTCGTGAAACATGTGGTCAGAATGATCAGATCGCATGGGCAAGTATGTTTTGTACGACTCTACTGCGAGCGGAAAGAATTGGTAAGGCGTGTGAAGGCGAATCAAAGGAGAAGGATGGGAAAAGTGAGTAGCGAGAAAATCCTGATTGACTTGTTTCGGAGACACTCTCTCAACTCAGGAATCCCATTTCATAGTAGTTTAAGTATAGATACTGCAAATCGAAATCCAGGGAATGTTGCAAGATCGATAGCGCGACGTTACAGGCTATCTTCGTAACACGGTTACAGCAGGTTTGGGCACAAAATGCCGACAGAGAGAAGCGGGCTAGGACTTCAGTTCTCGCAATAATTGTTTCGCGATGGTAAGTCTCTGAATGTCGTTGGTGCCTTCGTAGGTCTTGATTATCTGCGAGTCTCGCAGAAACCGTTCTACAGGATATTCTGTAGCAACCCCATAACCGCCGTGAATCATCATTGCTAGCAACGACAGTTTTTCCGCTGCCTCAGTTGAAGTAACCTTGGCGATGGACGATGCTTTTACGAAGTCCTTTCCCTGATCCTTCAATGACGCGGCCCAGTAAGTCAACAAACGTGCTGTGTGAAGGCCCATAGCCATCTCCGCGAGCTTGTACTGTACTTGTTGAAATTCGATCAACGGCGTCTCAAAACTGGTCCGGGTCTGCGCGTAGCTTATGGCCGCTTCATATGCGGCCTGACAGATTCCGACGCCCTGTGCAGCAACGTCGATCCTGCCGCGGTCATATGTCTTTACCCCGACATAGAAGCCGTCGCCCTCATTCCCTAGTAGATTGTCCTTGGGAACTTTTACGTGATCTAGAACTAGCTCTGATGGTTGCGAGCCGCGTAATCCTATTGTCTCGATCTTGCTTGCTGCATGGAATCCTTCAGTTCCTCTCTCTACCAGAAACGCGCTTAGGCCTTTGTGCCTTTTCTCTCTACTCGGGGCCGGGCTTGTCCTCGCGAAGATCAGGTAGAGATCAGCAATCTCGCCATTTGTAATGAAGGTCTTTCGTCCTGATATCTCCCAGTGTGTCCCGTGAAGTTTTGCTGTGGACTTGATTCCTGCTACATCTGATCCTGCGCCGGGTTCGGTCATGGCGTGTGCCCCGATCTTCTCGCCTGCGACCATCGGGACGAGGTAGCGTTTCTTCTGCTCCTCTGTCCCCCACTCGTTCAAGGGTTCAGAAACAAGATGGCTGGCAACGAAGACTGTCGAGCATGCGGCTGAGACGCGGGCCAATTCCTCGAGTGCGATAACCATCGATAGTAGATCGGCACCTAGCCCGCCATATTCTTCCTTGTAGGTAATCGCGGTGAGTCCAAGCTTCGCGATCTGGTTGAGCAGTTCCCTGGGAATGTGGTTCTTCCGATCAATCTCCGCTGCTATCGGCCGGATCTGTTTCTCGGCAAAATCACGGATCGTATTGCGCAAACTCTCATGGTCAGGAGTCAGCTTCACTTCATAATCGGCCGAACGTGGAAGAATGGTACTCGTCAATGCGAACAGATACTCGGAGCGATTGGGAGCCTGTCGTTCCTTTAAACTTTGAAACCCAAGGAGATCCTCATTTTGCATGCTAGAACCGCACCTCAGTTTTTGCTGGCTCTTTCTAGCGCTAGGAAAAGTGTCTAATAATGGGTATTTTCGAGACTGTCACCAGTATCCACCTCGTGAAACATTGGACGCTCTTAGAATGCTCTTGAATCCGGGACTGAACTCTTAGGAGATACTGGATTGTCTGTGCCTTCTATTGAAGCTGTAAATCTGTCAAAACGATACGGCTCGTTTTCCGCGTTATCCAATCTCAACCTCAAGATTGAAGGCTCGAAATGCGTCGGCTTCCTCGGGCCAAACGGAGCCGGAAAGACAACTACTCTGAAGCTCTTCACCGATATGATTAGAGCAACCGAGGGAAAGGCCCTAATCAACGGAGTCTCGGTGCACGAGAACAAGAAGAAGGCTCTCGCTCCCGTCGGATCACTAATCGAGAGCCCAGAGATCTATCCCGCTCTAACCCCAAGAGAAGCGCTCTCTATGGTCGCAGAAATCAGGGGAATGCCCCGTTCAGAGCGGAAGAGGAAGATCGAAAAAGTAGTTGCAGAAGTAAAGATGGAAGAATGGCTGGACAAGAAGGTCGGAAAATTCTCCAAAGGAATGAAACAGCGGATCAACATATCCGCAGCCCTCCTATCAGAGCCCGAAATCCTCCTACTGGATGAGCCCAGCACAGGGCTCGACCCTAGAGGAATGTCCGAGGTTAGAGAGATCGTGAAATCGCTGAAACAGAAGAACCGGCTCATCTTCATGAGCTCCCATCTCCTGAACGAGGTTTCTGACATATGCGACGAGGTCGCGATGATCGACCATGGGAAACTCCTTGTCTATGACAAGCTTAGCAACGTTGTGTCGCGGTTCTCCGGAGCCGATGGAGGCGCAATCATCATCGACGTGGGATTATCCAGGGAAATAGATGACCAAACAGTGAGCGGGACCATATCCTCTTTCCCCGGCGTAGTGTCCGCGGAAAAACTGGAAGGAAAGAACTTACGATTGCACTTCTCGGGTGGCATAGAAAACCAAGAAAAACTTCTCTCAGACCTTGTAATGATGAAAATCGGCTTGATTAGCTTCCACCCATCCTCATCAGCGCTCGAGGACACGTACCTGAATCTGATCAAGGCAACACTGTGAGAAGCACGTGAGCAAGCCCTCTCTCAAATCGGTCGGGCCCGTAGCAGTGCCTAGTCTCCCAACGAGCATTGCTCAAGTAGGAACGATCACCAAATACGAGCTGCTGAACTATTTCAGATCGAGAAGGTTCTTCGTCCTTCTGATAATCGGGATAGTGATCAGTGCAATTTTCACAGCGGTAGTAGGGTACTACGGGATTACCTACCTGAATCTGACATCAGCTTTAGGATTCTACTCCTTCTGGTGGGGCAACTCCATAACTTTGGTCGTCATACTCTCAGGAATATTTTTTGGGGGAGACGCAATTTCTGGAGAGTTCCAGAACAAGACAGGCTATTTCCTGGTAGGGAACCCCTTGCGCCGATCCTCCATCTACATCGGCAAATGGATTGCCGCGCTGACAGCATCATTGATCATATTTGCGATCTATGCCGCAATTGCGGTAGGCAATGGTATCTACTATTTCGGCACAAGCATACCTTACCAGTTCGGCGATTCTCTCGTCTTCTCAGTGCTCTATCTGGTTGCCGTGCTCGGGTTCACCTTCTTCTTCAGCTCGCTTTTCAAGAGCAGCTCAATGTCCATTCTTGTCACCGCAATCCTGTTTCTATTTGCCTTCTCGCTCATCGAGCTGATAGTGTCAAGGCTTGCGCAGATTGAACCATGGTTTATCATCACGTATGGCGCAGGGATAATTGGCAACGTGCTGATGGATCCATATCCGTTAACTCAGAGCACTAGAGGACCCGGGGGAAGGGAGGTCTCAACTTTCGCCGTGAGCATTCCTCAGGGGATCGCGATACTCGTTGGTTACTTCGTTATCACCGCCGTAATCGGCCTTCTACTCTTTGAGAGAAAGGAATTCACCTAAACGAGTCCAAACGCCTGGCCTGAAATCTCAAACTAGCCAATTCCGGCTTGGCCCGGATTGCATCCGATGCCCAGACAATTTTAGTAGTTCTAGCTCAAGACCCCGAAACACTTGGTCGTGGCACCCCTAATGGGGCGGGTGGGATTTGAACCCACGATCACTGGTGCCCGAGACCAGTATTTGTCTGAGCCGGTAGTTGCTGCCGGCTCTCTTAGACCAAGCTGTCCCCACAGGTGAGTGGTCTGGACCACCGCCCCTGCCGTGTGCCTCAATTCAATGATTCAAAATGCTTTGGGTCGACCACTAGTCAGGCTAGGCATGATTGACCATACCTTACGAAGTAAGCTCAAGGAATTGCTTACTTGACTGCACTAGTGGGGTCCTTAACTCGACGTACGTGACTCGATGTACTGTCTTCGAAGGAAATCGCGTTATTTCGATTGCTTTCGGTCGGATGGGGTTTTCTTGTGTCCGTTGAAGTATGTCCGTACTAGGCGTTCGAAGAAGATGCTGAATCCCCCTGTCCTACCATAGTAGACTTTGTCAACTTCCTGCCTAACCAGCTGTTCCGCTTCGGACGACAAAGAGATCATCACTTTGCCCATGGTATCTCTAGACTACCAGAGATAGCTCTGGGCCGTTTTATGCTTATCCCCTGCAACCGCATCCTTTGGGCAAAGGATAAGAGCGAGAACGCGGAAATTTTCGCGTCTACGCGAGTTTCTGCAATAGTCTAGCGACTGCTGTTAACGCGACGACCGCTCCCACAGCTAGGCCTAACTGATCGTTGAGGGCCAGGGCAAGCACTGCTGTGACGCTTCCCGCGATGAAGTCTCGAAAAAGTCCCTTGCTCTTGTCAGAAGTGTCGAGCACATCTGAACCGAGAACGAGTAGGAGGATCAAAAAGTACACTGGTTCTTGGCTAATCGCGTTGGCGATGACGAAGCTGGCTACCCAAGCCGCCGACTCGGCCACAGGACGTAGGGCCGGTCGTAGTTCTGCCAGCTTGTACGAGAGATCGCTCATGTTGAATGGTCATTAGGTTAGGATAGAAAAGGCGACCCGACTTTTTCTACTGCGTCCCAGTCCAGCAATAAAAATGTCAATCCTGCATGATGAGACTCAGACCCAAACGCGAGTCCCAGAACGACTGTAGAAGAAGAGCATGGGCAAAGAGCCAAGTACGAACCGCGGCCGTTCTCTGGTATCTTAGCAACGGTCAAAATCTATGAAGCGATGCCCATGTCTCCAGGAATGGACCAGTCTGAGATTGACATATTTCTAGCTCGTGGCAAGACCCCACTCCGACTCGGAACCACCGACTCCAAGGGCGAACCCATCATACACCCAATATGGTACCACTATGCGAACAAAAAAAATCTACCTCATGAGCAATAAGAACACCGTAAAAGAACCAGAACAAGACGGTCTACTTTTCGGTCGACACGGACGCGATGCCCAACAAAGGAGTGAAAAGGAACCGCCACTATCATCAAGGATCCAGGGAAGGCATTATCGATATCAGAAAAAATTGTAGCGAAGTATCGAGGCGATCCCAAAGCAGCATGGCAAAGAACATTCTAGATGAGGTCAAGAAGGGCTCAGAAGTCTTGGTCGAGATAACCCCGCACTTCTCGACGTGGGACTACACAAAATCGAAATTCTAGCCCACCGATTGTGAGCCTCCCGAAAGGCTCAGACAATCTCAATGAGGTCGAGGGACGGATATCCTTTGTCGAAGTTGAAAGTGGCCCCGTGAATATGCGTGAAAGGCTTCACGCCGTAGATCAGTAAATGACCGTTCCAGCTTTGGATTTTTATGTGATAGTCGGCTTGTCTAAGAAACTCCTCGCGCACCTTAGTGTTCCGGGATGATATGCCGATGCTGAAGGCGCCTTCGTCCCTCAAGCCCTCTCCCACCTCGGTAAAGCCAGGAAGAGTCAGGTCTTCCCCGTAGACCTGAACGAGCTTGTCGAAGTTCATGGTCAACATCATACCGGACGACGCTTCTTTCAAAGCATTCCATGCCTTGTAGAACTCGGCCAAATCGCTCATCAGCTGGCCCCTCATTTTTAACCTCCAAGTCTTCGATGGCAATTGTGGGTTGAACTCCGCTATCCGGACCCTCTCCGCTAGAGCTTTGTCGCCTACGTAGGGCCTCAATGCCTCTGCCGAGGATTCCGAACTGAAGGTTCCCGTTGAAACACTGAAGCAAGCACCGCCCTGGCTTATGAAATTGGACCGAATCATGTTGATCAACAACCTCAGCGACTGCGGGGACACATTGCTCTCTGTATCGATCATGAAGAAAGAGCCCTTTCGGACCCCGCCGCCCCCCAGCAGTTGGTCGAGTTCTCTACTCCCTGTAGAGAAGTGGGTTTCGGTGTGTGGGACTTTCTCTGGACTTCTCACTATGGCTGGCGGGCCGTTTTCGTATTCTTCGTCCAAGAACGTGAACCTTCCTTTTTCCAAAGAGAATGGGAAGTATTGGCTCTGGACTCTGAATCCTCTTAGCTTGTCTATTCCGAGGGACCTGATTCTTCTACCGTCTAGCTCGTTCTGTTCAAGGGTTACGACTCCATCGACCAGGTAGCCGAGGTTGTCGGCCCGTTCTGCCTCGCTTACGAGGATCACGCTCACTTTTGTCTGATCTAGTTCGGACATGATGGCTGACTCAAGCATTTTGCGCCCTTCGGGCGTGGCGTTTCTCAACGCTCCCTCCCAGCTATCTACAACGAGGATTGATTTCTGTTTGGCTTGTTTCAGGCGTACGATCTTCGAGAAGACACTGTCGGTGTCGGAGCCTCGGAGGTCGTGGAATTCGTCATTCCAGCTTGCCTTTGAGGATCTTCCTGACATAGAATCGATAACTTCATCGATCCAGGGAAACTGTATGCGCAGCTTGACGGGTGAGACCCTACTTGACGCGTAGACTCTGTGTGAGTCACCAATTGCATTCAATATCTCAAACGCGAGAGTTGTCTTTCCGGTTCCGGGGGCTCCTTGTATGAGCAGGACGTTTCCTGGAACTTCTAGAAACTCCAAGAACATATTCATCATAGGGGACGATGTTGCACGGACTACAGAGGATTCGAGAGCTTGAGGATCAGGTTTTGTCCCCGAGGCTATCAAACTATTTCATCGTATATCGGTAGGGGTTGTGAAAGATTTCAAGAATTTGTCTCCTTTGTGATGTTCGGTGGGGAACCAATGTGATTGTTATGTCGCGTTGACCCTCCACATGATAGTAAGTCGGTAGACCCTAGGCCTCAAAGCCTATAGAGTGACACATGATAATGGGCAGGTAACGGTGCCAAAACTCAAGTTCAGCAAGGACTACCTTCAACGATTGACGAAACCTGTTCCAAAGAAAGACCCGAACACGCGGGCGACAGCATCGACTGAGACTTTATCAGAACCGCGGCATCCCAGGGGGTTTCAACAATACTGCGCCACCTGCGGAAAAGACCAGCTCTTCAACGTCGATACGTTAGGCTGGAAAACTTGCACGGTCTGCAGACGTACCGCACCGGACAGAAGCCAGAGCCCAATCTAACCTAGGCATACATAGCGCCAAACGTGGTTCAAGTACAATTTTTTAAACAGGATAAGGAGAGGAAAGACTTGGTTCTTCTTGCAGCGATCCTACGAACGTTTCAGTTCGGACGTTCTGGATGCTGCTTCTGCTCCTGTTAGGCTGCACATTCTCAAGCTCTTGGTTTCCAAAGGTCCTCTCCCCTATACTGAGATCATGTACGAAGCGAAGTTGGACCCCGTGCGGGATGCCGGAAAGTTCGTCTATCACCTCAAAACCCTTCGCAAAGCCAGCTTGGTGGCGATCGAAAAAGGCACAAAAAAGTACAACATAACAGACCTCGGCAAGATTCTAGTCGAATTCTCACGCGACCTGGAAGAATGGATTGCCGTCAAGAGAGGCCGCCTCTTCGTTCGAACCTCCAAGATGACGATAGAAGAATTTGACCGGACTCGAATTGCCTCGTCACTTGTCACTGAGGCGAGTATGCCTCAGAGCCTAGCCGACGAGATTGCCGCTGAAGCTGAAGAAAGACTCCTACGCTTTGGAACTACGTACCTAACCGCTCCCCTGGTCCGCGAACTCGTCAACACGATCCTCGTCGAAAGAAAACTCGAAGAGTATCGTCACAAACTAACCCGACTTGGACTCCCCGTCAACGACGTAACAGTCCTCCTAAAAGAGGCGGGACAGAAACACCTTGACTCTGATTGGGTCCAATCATCCGCTGGAGCCGCGGTAACCGAAGAATACGTTCTGCTCAACAGCCTCCCAAGACAGCTGGTCGACGCGCACTTCTCAGGACAAATCCACCTAGAAGACGCAGAATCATGGACCCTCAAACCAAGCATCTTCTCACATGACCCACGCCCTTTCTTCCGAAAAGGATTACCCGGATCGCAACCGCCTGTCTCGTTCGAAAGTGCTCTAGGAACACTCCTCCGATTGGCCAGGGTGACCAAAGGACACGTGTCCGGGGACCAAGTTTTTGATCATGTGAACATCTTACTAGCACCATTCATCAAGGGTGTCCCGAGTCAAAGAGTCCAAGAAGCAGTCCGACTCTTTCTCTCGCAACTAAACTGGGATGGTTTCTCAAACATTCTTCCTTTCCGATCCACCGTGAGTCTCGACCGAACCGCCCCCAATATCCTTGAGCAGTCTGACGCGATTGGCCCCAACGGCAAGAGAGAAGGGAGGTACGGAGACTATGCTCCTGAAGCTGAAGAATTACTCCGCACTATGATCGATGCAGCTCGGGAAATTGCTCAGGATAATCCGCTTGTTAATCCCTCGATCAACCTGAGACTCGACCGCGACAAACTTTCCGAGCCCGACGGGCTTCTCTCAATGATCCAGGAGACCTCTTTGAGATATTCGTTCATAAATTATCTCATACAAAGTCCGGGAGAATCTTACACCGTTTCTTCGGACGGGTGCATGTTTGTGACTGATAGCATGGGCGATGTCGCTAGAGGAGCGCTGATCGGAACGGTTCAAGTCAACTTACCACGAATAGCCTATGAGTCAACAGGAAAAGACGAGCGGTTTTTCCAAGGCGTTACGACTGCTGTGGACGAGGCGCTGAGGGCCCTGGAGATTCGCGGACAAGCCATTCAGGAGCGAATGAGAGAGGGACTTCTGCCGTTACTATCATGGCAAGCAGATGGGAGCGCGTATTATGGAGCACAACCCATGGCGGAAGTAAGCCTCCTCGGACTAAACGAGTCAGTGAAGCATCACATGAAGAAAGATGTGGACAACAAGGACTCTCTCGTCTTTATGAAAAAAATCATCGAGACAGCGAGACGTACCATTTCAGAAAGCGACTCTCGTAAGCTTAGAATTCGAGTCGGGCTCCATCCCTCTCCGGAAGCATCATCTAGGCTCGCGAGCATCGACGCTGAAAAGTATGGTTTTTCCACCATCGTGTATCAAGGGTCCAAACGATATCCCTACTACACAGACGTCCCCGTGATCCCGCTTACACAGAAGATCCCCTTCTCTTCACGTGCCTCTCTTGAGGGAGAAGTTCATAGATTCCTCGACGGAGGATCAATCCTGCCACTCCTGATGGGAGAAAAATCAACGACTGTAGGCTTGACAAAAGCCTGCCAACTGCTCGGACAATCGGGAGTCAAAGACTTCACATTTTCCAAGACCTTGTCTCGATGCCAATCGTGTTATCACGTAGACACAGGCGTCCAGACAAAATGCTCGAAATGCAACTCAGACAAGCTAACGGTCATCGCAAAGTACGCTGGTAGACTGATGCCCATCGACCTATGGACAGAGTCGAGGAGAAGAGACCTGGACAGAATTGCAGCGTATGATTTCGCATGACAAACCAAGCGTCCGGCAACTCACGAGACAATTTGGCTAGAGGCGACTCAGTCGAGTTTGTCTCATCGACCGTTTGACAACGCGGTCTAGGAAGCATAGCTTTGACGGAAATCCGAGTTGGTTCTAAGAGGCCGTTCAGAACAGGTCTACTGACGGGCATTCTCGCGATCGTAGTCGTTCTCGGAATCCAGCTCGTCTTTCTCAGAGAACTATCAGTTTTCAACACGACACTCGGGCTCTGGGTCCTAGCCCCCGTTACAGTGGCAAAGAAACGCCTTCCTGCAATCAACCGAGGACACACGATTCATTATCACCCCGATCAATGGTACTTTGACTTGGGCCGCTGTTCGCCTTGTTGAAATTTACAATAGCGCTTCTCAGAACCTCGCAGGTCTCTACATCGCCCCTGCCGGGGCCAATACTGGCCAGATCTACCTGATCAGGTTCCCTGAGGGAACAGGTTTTGACAACTTGAACAGCAAATCCATTGGGGCCGCGATTACGGTTGTAGCCGACACCAGCACAACCCCCTACACAGCCTTGAGCATTCAATGAGTCGGTAGAAAAAACCGTCCAGATCTTAGAGGGCTCCGAACACCAAGCCAAGCAAACCCATTCTTAGCACGACGCCATTCCCGACCTGAGGGAAATATTTCGCGTGACTCGTCGAGTCAACACTAGAGTCTATTTCATCCACTCTCGGCAACGGATGCATCACAATCGAACTCTTCTTCGCTCGTGCCAACTCGTCCGATGTCAGTCGGTAGGACCCCTTGACCTTCTCGTACTCAGCTAGATCCCCAAATCGTTCTTTCTGGACTCTCGTCATGTAGATCACATCCAATTCTTTCAGATGCTGCTGCAACGATGTGGTTTCTTCGACATCTATTTTCTTCGAGACCTCTTCCAAGACCTCTTTCCTCATCTTCAGAATCTCAGGAGAGATGAGGACTAGTCTCACCTTGTATTTCGCGAGCGCGTACGCGAGCGAGTGAACTGTCCGTCCGTATCGGAGGTCCCCGATTAGCCCTATCGTAATGCCATCGATGGCCCCAAGCTCCTTCCTGATTGTGTACAAGTCGAGCAATGCCTGGGTAGGATGCTCCTCCGCTCCTGAGCCCGCATTAATCACGGGGACCCTAGAGAACTCCGCAGCCATTCTCGCCGCCCCTTCTAGCGGGTGCCTTACCACAAGCACATCAGCATAGTTCTCGACAACACGTACGGTATCTGCAAGGTTCTCACCCTTCTCGACAGACGTTCCCTTCGTCTCTGCAAATCCGAGAGCGGTCCCACCGAGCCTCGTCATCGCGGACTCAAAGCTCAACTTTGTACGCGTGCTCGGTTCGTAGAATAGAGTCGCCATTATCTTCCCATGAAGCATATCCGACCCAGTCTTCATGAGAGGCTCCATGACTTGGGCCATGTCCAGAATCTGGTCGATCTCTAATCGGGAGAGGTCGCGGACGGAAACCATGTCTCTGCCAACAAAGTTAGATGTGGGCGACATTCCAATTACAAGCTGAATCGAGGAGTCCTATAACTATCTTCAGAAGCGATGGAACGATGACTGTTCAAGTTCTTGCGATAACGTCAGACCTGTTTCTGCAATCGAGAATCACGGAGGTATCAAAGTCGCTGGGTGCGAGCGCCAAGCTGGTAACAACCGAGGAAGACTTGCTTAGACAGGCCAACTCGAACCATCCGAACTTGGTCATCCTCGACCTAACCGCGTCAGAGTATGACCCATTCTCGTGTGCCCAGAAATTGAAGGCTATGGCCTCTTCACCAAAGATACTGGGCATATTCCCCCACATCAGAGCAGACCTCAAGCTGAAAGCTGAGAAGGTAATGATTGATTACATTGTTCCCAACTCAGGGTTCCTCAAGACCCTGAAGAGTCTACTAGAGAAAGAGGTCAGGACCAGGTGAGCTGGATCGTCAAAGACCTATGGGACACGCTGGACAAGCGTCGCGGAGAATACGAGAGTCTTTGGCGAGATCGTACACTGCGGGCGTTTGAAATCATCAACTGGATTGCCAGCGAAGTAAGCGAACGCTGGGGTGTTCTCATACAGATCAACTTTCCACCAGGCCAGGAAAGACCGGAAGCCACAGGTATCGGCCATAGAAACGTGAGCATTCTAGTAGACAAGAACCGGAAGAAATTGGAAACAATAACACAGGACGATGTCAAGCGAGCAATTCAACTGTTAAACCCTCAGTCTTTCGATCCGGCCCGTTTCGGCCACGAAGGATTCAGGGCGAATCTTTCCACGGGACGCATCGACTGTTTGCCGAGCGGGATCCATCTATGGTGCGACATTACACCAGAGGTCTTGGAGTTCCTCGACTGGATATTCGTCAACGGTTACCGGCTGAGATCCGAGTCTCATGCTTAGGAAACCGGCATGAGCTTCTTACCTAGTCTTCTCTCAATGTCCATCTTCGCCCGCCTCAACTGCCTTGCCCGCTTTAGTAGCTCGATAAGATAATCGAGGTCGACTATTGGGCGCAGGGCTGTATACTCCCAAGGAGTCTTGTTAATCTCGTCAGGAAAGATCATGTATCCGTTAGGATAGTGAGTCAGCAGTATCCCCGTTGGATCGGTTTCTAGGACCTTGGAAAACTCGCGTAGGGTGTATCCTGCTTTCTTGAGCTGTTCCAGCGCTCTATCGAGCTCGTCGCTGGCCCTCTCCAGCTCGGCAAACATCTCTCCACGGTCGCCATCTCCCATAGAATATCCGCTCTACGACCCTTTGTTCGCGAGAAACGGGGCTCGCGGCGGGCATAAGCGTTCTTTAACCCGGACACCCTCTCGCCCGAAACAAGAACCGCTTCGCATGAAGAAGAGTGACCAAGCCAAAGGGCCGAGGAACCTGGACACATTGCGATCAGCCGTTCGGGTTTGAACTGGCCTCAGATCGTCTCCGAGTCAGGACAAGTTTCCATAGGATGAGGGCTCCTCCAACAATCGCGGCTAGCATTGGTCCAACGTACCCTGCCAGAAAGAAGCCGAGGGGCGATGCGTTCTGACTTATCCATAATTGGAAGAAATAATTGGACTGGTATTCGTTGGAGATGGCAACGAGCAAGGCCACTGTGATCGCGAACTGCGCGATAATTACGGCGCTCACGGCTTGTGATGTTTCGCGACTGCCAGCTCTCTGGACAACAGTGGCCTTCGCGGCCTGGGCCGATTTCGGGTTAGGGATGAGCAGTGAGCTGATTGCTCCCAGCGAGACGAAGATGCCGGCCGTGAAAGCTGCCCAGCGCGTTCCTTGCGTAATCGCGTCATAAAGGATCGAAAGTACGACTGGTGCATTCCGACCAAAGCTGGCGATGAAGGATGGGTCGATTCCGCCAGAGAGTCCTGAATTGAAGGCAGCCACCAGTACGGCCCTTTGTTGGATGCTGAAGTTAGCGGTACTCACCGCGAGGTCGGCCACTCCAACTGCGGATATTTGGGCTACCAATACTGCGCCGATTACCGCAATTCCGAAGGCTGAGCCGATCTGTCTGACGGTATTGTTGGCGCCAGAGCCCACCCCGGCTTTCTGCCAAGGTATACTCTGCAACACAGTACTCGTGAGCTGGCTAATAGCTAGACCAACCCCCGCGCCATAGATGACGAGAATGGGGTACAGGTAGTAGACGGGATTGTCAACGCTGATTATCTGGGACAGACTGAAGAGCGCAATGGCTTCAAGGATCATGCCTGTGGTGACAATCCACTTGGGTCCGAACCTAGTTGCTAGTACTCCGGCTACTGGTGCAAAGATGAAGACTGAGATGGCCATTGGCAGGAATGTGAGTCCGGCATTGAACGCGGATAGTCCCTTGACTGTCTGCAGGAATATTGAGATGATGAATACTGCTCCGAATTCGCCCATGGCAACGATTGTTACGGTGAAGAGGCCGTACCTGAAGCCCTTGAATCTGAGGAGGCTGAAGTCAAAGAGAGGGACCCTCCCGCTTCTCAGTCGACGGATCTCGTAGAAAGTAAACAGGGATAGTAGAACAAGCCCGGTTATGATCGCAACCAAGGGAAGGGAAACGGGGTTTGAGATCGACCATGATAGGCCTGCTACGCCGAATTCACTTGCAGGAACAATCCACCCGTAGGTTTGAGCTTCGATAAACCCGAACAGTAGACTGGCCAGACCTACCGTGATGAGGACCAGCCCGGCATAGTCTGCGGTGTACTTAGGATCCTTGAACCGGGTCTCCTTGATCGCGAATAAAGCCCCGACCAAGGCTGTGATCCCTATTGGGATGTTGATGAAGAATGCCCATCGCCAAGTAAGAGTGGGGTCACTCGTGAAGTAGCCTCCCAAGACTGGTCCCAGAACTGCAGCTGCGCCCGCTGTTGCGCCCCATATTCCGAAAGCGACACTGCGTGCTTTGCCGGTGAAAGTGGTTGTCAGGATTGACAGGGTGGAGGGCGAGGCCATCGCTGCCCCGAATCCTTGTATTACCCGGCCCACAAGGATCTGGGTTAGATTCTGTGAGAATCCATCGATGATGGATCCGGCAATAAACAGGGAGATTCCGCTGATGAAGATCCGTTTTCTGCCGAACTCATCGATTAGTTTTCCCCAGGTGAGAAGGAACGATCCGAAGATCAGAGCGTAGAGTGAGGTGATCCATTCCAGGTCCTTTAGCGAGATCCCGAAGTCTTTCTGGATTTGGTACTGAGCGACAATCACTATCGTTGCGTCAATCACGATTATTGCGAGGGAGAGGCTCAGGACGAGCAGAATGAGAAGCTGCTTTCGCTCGATCTTGGCCGATCCTGTAGTTGACGCTGGAGCGCCTCCCGGTGCCGCGCCAGATGGTTTGGTCTGGCTCTCTCCTGACATTGAAAAGGGCCCTCACATGTTAGGGGTACTCAAACATTCCCGTAAACGAGGGACGATCAAAGTATGAGGCGTGAAACATCTAAGAACTCGTCCGGAGAGGCAACGTCTCAGCTTGCCAAAGGATCTTCACACGGGCCGCTATAGAATTGAGCCGGGACAAGAAGTTCATCTGAGTGACTTCGACCCGAACGATACTTCTGGTTTCGAGGGAAAAGATGAAGATGAACAGAGAGAATCGAAGAAACTCAACGAGAGACTTAGACGGCTTCAGGAGACGCTGTATGCAGGGCATGAACAGAAAGTTCTAGTTGTTCTGCAAGCCATGGATACCGGCGGCAAAGACGGCGTCATCAACCGAGTCTTTCAAGGAGTCAACCCGCAAGGGGTCCGCGTCGCACACTTCAAAGAGCCTACGCCAGACGAGCTTGATCATGGTTTCTTGTGGCGAGAGCACAAACAAGTGCCTGGAAACGGCGAGCTCACTATTTTCAACCGTAGCCATTACGAGGGCGTCCTCATTGAGAGAGTTCACAAGATCGTTCCAGAGAAGGTTTGGAATCATCGGTACAGGCAGATCAACGATTTCGAGCGGCTACTCTCTGAAGAGGATACTACAATCCTGAAGTTCTATCTGCATATTGACAAGGATGAGCAGAAGAAAAGGCTGCAACAGCGCTTAGACGATCCTTCCAAGCGGTGGAAGTTCAGTGGTGACGACCTTCCTGAGCGGAAATTCTGGAATGAGTACATGAAGGCGTACGAGGATGCTCTGAACAAGACCAGCACGGAATGGGCTCCTTGGTATTTCATACCCGCCAACCACAAATGGTACAGGGACCTTGAGGTCTCCCGGATAATCGTGAAAGCGATGGAAAAGATGAACCTGCACTATCCAAAGACGAAGCTGAGTCCGAAGTCGATAGCAATAGAATGATCAGTTAGATCATCTGCCAAGAAATTAGTCTCGAACGGAGAAGAGAGCTAGGGCAATGTCATCAGTGATCGCCGATTAGAGAATTTCCTGGTGTGGCGAGATTATTTGCCGGTGACTGTTATGGAACCGTTTGTGGTTGCCAGGTTGACAACTGCGCTTCCAGTGCCAACTGTAGCGGTAGCGTGATTGGTGAGTTGGACACCTAGCCCTGTACTGGAGATGGTACCGTTTGTTGTGTTAGGTGTAATCTTGAAGGAGGCTACAGCAGGCAGTATCAGATTTACGTTCCCGTTCGTCGTTGTCACCACATAAGACCCGCTTAGTGACAGCGTTGATAGGTCCATTGTTACGCTTCCGTTTGTCATGGTCACGGTTGCACTCCCACATGCAGCGCATGTGAGGTTGATGCTTCCGTTCGTGTCCGTTACAGTCGTGCTTGTGGCAGTGATACCGGAGGCAGTAATGGCTCCATTGGTGTCGGTAATGGTGAGGCTGGTTGCACTAATACTTGAGATTTGGAGGTCGCCGTTCACGGTCACGATCTGTACAGTGTTGAACTGGTAAGAGGCCGGCTCGTAGACGTGAATGTCCACTGTGTAAGTTGCGCCGAAGAAGAAGCTGCTGCTCACTGGAAATATTGCCTGGAAGACAATGCTCCCGCTAGAGTTCGACTCGACAAACGTGATGACATCGGGAGATGAACCGAACCCTCTGGCCGTGACAGTCCCATTAATCATCAAATATGCCTGGGACCAGGTCGAGGTGGTGACTCCGCCGTTTGTGTTTGAGACCGTCATCGAGGACGGGTTGCTACTACTCTGAGACACTGGGGTTGTGTATGGCGTGAAATTCTTCTTAGTAACCGAAAGAGATGGACCGAGGAACAAGGATCCTGCCACGATTGCAACAACCGCGCCAACGACTACAACTAGAATGGCGATAACGAGCACTGTACGGCTAAAGCCGGGCTTCTTGGCCCCTCCAACCGGAACAGGAGCCCCATTGATTGTCATCGACATGAGCTCTTAGCGAGGAGGCTCGTCAGCAGCTTTCTTAAGCTTCCCGCCGTCATAGCCCTGTCCAAAAAAAGCATACTTTTCTCGATCCCCGGGGTGGTCGATTTTTCCGCGCCCCTTCCTTCGTGAAAACTCGCCGAATCCACCGTTCGCCGGCGCTCCTGCCCATCATTCCTTCCTCCATGCCGTCTTTTACCACAATTCCCTGAACCGGTTGCCCATAGAGGCCCGCATAGGGCACGGGGCCTTCAAATAATCGCGAACCATGATTCTAGGGGTAAGTCTTCTGTGATGCGGACCCTTGTAGCAGAATGTAAGATTCCCTCGGCTCCCTCCCGGTATGAGGAGGTTGAGACCATGGCCGAGAGCATAGGCTACGAGGTAGTCGACACCATCGTCCAGCATCGTAAGAACCTCCATCACACCTACTGCATCGGACCCGGAAAGCTGGAAGAGATCAAGATGCTCGTTGCCGAGAATGATATCGAAGCCGTCGTCTTCGCCAACACCCTCCCCAGCGCCCAAATCTTCAAGATCCAGCGGGTCCTCGGCGGAACAGAGATCAAAGTCATCGACCGCAACCTCCTGATCCTCGAAGTGTTCGACAAGCGCGCAATGACGAAAGAGGCGAAACTACAGATCGCACTCGCCAAACTCCGCTATACCTTCTCCTGGGGCAGAGAATTCCTCAGACTCGAAGGCATCCTAGGCGGACAAGTAGGCTGGAGCGGACCCGGAGACTATCCCTACCACGATTACGAGAGGACAGCCAAGAAACGGATCGCGAACATGGAAAAAGAGCTCCGAGATGTCTACTCGAAAAAGACCCTTCTCCGAGACCACCGACGCGAGCGAGGCTTCCCTATAGTAGCACTAGCAGGCTATACACAGAGCGGAAAAACCACGTTCTTCAACCGCATGTCTGCCGAACACAAGGACACTGGCTTAGGACCCTTTACCACGTTGTCCACCTTCGCGAGAAGAATCGACCAGAACAATGGTGGTGATAATTTCAGCTTCATACTCATCGACTCCATCGGGTTCATCGAGGATATGCATCCAACAATCCTCAAAGCATTCAACACGACTCTCGGCGAGATATCGAACGCTGACCTAATCCTCCTATTCGTCGACGTCAGCGAGGACCTTGAGTCAATCTTCAGAAAGCTCAACGCCTCGAAAGAGATTCTCAAGAAGATAGCAGCTAAAGTACCCCTGGTCATCTGCGCAAACAAGACAGACCGTTCCAGTGACTTGCAACTAGAAGAGGGGAAGAAATTGATCTCCCGAACGTTCGAAGGAGTTCCACTCATCGAGCTAAGCGCGCTCAAGGGAATCAATACCGAAGCGGTTGTGAAAGAGGCCTATCATCACCTCAACGGGTCCGCCTCCCCTACACCTAGTAGCTCTCTAGAGCTACACTCCTCTCCATAGTAGATCCCGAGAAATCCTAAAATTCTTCAATGCCATCAGTTGGAGATGGGATGTTCTAAGTGGAATTACGGAAACTTCAGCGAACACCAGACGGAACCTTCCTAGTCACCATACCGAAAGCATGGGCCAAACGCGTCGGACTAGACCAAGGGTCCGTCGTTTCCTACGAGGAACGACAAGACGGAAGACTCCTCCTCTCACCCAGAATTGATGAGGAGAGACCGCCCCTCGAAGTCATACTGGAAGCATCTCCCTTCGTCAGACGAGAGATCATTGAACGATACCTTCTCGGATACGACATAATCCGCATCCAATCCAAAGACAGCCTTTCCCCCGAAACAAGGGACGAGGTGCGGAAAACCACAAAACGACTCGTAGGTCTGGAGGTGTTGGAAGAGGACGCGAAGAAGATCGTCTTACAATGTCTAATGGAGCCATCTCTCCTAAACCCCGAGCGCATCCTCAGACGGCTCGAAATGCTATCCATGCCCATGCAAATAGACGCGGTCCAAGCCTTTGTCGAATCCAACACCGAACTAGCCAACGGAGTAGTTGAGAGAGATGAAGAGGTCGACAGATGGTACTTCCTCTTGGTCCGACTAGTCAGAGCCGCGATCGCCGACACATACCTGCTTGAGAAGATCAAAGTCTCCTCAGTCGATTGCCTAGACTTCCGTCTCCTGGCAAGCTACATCGAGACATTCGCCGACTACGCAGTAACCGTAGCCGAGAACACCCAGGACAAGGTTCCTGTTCCAAAGGAACAACAGATCCTATTCCAGAAGATCGGAGCCTCAGTAAATACAATGTACAAAGACGCCGTCGGATCTGTTCTCTCACGAGACCTCAAACTGGCCTCATCTGTAAGTCCGAGGTTCAAAGAGACCAAGAAGATACTTGCCGAGGCTGAGACAAGTATCGCGAAAGCCCCGCGTCCCATGGTAAACCACCTCGTCGCCGCACTCATAGCCCTGAACAGAATGTGCGAAGTCTCCGTTGACATATCTGACCTCACCATAACAAGATAGGCAGCGAAATCGCGATAACCGGATAAGCCGCCACCACACGCTAGATAGGTTCTAGAAGGGTCGCCTGATGTCGGAGGAGAGGAGGAAAGCAATCGGCACCATACTGGAAGCAGGCTTCCAGATGGAAAGCGACGCCTTCAAGGCCCTAATGGAGGTCAGCAGCGCTGGCCGGTTGGACCCTCTCGTCAAAGAGGTCCTTCGAGTCGCCGGAACCGTGGAGCCGCGGCCCGCGTCGATTAGCAGAGACCTAGTTCTCAGGGCCGCCGAACATTTGGACATTTCTGGAAAGAATATGGAGACAGATCAGTCTGGCCTAGGGCACGGACGCCGTTTTGCTGAAGACCTCGAATCTAGACTCGAAGTTGTCTCGGACCCTACGGGTAAGCTCGGAACCACTGGCTCGTTCGATGATTTTCTCCGCTACTTCAGAAGCCGTTTCGATAAGATGAGCTTGCTCTTCAGACAGAGAATGGACACCCGAAACGCCGGTACCATTTCCGACGCATTGTCAGGCGGGTCAAATGGGCGAGGCCAGTTCATCTGCATGGTCCTCGACAAGAGAGAGAAAGGCGACCGGATATTTCTGACCGTTGACGACTATGAAGATGAAGCCACAGTCCTCGTTGGACAGCAGAACCCTACACAGTATGAGATTGCGAGAAAGATAGTTAGAGACCAAGTCATCTACATCCAAGCACGAAAAAGCGCAGGTCCTCTACTCGTTGCCGAGAACATTGTTCTCCCGGAGATTCCGGATAGAAAGCCGGCCCACGCCAACGACGAGATCTATGCAACACTAATATCGGACGTTCATGTTGGGAGCAAAGTCTTTCTCGAGGACGAGTTCCGCCGAGTTCTAAGCTGGTTGAAAGGCGATATCGGAACTCCCAACCAGCGTGAGGTCGCCGAGAGAGTGAAGTATGTTCTGATCGGGGGCGACCTTGTCGACGGGATCGGAGTCTACCCTCGCCAAGAGGTGGACCTAGCTGTTCCAGACATCTACGAACAGTACAGGTTGGCAGCCAAGTTCGTCAGCGAGATCCCAGAGTACATGGATGTGGTCTTGATACCCGGGAACCACGATGCTGTACGCCAGGCCTTACCGCAGCCCGCCATCCCGAAAGATTTCGCGGGACCCGTATATGACTCACGGAAGATTACCTCGCTAGGAGATCCGGCCGAGGTTCGCTTGCACGGAGTCCACTTTCTACTCTACCATGGGACCAGCCTGATGGATATTCTGAGCGGGGTCCCTGGCCTTGACTATCAACGTCCCGTGGAGGTCATGGAGTATCAACTTCGAGCCCGGCACCTATCACCAGAGTATGGGAAGATGACGCCTATTGGTCCCGAGCAGGAGGATTTCCTGGTGGTGGAACGGGTCCCGGACGTTTTCACGTCCGGACACATTCACGTCTCAGGTGCAGGCGTTTACAGGGGAACAACAATAGTGAACAGCGGCGCGTGGCAAGGACAGACAGACTACCAGAAACGAATGGGGTTAATCCCGAAGCCTGGAATTCTTCCCGTCGTTAACCTGAAGACTCTCGAGGTCAAGATGATCAACTTCCAGTGACCATACCAAAGCCCTCTTGGGATCTAAGAGTGACTTCGCGCTCTACATCCGGAAGCCAGAGCAACCGCAACCCCCCCACCACTCTTTCCACTGCAACTCCTCGACTTACTTTGGGTTTGGATTTTTTGTTTTGGAAAAACTTACTGGCAAGGTTAACTGGGCTTCTAATTATTTATGCAGACCTGTACATTTTTGTCCACTAATCTGTCCCTAAGTTTGTACGAGACAGTTGGTTAAGGAGTCTTAATGTCGGTCTCACAGATCTCCATAGGAAGGAGAGGGGTACGGGTCTGGAGCGACTAGTCGCCGACTAGTTGAACAACGATGGTTCTGTCTCTCGGTCTAATGTCCAGTTCCAGAAAGACGATTTGTTGCAAGGTTCCATCATGCCACCGATTCTCGTGTTCGTAGGGCGCGTCCTTTGGTGCAAGTCTTTCGAGGGCTAGGGGAAAGTCGGTTAGAAGTCCAGGCTCATATTCGATCGTGGTTAGGGCTCCTGTTGATCCGGGCACGAACAAGGTAGCGAATCCATCTTTCAGCCTTGAGGATTCGACTATTCTACAGGCAAGGAATTAAGAATGAAACCTGTCCCTCGGCTGACAGGTTCAATGTCTTGTCCAAAGGAACTGGCCCAAAAGAGCTCTACGTGAAGAAGATCCGTAACGGTACAGTGATCGACCACATTCTGGCCGGTCATGCTTTGGACGTGCTCAAGATTCTCGGAATACACGGGGGTGAGGGACACATCGTGAGTGTGGCGATGAATGTGATCTCGAAGAAGCAGATCAAGAAGGACATTGTCAAGGTCGAGAATAGAGAGCTCAAACCCGGTGAAGTGGACAAGATAGCATTGATAGCGCCCAGCGCGACCATCAGCATTATTCGAGACTATGAGGTGGCTGAGAAGACAAGGGTTAAGCTGCCTGAGTCTATCAGGGGAATTGTTCGTTGTTCAAATCCTGCGTGTGTTTCGAATGCTGAGCCTGTTGAGCCAAAGTTCAGTGTGGAAAGACAGGACCCTCTTCGGCTCCGCTGCTACTATTGTGTTCGGATAATGGAGAAGACCGATGTTCTCAAACAGTTCTAGCAGTGAACTCTCACCGATCGAGCAGGAAAAAGCGGTTAAAGAGCTACAGGCACTCTACGGAGAGAGACGCGATGCTATTCAGAAGCGTCTGCGAGAGTTCAAAGAGATTCTCGATCGCAATGACGATGATGTATTCGCTGAACTATGCTTCTGTCTCCTGACACCACAGTCGTCCGCGAAAACCTGCTGGGCCGCAGTGTCCCGACTGAAAGAACGAAGCCTTCTCCTGAAAGGAGAGGCTAACGAGATTCAACCGCAACTAAACGACGTCCGGTTCGGTGACAGCAAGGCGAAGTATATTGTTGAGGCTAGACACTTGTTCACCAAAGATGGGAAGCTCTACCTCAAATCCCATCTTTCCAGCTTCGCTAACCTGTTCGAGTTGAGAGAGTGGATGGCGGAGAACGTGAAGGGATTGGGGTACAAGGAAGCCAGCCATTTTCTCCGGAATATAGGGCTCGGGGAGGAATTTGCTATTCTTGACAGGCATATTCTGCGAAACCTCAAGAGAATGGAGGTTATCTCTGAGGTGCCGGTCTCGATCACGAAGAAGCGTTATCTTGAGATAGAGGAGAAGCTTCGTCGTTTCTCGCGTGACATACGAATACCGTTGGCCGATCTTGATCTCTTGTTCTGGTCGCGTGAAACAGGCTGGATATTCAAGTAGGTAGATGAATTATGGGGAAAATTGGTGTCATCGCGGACAAGGAGACAGCGATATACTTCAAGCTCGGTGGGGTCAAGAACAGCTGGGTTGTGAAATCCGAAGACGAGGCTGTGAAGACATTTGAAGACATCAAGAGCAAACAGACCGTCTCCCTCGTCATCGTTACAGACACTGTCTTCGACTGGATCAAGGACAAGGTTGGACAAGGGAAGAAGGAAATCGAGCTGCCACTGGTTGTATCGATTCCAACAAGGCGCGGCGGCAAGTCCCAGGTTGACCTACTAGCTGATCTGATCAAGAGAACTGTAGGCGTGGAAATCAGGGTACAATAGGAATCACCGGTAAAATCGCCCATTATCAGCCCTAATCTCGAATCTGGTAGGTCCACTTAACAACCCGCCAAGATTCACTGGGCCAGTCGGGTTTTTCGCCGAGGCGTCCGAGCCTGTATTGTGCCCTGATCAGCCGGACTCGCCCGGGATCCCTACCAGTCAGGCAGTGTTCTAGAAATAAGGGAGTCTTAGCGACTCGACCTCGCGTCGGGTAAGAGGTTTCCGCGGACCCCTGTAAAAGTAAACCACGGGCCAATGATCGAGTTTTTGGTTCGTCCAGTTGAAATCATTGTACGAGAACCCTTAATCTCGACGGAGTTTTCGTACAACATTGTTTCGACAGGAACGGTACGTACTTCTCAGAATAAAAGGGGATGCCTTTTACCAATCTTCACTAATCAGGGGGAAACGGGTTTTGGTCAGTCATTCCCATTTTTGAGGCTTGCTCTCGCCTGCATTTGCGCTTTGGATGTCACAACCGAGACAATCCCCCGTTCTCAATCCCTCCATCCAGGTTCCATTTAGGGGACGGAAGAGTGGGGAGTGCGACCTACAGGATAGATTCGTAAGAACCGGACGGACGCGGAATCCGAGCTGACACGTTAAGATCGAATTCTTGGGTTGTTGCTGGCTGGAAAGAGCCGAACGGCTTAGGGCTGATTCACGTTGGAACCAGAGTCGTCTTGGCTGGGACCGCCATCTCTCGAGAAGATGTAGACAGCGCCTGCCCATAATTGTCCGTTCACGGCTTGGCAAGGAGCTCCCGCGAACACGCGATCTTTGGATGAGTCGACTTCATTTCCAAGACAGCCGAAGCTTCCCGAAACTCCAGTTTCCGGGCTAGCCAGTGTGCTCTTCAATTTTCCTGATTCCGCGCCGAAGACGTAGACTCGACCGGCGGTAGTTGTGCTGACAGGGTCGTAGGGAGCCCCCACGATCAAACTGTTACCCGCAAGCGTGATGGAACGTCCGAAGCCATCTGACGAGTTAGGGACTAGAGCGTTAGTGTTAGGGCTGGTGAAATTCTTGACAGGCGCACCTGTCGCTAAATCGAAGACGTAGACCCTACCAAAGAACGTAACCCCGTCCACGGTCTCGAATGGAGACCCGACAAACGCCCGGTCATCCTTCACAGCAACGGAAGATCCAAAGTAAGACACCAATGGTGAGTTGGGCGAAACTAGAGTACTAACCAGCGCGCCGGTTGAGATATTGAACACATACGCTCGGCCGGAGAGTTGGTTCTCTGCGGGAGCGCCAACGATGACATGGTCGTCTGCAATATTGACCCTGGCCCCAAAAGCGCCGCCAAAGTTGGATCTATCTCCAACAGGATTCGGAGTAGCTAGATTCATGATTTCCGTCCCTGTCCGTATGTCAAGGACGTGAACACGTCCAGCCTGCACACCATCCACCATCTCAAAGGGGGCTCCGACGGCCAAGAGTCCGTCCGCCACATCTACAGCCCTCCCAAAATCTCCCAAGTGCTCGGGGCTAGTACTCAAAAGCGTCTTTAGCAGTGCACCAGTTCCGAGGTTGAAGATGTAGACTCGGCCGGCACTGCCAACCCCGTTGACAGTCTCTCCTGGAGCACCAACAAACAGAAGGCTGCCCGATATCTCGACAGACCAGCCAAACTCTCCTCCTGACTGGCTGACGCTCGGACTAACGAGTGTCCTAATCAGAGACCCACTGACGCCATCATACAGTAAGACTTCTCCCTGCTGTCCGTTGTACAAAGAGTCGCCGACTGCCAAAAAGCCGTTTGCAGCGTCTATAGTTCCTCCGAACATATCGTATGATGCGGGGTTGGAGTTGTGAATAATGATAACAGAGGAGGAAGCTGGAGACGCGACCATCAAGAAGCTGAGAAGGAGTACAGAAACAACCGTGACGCTCATCTAATCATCCATCGAATAACGAAGGCTCCGCGCAGATATAGCTGCCGATTAGCAACGAATCACAAAGCCTCAACCCGAAGCGTTCCTATGCGCTCCATCGCTGGATAGCCAAAGAAACAAGCCAAGACGCGCAAGCCTTTGCGGGAATTAGCGGCTTGAAACGACTCGAACCACAACGTTTAGTGGATTCGTGTATTCCACACGAAATTCTCGACGCGAACCCTTAATTCCACTGGAAGCCGGCTCGCAGAAAACCGGACCGGTCTCAGATTTTGTCGCAACAGGGTTTAGATCTGATCTTCGAAAGAGTCCTTTCCGGAGGAGAAGTCTTCCGCGACAGAAACCTCCTCAGACACGACTACATGCCCGCAACACTTCCACACAGGGAAGAGCAGATCCGCCGACTAGGATCAGTGCTCGCTCCCGCCCTAACGAAAGATCGAGTCTCAAACCTTTTCGCCTATGGCAAAACTGGCACCGGAAAAACAATCGTGACCAAGTTTGTCCTCGATCGTCTACAGCGAAAAGCTCGCGAACATGGACGAGCACTTGACACGAGCTACGTCAACTGCCGTCTCTCAGGAACAAACTACAGAGTCATCGCCGACCTCTGCCGCTCTCTCGGTCGAGAAGTCCCGTTTACTGGATTAGCAGTCGGTGAGCTCCTGGACCGGTTCAGAAGCGCCCTCCAATCACGCGGCTCCGCCTTCCTCGTCGTCCTAGACGAAATAGACGCGCTAGTGAAAAGGAGCGAGGACGACAGCCTACTCTACGAGTTGACGAGGATAAACGAGAAGCTGACGGACGGCTGGATCGGGCTTATAGGAATCTCCAACGATCTCCACTTCAAAGACTTCCTCGACCCGAGAGTACTCAGCTCGCTGGGAGAGGAAGAGGTAGTGTTCAAACCATACTCATCAGACGAACTATACGACATTCTAAAGGAACGAGCACAGCTCGCCTTCCGCTCCGGAGTTCTCGATCAAGGCGCTCTCCACTTGTGCGCGGCCCTGGCCGCGGGAGAACACGGTGATGCACGCCGCGCGCTCGATCTCCTCAGAGTGGCCGCTGAGATCGCCGAGAGATCCCGCGAGCTAAAGGTAGTGGAGAATCATGTTCGTGAAGCGCAACAGAAAGTTGAACATGACCGCGTCACGGAGGCCCTGTCATCCCTTCCCCTCCACTCACGAATCCTCCTAATCTCCGTAATGCAATTGGAGAATACACGGAGAGAAAGCTCTGTCACAGGCGACGTCTACGAGGTATACCGAGAACTATGCGCAGCAGGGTCCGTGGAACCCCTCACCCAGAGAAGGGTCAGCGGGCTGCTCAACGAGCTAGATATCATGGGCGTCCTAAACGCGCGCGTAGTAAGCTTCGGAAGATACGGTCGCACAAAGAAGATCCGGCTAGGCGTAGAATCTCGGTCAGTAACCGCATCCTTCAACCAGGACGAGATGGTTCGAGGACTGCTTAGCTATGCTCCACGGAGCGTCCTCAAACATCAAACCAGCCTCTAGATGCGTTGGAATAGATGACGGCCCCTTTCCACCGAAAACAGATGACAAGGTCAGATATGCTCCTTTCATAGCAGTCTGGCTGAAAGGAGCGCATCTACAACAGCTCAGAACCCACTGGATCACAGTTGACGGACTAGATGCAACCAGAAAAGCACAGCTTCTCCTCAAAGACTCCAGGGACATTCCCATTTTGTTGTCAGGTGTAACGTTTGGCGGGTTCAACCTCATCGACCCCTGGAAGATCCAAAAGATGACCAAGGCGCCAGTAATCGCGGTCATCGGATCCCGACCCGATAACAGGGCTGTGAAGCGTGCCCTGTCCAGACACTTTCCCGATTGGAAGCAACGATGGGATCTGGTTAAGTCGCTGGGATCTCTACACCGCGTTCGAACGATGGCTGGTGAAGGTCCCGTGTTCTTTGAACGGTTCGGCTGTTCGACTCATGAGGCAGGATTGATTTTGAAGAGTTGGGCCTTCGTCTCCCGGGTTCCTGAGCCGTTGCGAGTTGCGGGGATTCTTGCTAGAGGTCTGTTTTCTCCGAAACCTTCAGTGTAGGCTTCTAGGTTACAGGAGGCTTTAGTCGTCCCGTTGAGGTTGCTGTGGACAGTCAACGGAAAACTCATGGATTTTACCTTGGTGAGTCTAGCGTGACGGGGAAAAAAACTAATCGCGAGAACCAGCTTAACGACTACTTCCGTAGACGGTGTTGCAACTACGAGAACTTCGCCTGCGATCGGGTCTGGGAATGCGCATTGTGCGCACGCCAGTCGGTGAAGATTGAGCCGATAATGGATGAGATTGAGTCGACTACTTTGACAACTCGGAAGAGGTGAATTGAATGGAGACTTTGAGAGAAGAAGAGGTTCTGCGGCTTGAGGAGGCGCTACTGAAGAAGATGGAAGAAAGGCTAACCCCACTAATGGAGCAGGCTGCACGCGACGCGGCAAGAATGGCAATGCAGAGACTGCGTTTGGACATGATGGCTCATATCAGCAGGCACGAGGAGACTATTCAGCGACTGGCAAAGGCTGCGCTGGCCGCCGAGCACATTCCAAGATAGATACCTGTCCCTCGCCATTACGACCGATCAAAACTACGGCTCCTAGTTGTTGCGGATAAGGCTCGAACGAGTCCGATTGTTCCCTACCGCTCTTCGCCGTCCGTCAGTCATCTATGCATTCTTGCACGTCGGGCAGAGCGGAATCTTGTTCACAATCCCCTTTGTAACAACACAGTCCGTGCAGAGGGGTTTGCGACATGAACTGCACATTCGTTCGTGTTCCGCACAAATAGTCCCCCCGCAGACTTCGCAGATCGCTCTGGGCTTATGATCACAAAGCGAGCATTTCTGAGTGTCATCCCAGATCATTTTTCCAGTAGCCGCTTGGAGAATCTTTCGGTAGGACTTGCCTGCGGCTAGCATCTCAACAGTAACAATCGGAATGTGCAGCAATTGAACGCCAGTTACCGTCAGCTCGTCGCGACCACTGAGAATCTCGTTGGTCTTGGCTCGGATCATATCTTCGGTAACCCCAGCAGGCGCGACTGTGACCGTATTCTTCATCTCAAGCTCCGGAGGCAACTTGGGCATGGACCCCGTTGATGATTCTATCTCGAGGCAATCGACAAAAAACCCCGTTGACGGGAGATCCTCAACGTGCCCTTCGAAAAGGGCGGCATCGCAGACGCGCCCATCTACTCCGTCGAACACGACTACTCCCTGAGCTAGTTTCTTTCGTCCATCATCGATCTGGAAGCTGGAGAAGAAGTACGGTCGAAATTCAAGCCTAGGCATGGATGACAGCTTGAGGAAGGTGCCATTCACCAGACCATGAGCCAGGATTCGAGATGCTGCGGCCCTAGCGACCGGCAGCGTCCCGGGAACCTTGTGTCTCTCTGGGGCCTTGATGCTTTCAACTCTCTCTTTCAGCTTGGCGAGGTCCCAGAGCTCAACGCCAAGTTTGCGTGCCATGAATTCCGCGTTTCCCCCGAACCCTCTGGGAGAAACGTAGATTCCGCTCTGAATACCTAAACTCTTCAGGCGCGCCGCGAACTTCTCGACCTCTCGACCGTCAACCTGATTGGTTCCCTCCCAGCACTCGAAAGCAACCCTTTGCACTTTCTTGCCTTTCTTTCTAGATGCGAGAATGTCCACAAAGTAGCTCGGTGAATCGCCGGTCTGTGCGTTCTTTTCCACTTCGAAACCTTCGACTCTGCAAACGTCACAGACCATATCCACTACAAAGTTGCCTGATTCTGCTCTTGCATTCGTGGTCATGTGAGACCCGCTTGTATTCAATTCGGAGGTGTGAAAATTGCGGAATAAGCGTGATGTAACCTAGCACGGTTGCTACGCGTGAGCTAAGCAAGGCTCAATAGCGATGGATACAAAACCGTATCCATGGAGAATTTGGACGTCTTCAAAGGCTGGCACGAGAGAACGCGCTCGGCCATCGATGAAACGCTTGGCGATCGAATACTCTTAGCGCTATTACAGCGTAGCAATCTGACTAGAATACAGTTCGAAGCGCTTCTCGTAGACCAGTTTGGTCATGATATGGCGAACAAACGGCTAACAAGGAATGATATGGCTCTATTACGGAGAGATAAAAGAGGAATTAGCCGTGGATCGTTCAACAGAACCCTAAAACAGGCAAGAGAAAACGTTGTCGAGGCCATTCACACCGTCCTGCTCCTCGGCTATAGCGGCCTGACTGAGTCTCCAAGTATCGCCCCATTTCTGGAAGCATCAGAGCGCCTCAAGAGTCAAACCTCCCAACTCCGAGACTCAGCGCAAAACAATCAAGAATTCTATTTGAGAACGGTGGAGTCGATAATTGACGATTTAGATCAGGCATTTAGGGCAATGTTCGGTAGAAACCGTGACACGTGACGTCACACAAGTGATTGTGCATCATGCATATCACGCGTCATATCTGCGCGAAGAACGGCGGAACGCAACACATCTGGATCGAGAACAGGCAGGACTGCCGTATCATGCCCTTGACGTCATGACGCAACAGAAAAGTCACGCCTTTCGTCACCCGTGATGGGGTTACGGTGAAACCTGGCGTCACAACAGTTAGTGTTAAATGCGTTTGTCGAGTTCAACGTGACGTCACGGCTCCGGAGAGCGTGATATCACAGAAATGCTGGGGATTAGGAAACGGCCGAGCGATGCCAGTACCGATTCTTCATCTGAAAACTATGACGTTGCAAAGCTGTTCTTTGATACCTTCTCGAAAAGGCTCGGTTCCTTCGAGACGAGTTTGAAGGACTTAGCTGTTGAGGTTGGAAGGCTCAAGACTTCGGGGGATCAGTCCAAGTTATCTGATTTGGTATTACTGGAGCGTCTCCAAAAAACTGAGAGGCTGTTGGGCGAATCTCTAAACTGGATTAAGCAGATCGCTGATACAGTTCTCCAGGCTCCGCAGCCAACCGCTTTGACCAGTAGGGTGGTTGGAGAGGTTCCTGAGGTGGTAAGATCTGTTCCGCAATCGGCTGTGAATCAGTCTTCGATCCGTACGGACCCTTCAGTTGTCCAACCGGGTTCTTTGAACTCGATCACGACCCCTACTGAGCTTCAGGTTCTAACTCTTCTGGCGAACCAGGGACCAAAGTCGGCCCCGGAAATAGGAAAGCTTGTCGGGCGTTCAAGGGAACATACGGCTCGCCTGATGAAGAAGCTGTTCGATGAGGGATTCGTTCGGCGAGACCAGACTCGGATTCCGTTTCGGTATTCGACTGTTGAGCGTGTGAAGCAGAGCTTCACGAGGCCTGAAGGGAAGGACGAGGAGCGAGAGAAGGTTTCTGCTCCTCAAGCTTGACACGGTATACTAGGCAGAGTTTTTCCTGTTCTCTCTCAAGAATTCCTCGATCAGCTAATCGCGTTAGATACGTGGATACCGTGCTCAACAGTATCTTCTCCTTAAACGTCGTTTCGAACGCCTTTCTCGCTTCGGTTGAGGTGAAGCTTCTCCCTCTTAGCTGGGACATGATCATGCTCGCAAGCCTGTCGAATTTTCTGGGAGAGAGCCCGAGAGCGGTCGCCGACGCCTGAGGTGTTCCCGACATCAACTCAACCATGTCGAGTATTTTGCTCACCTTTTCTTTTGTCACGGGACCGTCGATAGCGATGGAATGTCTTACTCCGTCTGTGTCGTAGAATTCCATCTTCAATCGGCGTGGTCTCATATCTATTTTTCCTCGGGAAGAACTGGGGGCTTCACAGTTCGCAGTTCACATGTAGAAAAAGGCTCACGCATCATGATTCGCGTCAGATGTGAATGTTTGGATGATTGATCTTGGCAGGTTCCATAGGCTCCAGTGGAAACGGAGGGGTCTCCGGACTATTTCACAAGTAGTGAAGCCATTCTGGAACTAAGATCGGAATAGTGAGCCCGACAGCACGTCGTTTGCGGTTGCAACCGTTGTTCTACGGGTTGTGAAGATGCCCGCTCAAGGTTTTGCCAGGCTTGGGGTATCAGTGACTTTGTCAGGTCCTGCTTGCGGAGGTGCGGCTGGAGGAGTGGTTTGAGGTTCTGCCGGCGTGTTGACCCATGGTTCAGGTTTCTTCTTTCGATGTCTACCAACAAGCCTCAAGGTCTCAATGACCGGTGTGAGGAGAAGGGGAAGTAGGAGAAGATAGGAGTAAGGTTGAAGGTCGGTGAAGGTTCTAGTAAACTGCGTCCAGGGTCCGCTTGATGACGAGATTAGAGGCTTCTCCGTGGTAATCGAGTATTGTATCTTTGTTCCGTTTGGTGCCTGCCAGACAAAATCTGCCGATGCCGGTGATAGAACGTAGATGCCGCTGCTTTTCGTGGTCGCCGTATATCTGAGAGATTGTGTCTGGCCTGGAGGGAAGCTGGCGAACTGGCCGGTTTGTATGCCGCCGGGCGAGAGCTGGAGAGTCTTCTGATACGCGGACGGCCCCTGGTCGTCGGTTACGTTGAGATTGGTGACGGTCACGTTGTCGAGGTTCTGGATCATGACAACCACGTCGTGGCTGGTCCCCAGGGGTCCGCTTGACGGGGTCACGGTTTTCTGTACGGTTATGTTTGGGGCGAATGGATAGGTGAAGTTCGCGGCAAAATCTGCTCTAGGCGTGATTGTGGCATTGTAGATGTATGTCGCGGTGAGGTTGTCGTAGAGCGGGTTGTAGGGCGGGGTTAGGCCGAGCGGACTGTATAGGATTGTTCCGCGTTGAAAACTGATGGAGACGATGGACGCGTTAGAATTGGTGTCTCCTACGATTCCGGTTTGGAATCCTAGGAGTGTTTTGAGGCTGAGATTGTGTTGTCCGGCTTTGTAGAATTCTCGCGGATACTGGGTGTTGAGCAGGAAACTGAAGGCTCGGGTCGGGGTAGTGTTGAGTGGTGGTGGGAGGCTTATTGTTGCGAGGCCTATCGCCGCAAAGTATTGTGTGTTTTGTAGGCTGACTGGGCTGGCGAGGGTTGAGAAGCTTGAGCCGGGTAGAAGCCCAAGGACGCGTGTGAGGGCATCGTTGTTTGTGAGTTCGGGGTCGGGCGCGTAGATGGTGATTGCACTCCCTCCATAAGGAATGGCGAAGGCTTTGGTGAACTGAACGCCTAGTGCTTGGGAGAACTGGGCTGCGACGTTATCGGATTCTCCCCGTGTTGTGGCTGGGTCTCCTGTGTAGAATGTGATCAGGGCGGGTTGTGAGAATAGTCCGAGGATGAAACTTGGGATGCCGAGGAAAGAGTTGGCGCCCAGGGGTTGTGCGTAGTTGTTGTCGATTATGAAGATTGAGAGGTTGTTTCCGGCGTAGTTGTTGTCGAGGACTAGGCCTTTGCTTGAGAGGTCTAGGTTGGTCATTCGCAGGCTCGCGCTAGGGGCGCCGAGCATGTCTAGTCCGATGGCGAGGTTTTGCTGGTATGGGCCGCTTGGTGGGGCTTGGATTATTGTTGAGGATTGGGTTGTGTGTGGGTTTGGGATGAAAAGGAGGATTGCGAGTGTGAGTAGAAGGATTCCCTTCTTTGGTATGGTGTTCTGTGGAAGGGCGGGTTTCTTTGTCTTGATCACTCTCCAGAAAGTTTTGAGGACGAAGACGTCTCCTTGCCAGAAGAGGCTGGCGGCGCGGCCAGAGATTGTGGCTACGGCGAAGACCAGGCCGGCGTTTCTGATCATTGTCAGGACTATGTCTTGGATGACCAGCTGGCTTGTTGGGGATGATTCTTGCATCAGGATGGGGATTAGGTCTCCTGCGACAGGTCCGGTGGTGGCGCTTATGATCGAGAAGCCTGGTGGTGGAGGTGGAACGTTGGATAGGGCTGAGAGGTTGGTGTTCTGGTAGATTGCGAGGGCTGCGAGTCCTAGTGCGCCTAGAGCGGAGAGGAATACTGTCATGCCGACTAGGAAGCCTCGCCGTATTTTTCCGCCGGCGATTAGGCCGCCTAGGAAGCCGGCGAAGGTCCAGAGGTAGAGTAGTGGTGGGTAGGTTAGTGGGTTGGTGAAGACGAGGAAAAGGGCTACGATCATCGTGTTGAAGTGGACTCCGAGTACTGGGGAGAGCCAGTCGCTTACTTCTCGGAGGCCAGGTGATAGCTGGGTGTAGCCGATGTAGAGGACGAGGAGGTATGCTGCGATCCATCCGAGGTATCGGCCGAGGAATATTCCCTCGCTTGGGCGTGGGAGGAGGTAGACTGTTTTGGGATCGTCCGAGGTTCGTTTGACCATTATGTCGCCTATCCGGGTGTAGAGGTAGAGGTAGAGGATGCCGGGTAGTACGCCGCCAAGTATGCATCCGAGGATGGCGGTGGTGAATGTGCTGCTGCGGGCTTTCTTGAACTGTCGCTCGGCTATTTCTTCTCTTATCCGGCTGCCTTTGCGTGAGACTATGACCGAGCCGATTGCGAGGACTAAGAGAGCGACTGGTATGGTCTGGTAGGCGAGGATTCCTGGGACCCATGTGGGGAGGGTGGCTATGATCAGGGTGGTGAACAGGATTCCGAGGGCACGGGTGAGGCTGATGGAGATTTGGGCGACTGTGGCTGCTCGACGGATCTCGACCGGAGCGTCTTTCAGGGCCATATATGGCAGAGGCTGGGCCACGCGTCCCTCATCTCGGAAGGACGTTTCCGAGAATCCGTGAAGAAAGGGGTTCTGATACCAGGGTTACACGTTCGAAAGCGCATGCTATGGGCAGGTTCGAGCGGTCTTACGAAGCAAGAAGGCACTGGTAGGAGCCCGTGAGCGTGGGAAACTCAGCGTTTCACGAAGGGCGGGGCGCGGGAAAATCAGCCACCCCCGGGGGGTCGCATAATAGTTAGCGAAAAAGAAAGTTTACGGGAAAAAATAGTTGGGACAAAAGAAAAGTTACGAATCAAACGCGTATGTCGAACCATTGGAAAGCGATCTGACGCTTCTCATGCGGGCCGACGGGACTACTCGTGAAGGTTGCCCTAGGGATCCAATTTTTCTTGGATGTTGTTTCTGTCTGGCTGGATTCTGGCCTGTTTCTTGAGGACGGGTTGGCATTCGGCTTGTCTGGCTGCTGTCGATCCCCCGTGGATTCGCCTTGGGTTAGCGTGGAAAGTTGGGTTTTGGAAAACGTGGATCCGGATTCGTGATCAGGGCTGATTATGGGCGATTTTTTTCCGCAAAGTAATCGGACTAGGGTCGAGGGGTCTTTCCAGCCCGCCAAGTCGAATGCCTGCCGAGCCAAGGGAGAAGAGAGAAAGAGCCGGACTAACAGGACATGAGAGGGCGGCGGGTCCAGCAAAAATGAGATTTCGCTGGAAGTATCTCGAAGCTCTCGGGGGCATTCTAACCTTCTTCGGAACGCTAGCAATTCTCCCCGGATGCCCGTATTTCATCCTGTTCGCCTACGGCCCATGCGTTTTATCATCGTCTGAAGCGCAGACAGGGCTTGTCGTGGCTACTACAGGGGCTGTTCTAATCTTGGTAGGGGAAGTTGCCTGTCGCAAGAAGCCTACTCCAAAACCTCCCCTAGGAGAGAACCCTTTGTGAACCGGGATTCGGGGTGCTACTTCGAGCTGGTTATTTCCTTCCACGTGGACCCGCAAAAGCGACAGTCATGGTACCTGAAAGCAGCGTTAGATTCAGGTCCTGGAAAGATACAGGGGCTAATACTTCCGCAAACAGGACAGGTATGACTCATTTCTACTGTCTCGCTTCCGGGCTTGCCTGTGCCAGACGGCTAGGACTTAGCGCATGGTCGATCCGTTGCCTGTAGGCAGAAGCAGGATAGGCGCCTATTAGACTGTCCCTGACTGTTCCATTCTCGAACAGCATACTCGTTGGTATGCTCATGATATCATATTTCATCGCCAGTTGCTGATTATTGTCGACGTTGATCTTGACGAACTTGACCTTGCCCGCATACTCTTCCGACAGGGCTGCGATGGTAGGCGCGATCATATTGCAGGGTCCACACCAGTCAGCATAGAAGTCGACGAACACTGGAACCTCAGATTGGAGGACCGTCGAATCGAAATCGGTCTCGTTAACCGGAATCACTTTCTCGTTACTTACTGCTTGTTTGTTCATACACCCATGATCGGGCTGGTCTGGATATAAACGTATTGATGAACATCTATATGATTAGCTTAGACAGGATCATCGAACGAGACAACTAGTCGGGGTGCATAGATACATATCGACATGTTAATACGCACGCTGGGCAATAGAGATGGGTAATGAAGCTCGCAACCGAAGAATTTGACAGGATCAGCAAGGCCCTAGCGGACCCTCAGCGCCGAGAGATTCTCCAGAAGCTTGTCGCAAGAAGGATGAACTGCTCAGACGTTCACGCCATGTTCAACGTCTCACAGCCCACCGTGTCCCACCATCTGAAAGAACTCGCTATCGCAGGGATCCTTGATAAGGAGAAACAAGGCCAGTTCTGCTTCTACCAGGTGAAGGCAGAGGTATTGTCCGCGTACGTAGCAGAGCTGCAGAAACGCTTAGGCGTGGGAGCAATAGCAGTTGCTCCGAGAATGAAGTAAGCGCGCATAGACGCTCATCAATACGTTTATATGTTTACCGCACACGTAGGCTTGCATGTCTGAACATTCAGAGCCTCACGAATCATTACACCTGACAGTCGTGCAGGAATCAGCTAAGAACTACCACTTATTCCTCCATAAGAGAAAAGATCTAACGGAGAAGAAGTCAATCATCTCCAAACTCAGAAGAATTCTAACTGAAGAGGATCCAGTTGAGCAGAGTCCACGTCCAGCGGACACTGCAGGATTCAACTAAGACTACAGAATTTATTCAGTGAAACGGGCATGGAACAACTAGTTATCGAGAAGAGCGAAGACGCTCTCGCTCAGGCCGCGCCTCTCGTCAAAACTCGCACTCGACTAATTCTCGCCCTAATCATTACCGCAGGGTTCCTCGACGTCATAGACTTCTCAATCGTCCAAGTGGCTCTACCCACCATACAGACGGAACTAGTCGTCTCGCTAGCGGAAAGTCAGTGGATCATAGCAGCGTACGGGCTAACTCTGGCAGGGTTCCTACTACTCAGCGGCAGAGCAGGAGACATCTATGGTCAAAAGAAACTGTTCGTCTTCGGAATAGTCTTGTTTACCGTCGCATCCTTTACCGGGGGATTGGCCCCATCCCTTCTCTCGCTGATCATATCCAGGGCCATTCAGGGTATAGGAGCAGCGATCTCGACTGCCACAGCCTTCGCGATCCTCGTAACGACCTTCCCCGAAGGAA
Organism: Candidatus Bathyarchaeota archaeon; assembly: GCA_005888755.1. GTDB lineage: Archaea > Thermoproteota > Bathyarchaeia > 40CM-2-53-6 > 40CM-2-53-6 > 40CM-2-53-6. The sequence continues at coordinate 79,726 of VBBQ01000027.1, forward strand.
GGGAGAGAAACCGTGCCCTTGGCATCTTCGTCTCCGTACTATCCGCAGGCTTCGCAGCCGGATCCATCTCCGGAGGCATCCTCACCAGCGCTTTCGGCTGGAGATCAGTCCTCTTCGTCAACGTCCCCATCGGCACAGTTGCAGCCATACTCTCCCAGAAGTATCTAGCAAATAATCCCGGACGAGCCATGGACAAACACCTGGATCTACCAGGGGCGCTGTCCGTGACCAGCGGGCTAATACTCCTCGTGTACGCATTGACAAACGCTGCAAACGCTGGCTTTACGTCCATCCAGACCGTCCTACCACTCGGGCTCGGTGCTTTAGTCCTGGCGGGGTTCGTGGCAATAGAATATCGATCAAAGTCCCCTCTGATGCCCTTAGCGTTCCTCCGCCGCGGCACAGTCTTTACCGCGAACGTTCTCGCTCTGATACTGACCTCCTCCGCTGGAGGAGTGGTCTTCTTACTGACGATCTATCTCCAGCGAGTATCGGGCTACTTGCCATTAGCTGCAGGGCTGGAATTCGTCCCGGCTGCACTGATATTCTTTTTTGTGGGAGGCTGGGGCTCGTCCTGGCTCGTAAACCGTCTTGGCTTGAGACAGGTTTTGGTAATCTCGATGATGCTCATTACCTTGGGCTCTGCTCTGCTAACCCAGATCTCAGTCACTAGCGGATACTTCGGAATATTGCCTGGGATGGTTATCTGGTCGCTTGGGGCGAGCATTGGTTTTCCGGCTCTGAACATTGCCGCACTGGCCGGGACACAGCGCGGCGAAGAGGGACTGGCGTCAGGGATAATTGGTACGTCTCAGCGAGTCGGCTTTCCACTTGGCCTCGCCATACTGCTGACTATAGCAACTGTCACGGACCCGCCGCCAGCTGGGGCTGCGAGCCAGTTAGGATCATTGACAGGCGTGGTCACCGGGTTCCAGTATGCATTCCTCGCCTCCACAATCATCAGCGCAATAGGACTGCTGATCGCTTTACGTGTCAAGAATCCGAGAATGAGGGTTGAAAGACCAATCTTCAGCTAGAAGCAGTTTGTGATGCATCGAGAAGGCCCGTCACATATCTAGTCTTTGCTCTTGGTGTTCAGAATGCTGGAAACGTAGTCCATGAAGGGCTTGTCGTACATTCCTTCCGAGCTTCGATGAACGTCCTTGAACATTGGATGTTTTGCTATGGCTTCTAGGAAAGCGGACCATTGATTCCAGGTTTCTCTGTCAATCCACTTTCTCCTATAGAGGAGATGCGTTCTCTCGAAAAGTCCGTAAAGTAGGACGATATAGTTTCGAACTGTCATCTCATCTGCGGAGAGTGATGCCATGGTCGAATTTGGATTGATGGCCCTTGCCATGTCGATTTGTAACTTGCTGAGTTCAGGCTTTTCCAGAACCAATCTTATCGCGTCTGTATAATCATCTAGGATCTTCTGATACGCAGCTTCTTTGGTGGCATTGTTTTGGGTTCGAAACGACATTATGAAAATAACCAGCGTAAGCGTCAAAACAGTGGTTTGCGCGATAGTGCTGAACACTATCGGGTCAGTTATGTCAGTCAAATGCTAAGGGTCCCTACTTGATATTCCCATCCATCATCAACATCCAACAAATGTCTCAGCATTAGTTCGCTAGTTCACGAGGACTTGCCATGCGTCTTTTCTTAAAAGAATAGCCGTGTCGGTATCGGAGAAATCTGATACAATCGTTGAACGCCTGACCTGATATTTCATTATCCTAGTTCTGCCTTGCTCAAGTAGCGCGCAGCGGAAAAACGAAAGGGTCTCTCGATTCGTGGTCTAGCCTCGCTTTGTCCAAGGGTTCAGCAAATGGGTCTATCGGCTAACACTGGCGAGATGGTACTACAACTATGCGTGGGGCTGGGTCATAGGATACTTTCTCAGCACCTTCACGATGATCGTAACGATCTACTATCTGATACCCGGTTTGCGTGATCTGGTCTCGTTTCCATTATTTCTCGGGGGCTCCGGGATCGGAGGCTCATCCTCAATACCAGAAAGCTCTGTTCTATGCGGAGCCCGAGGACACTATTGTTACGGAGGTGTTCTCAGAAAACTGGCCGAACGCGCCCCACCGGGTTTTGCGGTCGAGCGTCGAGGCTGCTCAAGCGTTCAAGGGAGAGATCGTGGGACAACGCAGGCTCAATGCCAGTGGGGAAATGGCCCCGGCGAAGCGGTTCGAGTCCTGCGTAGTGACGCGGGACACTACCGGGACACTAGAGGCCATGCCCCACTGGGCTGGAGAATCAGTTGCTAGCGTCAAGAAAATCCAGCCAGCGGCAGAGCTCATAAACGAGCTTGTCTCAGAAGCGGAGATACTCTTGCACCATTGGAAATGAGACTCCGCAGCTAAGCTGGTCCCGTGGAAATATGTCCCTGTCCTAAACCCTATTATCGCATACTAGTTCTCGCAGATTCCAATAATGCTGCGAAGGCTTCACATAGGCACATTCCGCCCGGCCTTGTCCTTCATTGGTCTATTATCATTCATAACCAGCTTCTTCGGGTCACGACTTTTCGCGACACTCAATCCGACAATTGTGATCCAACAGCAGGGAATCCACTTTCACCATTTCTGGTACGGGATAGCTCTGATGGGGATTGCCGGATGGCTTGCGATCACTTGGAAGAGCGAGAGGCTCGACCGGGCCTACGCGGTCATGTACGGTCTCGGAGCCGGATTCATCGGCGACGAGGTCGGACTCCTACTTACCCTCGGCAACTACCAGTCTGAGCTAACCTATGATTTCTTCATCGGAGCAATCTCGTCTGCTACACTGCTTCTGTTGGTCATCAGGTATCGTGTCGTCCTGAAGAGAGAGGTGTCGTATCTGATGACCCGTGAAGGGCTGGCCCTTTTGGGCGTGTTCGTTACAGGATTTTCTCTCATTCTCTTTGCTTTCGGGTCGTTGAGTTTTGGAACACCTCTCGCGCTTGTCGGAATCGTCGTTATTCTGAGAGAGGTGTTAGTGAAGCACGACACCGTTCTTGAAGGTAGAATGCCTAGAGGTGTCTCCTTCATAGCGGCCTTGTCCATTCTCGGTGGAGCAAACCTCATACTTGCTGGAGTCGGAAACATTCTCTTTCCACCAGTCATCAATACGTCTGACTTTGCTGGAATAGGCCTCCCGGCTGGAACTGTTGCATTAATCTCAACAATCTTCTTACTTCTTGCCTTCGTCGCATTGGCTCTCGGCTCTCTCAAGATTCTGGCGGGGCTGGTGCTCCGGACGGGCAAGAGCTGGGTTTGGAGTCTTGGAATAGCAACAAGCATATCTTCGATTTTCCTGGACGCATCCTCGCTGGGGGCGAGTCCTGAATTGCTTTCTGGATTGCTCACAGGGAACGGTATCGAGTTTCCGACATCCATCATCGCGATTATCTATCTTACGAGACCGTATGTGAAAGCCTTCTACAGAAAGACACCCGCTCAGGTCCAAGGCATCGGCTTGCCACATTCCACCAACTTGAGTGTGGAAGCTAGTTCTAGGGGTTGATCGTTGCCGGAAGAATTCCGGAACGTGGACTTCCCTAGTGGCCTGAAGAAAAAGAAAGGGGATTGAGAGCGTGGGGACGTTTAGGAGAGGCTGACCTTGAAGATTTGGCCTGGGCTCTGGAACGTGCCAAAGTAGGCAAATCCAGCCATTGGATCGATGGCAGCACTGCCAAGGAAGTCATTGTTGGACGTGGAAGCCGATCCGACCTCGGTCAGAGTTGACAGTTGGACTTTTACTATGAAACCATTAGCGCCGAAGTAGGCGAAGCCGGTGGAAATATTGATGACAGCGGATCCTAGGAAGGGTTCAAAGAAGTTGAGTGTCAGAGATCCGACTTCGCTGAAGGTCGCGAGGCTGATCTTCACCACAACACCTGGTGCGTCAAGGGTTCCGAAGTAGGCGAAACCTGACGAGGGGTCTATTACAGCTGATGCGGGTTGGTCTTCTCCTGGGTTCAGAGTTAGAGAGGACACTTCAGTCAGGTCGGACGTTTTCACCTTGACAATTACGCCCGGGAAGTCTGCTGTCCCAAAATAGACGAAACCTGAACCAACGTCTATGACGGCACTAACGGGGGAGTCCTCTCCCGGCGCGAGGCTTACTGCTCCAATGCGAGTAAAGTCAGAGAGCCTTACCTTGACTACCATGCCGGGAAATGTTCCTGTGCCGAAATAGGCGAAACCGTTTGTAGTGTCGATGGCGGCTACGCACGGAAGGTTCTCGCCCGGGTTGAGAGTCAGTTCCGCTACGCGCGTGAAGTCAGAGAGCCGGATCTTCAATATCTTGCCTGGCATGGTTCCAGCTCCGAAGTAAGCGAAGCCATTGGCTTGATCGATGACCGCGGAGCACAAGTTGCCTTCGCCTGGGTTTAGGAGTAATGTTCCAACTTTAGTGAAGTCGGAGAGTCTTATCTTCGTGATCGCACCAGTTATGTTGCCTGTTCCGAAAGCGGATGCTCCGGTACCGAAGTAGACGAAGCCTCCTGCTGGATCGAGGACTGCTGAGGAGAGATACTCTTCTCCTTGCTGAAGCTTCAGGGTTCCGGCTCGGCTCATGTTGGAGAGCTTGACTTTTATGACGAAACTTGGGGACGTGTATGTTGAGAAGTAGGCGAAGGTTCCACCTGAAGCCTCAATGTCGATTACGCTGCCCGCGGAGAGAAAGAGGAGCGTTTCGTATGGGGCAAGTGTCAGTGTGCTATCGCGCTTGAAATTTGAGAGGTTTATTTTGATGATCTCGGACGGTGAGGCTGCAGTTCCGGTCGCGAAGAGCGCGGAACCTTCTGATGTGTCGATTACTGCCGAGTTGACGTCGCCTTCCGTCGGGCCTAGGGTCAAGTTTCCGGTTATGGTAAGGTCTGAGAGACGTATTCTGAGGATCGATGCTGGGGCTCCAAGGGTTCCCCAGTAAGAGAGTCCATTGGCCGGGTCGATGAGAGGGGTTGGTCCGAGTGGTTGTCCGATAGTGAGCGAAGAGGCAAGTGTGAAGTTTGAGAGTCTGATCTTGTAGATGAACGCAGGTGAATTTGAGGTCGAGAAATAGGCAAAACCGTTAGTCGTATCGATGGTCGATCCGAAGAGGCCGAATCTTGCGTTTGGAAGAGCTAGGGCGTCCACCTTGGTGAAGTCAGATAGTCGGATTTTCACGACGACTCCGGCGCCGAAATCTCCAAAATATGCGAAGCCGTTGGCTGTGTCAATGACTGCGGTTGTAAAACCAAGTCCTCTAAACGGCCTTGCAGATAAGGAAGCTACTTCAGTCAAGTCCGAGAGTCTGACCTTCACTATTATTCCAGTGAAAAAGCTGCCGAAATAAGCGAACCCGTTGACAGTGTCTATGACCGCTGCGGAAAGGAATTCCTCACGCGGCTGCAGTACAAGGGCTCCAACTCGCGTGAAATCTGAAAGTCGAACTTTTACTATTATTCCCGGACTTGTGTCGGCAGCAAAATATGCGAAGCCGTGAGCGCTGTCGATCAGCGCGGAGAACGAGTTGTCATCTCCCCTAGGGAGGGTTATCGATCCGACTACTGTCTGGCCTGCAACAGCCGGGATTGCTACGAACTCTGATACTGAAATGACTCCGACGACGATGATGATCCTGAGGAGTAAGCGAGCAAGTCTTCGTGTCTCACCCCATGTTTGGTTTACTTGATATATCTCAGTCATTTTCCCGACAGCCTCAGACAGTAGTTGACATAAGCTTTCCCAATTCCCCAAAGAATCTGGGCCTCTACGGGTATCTAATGCCAGCTTTAATCCACTGAGCCCAGTTTTCGGAATATTTTTATGAAAAACTCGTCGGCAGTTCTAAGTCTCTGGGACGAGGTATCGCTGCACTAACATCGTCGGTCGGCCAGCTGAATCTGGAAAAACTGAAAAAGGGTAGCCAGTCTCGTTAATGTTTTCTTCAGGTGTTTTATTGTCCGCGTTCTGGCTGGACGGAGATTGTTCAGGTCAACCGTTGAAGAGCGGGATCAGGGGCGTTGCTAACATGCTGAAGAGAAGAATCGCTAGAACGGTTGCCGTGAGATAGACAAACCTCCTGTCTTTCTCGGCCGCAAATAGGAACAGGGAAAGCGCAACTCTGGCCACGGGAGTCGCGAGAAGGACCAGGAAGCCTAGCTGTATTATCGATGAGGGGTCGAGAGATGTGAGTCCCGAGGATATGCTGGAAAGGCTGACAGGGAAGCTGCCATGGGGAATCAGGACTGGATTGTATGCGAGATATGCGGACGTGTTATCCAGGGAGTGATTCGTGAGGAACAGTACTGTTCCGATCGCAATTATGACGCCGGAGAGAACGACGCCAGTCTTCAGTACAATTCCGAGGATGCGATTCATCGAATTAGGATCTCTAAGGTTCATCGTATCGTGCTCCACGTGGTCTGGTCTTGCATCTGATCAGAATCCTAGCGCTCTGAGTATCATCTCGATGGCGGACCCTGCTAGGACTAGTGCGAAGATCTTTCTGACCGCCGTGTTCCGGGCTTTGACAAGGAGACGTGTTCCGATGGATGCTCCGATGAGGATGCCTAGAGCGACCGGGGCGGTTATCAGCGGGTTGACGTCTCCCCGTGCGAAGTATATTCCGGCGCTCGCGGCGGCGGTGACTCCGATCATGAAGTTGGAGGTCGTTGTGGAGACTTTCATCGGAAGTTTCATTGCGAGGTCCATGGAGAGAACCTTGAACGTCCCGCTTCCTATGCCGAGAAGACCGGAGATCAACCCGGCCACGAGCATGCCTGCAAGACCTTTTCCGGGGCTTGTTGCATTGTACTCGATCTTCCTACCATCGCGCTCGACATAGTCGCCTCGGAGGTTGAGTTTCTTCGCGAGTCCCTTCAACTCCTGTTTTGTTGGATACTCTTCGCCTATCTTGCGTACGAGGGGTACGAGGGATAAGATCAGTATGGTTCCGAAGATGGCTTCGAGTATCGTAGCGCTGAGGTATGCGGCGATGGCCGCGCCGATTATGGCGCCCGTAGTTGTGCCGGTTTCGAGGAACATACCGATTCTCAGGTTAGTTATCCGATCCTTGACATAAGTGGCCGCGGCGCCGCTGGAGGTTGCTATTATCGAGACGATGCTCGCTCCAATGGCATAGTGTATGTCTACGCCCAGGAAGAGTGTGAGAATCGGGATCACGATCAGGCCTCCGCCGATGCCGACGATGGAGCCCAGGGCGCCGGCTGCGATGGAGGCGAGGAACAGTGTCAGGAAGAATAGGATTACAATCATTTGGCAACGGGTCGGGCGTATGGTTTCCTAATTAAGCCACAGCACCGCTGGACCTGTGATTTCACGAAGGGCGGGCACGGGAAAATCGACCACCCCAGAGGGGTCGCTATGAAAAAGAATGCTTATTTTTTGGATGGTCGTACGTTTTTTGCAGCTGGAGACATTCGGCTTCTATCTTCCCGCCTGATTTGAGGTAGAGAAGTGAACCGGGTGCAAGGTGGTCAAGGAGGGCCAGTTTGTAGACCTTCATCCTCTTCTGGTGTAGCCGTTGCGCCTCGCGAGTGATGGCGTTCATGAGGGCTGATCCGATCCTCTTTTCACGGAACTTTGGAAGCACGTACGCTCCGTTGAATCTAGCTTCACCGGACCCGTAGGCGTCGGGCCGGAGAATGGCTAGCCCTACTAGTTTCTCGTCAAGGAAGGCTCCCATCCAACCGGGCTCCGTGCCAACGGACTTTTGACCCAGCTCCTGAGCTCTTCCGGTCCGCCCTGTTCTTCAATCCACCAGTCCCAATAGGGACGATGCCCTTCAACCCATACTTGTACTGCCTCGTTCGCATGTTCCTTCGACAGTTCCTCGGTCCGAACATTGCGGTGCTCTGTCGGCTGCTCGATTAGCTCCCAGCCGATCCTGATTGATCTCCTGACGGGTTCAAAGCCGGCATTCTTGTAGACGTCGACGTAGGGTTGAATGGCCGGAACGAACGCACTCAAGGATTCTGCGTGGTTCGACTCTGCATAATGTCTCGCCTTATAGACAAGGTTCTGCGCCAGTGGAACCCTCGAGTCTCCATTCTTCACCGCAAGGTATCTGATCTCATGCCAGTTCTTGCGGGGGAGATTTCGAAGACCAACGCACCCAATAGCCGAACCGTTCTTCTCGGCAATGAAAGATCCTTCATGGTTGAAGTAGGGTCCTGTTATCTCGGCCTTAGTCGCGGAAGATATTCTAGTAATCCGGAGGAATTTTTTAGAAGTTCGAGGAATGTCTTTTCGTCTCCAGGTCGAAAATTTCTAACCGTTACTTCGGGCATTTCCTGAGTCTGCATAATGCTCGCGGTCTAATCGGATGTGTTCCATGATAATAAGCGAGCCGCTAACGTATCGTGGTTTGAGGTAGGGGTGTTTATGGTCGAAGTAGCCGCTGGAACGGGGCGAAAAAACAAGCTTCCAGACTTTGACATCATCTGGGATTACGACCATCCAGGCGCTAGTGAGAGAAGGTTCCGCGAACTTCTTCCCGCGGCACTGGACTCGAGAGACCTCCCGTACCTTTCGCAGCTTCTCACTCAGGTCGCGAGGGCGGAAGGGTTACAACGAAAATTCGATGCTGCTCATAAGACTCTGGATCGCGTTCAAAAGGCACTCGCCACCACAGACGATAGGACGAGGGTCCGGTATCTGCTTGAGCGTGGAAGGGTTTTCAATTCTTCGGGAAAGCGGGACGATTCCCGGCCGTTGTTCCTTGAAGCACTAGATATTGCAATCAAGTCCAAAGACGACTTCTTTGCCGTAGACGCCGCGCACATGATGGCGATAGTCGAGCCGACCGAGAAACAGTTGCAGTGGAACCTGAAGGCGCTAGATCTTGCTGAGAATTCCGCTGATGAAAAGGCGAGGAAATGGAAGGGCAGCCTCTACAACAACATTGGCTGGACCTATTTCGAGCAACGACAATTCGAAGAATCCCTGCTCATGTTCGAAAAGGCTCTAGACTTCCAGCAACAACAGGGCGATCCAAACAAGATCATGATAGCAAGGTGGTGTGTTGCCAAGACTCTCCGGATGATGGATCACACCGAAGAGGCTCTGGAAATGCAGCGAGACTTGCATGAGCAATATCAAGCGGCTGGCAAGAGGAGCGGATATGTCTACGAGGAGATTGCAGAATGCCTGACGGTAATGGGCGAAGAGCAAGAGGCTCAGGGATGGTTCGCAGCAGCCTACGAGGAACTCTCAAGGGATCCCCGGCTCGCAACCGAGCAAGACAGGCTTAGCCGGCTCAAAGAACTAGGAAGAGTTGGCGGCTAAGAAACGTCCGGAAGTTCGAATCTTTGATACTGTCATACGAGGAATTGGGACTCGCGGCTCTGTTCGCTCTGGCCTTCGCTAACGGGGCCAACGATGCAGGGAAGAGTGTGGCATCGTTGATGATGCCGGGACCGTCAGGTTCTCCTCCAAAGCGCAAGCCGCTGATCTGGGGAGGAGTCTTCACTGGTATTGGAAGCGTTGCGGCGATTCTGATCTCAGGCAGGCTGTTCTCTGTCTTTACACCTCAGAGTCTTCTACGGACGACCCCTGGGTATTCTTTCGTTCTCGCCGCACTTGCTGGTGCGACGTTGTGGATTCTTGTGGCGACCGTTGTCCGGTTGCCGGTTTCTTCAACCCACGCTATTGTGGGCGCTATGGTGTTGCTAGGAGTCTATGCATTTGGAACGTCGGGGGTGCAATGGGGTTTCTTGTTCTACAGAGTCGTGTTGCCTTTGGCAGGGGGACCCATAGCTGCGCTAGCGGCAGTCTATTTTCTCGATCGGGTGACACGGCGGACGGCGGCACCTGGTAAAGAGAGACCTCGGCTGATGCGTGTGGCTCACTGGGGGTCAGGGGCGGCGACGGCTTTTGCGAGGGGAATCAATGATGCTCCGAAGATGGCGGCTCTCGGATCATTCTTCCTCCTCGCGAATCCTTCTGAGGCAGCTTGGGTTCCCTATTCGGTCGTTGCGGTGGCGGTGTTCTTCGGCTCGCTCGCGTTGGGCCATCGGGTGGTGGTTACTGCGATAGGCAAGCATGCTCCGCTGGACCAAGTTCAGAAGTCGAAAGCTGGCGCCGCCACGGCCCTAGTGGTGTCGGCAGGAGCCTTTCTAGGGGCACCCATGTCCACGACCCAGGTTCACGAGGGCTCGAGCGCGGGGATCGGCGGACGCAGAAAGATCATCGCGTCCACATTGGGAAGAATGCTGCTGCCCTGGCTAGTGACCTTGCCTGGCGCAGGCATCTTCGCTATCGCAGTGTCGTATCTAGGAACAATGATCTAGTGAGAACACACATTTCTCTCGCGTCTTCTTCCGGAGAACTCATGAGCCTGTAAGGCCCGACGATAACGAACCTATGGATAGGGGAGCCGCACCGATACTTGAAATCCAAGAGGGTCGTCCTTGGCATCACCGTCCTATTCTTAACAAGCCTGACATTCACCCCCCTAGCGAGGGCCGAGCTGACCCAAGGGACACTCGTGGACCATTTCGATGAGACACGTTCCGGTCTCACATGCTTAGACCCCAGGCCACGGGCTCGGGAACGTTTTCCGGCACCGACGTGATCCATTTCACGCAAAACTCCCGCACCTACTACCGGGAACAGACTGCAACTGAGAACTTCAACTATACCATGCCGAATGGGATCGTGTTCTCAGGCCACGACACATTCCACGCGACACTTCGTATGGTCAGCGGGGTTGTAGTCACGAGAATAGCCTCGTGGAACGGAGAGGCTCAAGGAAGCGATGGGACCTTGATAGCTTGGAGCATCCTCATGGTCTCGAACGGAGGAAACGTATTACAAGACCAATACGTATGTGGGCCGCCCTCCTAGGTTCTCCGCAATAATAGCATCGCAAAAGCCGTCTCATGCCAGGGACCAGACTTCTCTACAGGAATCGACTGATCCTTACGACTAACCCCTTTTGAAGCCCAGGTTCTCGGTACGCCTAAGCCATCCAATCACAAATAGATTTAGGCATCTCTTCGAGCTGCGACGAGGGACTAGGCGGTGTGCCTTTGCTTCCCGTGGCAATCGGTCCGGGGGGGAAGAGGCTATTTACAACTAAAGCTGATTTGTCGCCGGAAAAGCCTTTAGACTTACAGCTCCGGCGCCCTGCAAGTCCGCTATCGACCGCGTGCCCATTGCGACAAACTGGACAGACCAAAATAATAGCCTCAACGTCCCCCGGTAGAAGTCAATATGATTCTAGGCACGGGATTTCTTACCCAAGTAGGATGGGGAAGCTAGGCGGTTTCTTGGACTTCCACGGGCGGGAGTACGGGCTTTCCTGTTGCCGTGTCTAGGTTTTCTATCGTGACCGGCTCTATCGGATCGGCGAAAGGAAACCTGAATATTTTCGAATAGAAGTACAGTTCAGCCTCAAAGGATCTCTTGATGTTCTCTGCTCGCCGGAAGCCATGCTGCTCCCATTCGTAGGCGATGTAGGCTACGGGGAGGCCCTTCGCCCTCACTGCTTCGAAGATCTTCTCAGACTGGTCTGGAGGGACAACCTTGTCCTCAAGTCCTTGGAACAGGATTAGAGCGGAATTCATTCCCTCAAAGTGGTATATCGGTGATCTCGCCCGATAGATGTCTCGGCGTTCGGGGTAGGGTCCGACTAGCTTGTCGAGGTATCGGGACTCGAACTTGTGGGTGTCTTTGGCTAGTAGTTCGAGGTCGCTGACGCCGAAGTAGCTTGCTCCCGCCTTGAATGTGTTCGTGAAGGCAAGGGCGCAGAGGGTCGTGTAGCCGCCTGCGCTTCCTCCTCGGATCCCAAGTCTCTCTCCATCCGCTTCTCCGCGATTGACGAGGTATCGGGTGGCGTTGACGCAGTCTTGGACGTCGACTATTCCCCAGTTGTCGTTGAGTCTCTGGCGATAGTCTCTGCCATATCCTGTGCTGCCGCCGTAGTTGACGTCTACGACTCCGATTCCGCGGCTTGTCCAGTATTGTATCTCGTATCGGAGAGTGGACGGGCTGAAGCTGGTGGGACCACCATGGCTTACAACAAGGAGAGGCGGCCTTTCACCCTCGGGTGCTTCGTATTCAGGGTTCTTAGGAGGGTAGAAGAAGGCGAACCCGGTTCGTCCGTTCTCTGTGGGAAACTCTATCGAGTTCGGGATGGAAAGGTATTCTTTGCTGACTGTGATTTCCCGTGACCGGTGTAGGATCTCCGTCTCTTTGGTTGAGAGGTCTATCTGTACTATGGACGAGGGTTCGGTGGCCGATCCCCCGATGAGGAAGACTATTCCGTTTTTCTCAGCCAGATTGCCCCAAAGAATCTGGTTGACAGGTGTCTCAATGGGTCTGATTGTTTTCTTTGTTGGGTTGAGGCTGGCTAGATGCCAGAGCCCGTCCTTCGTATAGGCACAGATAATTTGGTTTGAAGAGTCGAAGACGAAGGTGCGGGATCCGAACCCCCACTGGGGGAGGCCGAATTCAGCTTCCATCGGATAGAGCGGGTCAATCTGGTTGTGGTGCTGGCGATAGAGGTTCCACCATCCTGACCGGTCGGAGCTGAAGCATAGCGTGCCATCCGGTGACCATTCGGGCTGGTAGATGGATTCTTCCAATCCCCCGGCCACCTTCTCGCGCTTCTCCAGAGAACCGTCGGGTTTGACAATGGCAACCCAGACCTCCGTCCCATCCCATGGCATGTTGGGATGATTCCATGTAAGCCAGGCGAGCTTGGACCCGTCGTGGTTTAGGCGTGGTGTTGAGTAGAAGTCGTTTCCGGAGACGAGAATCTTGCCTTCGCCTCCTTTCTCGATGTCCAGGCTGACGATGGTGGTGACGGCTTGCGGGGTCTTGGGAGTATGATCTTCGCGGACGGATATGATGCGGTTTCTACGGTGGTCGATGATACCATCGGCGTATCTCATGTCGACTGGAGGAGTTATGGGCCTGGGATCTGAGCCTGGGTCCTGACGGTACAGACGCTGGTCTGTATAATTGGAAAAATAGACTGTTCCGTTATGGACAAGGTAGCATCCGCCTCCGTACTCGTGAACTCGTGTCCGGGAACTGAAGCCTGGCGGAGTAATATCCGTCAGCGTGCCATCTGGTTTTCTCTGGACGATGACGTTCCTGCCCTTGTCGGCCGGGCGAAGCTCGTTCCAGTAAACATCATCGCCATCAACTCTGAGCTCGTCGAGTACAACATATGTTGAAGCGAGCAGGTCTGCAGTAATGGGTGATTTCCACGAGCCGTATGGAGCCACATGTCTGGGCATTAGAAACACTCTCTCTGGTCTAGTGTCCCCGGAATAAGAGTGTACCTGACAGTGCAGCGACGCTCGCTCCAATCTAAGCTGGACCCCGGGTACAATCCGCTTAACTGGCTGAAACAGAAGGCAATCTACAGTGACGGCCTGTGGAGCCGACTGGGATCAAGATTCTTGATGATATTCTAGGGGGTGGGTTTCCCAGACCTTCCGCCGTCGGAATAACAGGCCCGGTTGGCAGCGGCAAGTCGACCCTCGTCAAGCAACTGGCAGCTGCTGCGCTGGAGCGCGACTTCAGGGTTGTATATTATGCGGTTGACGAGTCTGCTGAGGATGTGAGGGAGAGTATCGTGTCCTGGGGAGTAGATGTGAGCCGATACGAGTCTGAAGGTAGGCTCTCTTTTGTCGACATGTTCGCGCTGGGAGTTGAGAGGCTTGCAGACTCGTTTCCTACAGAGCAGCCTGAACAGATAGTCGATAGCACTATGAAGTTCTCTGATCTCATCGCTCAGGGCCGAAGCTTCACGCTAAAACATCTGGGCAAGAAGACGATGGGGATCATGGACTCGCTGACACCCTTCTTTCTCATGATCGAGGCGAAGAAGGTCTTCCAGTATGGACAGGTTCTGAAGTATGCTACCCGGTTCGCGAAATCCATCGGCATCGCTACACTTCACACCAGTGTCTTGAACGAGACGATAGAGAATGCAATGACAAATTTCGCCGACATCGTCATAGACATGGAGGGACGGAAGAATCCGCAAGGTATCAGTCATGGAGGGACCCTGAGACTTGTCAAGATGGGCAAAGCCCCTACTCCTCCAAGAGGCTACTATTACGAGATGACGCCGAAGGGAATAGACATCAGCACCGCACCAATGATATAGTAGTCAGTCTTTCTCCACCGTTGTAAGTTGTCTAGTCGAGATGTGCTCTCCTAGTCGTAAGCCGGTCATATTCTGACAGAGCATCGATTTCTATATCATACTGCGAAAAGTAACGGGCCACATTTTCCAAGTCCCGACGTAGGGGTGGTCTGGCTTTCTCGAATTGTCGGTGTCGGTTGGGCCGGGACGAGAGGTCCACTGCCTGGGGGAAATCAATGACGAAAATGCGGTCATGGTATTGAAGGCGAGGATTTCGTCGTCTAAGCAGACTGGAGATTGTGACGATGCACTGAGAATTCAATCAGGCTCATAGTGCCCAACCTCACAGGGAGGTCTCGGACTGGCGAATATTGGACCTTTCGATATGGAGTCAGCCTTTGAAATGGAAGAGTAAAAATAATCTGACCAAACATGGAGTTCCCATGCAAAAAATCACGCCGTTCCTGTGGTTCGATGAACAGGCAGAAGAAGCCGCGAAATTCTACACTTCCATTTTCAAGAATTCAAAGATTGGAAAGGTCAGCCGCTCTGGGAGAGAGGGATACGAGGTCCACGGGAAGAAAGCGGGAACCGTGATGACTGTGGAATTCGAAATCGATGGGCAAAAATCGTGGCGCTAAACGGTGGACCCCAGTTCAAGTTCACCGAGGCCGTATCGTTCGCCGTTGACTGCAAGACCCAAGAAGAAGTTGACGAGCTCTGGGAGAAGCTCACGAAAGGTGGAGAAGAAAGCCAGTGCGGCTGGCTCAAGGACAGGTACGGTCTGTCGTGGCAGATCAATCCTACAGTCTTGGGTGAGATGTTGGCGGACAAGGACCCGAAGAAAGCGGGAAGGGTCATGGCCGCTATGCTCAAGATGAAGAAGATCGACATCAAGACCCTAAAGAAAGCATATGAGCAAGGATAAGCTTCCGAGAAAAAAAACCGCACTAAGTCGGCTGTTCCTTCCAGTCACCCTTTTATCAAGCCAAGACCAAATTGACTTCAACCATGCAGTCCGTTACTAGCAAAG
>VBBQ01000028.1:0-4352 GCA_005888755.1 Candidatus Bathyarchaeota archaeon
AGACAGTAACATCCTTGGTCTGCACTAAAGTGCACATTGAGCGGACCCCTAAGCTCTCGAAAGCAAGAGGCGTTACATTGATCCCGGCCAAAACCCTAGCAAACTCTAACCGCCCCGGCTGCGGGTAAGGCTTTATTCGTTCACGCCGAGTGGAACTGTCTTGGGTCCGATGACCGCTTGCTCATCTATGCTTATCCCAGATGAGTTACATTCTTCAGGATATAGCAGGGTGTAGATTGGCTTTTGAAGCGGTAAATGCGAATGCTCCTTCTGTGGGGGCGGGCGTGAGGGCGGGTTATTTTTCGGAGTCTCCAGGGGTGGCAGCCGGTAAGTTTGCCGTTATGGCTTGGTTGGAGAAGAACCCAGCGGCGGCTCGGTATATTCGGCATCTGAGCGGGGATGACAATTATGCGGCTCCGAGGGCGTTGTTCCTTGTTTTCAAGTGGCTAGTGAAACAGCCTGGTTGGGCCTCGGAGAATGGCATGGGTGAGGTTGAGTACGTTCTATGGAAGCAGGGTCGTATGGCTACGGACCATGACCGGGCGGAGTTGGAGAACCTCTTGCTGGATTTCTGCAACCAAGAGATTGAGGGGACCAAGAATTACAAGCTGAAGTTCTACAACGTGCTTCATGGACTGTTGAAGTATCACAAGGTTCAGTTGCCTAACTCTGACATCTCGGAGATCAAGGCTGATACCCCGCCGATAGAGGCGAACCTTTCGATGGATGAGATCCGACGGATAGTTGATAATTGCAAGTTCCGGGAGAAGGCTATTTTCTCCCTGATCTTCCAGGGTATAATGGACTCGGAACGGTTCACCATAGTCAACCATGGCTGGCGGCTCCTTGAGCCCCAGTTGAAGGACGGGCGGGAATGGATCACGTTCCGGTTCGAGTACCGGAAAAAGAACGAGCACCCTTACTTTACCATTTGGCACCGGGACGGCGACGCGATACGGTTCTTGAAGGAGTATCTGAAGGAGCGTGGAACCCCGAAGGTGGTTGGAACTGATTCTCGCGGACAGCCGATATACGAGGCTATATTCCTCAACCGGCAGGGACAGCCGTTCAACAAGGACAATCTGAAACAGGCTTGGATTACAGCAGGGACTCGTGCCGGGGTGGTCGAGCGTCCTCGACCCGTCTGCAAGAAATGCGGGCATCAGATGCGAAAGACTCGGCGGTACTTGGGAGCCAAGGCAGGCGGAGAAAAGAGGTATGAATGCGTCTGCGGCAACATCGAACCGGCCTCACAATACTACGAGCAGTTTCACAAGTGGCGTTCCGGCAAGAACCTTCACGAGATACGAGACACGGTTAAGACAATGATTCCGAACCTTGCAGGTGTAGACCGCACCCTCGTGGCTTTCTTTGCCGGGCACCAGATCGACCCGCTCGACTACGAGAAGCTGAGAGACGCCGAGAAGTACGGGCTGATGGGGAAGATACAGGAGAAATGGTCCAAAGCGCTACCGTATCTGAATCTTTGGAGGCAAGCGAGTGATCTGACTACCATCCCAACAAAGGTCGCGGACTTAGAAGATAGGTTGAACAAGAGTAACCTCAAAATATTACAAACTGAAGAAAAAGTGAACCTATTGGTTGGCTTCCTCACAAGCCAAAACATCAAGGGCACGGACTCTGCTACGCAGGAGTTTCTCGACAGAATCCGCAAACAATCAAACACATTCACGTCCTAAACAGTATTACAAAAAACATGATTACGGGTCCTTTCTGTAAACGCCCGTTTTCGCTAACGGTACGACCGCCCAGATCCCTCACGGTCTTAGAGCCGGGGGAAAAATGGCAATTTATTCCCGATCTGTCGGTTGGACAGGGTGTTAGTATATCGTTACGTTCCAAACGAATATGCCGGGGTACTCCAAGCGTTGACCCCGCGCTCGTGAAACGAATCGAGAAGCTACGGAAAAACCCATAAACACATTTCTATCGTAATATGCCGCTCCGAAATCCATAAGTAACAACACGACCCCAGATTAGAACGGCAGTCCTCTCTCTTTCTCCCTGGAAAAACTGGGCAAGAATGTTGAAGCGATACCAAAGTCATCTTAGGATATCGTGGATGAAAGCTCTGGCCCAACGGAGATGTCCCTTGGGACTAGATGAAGTGGATCTTGAGACTCGGCGGTAGCCGGGCGAGAATGAGAGAGGACCCGTCCATATCCATGGAACAATAGACCCGGACCCTCAAATAACCCCAAAACATCGCTTTTGAAACGGACCGACGATTCCTTTTGGAGAAAAGATGGCTCGTCCTATCCTCAGTTCTAACGTCTCGGGTCATCTACACCATTAACTGGTTCAACATAGCACCCGCGCTCGTTCTAATCAGTGCAGACTTTCAACTCGGCCCCGTCGCTCTCGGAATTCTAACAGCCTCCTTCCTCGTAGGCGCTGGGGTCTTCCAAATTCCGGCCGGAATCGCTTCTGCCCGTTGGGGTCCCAAGAATACCTCCCAACTCGGAATGCTTGTTCTCTCTCTGTCGGGAGTAGGAGAGGGATTATCACCTAATTTCCCGGTCCTGCTTGTTTCCAGGTTCCTCCTGGGGGTTGGCGCGGCACTATTCTTCGCACCGGCCATCGGCATCTTGACGCCTCTCTTCAAGCCGGAAGAAGAGGGACTAGTCCTCGGACTCTACAATAGCTGCTTCAACATAGGAGGCGGCTTAGGACTATTCGTCTGGGTGATCGTTATCGAAGCGATCAACTGGCACCTAGGGTTGATACTTGGGGGCGTGCTTGGTTTAGTCTCAGTCGGAATTGGTCAGATCGTCATCCCGCGAGATGGTACAATGAGAAAAGAACGTAGGTCGATGCGGCGTGCTTTCAAGAATCGCAATATCTGGATTATCGGGTTCGGCGTCCTGGGACTATGGGGGGGCATCTTCACCGCGTCACAGTTCCTGGAATACTACCTACGCACTTCACTGTCGTTTCGCGCAGATATTGCTGGACTACTTGCCTCGTTGATTATGTTCGCGAGCATATTCGGAGGTCCAATCGGTGGCTATCTCTCGGATCGGTTAAGGCAACGAAAGATCTTCATCCTTTTCCCAGGACTTCTAACCGCGATTGGAATAGCACTGTTCGGAGCCTCTCCAGCATACGGACTTTGGTTCCTCATTCCCGCCGTCGGCTTCCTCGACGCGATGGTCTTCTCAACAATGTACGCTAGCGTCAGCCAGTACCCCGAGGTAGGTCATGAATACGCTCCTCTCGGGATCAGCATAATCAATTCTGTCCAGATTCTAGGAAGCTTCGGTGTAACAATCGGGTTTACTCTCTTCGCAGCGGCTAACGGCTATCCTGCGGGATGGTTCTTTATGGGCGGGTTAGCTCTTGCAATGATGCTCTTGATCTTCTTTCTCCAAGAACCATTCAAGGCGAACTCCCAGCCATCAGGCTAGCTTGTAGAGCTCGTCTTGCGAAACGGCTCTCAGAGATTGCCTTCTTTCATGCTTCACTAGAACTCGACCCGTATTTCTGGAGGTCAGCCTTCCAACCTCGGTCAGCCTGACATGGGTTTTCTGGAGAGCTTTCTGAACGGCCGAGTGCCTGGACGGTTCTACAGCTAAGAGGAGCGTTCCAGAGCTCATCAACTTCAGAGGGTCGAGGCCCAACGTCAGACAAATGACATTCGTGGCGGGAGCCACCGGAATTTTCTCAGCCCACACCTCTATGCCAAGACCTGATGCCTCGGCCATCTCCCACAATCCATTCAACACTCCCCCCTCAGTCGGGTCGTGCAACGCATGGACCCCCTTCAGCTTGGCTGTGAGAAGCGCTTCTTCGACAACACTGATCTGTTCCTGGTAGCTTCTCGCGAGCTTCAGCAGACCCTCGGGGACACCTTTCTTCTTCAGGAGTGCTGCTTTGTCTCGCGCGAGAATTGCGGTTCCCTCCAGCCCGACCGTCTTGGTTAGAAGAATACTGTCTCCCGGCCTCCCATCTTCTGCGCTCAGAACTCTCCCCCGCGTCTCTCCAACCATGAAACCCGAAATTATTGGACGGTCAAGCCCCGGAGTAGCTTCAGTGTGACCTCCGACAACTGCGATCCCAAGTCGCTTCGCCGTCTCGTGAATATCTCTCGTTATCTCTCTCAGGGAATCTTCTCTGGTTCCTACCGGAAGCAAGATTGTGCACATGTACCATTTTGGCCGAGCCCCAGTCGTAGCGATGTCGTTTGCATTAATTTCGACTGAGTGTTGTCCAATGTGACTGGGTGTCCCAGTAATTGGATCAGTGGTAAAGACAAGGATGGTGCCATTTTGCTTGACTGCGGCCGAGTCGCGACCGATTCCCGGACCGACAAGAACTCGCTTGTCCCTTTT
>VBBQ01000028.1:4357-63658 GCA_005888755.1 Candidatus Bathyarchaeota archaeon
AGTGTTTCGGGTGGGATCTTTCCCGTTACAAATCCGGTGTGTCTTCCCGAACCCATTGTTCTAATGACCCAGCCGAAGATTTCCAGGTCGAAGAGCTCCGGGCCTCGCTAAATCTCTTGGTCCCTATGACCGGGAAGGTTAGTTTTACTGAAGCTTCTCGGTCTGGTCTCTTGCTTTCATCTATCCGCACAACTGGGTTTCAGCCATGTGTAGTCTTCGGGATTTGTGGTTGATGGACCTGCGTGAGATGCCGTCTGAGTGGCAGATTGTATGGCGTAGGAAGAGGAAGAAGTTTCGGGCGGGGCCTAAGCTGAAAGCCCAAATCTCTCATGGTTAGTCGTCTAGGCCCAGATTGTCAGCGGAAGACGGGGCGATTCTTGAGGCCGCTCGTAGAACCTCTGATCTCTTGGGTCTGGCGGGGTTCTATCCGACGAGTGTGTCATGGCAAAGCGAGATAGGGATAGGCAGGGGAACTAAGGTCGCCACTCCTCACTTTCCAGAGCTTGAGGGTTCAAAACTAATTATCTCTCCTATCCTACAAGGACGACTTGACAGTCAAGATTGGGGTTCAATCCTCGCTTCTCCACTGATCCTCAAAGGATTGAAAGGATTCTACAACATTTGGAGCATTGATCAGGGTCTCACCCGGGCTCTTGTTCCTCGCAGGATTTCTCATCTTGAGCTTCGCGTATCCACGCCTCGATTCTTCTCTCATTTTCGGCTTCATAGTTGCCGACGTCATCCTGTTAGTTCTCGGAGCTTACAGTATCATCCGTTTAGGAAGGAGACTTGTCCTGGAGGCTGACAAGGAGGCGGCGGAAGCCCTA
This sequence comes from Candidatus Bathyarchaeota archaeon, assembly GCA_005888755.1. Taxonomy (GTDB): domain Archaea; phylum Thermoproteota; class Bathyarchaeia; order 40CM-2-53-6; family 40CM-2-53-6; genus 40CM-2-53-6. The sequence continues at coordinate 5,185 of VBBQ01000028.1, forward strand.
GGGACAGCATCTTTGACGGAAGTGTTGCGGAAGCTTGAGGTTCTGCGAGAGCATGATGCTTCGCGCGGGAATGATTGGCCGGAGTACGGTGATCATCCAAGCATAACCAAGAGAATAGCGAACCTACAGAATCCTTGAGACGGCCAAGAAAGGATTGCTGGTGCCTGGCTCTTGTCTCTACTGAGGACTCGGGCTTGTCTGGGCACGCTTTCGTTGGCGAACAAGGTAGAGATTTAGAATAATCACGTCGAATAGCATGAGCATGACTATGGCAGTACTCCCAGCCCATACGCTCCCGACCGTCCCAAGCGGGAGGGAAACCAGGGCCAATGACATCAGGACGTTCGCTAAGTCTAGGTAGAGCGAGAAGCCAATGAGAGCTACGACCAGGGCGCCAATTCGGTCTGGTCTATGCATATCACTCACCACGGTTTGGTTGAAGTCGGTCGTTTTTTCTGTCGTCTCGCTGTGATGCGTTGGGCAATTACTGTCCAATACAAAACAAGCCAAGTAAACAGAAGTAAGACGTCCATACGCAGGGGAAGATACACCACCTCAAAGATGCCGAGCATACTTGCTACTATCAAGTAGCCCGTGAAGATGCTGTAGATCCAAAGTAGTCGTTTGACGAGCGTGTTACTCGCCATTTGGTTCCTGTGGATTGGATGGCGCCCGAGAAAAAAAGATTGCTGGCGGAATCACGTTCTACATCGTCTTGTTGACGGTGCAGGCGGGAGTACGAAGGTTTTGGTCCTGTTGGATAGCTCTGCTTACATTGGACCCTTGACAAATTGACCTGATCCGTGGGGAGGGTCTTGAGCAAGCCTAAGATAGTTAATTGGAGTGAGAGTCTTGGTTGTGGTTGTGTTCTTGTTTTTTCGAAGGATCGTAAGGGTCATGTGGAGCTTGTGGAGCGCAAACTCTGCAGCCGCCACAAATAGGAACCGAGTCTTGCTCACTGATACTCTGATCTGAGTCCTTCTTGCCAGCTAATGGGCGGTTTTCTCTTCGCTTGCTTTCCTCTAGAAATCCAATGACCGACCTCTGCCGCTATCAGTGGATTAGGAACTAGTGACATCCTCAACCTTTCGAGAAGCCAGGAGGACCACTGCCAGAATGATCAACGCCCCACCTAGATACTGTGTACCAGTCAAGATCACACCAAGGAAAACGAACGCCGCCACAGCCGCCACAATCGGCTCCGAGTAGAGGCCGTAGGCCAGAATCGTCCCGAAGACAATAATGAAAATAACAAGCCCGACCAATCCTCCGAGCCCATATGGAGTCGATGGCATTTGATAGTTCAGAAATGACTCCACACCAAAAGGCACTGTCACCAAACCACCAATCGCAAACCCCCATGTCGTAACCCACCAAGGCCCATTAGCGCGGACAAGAGGGCGCGAGGCGAGAGTGTAGTATGCTCCCGAGACAGCCGCCAACAACCCGAACAACACTCCGTTAGAAGTCACCAGTATCCGAAAGTTCCAACCAGGCATTCCTCCGACCAAGAACAGGGTCCCCACCATCGCCAATAACAGCGAAACAGTCCATTGAAACGACCAGCGCAACACCCCTTTCACCGATTCGTAGCCAGCGACAATCGGCAGAAACAGAAATTGCAGCAGAGTTGCTGTAGCCGCGTTCGAGAACTGGATCGCGCCCAGATAGGCCAACTGAGACCCCGCGAAACCGAAAACCGAGAGACTGAGAAGCTGGCGGAGAGGTCTTCTAGGCATACCGGGGCGGAAGATCACGAAAAGTATCAACCCTGACACGAGCGTTCGGATTGTAACAAGCGCTATCACCGGAAATTGGTATGTTTGGAACAGAGCTTGAGCAGCCGTTCCTGAAAGGCCCCAGAAACCTGCCCCGATAAGCGTCCCGAGGAGTGAGACTTGGGCTAGCCGCACCCTGCCGCGTCACCCGCGAGCCCTATAAGAATCGCTTCCAAGCCGGGCCGGCGATTTCGGTGGCGGTTTTTGTTGTCGCCGCCATAGCGGCTTTCTACTCTGGGGCTTAGTCGTCGCCAGCAATCCTTTTTTCCGAGTTTTCCAGTTTTCAAGTAGGCAACAAAGACTTGAAGCCTCGAACCGGTAGTTGGCGTGTGGTAAAGATCCTCACTGCGGCTTGGGGGTCGATTCTCGTAGTGGGATCCATCCTAATCTGGTTAGGACTTGCCAATCCACGTGACTACTGGTGGTTTGTGACGATTGCACTCCCTTTCGTGCTAATTGGGTTTGTTTATGTGAACCTCTACAAACTTCCACCGAAGAAGCATGCAACGACAAGTCCAAGTCTTCAGCTAGCTGTTAACTAGACTAACACATATGATCGGGTGAAACCAATCAGATATTGGTCGCGGGTCTGCCCGTTAAGACGCGTACTAGGACTACCACAACGATTACGATTACAGTTAGACCGACGATTAAGATAATTCTTTGGTCGACCGGCAGAGCCATAGGATCAGCTCTAAGGCTGATGTTGTGAACAGATATACTTAGCTTCGGTCAGGCTCCGCGTATTTTTGTGGAGATTTGTCGAAAGCTGGCTTAGACTGGATGAAGTATCTCGAAAAAGTCTTGAAACCAATTCTAACGGGTTAGAATGCGAATTGGTTCCCTGTGAGGGTCACAGTTCTAGGATTTACACGTATATGCCCATTGACAGTTTTCGCCGCAACACAGCCAGAACATTACCTGCGCCTGATGAATTCGAGGGTTCCCACCACCTTTCGATGGCAGATCAACATTGAAGCCAGCGATGAGGATTCTGACAAATGTCCAAGATGCAAAGCAAGACTTGTAACCACCGAGACTCATCGTCAAGCTGAAGGCGATATCACACACTGGTCAGTAGTATGCGCGAGCTGTGGATTAACAGGCGTGGTGTGGAACGATTAGCTCCTCAATTGCTATGGAGCTGAGGGTTCGGAGCTGGTAAAGCACATATTTGGGAAAGAAATCCCTGTTGTTTGTCCAGTCCTTTTGCGTTCTGCGCTGAACATTCTTCTATTCCAAAGGTTGCAGGGGTAATATGCTTGACTCAGCAGTCCACAGGGTAGTTGTTGACAGTCTTAAAGTCCGTGAGAGGAATCGTCTGACCCATGGCTTGGCCTCTGTAGATGTAGTAGAAGCCAATGAACGTGATCCAGTTATCGGGGCTGCCCGAGGAGCCCGCAATAGCTGAGCCTTGGCTTGTCGCGCTGAACTTTAGAATGACAGGTGGGGAAGAACCGTTTGGCGAGGCCGCGGGTAACATGTACGGGTTTGTGGTCTCATTATATCCTACAACATTAGCAGGATTAACGGTGCCCGGGTCGTCGATCCAAATGCGTACAAACGCTCCGAGGCCGTTCGCGGTGTAGGGCTGCATCTGCATCATTGTCTGTGCTTTCAGCGTCACACTGCTGTCCGTCGCAGCATTCGAGACCTTTACCCAGAAGACTATCGGGGTGTTAGACGGCATGCAGAAGGCTGGGTTTGGACTCGTCTGGCTTCCCTGTGTGAAGTTGAACGATTTGAAGTCAACGTACACTGTCAAAGGACCAGTGCTTCGGTTGTTCAGGGTTGAGATCTGATTCCTCAACTGTGTCAGCTGCTCTTGGTAGTAATACGTGCTGACACCGATGCTTGTCGGGATGCTGGCTAACAGAACTAGGAGAGCGGCTTTGTAGGTGGACGAGGACATCATAGTTTAGGGTCCCGAAGGGACCCGTCCCGCCGGGTCGTGTCATATGAGTGTCGTAACCGCTCGTAGGAACGACGGGTCACTCTTCGAGTGAATTCAGACTCAGGGACTTGCGAAAAAACCTGACCAGATCATATTTTAAGTCGCAAGGTCACGCTGCCACGCAGCCACGCACTGCTACTGCCAAAATACTACCGGAGATTGTGACTGCAGCACAGTCTAATCCCATAAACAACGGGCAGACTAGATATGGTTGGAGTTCTGTCTCGACAACCCTCTTCTATAAAATTTTCATGCAGTGAACGGCCTAGCAGACATTAGCTGCGGCGCGCTTGACTTGTCATTGATCGTTATTGGTTACTGGTTCGGGATCAAGCGTGACTCTTGAGCCATCTGAGCCTCCGAGAATCCAAGTCGTCTTGCAAACACTAGAGCAGAAGTAGAAGGTCTTCCCTTGATAGATTGATTGGAACTTGGTCTTCCTCTCGTCCACCATCATTCCACAGACCGGGTCTTTTTGCACTGGCTCACCTCCCTAGATTTTCGGATTGAACTTTCGAAGCAGGAGCGAGTTGGAGACAACTGTTACCGAACTGATTGCCATTGCCCCTCCTGCGAGGAGTGGTAAGACCTCGTAGATCCCTGGCCCTAGGAACGGGACCAGAATCCCCGCGGCTACTGGGACGAGGGCGACGTTGTACACGAATGCCCATAGGAGGTTTTGTTTTATCTTGCTCACAGTTGCCCTACTCAAGAGTAAGGCTTTAGGAACATCTGTCAGATCGTCTTTGATGAGGATTATTCCACCAGTCTCCTTCGCCACGTCCGTCCCGCTACCGATAGCTATCCCAACGTCCGCGGCGGCCAGTGCTGGGGCATCGTTTATTCCATCTCCAACCATGACGACCTTCTTACCCTCCGCCTGAATCTTTCGGACATGATTCTCCTTTTGGTCTGGACGGACATTGGAGAAGACAGTATCAATTCCAAGGGTTTTGGCGATAGCCTTGGCCGTTCGTTCATTGTCACCCGTGAGCATCACCACCTCCAACCCCATCGACTTCAACGCATACACAGCTCTCGCAGACGATTCTTTAATCGTATCAGCGAGGCCGATGAGGGCAACAAGCTCCCGGTCTACTGCAAGGAAAGTAACTGTCTTTCCTTGATCTTGGAGTGTTCTCACTTTTTCGGCATAGCCAATTACCTGAATGGAAAACTTGTCCATTAGATCGGCGTTGCCCAGCAAAACCTCTCGCCCTTCCAGGGCACCCTTTACCCCGAGCCCAGGCAATGCTTCGAAATCTGAAGGATGGGGTAGGTCGAGGTTCATCGTTCGGGCGGCGTTGACTACAGCTTGGGCGAGGGGATGTTCACTTCCCTTTTCCAAGGACCCGGCGTAACTGATGATCTGAGTCTCCGAAAGGTTTCCGATTGGAACAATATCTGTTAGAGCGGGCTGACCTTTCGTCAACGTTCCTGTCTTGTCGAAAACGACCGTGTTTGCTTTGTGAGCTTCCTCGAGCTGGTCTCCTCCCTTGATCAGGATTCCGTTTTCCGCTCCCTTGCCGGTCCCAACGAGCAGGGCCGCCGGGGTTGCGATTCCTAGAGCGCAGGGGCAGGCGATGATGACTACGGAGACGAAGGCAAGAAGCGAGAAAGCGAGTCCTATCTTCGCGATAAAGTACCAGAACAAGAACGATGCCGTCGCTATTAGTATGACCGAGGGCACGAAGTATGCTGATACTCTGTCGGCTAGGCGTTGAAGCGGAGCCTTTCCAACCTGAGCCTCTTCAACAAGCTTAGCTATCTGCGACAGAACGGTATCCTGTCCGACCTTCATTGCCCGAATCTTCAGCAGACCGTTCTTGTTGATCGTTGCTCCAATCACCTCGTCGTCGGTTCGTTTGTCGTTTGGCAGACTCTCTCCAGTAATCATCGACTCGTCAACCGAAGAACTCCCCTCAACCACGATACCGTCAACTGGAATTCTTTCTCCTGGACGAACAACCAGAAGGTCATCTACATCGACTTTCTCAACAGGTGTGCTGGTTTCGACACCATCTCGTATTACGTGAGCGACTACAGGCTGCAAGCTCAACAATCTGTGAACTGCCTCTGAGGCCTTGCCCTTCGTAATGTACTCGAGAAGACTCCCTGTCTGAATCAGCGTGATTATGATTGCTGAGGTCTCGAAGTAAGTCTCGCTTCCTGGAAAGAATCCGGGGACGAAAGTTACGACGGTACTGTAGAGCCAGGCCGCCGTAGTCCCGAGACCGATCAACAAGTCCATGTTGCCGATTCTTGACCTTAATGCGTCGTAGCTCCCGCGATAAAACCGGAATCCGACAACAAACTGAACTGGAATAGAAAGGACGAACATAGCCAGATTGTTAGTAGCTCTGTTAGAAATTATCGCGAGGTACGTTAGAGCCGCGATCGGAACAGTCAGTACTGCCCCGAGAGCTACGAGGCGCTTTAGTCGGGCAAGCGCCTTCTCTGGCGCTTGAAACTGGAAGAGGCACGTTTCGCTGCAGAAGTAGTAAGTGGCCCCGTAGCGCGTGGTCTTGAGGGAGTGTTCTCCCTCTTCCACAAGCATACCACAGATTGGGTCTTTTGCCATGACTATTTCGCCCTGGTCAGTGACTTGTCTTTGTGGTGAAAGAAGCCGTGCTTCTCGAAGTAGTCCGATCTAGCGCTTTCTTTGTACTCTAGGACTGTCTTCTTGATCTTTACCCTGAGCTCATCCCAGAGTGGCTCAACATGGCACCAAGGCTTGCCAATGTGGTCTATGACCAGTCTCACTTTCTCAACCTTCTCAGCATGGAGGATGTTCAGTTCTCCCATCAGTATCTTCCCTGCCTTTCCGTAAACGACAAGTCGAGATGCGCGTTGGACCTCATAGATTCTTCCGCCGACAATACTGGACAGTTGTTGCAGAAGACCCCGCTTCTTCAGAGTAATAGTCAGTGCCGTATCGGTTCGGCCGTGATTGTCATAGAGGAGAATGCAACCTTCTGCCGCCACAAGTCCCGACAAATATGACTGAAACAGGGGATCGTCCCGATGGAAGGGAATCCACTGCGGGACGTGGTCGGTCTTGGTAACGATGGGCTCGAAGCTTAGATCCAGGTAGACAGTCATTATGTATTGATAATAGCCGTGGAGACCCTCAAAATGAGGAAGATCGGTTACATGCCCATAGTTTGCGAAAAGGCTACGAAAAAGCCGCACCATCGCTGGATGAGTTGTCGAGAGGCTCACCTCCTTGAGCCTCCCCGAGTGTCTAACGTGGCAGTCTTCTACAAATCCGGCGATGAATGCACCTTCGCATAAGTCGCCCGAAAATGATTCTTTCAAAAACTTCGTCGATGCAATTATCGAGGCGGAGATCCGATCTCTTAATTGAATGTGTCGCCTTAAGTGTCGCCCAACAGTAGAGGCCCCGACATGATATTGTCCTGCGATCTTAGTAGTCGATGAGCCATCTTGATAGAGCGAGATCCACTCGTTGATTAGATGAGATTGTGTCGTGAGCCTCTCGGAGACCGAATCACCGTGATAGGGTAGAGAGATAGCCGGGCCCACTGGCATATCAGATTAGCTACAAATCTGTCTCTAAACCGCATGTCTTTACAAATGTAAAGCTAGAAACTCACACTCAGTCGACGGATTATCTAAGTTCTGGTCCTTCGACAGTAAGTTCGAGCCCTTTTAGTCTAGGTTCATACTTCTCCCGAAACTTCTGTACGCACATTGGGCAACAGAAGAATCTCTCATGTCCCGCGACTCTTAGAACGAACGGTTTTGCGGGAATCGGCCCGCTGCAGGTCTCGCATTTGAGATTGACACTCAACCCAGGTCTTACGATGACCGCTTGATCGTCCTTGAATATTCGGACGACCATCTGGCTTGAGTTCTGCTTAACCCCGAACTCCCGGTCGAGAGCCTCGGTGAAGCGTTGCATCTCTTCTAGACTGTCGACGGCGACTCGGAGGGTGAGATTGTTCTCTCCAGTTGTGAGGTATATCGCACGTACTTCCGAACGCCTTTCGAGGCTGCCGGCGATTGCCTCAATCTTCGCGGGGTCGACCCTCAAGTACAACTGGAAGACCAAGCCATGCCGGAACTTCGACGGGTCGAATATCGGAGATATCTTACGGATGAGACCCTGGTCCATCATACGCTTGACTCTAGCCTGCACAGTCGGGGTTGTTATCCCTGCGCGACGGGCGACTTCACGAAAAGACCTGCGGCCATCCTCAACGAGGATTCCAAGTATTCTAGAATCTATGTCGTCTAGTTCGGGCATTCAGAGACGACCTATTATGGTCCCGGAGCGTATCTAAACATTTCAGACTTTCCCGCCGATCTACTCGGAACCGACAGAGGCCATCCTCACAGGGATGTGCTTGTACTCCTTCAACCACGGTTGTTGGCGTACTCGATCCAAATCTGGAACTTCAAGGCTGGAAATCTTTGCTAATTCCCAGGTCCTTTGAGCCATCCGCGTATTCCTAGTGCACTTTGTTTTTTCGGAATCAATCTCATTCTCACGAGTAATGAGTTGAACCTTGGGTCTGGGCGCAGTGTGTCGAATCTCGGTTCGACTTTGGCCCAAACCAGCCAGCTTGATCGTTCTTGGAAGGCTCTCTCTATCCATGTGAACGCCTGGTCCTCGGCGCCTAGGCCGACGTGGATCATTGCGATCCAGTATGATGGAACGTACTGGTGCTTTGACCGTTCCATCAGCTTTTCAAGGATTTTTTCTGCTTCGTCTCTGTTACCAGCTGTACCGTTTGCGTGGGCCAACATGGCGAGGGATATGGTGCTTCCTCCCGACAACCTTACGGCATCGTCTAGTTCGGCTATGGCTTCCTTGTACATTCGTTTTTGGAGGTAGGGTCTTCCGAACCAGAGGCGGGCTTGGATGAAGTTGGGGTCAAGTTTGATCGTGTTCCGATACTGCTCAATTGCCCTGTCATATTGTCGGCTGAGATAGAGCACGTGTCCAAGTCCCGTGTTTATCGAGAGAGAAAGGGGATCTAGAGCGCTAGCCTGGCTCATCTCAGATAGCGCCTCCTCAAACCGTCCCTGGGATTTCAGAAAGTCAGCGTAGAACTGGCGGGCAGCTGCGTAGCTAGGGTTGAGCTGGATTGCTCGCTTGAATTCTTTCTCCGCTCCCTCCCAATCCCAGTCGTACTGGAACCGCACAACCCCCAATGACGTATGCGCTTCAGCGAGTCTGTTGTCGATTTCCAGCGCTTTCTCTGCAGCGGTTCTAGCCTCTGGAAAGGCCTCCGTCGGGGGTAGAAATTCGAGCAGTGCAAGAACAGCATAGGAGTCGGCTACTCCTGTGTATGATAGAGCGTATTGGGGGTCTTTCTCCAGAGCTTTTTCGAATCGTTCAATCGCTTTCTTCAGATTTTCTTCCGTTCTTGTATTTAGGAAGTGGCGGCCTTCCAGGTAGAGAGTGTACGCTTCTTTGCTGTCGGTTGCTTTCTTTGCGAGGTTGAGTTTCTCACTCTTGTTGATCTGGACTTCTAGCTCGGCCGCTACCTTCTGAGCGATCTCACTCTGGACCGCGAAGATATCCTCCAGATCTCTATCATATTTTTCAGACCACATCTGTTCTTCTGTTTCCGGGTCTGCTAGCTGGATTGTGATTCTGACCTTGTTTTCGGCTTTTCGTACGCTTCCTTCAAGGATGGCAGAGACGTTTAGTTCTTTACCGATCTCACCAATTGATTTCCTAGCATTCTTGTATCTCATCACTGAGGTTCGGGCAATGACTCTAAGCCCTGCAATTTTCGAGAGAGCCGAGATTAGTTCCTCTGTCATTCCATCCGAGAAGATCTCACCTTTAGCATCTGAACTCATGTTGGTTAGTGGGAGAACGGCTATTCTACGATTATGAGTTGATTGTAGCAATCTGAGTGTCCTCGATCTATCTTCATCGGTTCGTCGATTGGAGGTTTGTTCGTTTTCAACCTCGAGATTAAGTTTGGTGATTCGACCATCCAACCTGCAAACCTGCTTCGTAACGCGTCAGGAATGAACCGAAATTAATAACGGAGCTTGCCATTTTTCCTCTGAGCGGGCTAGATGTTGCCTTCGTGGACACTGCGTCAGCCGGAGAAAGGGTCACCGGTCAATAACTTGGATTTCAAGCGTGGACCCTTGGATAAATAGGACTAGTTCCCAACAAGTTCTTTTCTCGAGACTTTCTCTTCCATAACTATTCTCTCTCTAACTTTTGTTCGCTTGTAGCTATTTTTTTCTGCTAACTAAAATGCGACCCCCCGGGGTTGTCGATTTTCCCCTGCCGCGCCCTTCACGGAACCACTAATGAACCACCGGTCAGAACGAACCAGCCGGGTCCAGAGAAAACTTGGGCCCCTCAGTGTTGTGCGCTCGAACAAAGAGTCCAGTTAGTCTTCTTCGCGAGAAGATTTTTTCTTGTATCCGTCAGCCGGTTTTTCAGGCGTCTTCTCCTTCGTTTCCTCTGCAAGTGAGGGAGTAGACGTAGCTGTTTCAGAAGGCTTCGAGCCACCGGTTGAAGCCTCTGATTTGTCTATGATGATCGGCGTACTTGGCTTCGGCTCTAGACTCTCGGTAGCTGGGGATTGCTCCTTGGGAAATGGTTTAGTTGGAAAAGTTGGACGGACAATGGGACGCGGTGCCTGCCTGCCCGGGGAAGCTGGCTTCTGGTTCATTGGACCAACGATCACACTTGGAGGAGTCATTCTTGGAGCGGAAACAGGAATGTAGGGCTGCTTGAGTCCACCTATGTCAGAGCTGAAGCGAGCCGCCTTCTTCGGAATTGGTGAAGGTGTCAGAACACCGGTAGACTCTCCGACGTACTTTGGACTGTCTTCCCAACCAGAGGAGCTTGGTGAAGGAACAGGTGTTGGATGTTCTGAAAGCTTGTCCTCTGAATCTGGACCCCAAACTGATTGCCCAGTTTTCTCGGAAATCACTAGAGGCGGCTTAGCTGGACTCGACATCGTAGGCTTTGCCTCTATCCTCGGTGGCGGGAGGCCTGTTTCGCGCTGAAAAGGAGCCTCAGAGATACTTGAACTTGGAATCCTAGCAGCAGGCGGCCCTGCCTCGAGCGGAGTTCTGAAAGCCTTCTCCCAAGACCCTGGACGCGGCTCACCAGGCGATGGAGCCATAGCACCTGAGAAGCTTGGCCCTAGAAGACCTGGAACCGAGATGCTCGACGACAATGGTGATGGACTTGGATGGATTCTCTCCACCTTCTCCACCCTCAGCTCTGCTACTTGCGCCTCGAGAACGAGGTTCCTCTTCATCAAGTTCTCTAACATCTGCAAAGCTCTCTCCAATCGGATACCTGGTCGAAGGCCGCGGTGGAACTTGAAGGCGAGGGTAATCGCGAATGCTGCGATAATTACCATGACCGCGATGTCGACGGTGGTGAAGGCGAGCTGGGGAAATCTTGTGAGTTGATCGCTTAGCCCCGCGCTTACGGAAGAATTGTTCGCGTAGACCAGAAAGATCCAGTAGGAGAGCCAACCAACTAGCGCTGTTTCAATGGCTACGAGCTTGATCAGTAGTCTTCTCAAATAGACACTTCCCACGCTCGCGGAGAGTCGAATAATCGTACGCTCGAATAGGCAAATCCCTGTTGTAACTCCCAGACTCTTCTCAAGGTCTCTATGTCCTCTCGCCTACTCCCCGATCTTTCTTCAGCGTCTTCAATATCGTATCAAGCGCCGTGTCCCAATCCATCTCCCCGCCAGGAGAGCTCGGCTCAACAGTCTTTTCGTCCGTCAGCCGCGAGCCTTCTGACGCTCCGAACTGAGATGGTCGAAGAGGTGGAGAGTTTGCAACGTCCTTGCCCTGAGAAGCGCCTCCCGATTCTCCCCTCTCAGCAGTTTTCGGCGGGCTCCAGGGTTGAGGCGATGGCCCGCCAGGAGACTGGACCGGTCTCCCCTGCGGAGCTGGCCCAGTGGGACGAGATTGATCAGGCCTGAAAGGCGGAGGGACTCCAACAGGCCCTGGTTGTCCAGGTCTGCCTTGGTTGGGATAACCAAGCGGCCGTGGACCACCTTGAGCCGGTGGAAACGGCGGGCGTTGACCGGAAGGTCCCGGAACTGGACCGGAACCGGGTCGCGGCGGGATCCCTTGAGGAGGGCGAGGCCCCGCACCCTGGCCTGGTGGAGGACCCCATTTCTGGGGAGCTGCGAGCCCGGGTTTCGGAACCGGATCAGCCCACTGCCCGCCCGCTCTCTGCTCAGGAGGCACCCACTTCGAAACCGGGAACGGAGTCTGAGATGCTTGAGGAGGTTTCGGAACCTGGCCGACCGGACCGCCGAAACCAGGAGATTCTGCACCGGGTTTCATGTCTATTTGACCTGGCCTCGGAAAAACGGTCGAGTCAGGACCGCGTTCACCTGACTGACTCGGTTCTGGCTTCCACTGTGATGGAAAACTCATCCGTGATGGGTCCGGTGGAATTCTGTTCATTGGCTGAGCGTTCTCGCCGCGGCCAGACGGTGACAATGGAGGAACAGGGGGCGAAGGTCTAGACGCTTGTTCTGGTCTAAATTGGTCCCTGAGCGTTGAGTTCAAGATCGAGGTTGAAGGCTGACTAAGCTGGTCTAGCCTCTGAGAGGTTGAGGGGGAAGGAGTAACAGTCTTGGAAGAAATGGACATCGAGGAGGGGACCGTACCACGTGCCCCACCACTCGAAGGAGTTGAGCTCTTAGGCAGAGGCGGAACTGCGTAGGCAGTATGGCGAGAGATTTGGCCTGGGGGAGGTCCTGTCGGCATCATCTTGCCCTGGGGAGAGGACGAAAGGGTTCCAGGAGTCGAAACTGGTCCACTTGACTTGAACAGTTTCGCCTTCTCTAGTTTTCCCGTCCCATCTCCAGCGTGTCTTCTTTTCAAGAGAAGATATCCGAGGCTCGAGCCGCCACCTAGCCCTGCCGTTAGGACTATGAACGGATAGACCGGACCTAAAGAAGCATCCACGTAGGAGTGGAAGTATGCATCGTAGTAGTACTGGTTTACCAGCCATAGACTCAAAATTACGTTCACGGCAAACGATGCGATCGTCGTAATGCCTAGTTTTCTCATCAATAATCATCCTCGTTTTTCTTCGTCATTCTTGTTGGGCGCAGGCTCGTCCTCGCGGTGGAAACGATCCTCATGAAGCCGTAGGCTGAAGCCGCCATCAACACAGCGACCAGGAAGACTGGATCGAACGATCCGAAGTACTGTTGCTCGTAGACATTGTAGAAGTACTCCACGATTAGCCATGTGCCGAAGAAGAGCACGATGAAGTACTCGAATAGAGAGGTGAAGAGAGTGGTCCGGTAAACCCCGATCCCTATAGACTCTTCACTAGGCCAGCCCAACAAATTTTCTATGTACCTCCTGCTATTGCTCTTCCTGGGTTGGGCCTCCTCTCCCTCAACCCCCAATAATCCTCAACGCATCAGCACAACCAACAGGACTCACATTAAGGGTGTTGTAACCTGCGAAACCAGAAACCTAGTACATTGAACACGCTTTGTTTCTAATTAGCTTCGGAACCGTCTCAGCTCTAAATCAGAGCCGTTCCATTTGCAGTTTAAATAAGCTCGAAACAGATTTCAAGATCATACTAGTTGGGTGAGAGGATAGTGACTCAGGAAGCCGTCCGGAAGTATGAGGTTGTAGAAGACCTACCAGGCGTTGGACCTTCGACATCTGAGAAGCTGAAGGAACTTGGTTTTCACACCGTCGAGAGCCTCGCGACGGCCACTGTGAGGGAACTAGTTCCTGCTGGAATAGGAGAGAAGCAAGCCGCCAAAATCATCGCAGAAGCCAGGGACAGCATTTCACTTTCCTTCATAAGAGCAGACGAGCTCATGAAGATGAAGGCGAACGTACGCCGCCTTACAACGGGAAGCAAGGCTTTCGACGGATTGATCGGTGGCGGTCTCGAGACACAGACCATCACAGAGTTCTATGGAGAATACGGCGTGGGCAAGTCGATCCTCTGCCACCAGCTAGCGATCAACGTCCAACTGCCGGTCGATAAAGGTGGCTTGGATGGAGGCGCTTTGTATCTGGACACCGAACAAACCTTCCGTCCAGAGTGGATCGTGCGAATGGCCAAGACAGCAGGGCTTGAGCCTACTGATGTAGCGCAAAGGATCATCTATTCGGAAGCCTACAATTCCGACCATCAGGTACTTCTCTTGGAGAAGGCGGACCAGATCATCAAAGACAACAATATCCGCCTGATCATCATCGACTCGCTGACATCCCACTTCAGAAGCGAGTACATCGGCAGAGAGATGCTCGCGGAGAGACAACAACGTCTCAACAACCACATGCACCGTCTAATCCGCCTCGCACGAGGGTTCAACGCTGTCGCCATAGTCACCAACCAAGTCATGGCGAAACCCGACCAGTTCTTCGCCAACTCCGTAGACGCGGTTGGCGGGCACATAGTAGCTCATACAAGCCACACAAGAGTGTTCCTCCGCCGAGCTGCCAACGGCCCTATACGGATAGCCCGACTTGTCTCAAGCCCATACTTGCCTGAGGGCGAGAGAATCTTCAAGGTTACCGAGGGAGGAATAGTTGATGTCTCGGAAGAGGACGAGGTCAAGCGGCGTCGCTAGCGGAGGGCTGAAAGTGATCCCGCAAATCCCAGTGAACAAGTTCCTCGAGCATGTAGAAGCAAGAGCATGGACTGATGCAGAGAAAGAACTCGATATCATCCGACAAAAGTCGGATAACTCTCAGTGGTCCAGAGGATACGTCAAAGCGCTTGAGGGATTGATGTTGACTTACCGGACCAACGATGACAAGTACATTTTCCTACCAAGAGTCCTAGCCACCAGGACAGAAGACACGATTAGCAATCTCAAGAAAGAATTCTCTGAATTCGCCTTAAACGAATTGCATGGCGAGTACGATCGAGGATATTTCAAAGCTCTAGACGACTACTTCACCTTGTTGGGTAGCATGAAGAACCAGCAAACCCCGGCAGAAACGCGTCCACCTCAGCAGGCGACTCTTGACAAACCGACGACTAGTACGGACCAGGGTAAATGATTGTGTTAAGCAGGATTGTCGTGAACAGGAACCAGATGATGTAGCTACCGATTCCCAGTGTTATGTGCTTGTTTGGACCCTTCAACTCTGTTGGGCCATAATGCAAGACGTACTTGACTAGGAAGACAGAGATCGCATAGATTCCGATTCCCATACTGATAGCCCAGGAGGTTCCGAAAAGAACGCCCTGTCCACCAAGACCCAACGCGTTATACAACACGCCTGCTAAAACGGCAAACCCGAGACGGGTCCAGTACACCAGCGTTGGTGGAGAGATAGAGCGGATTCTCGGAGGCTCAGACGGCTCAAGACTCAGGTTTGATCCCGAACCCGCAACCAATAACGATCGATGACAAGTCAAGCGCGCCGCAGATAATGTTTGCTAGGCTCATCACTGCATGAAGATTTTATAGAAGGCGAAGGATGGCCATCTTGCATTGTCGGTGCATGAGGCAGAGCCAGACATTCTCGTGCGTGACATAATGTCACGGCCACCGATTACGGCCAAAGAGAACGAGACGGTCGCTGGAGTGTCGAAGCTCATGGGCAAACACGATATCGGCTGTGTGATTATCGTAGACAAGGCAGGAAACCCAGCGGGAATAATCACCGAGAGAGATATCGTGCAAAGAGTAGCCGCAAGAAACGTTCTCCCGTCTGAACTAAACGTAGTGCAGACAATGTCGAAGCCAGTGGCGAGTATCAGCCCAGGTGCTACCGTCAACGACGCTGCGAAATTCATGAACCATCGCAAGATTCGGCGGCTTGCTGTAATTGATGACGGAAAGCTCGTAGGAATAGTAACAATGAAAGACATTCTACAAGTGACGCCGGCCATAATCGACTTAGCCTCCGAAAAGAGTCGTGCTGGACTTCAAGGCCCGAGGACCAAACCTACTCTCGGGGGATACTGTGATGAATGCGAAGCATGGTCGGACAACCTCGTCCAGAAAGACGGCACCTTCCTATGTCCAGATTGCTCAAGGGACCTTGGACAACCTGAAGAGCCCTGAGAACGAGATATCAGGTCTCCCCAGCCTACTGATTCGAGACGCTCATATCTGGACTGAGAATCGTGCCATCAGAGGTTCAATCCTCATCGAGGATGGAAGGATTCAGAGAATAGCTCGAAGGATAGCCGAACAAGCCGACGAGGAGATTCTAGCCGAACGATTAGTGGCATTACCTGGGCTAGTTGATGCGCATGTCCACTTGCGCGACATGAGGCTAGCGTACAAAGAGGATTTCACAAGTGGAACCTCGGCCGCAGCAGCCGGAGGGTTTACCACTGTTTTAGACATGCCGAATACCCTGCCACCTACTGACTCAGCTCAGCGTCTTCGGGAGAAGGCCAGAAGAGCCTCAAGAAACATCCTAGTGAACACAGGCTTTCACGCGGCCGCAGTTGGAGATCGAGCCGCGGTAGAAACGATGAAAATGGCCGGAGCTTTCTCGATAAAACTCTACCTCCCTAAGCCTATCGCCCCCTTAGACTTGGGCGATGACCTCACAATTGTCGAAGTCTTGAAGGCCGCGAAGGAAGCCTCACTTCCAGTCACAGTTCATGCAGAAGACGCAGCCCAGATTGAACCCACCCGCGAGATTCGGACCTTCAAGGAACTTGTCGGATCACGACTCGGAAAGGCCGAGACAATGGCCGTCAGCAGGATCCTTAGACTTCAGAAGCAGATTGGTTGTCGGATTCACTTCTGCCATGTTACCCTCCCATCTAGCATCTCTTCAATTGGGAATTGGCCTCTGGGTGGATTATCTTCGGAAGTGACCCCACATCATACTCTACTCTCCGAAGATTCCGTGGAAAAGCTTGGTTGGAAGGCTTGGATGGTGCCTCCTCTCAGACCTCGACGGGCGAGGAGCAGATTGTTTCGGGAAATGGCAACTGGTAACGCAACGATCATTGCCACGGATCACGCGCCCCACACTATCAAAGAGAAACGGCGACCGCCTCAAAAGAGCCCACCGGGAATACCTGGCCTAGAGACGGCTATGCCATTGATGCTGACCATGGTCTACAAGAGAAAATTATCCCTCGGCCGACTAGTCTCTCTCCTCTCAACCAACCCCGCGAAGATCTTCGGTCTCAGCTCGAGGGGAAGCATACGGGAAGGAGTTGATGGCGACATGATTCTAGTGGATATGAAAAAGAAAGGAAAGATTGACCCTGACAAGTTCTTCTCCAAGGCGCATTACTCTCCGTTCGAAGGATGGAAGACACAAGGTGCAGTCCATACCACAATTGTAAACGGGTCAGTCGTCTACAGCAACGGAGAGATCACTGGAAAGCCGGGCAGCGGCAAGGTGCTGAGAAATGGAAGCCGCGGATGAGGTTTCTCGTCGACGGAATGCTAGGTGGACTAGCAAGGTGGTTACGGATCCTAGGCCAAGATGTAAGATATGACGCAAATACCAAGGACAACGAGCTCCTAAGAATCGCCCACGAAAAGAATATGATCCTACTAACAAGAGACGAAGAATTGTACCATCGAGCAATAGCAAGGAAGATACCGTCCGCTCTCGTGCTCGGCGAAACTGAGGAGGAGAGATTGGCTCAGCTTGCTAGCACTTTCGGGGTTTCCTTGAACGTTAACATGGCCGAGACAAAGTGTCCAGAATGTGGGTCCGACCTAAAGGAAACGCCAAAGAGTGACGTAGGAGTTGAGGTCCCCCAAACAAGCCTCAATCTGTACGACCAATTCTGGAAATGCACCGATCAGAATTGCGGAAAGGTGTATTGGGTTGGAAGACACTGGAACCGCATTCGTCAGACTCTAGAGGAGGCAAAGAAACGCGCGAGCTTGGAAAAGTGACTAGCTTGGTATCAACAGAAAACGGAACGAAACTCGTCGGTACCGCACGGCACGCAATAGCCTATCACTTGGATGGAAAGAGCTTCGGCCCTATCGAAAGCGTAAGTTCTGAACTGCGCACTCCGCTGGGAGTGTTCGTCACACTATTTGACATGGCAAGGAGCCGAGGGCTGAGAGGTTGTATCGGCAACCCGTTCCCTAAGATGTCGCTGCTCAACGAGACGGTGCGTTGTGCGGTCGACGCAGCCGCAATGGATCCAAGATTTGGGCCTGTGCAAAGGGATGAGTTCCTGCAGAGCATTATCGTTGAAGTGACAGTGCTCTCACCTCTCGAGCATATCTTGCTCAAGAGCCCACTGGATCTGCCTTTGAACATCAAAGTTGGGCGAGACGGTCTGTTTGTGGACGGGTTTGGAACCCGAGGGCTTCTGCTGCCGCAGGTTGCCGTAGACGAAGGTTTCGACGAGGAGGAGTTTCTGAACGAGTGTTGTTTGAAGGCGGGGTTGATGCCCGATGCCTGGGTCACTGGTAGTGTAAAGGTTGCTCGATTTCAAGGGCAGATCTTTTCAGAGAACGAACCGGGAGGAAAAGTGTTCGAGAGGAAGTTGAGAGGGCTAGGACGTCAGGGTTGAGACTGTATGTTGGGCCCTGCGGGCTCGGCCTTGGGCATATCACTCGGTGCGATGCGATCGCCCGAGAGTTCTCGAGCGAAGGTGTAGACGTATTGTTCTCTTCCTACCTTGACGCGTTGGATTATCTGAAACGTTCCGGTCTCACATACTTCAGCGCGATTCCTCTGTCGTTTCGAACTAGGGAGGACGGAACGATTGACCCGAAGATGACGATGAGCCAGAACGGCGTAACCGTGGGGTTATGGGGTTTCATACGCCAGCTGATAGGAGAGGTGCGACAGATCTCCGCGTTCGAACCTGATGTCGTAATATCGGACACCAGAATCTCTACCTTGGTCGCCGCGTTCATTCTGAGAAAACCGAGGGTCCTCATCCTCAACCAGTATTCTGTCCAGATGCCCAAGGACGACAGAAAACACAGGTGGGCTGACAGGCCAATGCTTTTCGCGGCGAAGATCATCTGGAGGTATATTTCCGCAATGCTCGAGCTGGCTTGGGGCGTAAGCGATCTGATAATTGTTCCAGACCTCAAGGCCCCTTACACGATCTCGAGGTATAACCTGGCGATTCCCCCTGGGATCAGGAGGAAAGTTCGGCTAGTTGGGCCATTAACGCCGTCCAGGCTCAACCTTCCGAATGGGATCCGACATTCAGGTAATGTGAGCCCTCTAGTCTTTGCCTGCGTTAGCGGACCTGCGACGGACCGCAAATATCTTGTGAACAAGCTGACAGACATCCTCAAGGAGTTTCCTGGAGATTACGAACTGGTTCTGAGTTGCGGAGATCCGAATGGATCGTTTGGTGAAAAAAAGATTGGGAATCTCATGGTTCACGAGTGGATGACGGATCAGTCCTACTGGAAAACCTTCGAACGCGCAGACGTGATCGTCTCCAGAGCGGGACATGAGACCATTATGAAGGCGATCTCGGAAGGGAAACCACTTGTGCTGATTCCCCCACCGAACCATACAGAGCAGGCGAATAACGCGAAGCGGGCGGAGGAATTGGGCGTAGCGGTTGTACTAGATCAGTCCAGACTGGATACGCAAGAGCTGGCTCGAGCGATCTCGACATGTCTGGAGAATAACCGGGAGAATGCACGAAGATTGAGCGGAACGCTGGGCTCGGAGAGCGGGATTAGAGCAGTTGTTGAGGCTGTTTCCCAGCTGGTAGCGGCCAGGTAGGGCTGTTCGTAATCCTTTTGCCGCGGGGATGGGTTACAATACGGGTAAGAGAGATTTTCGTGTCTCAACAGCAGGATTTGAGCAACCTCAGGAACCTGGTCGGAGCGGAGAACGTTCTAGCCGAGTGTGCAGGCGTGAACTATACGGTATACGTGACGGACTCGAGATTGCTGGTTGGGAAGAGGTTCGCTAATGGGGAAAAGTACGTCAACGTTCCTCACGCTGAAGTGAGCATGCTGGAGCTGATAACTAAGAGTCTGATCCCGCCCATGACCTATGCTGTCCTCGGCGCGATAGCGGTCTTTCTTGTATGGTGGTTTCCAGGCCAGGCAAGGCTGAGCCTTCCTCAAGCCCCATTCGACCTGTTACTAATCGGCACGTTCGCTGTGTTCTTGGCTGCTGTCCTTGCTACATGGTGGAGGAGGAGGGTGGCGGTGCTGAGAATTGGGATTTCAGGAACCAAGGAGCCCATCACGGTAAGGCTTGTTCCTGCCTCGAAGGCCGAGGGCGTGTTCAAGGCTCTGAAAGGCTAGCCGAAGCCATTTCACGAAGGCGGACGGGTGCGCCTCGTTGGTTGAACGTGGGTTCACAGCGTTTTCACGAAGGGCGCGGCGCGCGAAAAGAGACCACCTGGGGGGGTCGCATTTTGGTTGGTGGGAAAAAAATAGTTACACGAAAAAAGAATAGTTACGCAAAAAGAGAGTTATTGGGAAAAGAGATGTTTGGAAGAGGGATTGTTTTGTTCATGGAAAAGTTAGGGAAAAGAGACGATCACGGTAGGATAAAGTTACAGACGAAACCGTTCCTTTGTGGAAGACGCTCTATCTGTGTCAAGTCGTGATAGATATGGAATGCTTAATGGCTCTCGGTTTCGGAACCGTCCGTTGCCTTGAGCCGAGAGATCAAGCTGGGCGACCGGGTCTTGTTGTACCAAGACGTCCGGCGCAAGTGGATTGCAAAGGTGGAGCCGGGAAGATTTCACACTCACCGAGGCTACTTCGAGCTCGCAGAACTGGTGGGTAAGGAGTACGGTGGGTCCATACGAACGAGCATGGGCCAGAACCTTGCAGTGTTCAAGCCACGAGCGCTCGACATTGTCGAATCTTTTGATCGTCCCACCCAGATTCTCTATCCGAAGGATATCGGGTACGCACTCTTCCAGCTAGGAATCGGGAACGGGGATAGAGTATTGGAGGTTGGGACCGGAAGCGGGGCGCTAACATCCGCCCTGGCCAGGGGCATCGCCCCAGACGGCCAAGTGTTCACGTATGAGATGAGGCCTGAGTTCTTGCGAGCGGCGAAGGCGAACGTGGAGAAAGCCGGGTTTGGCTCCCTGGTAACTTTTCACAACAAGGACCCGACAGAGGGATTTGAGGAGACGAGTGTTGACGCGGTTGTTGTTGATCTTGGCGATCCTTGGAGGATGGTTGGAGCTGCATGGAGAGCGCTGCTTGGAGGGGGACTGCTGGCAGGGTTTACTCCGACAATAAACCAGCTGGAGAAGCTTGCAGTAGCGCTCCGCGAAGGAGGATTCATGATCTTAGAGGCTGTCGAACTGCTTATGCGGGAGTTCAAGACCGAGGCTGGAAAGGTTAGACCGGAGACTAGGATGATAGGACATACTGCGTATGTGACGATAGCGCGGAAGCTTCTTCCAGCCTCCGATGTGTGAATCATCTATATACGGGACCATTTCGGGAATACATCAGTAGCCGGTGCGTTACCAACGGGCACAAAGACGACGATAGCAGGGACGGAAATACACGACGTTCTAAGAGGCGTAATGGTCGTGATCGCGGGCGCGCTGATGATCTTGCCGGCGTATCTCAACTACGAGCTGTTCCATCGACTCAACCTCGACATCACAGTCTCCATGTCGATCAGCCTCACATCCTTCGCCCTCGGAATACTCATCTTCATCCTCGTCGTGGGCAAGGAAAGAATCGAGGGAACAAAGAAACCATAATCGCACGGGCGAGGCCCGCGACACAGATTCTCGGTCAACACTTATCTCCGCCCTGAGCTCCGGGACCCTCCAGCATGAAGCAGTATGATCTGATCATAATTGGTACAGGATCGGCGATGAACATCGTCGACCCAATGATCCAGGAGAATCCGAACATTCGGATCGCGGTCATAGACAAGGACGAGCCGGGCGGAATATGCCTAACCCGCGGTTGCATTCCCTCGAAAATTCTCTTGTACCCTGCAGAACTGGTGAGAATGATCGAGAAGGCGCATGAGCTAGGGGTCGATGCGAAGATCGCCAGTATCAATTTTCAGATGGTCATGGAGCGGATGCGGACACTCATCAACCGGGATATCGATCAAATAAGAGAGGGCTTGTCGAGCTCGAAGAACATAGACTACTACCACGCGCCAGCAGAATTCGTCTCACCCTACACGATGAAGGTCAACGGTACTGAGATTTCGTCTAAGATGATTTTTCTCTGTATAGGTTCGAAGATCATCATCCCTAACATCAAAGGGCTTGACAAGGTCAACTACCATACAAGCGACACGGTCCTCAAGCTGACAAAGCTGCCAGAGAGCATCGCGATCATCGGGGGCGGCTACATCGCCGCTGAATACGGCCACTTCTTCTCCAGCATGGGATCGAAAGTAACCATTGTCGGTAGAAATCCACAATTCTTGCCAGAAGAAGAGCCGGAAGTCTCGGCACTGGCGCGAAAGGATCTGGAACGGCACATCACGATTCTGACAAACCAGGAAGTGAGAGAAGTCAGGGAGATGGGCGACATGAAGGAGCTTGTCACTGTCGATCAGAAGTCGGGAAAGAATACGACAATAGCTGCCAAGGAGATCATGGTCGCGACTGGAAGAGGTCCGATCACGGACATTCTCCACCCGGAGAAGGCTGGGATCCGGCTTACAAAGGAAGGCTGGATAGAAGTCGACGAGTACCTGGAGACCTCGCAGCCGAACATATGGGCGCTCGGAGATGCGGATGGAAGGTATCCGTTCAAACACGTCGCGAACTATGAATCAAAGATAGTCTACTACAACGCAATACTGAAACAGAAGATCAAAGCCGACTACCACGCAATTCCGCACGCAGTCTTCACCTACCCAGAGATTGCCAGCGTCGGGTTGGGAGAAAAGGAGGCGATGGAGAAGCTGGGGGAGGACAAGGTGCTGATAGGGTTCCAGAAGTACGAGGACACAGCCAAGGGTGAGGCGATGAACGTGAAAGACTACTTCGTCAAAGTCATCGTCGAGGCAGAAACGATGAAAATCCTTGGAGCCCACATCGTCGGACCGTACGCGTCAATCCTCATTCACGAGATCATACCGTTGATGTATACCGGTAGCGGATCGTATGAGCCGATTAGCGACTCGATCCATATTCACCCATCGCTCAGCGAGGTGGTCGATAGAGCTTTCCAGTCTCTCGTGCCAGCGGAACACTATCAGCACATGAAGCAGCACTCTCACGAACTCGTCGCCGCATAGACTTCCAACATGAACGAAGCCGTCTGACCACTCTCACGTCGTGAAACGCTTGAACATATTGGCTAGGAACGCGGCCACAAACCAGAATATACCGGTCTAGAATCGTCGTCGTGGGACAAGCTTGCGAATAAGCGCGGTAATACCGGTCTACAACGAGGAGGAAGTCATAGACGAGTTCTCCTCCAGACTCGTATCCGCGCTCGAAAAGATCGATCCTGATTATGAGGCAATATTCATCGTCGAAGGAACAGACGCCACTCTCGACAAACTGACCGTCCTATCGAAAGAGAATCCCCGGATAAAGATCCACTACAGTCAGGAAAGAATGGGACTGGGAAAAGCGATGAAAAAGGGATTCGGACTAATCGACGAAGACACCGAATATGTCGTCACGATGGACGCAGACCTTAACCATCAACCTGAAGAAATACAGAATCTGATGGCGGCGGCTAAGACTGCAGACATCGTCGTGGGAAGTCGGAATACGAACAAGGGAATGGTCGAAGAACTACCCTTGATTAAGAGAATGATAAGCGCCAGCACCAACTGGACAATGAGGAAGATCTTCCACATACCCTCAAACGATGTTACATCGGGATTCAGAGTCTACACGTGCAAAGCTGTAGACGCCCTAAGAGAAGAAATAGTAGCGAAAAACTTCGAGATCCAACCAGAACTCCTCATACGAGCCAGAAAGAAAGGCATGCCAATCACCGATGTCGCGATCACGTTCCTACAGCGACCGCGCGGAACAAGCAAGCTCAGCTTTGTTAAAAGCGGTATAGGTTACGCAATGCTGATCATTAGGCTCGGACTCTAAAGCCAGCTCTTCAAAGCCTGCTGATCAGATCTCGCATACTTCTGCAAGATCTCAACAGCTTTCTGCAGGGTCAACTGTTTGAACTCAATCCCCGACTTTGCCAATGCAGACTGGGCCCCTTTCGCAATGCTGGGTGCGACTATCATTGGACGCAACTTCTTGCCCGGGGGAGCCTGAAGATATTTCAGATATTCCAATAGCTGCTTGATAACCGGAAAACCTGCCGGGTCCTTCTTTATCTCGATAACGACCGTGTTCCCCTCACTATCGACACCATAGACATCTACGAATCCAGGAGGTACTTTCTTTTCAAAATCCAAGATCTTGAAGCCCGGCTCAATGACATCAGGCTGAAGAATGATTGCTCGCTGCATCTCCTCCTCGCTCGCGTGGAGAATAAACTCCGCATCATCTTGCAGAAGAAATGTTCCAAGAAACTGCACATCTTTCACCACGAGAGTTAGACTCTCAAGCGGACTCGGACGAACGGCCTTCAGAACAAGCGTCCCATTGCTCGCCTGCGCTTGAATGATGCACCCCGACGGCTGCCAGTTGACAGGCTGATAATCACGTCCGCGGTGAACCAGTATGCAACCATCTCCCTTCACGATTACCAACCTCTCACCCTCCCCTAGATGACTCCCGGTCCGACCCGAGTATTCGACGGTGCAGGAAACAACCATGACCAGCAGCCTCCGAGCCTCAAGACCGATGACCAATTCCCGGCGAGCCTCCTCAAGGCTTGGAGAGATTAGGACCGGCAACTTGGTTAACCCGAAAGGTTCAATGCGCTCCGGAGCAATATATCGACATACCTTTGCCCGCCAAGGACACTGAAACTATTACGAAATGGTACGATGCTCTATCCAGGAGTTATGACGAGCTCTACGGCGAGGAGCAAGACAGGAAGCATGTAAGAGTATTGCAGGTCATCGGAAAAAGAGAGTTCAACATGATCGTAGACGTCGGATGCGGAACAGGCAAACTTCTCGAACTCATCGCCCCAAGAAGCAAACTTGCCTTGGGAATAGACCTGTCCGTCGAAATGCTGCGCAAAGGCAAGCAGGGAAAGACAAGCCTTGGTATACAGTGGATCCGTGCAGACGCTTCTCATCTGCCATTGCAAGATCGTATTGTCGACGGAGTTACGTCCGTTTCGATGACAGAATCCGGTCGTGTCCTCGATGAACATTTCAGTGAAATTTCGAGAATCGCATCTGAGAATGCCCTGATGGTTATGACGATTTTCGGCGTGAAAGATCGAACCTCATGGAGACAAGCGAAAGAGAGGGGAATCGAACTCGTTGCTACGTTATCGAATAGGGAACAACTTTACTTGCTTGACAGGGCGAATCATCGAGTCAGGGCATCTCCCGAATCCTCGGCTCTAGTTTAAGAATAACCTGCCCCCCCTTCTAGTTGACAATAATGGCAGGATGTTCCCACCAATGGCGGGGAAGAGGACCGATGACGCGTTGTATCAGATGCGGAAAACTCAAGTCTGAGTTTAGGAAAGAGCAACACACCCAAAAAATGATGGCTAGAGAGAACTCCGAATCAGAAGAATAAATCAGTCATTCGGCACTATTCATTTTTCGGTGCCCGATCTTCTCGGGTACGTTCCTCTTTATCCAAGAGTTTTTATGCCCTGCAGTGAGTCGTCCTCGCAAGGCGCCAATTGGAACCCTCAAGAAAACCGCTGAACCTGCTCGTGCGAAAGTTGCAAGCCGACGTCTCGGTCCGACTGAAGAATGACGCAGAGTACAGAGGCAAAATGATCGACTGCGACAGCCATATGAACATCATCCTCGACGGAGCAAGAGAATACCGCGGGGGAGACCCGTCAACCAACTTTGGGAGCCTTATTGTTAGGGGCAGCAACGTCCTCTACATCTGCGTAACCGAGCCAACCCCATAGATCCTTCGCCGTTATCGCTTTAGAACTTGCCACTTAGGCATGGTCTAGGACTAGTAGACTGGCCCAGCCTAAGCCTTTGGCGAACTCCCAGGCGTTGACCTTCTGGAGTAAATCATGTTTGGAGGGAGTACCCTCCTTAGATATTGTGAAACAGGTATTCCAATTATTCCTCCAACAATTACTTGAGGGATATTGACAAACACATCAACAACTGAAGCAGGATAGCCCACGATGGCCAATGTTTCCGCGATGAAATATCCTCCAACCATGATAGCACTGGCAACTGCCCATGAGATCCCAAGTCTCCATCTAGAGCCGCGGAAGGCCAAGTAACCGGCGGCCAAACCCTCTAGTCCCTTTATGACAAGGGTAAAAGGGAAATACACGCCGGAACCGCTAGAGAAAGCGTCGGATGCAGCGGACCCTATTCCACCGGCAAGTCCGCCAGTGACAGGACCGAAGGTTAGTGCGACAATGAATATCATAACATCACCGAAATCGAAGTAGCCTTTCGTTGCCGGGATTGTGTAGTTTGCCGTCGCATAGGTGACAATGAAGACCAAGGCTATTGAGACTGCTGTGAGAGTGAGCTTTGCCGTCGCGGGGCCTCTCGGTCTAGTGGCACTTGGCTGGTGAGGTGTTCCAGTTGATTGCATCTTTCAACTAGCCTTCGTTGCGGGAGAGACAATTTGCTTGGAGTCCATTAGAGGAGCTTGCGTCTCCAGCGCTGCTTTGATGAGACCAAAATATGGAGGTGATGCCCTGGCGGGTCGAGATTTGAACTCTGGATGGAACTGTGTCGCAAAATGGAACTTACTTGATGGAACTTCAAGAATCTCCATTCTTCGATTTTCGTCACTCTTGCCCGAGAATCTCAGCCCCTTGGACGTAATCTCTGAAATGTATTCTGGATTAACTTCGTATCTGTGACGGTGCCGTTCCCAAATTTTCCCCTTCCCGTAAAGGGAATGAGCCATGGTCCCCTCGTCAACTGTGATTTCGTGGGCACCCAACCTCATCGTGCCGCCCTTCTCTAACAACCCATTCTGTTCTGGCATAAGATCGATGACAGGGTTCTTTGATCCCGGGTTGAGCTCAGAGCTTGCGGCGTCTCTAATCCCGATGTGTTTTGCATACTCTACAACGGCTAGTTGGAACCCGTAACATATTCCCAAGAACGGAATGTTGTGCGATCGAGAATATTCGATCGCTAGAATCTTCCCCTCCGCTCCCCTCGCACCGAATCCCCCTGGCACCAAGACCCCGTCGAACCGAGACAGCAACCGGACATTTTCCGGCTGTCTCTCAAAATCGTCAGTCTCGATCCATTCTAGATTGACTTTGGCGCCTGCCGATGCTCCCGCGTCCTTGAGGGCATCATTCACGCTTACATAACAGTCAGCGAGTTCCGCATACTTCCCGCAGATCGCGATGTTGGCTTGTTTGGCTTGTGTTAGATGTTCTTCAAGCATTTTCTTCCAAGAACTCCACTGGGCCGGGTTCTCCGGCAACCTAAGACGGTGGGTGATGAATGTACCGAGCCCTTGTTGGTCTAACAGGAGAGGGGACTGATAGATGCTGTCCATGTCCTGGGAAGTGAATACAGCGGACTCCTCTACGTTGCAGAACAGGGCAATCTTTCTCCTCGGTTCCTGCTTGAGGGGCGCCTTGCTTCTCGCGACTATGATGTCAGGCTGCACTCCGATTCGGCGGAGCTCTTGAACGCTATGCTGAGTGGGTTTAGTCTTCTGCTCTCCAACTACATCCAGCACAGGAACGAGAGTAACATGAACGTTGAGAACGTTCTCGCTGCCCTCTTCCAGGCGGAGTTGACGCGCGGCCTCAAGATAGGGGAGAGATTCAATGTCGCCAACGGTTCCACCTATTTCTACCAACACTAAGTCCACTCCCTCTTCCTTAGGAATCCTACGGAGTCTATCCTTGATCTCATCGGTTATGTGGGGTATGATCTGGACGCATTTGCCGAGAAAGTCGCCTTTACGCTCCCTCTCGATGACTGAAAAGTACACTTGCCCGGTTGTTATGTTGTGATTCTTTGGGACGTTAATATCTAGGAACCTCTCGTACGTGCCAACATCCATGTCTGTCTCTCCTCCGTCTTCTGTAACGAAAACCTCGCCGTGAATGTACGGATTCATTGTTCCCGCGTCGTAGTTGAGGTAAGGATCAATTTTGACAGCGGTTACTTTGAGGCCGCGTACCTGAATTATTTTCCCGATAGAAGCGGCGATGACCCCCTTGCCTATTCCGGACATTACGCCGCCCGTGACAAAGACATACTTAGTCAAAGGGTAACATTGAGAACAATCACAGGTTCCTCAAAAGGCTAACGCTCACCACGTACTCACGGAATCGTACTGCAAAATCAACGCAAAGCTGCGAGACGCTTATGCGCGTTGAACAAGAGGCCTTGCCTTGGCGGCAAGAGTTCCGCGTTCAGGAAGTTTCAAACCTGCCTTCTGCCAATCGTCAAGAAAGCGCTTGAGGCCAATGTCGGTTAGTGGATGCTTAACCATCTTTTCAAGGACATCAGGCGGCATTGTCGCCACGTGAGCACCTAACTTCGCGGCATCAACCACGTGAACAGGGTGGCGTATGCTGGCCACTAGGACCTGGGTTTCGATCTCGTAATTTCGGTAAATCTGCAATGTGTCCTCAATCACCTTCATTCCCTCATGCCCCGCATCATCCAAGCGGCCTATGAACGGGCTGACGTAGGTAGCTCCTGCTTTTGCAGCTAGTAGGGCTTGGTTGGGCGAGAAAACGAGGGTAACGTTCGTGTTGATTCCTTCCTTGCTGAGCGTCTTGACTGCTACCAAGCCCGCACTCGTCATCGGACACTTGACAACCACATTCGGGCTTAGAGATGCAAGGTTGTGAGCCTCTTGTAACATTCCTTCGGTATTCTGACTCACGACCTCAAGGTTTACTGGGCCTTGCACGATCTCGAGAATTTCTGACACGAGCTCCAGAAAGTCTCGGTTCTCCTTCGCAATGAGCGTCGGATTAGTGGTGATGCCGTCGAGCACGCCCATATCGGCGAAGGTTTTGATCGAAGAAACGTTGGCCGTATCAAGGAATATCTTCGAAATGGGTCACCTGGAATCGACGAGATGTTTCGCGGCGCGTGTTATTTCCTTTGAGGTCAGACCGTACTTGATCATGAGCTCTTTGTGCTCTCCTGACTCTCCAAAGGTATCCCTTACTCCAATTCTTGAAACGGGAACTGGATATGAATCAGTAACAGTTTCGACGACCGCCCCTCCTAAGCCCCCGATTATGTTCTGTTCTTCGGCTGTCACGAGGGCTCCAGTCTTCTTTGCAACCCGAATAATTGTCTCGGAATCCAGAGGTTTCACGGTGTGAGAGTCAACAATCTCCGCGGAGACTCCCATCTTCGAGAGGGCTTCTGCGGCCTCCATTGCCTCATTGACCATTATTCCACAAGCTATGATCCCGATGTCCGAGCCCTCCTTGAGGATCTTGGCCTTTCCAACCTCCACATCTTTGGAAGCGGAGTAGATCGTGGGGACACTGGGCCTGCTGAGACGGATGTAGAAGGGACCGAGGGTCCTGCATGCTTGAGCAACCAACGATTTGGTGGAGGGAGCATCGGCAGGGACGATAATGTGCATTCGGGGGATGGCTCGCATCGCTGCCACATCTTCTATCGTTTGATGCGAAGCACCGTCTGGCCCGACCGTCAATCCGCCATGGGAAGAGACGATCTTCACGTTGAGATTGGGATACGCGATTGCGTTGCGAATCTGGTCGAGGCATTTGCCGGGTACGAAGGCCGCGTAGGTTGTGACAAACGGTATCTTCCCAGCGAGCGCGAGCCCCGCTGCTATGCCCATCATGTTAGCCTCAGCGATCCCAACATTGAAGAATCGCTCGGGGTATCGATCTCCAAACAAGCTAGTCTTAATGGACACAGACGTGTCTGCGCCAAGAACAACGACCCTAGGGTCTTCCTCACCGAGCTCTAGCAGAACCTCAGCGTAGGCATCGCGCATTGAAGCAAGCTGGACGAGCATTATGCTGGAACCTCCCTCCGCGTCCCTTGAATGACGGCCCTCATGCCCTGGAGAGCGGATTTAACATCACCTTTCCGAAAGATAGATGCTCCCGCAACCAACACAGTAGCTCCTGCTTCAACTATTACCGACGCATTCTCCTGGTCCACTCCCCCGTCAACCTCCACGTCTAACTCGCCCGAGTCGGCGAGCCTTGCGACCTTCCTTACCTTGGGCATGACGCTCGGCATGAATGCCTGACCTGGAAATCCTGGATTAACTGAGAGGACGAGAATGACATCGAAAGGATTCGTTTCTTTTCCTAGCCAGGATGGAATTGAGGTGGACGGCTTCAGTGCTAGACCCACCTTCTTGTCTTTTTGGTGAACTTCCTTTGACAACTTGTTGAGAAACGAGCGGCTGGTAGCCTCTGCATGAACAGTTATGATGTCACCGCCTGCGGAGAGAAAAGGCTCGTAGAATTTCTCGGGGTTCGTTATCATAAGGTGAATATCAAGAGGGAGTTTCGTCACTTTGCGAATTGCCCTGACGGTGTCTGGTCCCAGACTTATGTTGGGAGCGAAGTGCCCATCTGCAACATCCACGTGAATCATATCAGCACCAGCCTCCTCAACTCTACTGATCTCACCCTTCAAGTCAGCATGATCAGCCGCCAAAATCGAGGGCGCGATCTTGACCCCTTTCATTCTTCCAACATCGTCTTTACGAGCTTACGGACAGTGTCTTTGTCCGGTGCTTTCCCGTGGTATGCGGGATCCCATTCCATGAAAGAGACTCCTTTCCCTTTGACGGTATGGGCGATAATCACAGTTGGTCTGTTTCTCATATTCTCCGCCTTTTCCAACGCGTCGATTACTTGACGAAAGTCAAACCCGTCAACTTCCAAGACATGCCAATTGAACGCCTTCCACTTGTAGCCCACAGGTTCCATCGGCATGATTTGCTCCGTCAGACCGTCTTGCTGTATTCCGTTTCTGTCGACGATTGCGGTCAGATTGTCAAGTTTGAATTTCGGTGCAGCCATTGCCGCCTCCCAGGTTTCTCCTTCATCGAGTTCACCGTCGCCAAGGAGGGCGTATACTCGATAGTCTTTCTTGTCCACCTTTCCAGCAAGGGCCATGCCTATTGCGGCCGAAAGACCAATTCCCAATGAACCTCCAGGAAACTCTACGCCTGGAACCCTATGGTCCGGGTGGCCTTGCAGACGGCTGTTGATCTTCCGTAGAGTCTTGAGTTCGCTTGTTGGAAGATATCCAGCTTCTGCTAGTGTCGAAAAAAGGACTGGTGCAGCGTGTCCCTTGGACAGTACGAACCGGTCACGGTCCGGCCAATCCGGACGCTTGGGGTCGTGCCGCATCTTGTAGAAAAATAATGAGACGAGGATCTCGACGGCCGAAAGGCTTCCGCCGGGATGCCCTGACTTTGCCTCTGCCACCATCTCAAGAATATGGGCTCGAATCTTAGCTGCTTTCTGCAGAAGCATGCCGATGGGAATGGATTGCTCTTCCATAATCAATGGACCGGAACCTGAACTATCTGCTCTGCAAGCTCAAGTGTTGAGTTGGCTTGAGATCGAAGATCGTTCAGGTCTACAACAACAGTGCCAAGGTTGTCCGCATGCTGTGACGCAGCAAGTCCCGCCAGGAGGACGGCCTCCCCTATCGGTGCCTCACCGACAATGGACATGGCTAGTACTGCTGTCATGCAGTCCCTTACACCGACGGCGTTGAACCCGGGCTTGGGACCCTTGAAAGGCGGAAAACTCGTGATATTCTTCTTCTCAAAGAGGATCATGCCTTGTTCGCTTCGGGTGAGAAGGAGAGCCTCACATTCCAGCCGCGTCATGAGGTTGTGTCCCATATTCCTTAGCGAGGTATCGTTGACCATGCTAACACCAGTTGCAATCGTTGCCTCGCGGACGTTAGATTTTACCATTGACACTCCCACGTAGTCTAGGTAGTGCCGGACTTTGGGTTGAGCGACGACTTTCTTCTCTTGGACTCGGCACCCTTCAACGACATTGCTTATGAGTTCAGGGGTGATGACCCCCTTGTCGTAGTCGGAGAAGACAACGCCGTCAGCATCTTCCAGTAGGTCATCCAAGGAGTAGAGGAATTGTTTTGTGACATGCGACTCGACGTCAGTCCGTGATTCCTTGTCAATTCTAAGGTATTGGCGATGGTTCAGGATGAATCGGGTTTTCAGGCTTGTGGGGCGGCTGTTCACGACGGTACCTGAGATGTCTACGCCCTTCTTCTCTAGCTCCTCTTGGAGCCACTTTCCCGGCTCATCATTTCCCACGACACCCAACACGCGGACCTTCGCTCCAAGCGCGACCAGGTTGTTGGCGAGGTTCGCGGCCCCTCCGAGCACTAGTTCCTCGGAGATGAAATCTGCAACGGGAACAGGTGCTTCTCTCGAGAGTTTTCGCCCTTGAGAGCGAACATAGCGGTCGACCATCAGGTCGCCCATAACCAAGATTGTCTTATCCTGAAAGCCGTCGATTATTCTCGTAGGATCGGAGACGGCCAGTGTCAACTAGGGCTCTAAGAGGAGCGGAGACTAGCGATGTTATTTAAGATTGTCAGAAATGGGCATCCACACAGGGGCCCACGCGGGCTAAGGTAATGCGTTACTTGACGTCTTCGGCCCGTTTTACGAGCCGCACTCTACACATGACATGGTCTCCATCTTTCACTCCGAAAATCTTCCGAATCTCTTCAGGGATCGTTATCCTTCCCCCGGCTATGACTTCAGCAAAGAAGGGAATGTCCTCTTCATCGACCTGAATTGGCAAAGTGGTCTTCGCGCAGACGAATGCATTCGGCCAGTGATATAACGTTTTGACAAAACTCACATTAAGGACGAGGGTAACGAGAGATTGTTTCGATTGAAGACTGTTGTAGACGCAGGTAGTGAAGATCTCTCTAAGATGAATTTCGATGTTTCAGACGAACAAAAGCTTGTCCTAGACGAGGTTGACCGGGCTTGCCAGGAACTCCGCCCACTGGAGGACCAGGCTTACTTGGCTGGGAGGTTTAACGATCATCTTGTACCCATTTTCAAGAAGGCCCAACTCCTCGGACTTCCTATATCGAGACGTTACGGTGAGGGTCAAGGCGCTGACATTCTCACATACGCCTTAGCTTTGGAGAGGATCGGCCGAGAAGGAACTGGGGTCCGAACGTTTCTCTCCGGACACGTTTCACTAGGCCAGTTGACAGTGCAAAAGTGGGGCAATGAGGATCAGAAACAACGCTATCTTCCGCAGGCGACAAGAGGGGAAAAAGTAATGTGTTTTGGGTTGACCGAGCCCACCGCGGGCAGCGATCCCACCTCGCTCCGAACCTCATTCGAGGACAAAGGAACCCACTACCTCCTGAATGGCAGTAAGGCATGGATTTCTAACGGCAGCATATCCGACACCTCGGTAATATTCGCATACCCGAAAGGCAAGCATGATGGAATGTGCGCGTTCATAGTTGAGAAACGATTCGAAGGCTACTCATCGCAACAACAGAAACACAAACTAGGAATGCCGACCTCGGACACGGGCTCGATCTTCCTAGATAACTGCAGGGTCCCGAAGGAGAATCTTCTCGGCCCTCTTGGAAAGGGTCTGGGTGTCGCCTACTCTGGGCTAATGAGTGGCCGACTCAGCGTCGCTGCAGGGTGCTTGGGAGTCATTGACGACTGCATTACAGAAGCTGTCAACTACTCGAAGCAGCGAGTACAACACGGCAAACCGATCGGAAAACACCAACTCGTTCAACGACATATTGGAATCATGTCGACGAATCTGGAAGCGGCGAAGAACCTCGTTTACAAGGCAGCACTACTCAAACAACATAGCGACGAACAACCGGAAAACAAAGAACTTCGCGAACACGCAGACATCACCATTGCCCAGGCAAAATATTTCGCCTCAAATGCATCATTCGACGCCGCAGATCGAACCGTTCAGATATTCGGCTCAAGCGGATACAGCTTCGAGACACGAGCGCCCAGACACCTGGTTGACACTAGGGTCTGCCGAATCTACGAAGGAACTGACGAGATCATGATCCAGAAGATCGCCGTGAACCTTCTCGGACAAGACTTCGAAGCATACCGCTAATTCCATACCCAGAGACTACGGTAGGCACAACGCTAGTCCCATATGGACACCCCACTTTTGGGCAGACTTATTTCCGAGACACGCCGATCTTACCCTTAGACCCGCCGCAGAGCATCGTTTCTTCAAGAGCTGATCAAGCACGATCCAAGTGTCCAGGAAAACACTAGTGATAGGAGTTCAGTCGGCTCTAAACATTTTCTTAGCCATATTGCTCTACAATGAATACGTTCACAATCGATTCATGCAAGACTACCTAGCCAGCACATTCTCATCTATGAGCTTCGCGCTGCCCGTTGGACTACTTGCATCCGCTGCCATTGCAGGAGGCTCCCTCACTGCTTATTCGAGAAGACACCAAATCACGAGAGGGCAGATTGCACCGGGTCTCAAGACAGAAGCGTTTGCTGGATCGGCGGAGAAATTAGCGACCCTAGATACATGTCCGTTCTGCAGCATACCGCTCAAGAATATCTCGGAAAACCGTTTCCAATGCAGGAAATGCCGTAGATACTTCAAGAAATAACAGCCTCTACCCTTCCCCGGAGCCGTCGACCGGGAAAGCTTCTAAGGAAGCGTTCGTCGAGCTTTTGGGAAACGAAGCGCGCACAAGAAATGCATCGACCTACGGTTCTCCTTGACGAACAATTGTTCGGGCTAGATGAATATCTGAGAGATCTCGGTTGGTCAACTACGAAGGTTACTCCAGGAATCACTGACGATGAAGTCGTCAATCTCGCGAAGGACAACAAATACATCGTGGTAAGCCTCGACAAGAAGCTTCTTAGCAGATGTAGAGTGATGGGCATCCCCTCCGTTGATCTCGGACTTGAAGTGCAAGCCAAGATCGTACATGAGTCTCTTCAGAGGATCATAACTAGCCAGGTGCGTCCTTGAACAATTGTAAGTCACGTAGGAGGCAGCTCCATCATTGAATGCTCAGAAAGAAGACGACGGTTCTCAGTATCTTCAAGAAGCGTGTTACTATCTGCTCAAGAAGGGTCTGACAATTGAACAGGTATCTAAAGCGCTTGAGATTTCAGAGCAAGAAGCGACCCGGCTTCGTCAACAATTCGAATCAAGGCTAGCCTCTGGCGACTCAGTCGAGAACGAAGTCGACAGAAACCTCTGGGAGGATGTCTACAACGACTCTGTCGGTAATGAAAAGATAACCTTCGTGAGGGACAAAGGGTTCTATCATTGCAGACGAGACGACTTAGACAAAATGGAGTCTCCCGCGCTCATGGCAATTTTCGAGACAAGCAAGAAATTCCTGGACTTCGATATGTACAGAAGATACCTAGACAGCAAGCCACCGGCTGGTTATGATCCGATGGCAATGCAAAGGCAGGTGAAAAGAGCTGTCGACTTGATCGAGCAGATATTGAAGCAGAGATGGGAGACCGAGAAATCAAAAGGGAATGACAGCACGAAAAGCTGACTTTCGAGCCGCCGGAGATGGACCCAGAGCTAAACCCGAGGTTCTGTCAAGTCTTCGGTTTGTTTTGAAGACCAGACTTGCTCTCATCGACTCCGGGGATTACCGTCGTCGTCGGGTTCCCCTTCACCGCTTCACATGAGAGCCCTTGCGCCTCAGAGACACATAGCCTCTTCTCGGCAGGGAACGGTCGAACCTCAACCGCCCCCTCACGCCTGCAGCGTGGTAGCTTGGCCCATTGCCAGGCAAGGATTTTACAGTGGCCAACCAACCATCTAACCCGGTTCACGCCTCTCAGGCGGTCGGAGTCGCTCCCGTCATCCCAGCTCGAGAGGCTCATATGACGAACCGCCTTACACGTAATCAGTCATCCCACGAACATAATCGTTAGAGATGACCGAAGCTGCGCCAAACAACAACCAACGCTAACCATGGCCATAGCGCCATGCTAAACCCGATAAACCCCCCGACCAGCGCCAAATAGAGACAGAGTTGTCACTAGAAGGATTCGAAGTCGCCGTAGTCGGGGCAGGCCCGGCTGGGAGCGCAGCCGCCCTCACGCTCGCTCGGGAAGGGGTCCAAGTCCTCCTCGTTGAACGAGGAGCATTTCCAGGGTCAAAGAACGTCTTTGGAGGACGAATCTACAGTTACGCACTCAAACGCCTCCTTGGAGACCGATGGAAAGACGCACCAGTAGAACGATTCGTAAGAAAAGAGGGAATCACCTTCATGACGGCGGACAGCTCGTTTAGCATCGAATACGAATCGAAAGATCCGACGGGAAGCTTCACCTCTATTCGAGCCAAGTTTGACAAGTGGCTGGCCGAGCAGGCAGAGAAAGCAGGAGCTTCGCTGATTACCGATTCAAGAGTAGACGACTTAGTAACCGAGGGCGGACGCGTAAGGGGAATAATCGCGGGTCAGGACAAGATTCCAACAGATGCTGTGATCGCCTGCGACGGAACCACTACGAGCCTCGCCCGAAGGGCCGGACTCGCGACCATGCTGGAGCCTGAAGAAGTCTCGATGGGAATGAAAGATGTTGTTGAACTTCCAGCCGAAAGAATTGAGGAGCGCTTTGGGCTTGAGCCCGGAGAAGGCGCTGCCCACGTCTTTGTTGGTGACTGCTCCGGCGGACTTCGCGGCGGAGGCTTCCTCTACACGAACAAAGACAGCTTGGCTCTAGGAATGGTTGTCGGGGCTGATGATACGTCAACGAAAGCAGTCCCATCACACACATTCATGGATCGACTGAGAAACCACCGCAGAGTTCAACGTCTGATAAGAGACGGGAAAACGATCGAGTACGATGCCCATATGATCCCGGAAGCAGGGCCTAAGATGTTGACAAGACCCTACACGGGAGGCATGCTCGTGGCAGGAGATGCAGCAGGACACCTACTCAACAATGGCTACACCTTCAGAGGTGTCGATATGGCAATTGTCTCCGGAGTTGCTGCAGCCCAAACAATTCTCGAGGCCCGGAAGAGAAAAGACTACTCCGCTCAATCGCTCCAGAATTACGAGCGAAAACTGAGGGAGGAACCGGCCCTCAGAGACATGTACACCTTCAGCAAAGTGCCAAGATATCTACGCAACAATAGGCTCTACAATGTCTATCCCGAGCTAGTTTGCAACGCTGCGGAAGCAGTCTATCGGGTTGATGGAAACGGAAAGCGAAAAATCTACAAAGAGATTAGGGCACAGACAAAAGGTAAGGTCTCCACGATGAGTTTGATACGTGACCTTCTTGCAGGAGCGAGGACATTCTAGAAATGTCTGCACAACAAGAGGAGATGAGTCTCGACAAACGGCTGGCTCTAGTCAGCTTCAGCAAAGACCCCGAACCATTCATCGTAGTAGACACTAAACTCTGCGTAGAATGCGAAAAGAAGCCATGTCTCTATATTTGCCCAGCTCAGGTCTACTCTTGGCAAGACCAGCTGACTTACAATACGGAGGGCTGCATGGAAACGGGCGCCTGTCTGATCGTTTGCCACAAAATTGGAGCCAAGGCCATAAGCTGGAAGTACCCCTCCGGCGGAAAAGGAGTAAGTTTCAAGCTAGGCTGAGCTCGGAAACCCTCTTAACCAGCAACCTATTGCCATCGAAGTTAGGAAATCAGGAATGAGCAGCCAAATGGTCGAAATAGCCCACGAACCGCTGAAGAGGATCGTTATCCGAGAACTTGTCAAATACGACACCCCCCAACAACTCGTGAACGCCTTATCGTTCATCATGAAGATGGGACAACCCGTGCTACTGACATGGGCAGATAGCATGGTATTTGTGTCACAGCCAATCCCGCCCTCGGACATGCCCGAGGAATACGCCCGCGGGGAACTGTACATAGCATCCATCAGTTACGCGCCCATGGCAGAATTTGTCCACAATGTAAAGGCAGGAAACGTGGAGATGCCCGTGATCGACGTTTCTAGAAGCCCGCTTAGCCAAGACCTTGCAAGATTCCTAAAAACGAAACTCGACGACGCCTGACAAACCAGTTCAGTTTTTCCCGTAATACTTCTTCATCTCCTGAGTAAGAGCCGGGACAACTTCGAAAACATCTCCCACTATCCCGTAGTCTGCGAACCCGAAGATGGGCGCTTCGGGGTCCTTGTTGATTGCGACTATCACCTTCGAGTTTATCATGCCAACTCTGTGTTGAATGGCTCCCGAGATGCCGCAGGCGATGTAGAGTGTTGGGGAGACAGTTCGACCTGTCTGTCCAACCTGGTCCGAGTGCGGCCTCCAACCAGCATCGACAGATGCTCTTGAGGCTCCTACCACTCCGCCCATGACGTTAGCGAGTTCCTCGAGAATCTTGTAGTTCTCAGGTCCTCCCATTCCTCTTCCCCCGGAAACGATGACTCCTGCTTCGGTGAGGTCTTGTTTTTTTGCTCCGTGGGTGACGAATTCCTTCACGGTCATTCTAGTGGTTGGCTTCTCAAATGAGAGAGATTCGATCGACGGACTGATTGCCGGAACTCTCTCCTTAGCAGTGAATACATTCGGGCGAAGAGTTGCAACCTTGGGGTTCCCTTTGATCTTGACTTTCAGCAACACTTTGCCCGCATAGGCAGGACGAGTTGCGACTAACTCATTCTCACTGATTTCCAGCTCAGTGCAATCCGTCGCGACGGCCGTGTTATGATGAATTGCTAGACGTGGCCCTAGGTCCTTGCCGGTCGAAGTGGCGGGGAGAAGAATGACGCCGGGATCAATTTTCTTTGCCAAGTCGAGAGCGATTTGTCGGTAAAAGTCGGGATGGTAGAGCTTTAGCGACTCGTCGTCGGCGACTGAAACCTTGTCCGCACCGAACCTACCCAGAGAACTTGCTTGGTCCCGTATTTCATGACCAATAGATAATGCGTGGACCTCACTTTTCGAGAGGTCGGCCAGTCGCCTTGCCTCCGTTACCGCTTCGAAAGCGGATTTTCGGAATTCGTTCCCTGAGGATTCCGCGAAGACAAGTATAGGGCCTTGCAATGGTTAGATCACTTTGGCCTCTTCGTGCAGAACCTTGACCAGTATCGGAACGGCTTCAACGCCCTTCCCTAGTACCCTGCCTGGGGGTCTAGGTGGAGGATATTGAATTGAGACAATTTCCAGAATGCCCGGAAACGGTTGAGGCTCCTTCACAAGAATAGGTTTCTTCCTAGCCGAGACTAATTCTCTAAGCGACGCGTACCGAGGAACGGTCAAATCTTTTTCAGCGGTGAATGCGGACGGAAGGGTAGTCTCGACAACGATTACTCCTCCTTCAACTTCTCGATGAGCGATCGCCTTGCCATCGGAGACGTCGAGTTTGACGATTTGAGTCGCGCAGGGAATCCCGAGAAGTTCGGCTACCATTTGCCCGACTTGCTGGTTGTCGTCGTCAACACCCTTCTTGCCAAACAAGAGAACGTCGAATTCGACTGATTTCAATTCCGCAGCAATGGCCCGGGCAACGGCGCTTGGGTCATCTGGAAAATTTTCGCTCTTGAGATGAATCGCCTTGTCCGCGCCAAGGGCCAGCGCTTTGAGAATTACGCTAGTTGACTTCTCGGGTCCGAGGGTGAGAACAGTGACCTCTCCGCCGTGTTTCTCCTTTAGCTGAACACCCTGTTCTAGGGCATATTCTTCGTAAGGATTGACTACAAACTCTGCATCGCTTGTGACAATTGATTTCCCATCAGGTGCAATCTTGATGCGCGTTGCTGTGTCCGGAACGCGCCGCACGCACACGACTACTTTCAGTTCTTAGCCGCCTAGCCGGACCCAAATTGGGCCGAAGAATAAGGTTTCCCTGAGCACAGTGGGTTCCTGTACTAATTATGGTAAACAGTTAAAGCTCGGAACCGCTGAGCTCTGGAATGAGAATAATATGGCTTTAGGAGACCCGTTCCAGATCCTACTGATACTGGGCGTACTAGCCGTCATACTGATCTGGGGACCACAAAAAATACCAGAACTAGCGAGATCAATAGGAAGAGCACGCAAAGAATTCGACGACGCCTCAAAGGGACTAACAAACCCACTCTCACCCTCTCAGCCAGCTCTGTCCACGTCTGATCCGCTAACTGATACAGCGCACAAATTGGGGATCAACACCCAAGGCAAGACGCGCCAAGAAATATCTGACGACATCGTAAAAGCAGCTCAGACAAAGTAGTCAGACAAGCCCTAGCCTCCAAGACCAGCTCTGCACCTAGTTGTCGTTAGGCCAGTTGAACCCGCTCAATGATTTTATTGACTATCTGCCCGGTCCGCAAAGGATAGTGGAATCCACTGTCAGGAGAACAATCGCCGGAAAAAGTTCTACCTCTTTGGGACCACATTTCAGAGCTTTCAAGACGAATAAAAATCTGGATCTATTCCTTCGCCATTGCGACCCTGTTCTATCTTGTTGTTCCGTCTGACCTTTCGTTCTTGCAAAATCCCTTCCAAGTCTACCATCCACTAATAACAGCGATTCTCGGCACGATAAGGACGCGACTGCTGCCGTCACAGTACATATTGATCGGAGGAACGGTCACCACACCCCTGGAACTCATCGTTGTAGGATCCGCAGTGTTCGGATTCGCTACAAGTATCCCCGTGCTCGCGTATGAGATATACAAATTTGTGGACCCAGCAATCAAGGCCAGCGAGAAACAGTCGGTATACCCGTTCGTCGCAGCATTTTCGATCCTGTTCATGGTAGGCGCTTCGTTTGCTTTTTTCGTTCTCTTACCGTTCATATTCTACTTCTCTATCCCCTTCTTCCAAGCGGTAGGAATATCCACCTTCATTTTCGCGGACCAGTTCTACAACCTCGTTTTCTTCGTCATCGTACTCTCAGGCTTTGCCTTCACAATTCCCGTCTTCTTCGTCCTACTGGTCAAATTGCACGTTCTCGGGACGAAGATGCTTACCAAGAATCGGAAGTACGTCTGGGCATCACTCTTAGTTCTAACTGCCATAGCTTCCCCCGACGGGGGACCCTTGGCAGACGTTGCATTGTTTGTTCCAATCATCATACTCCTTGAAGGAGCAATCTGGTATGCAAAGAGATACGAAAAGGGACGCGCAGAAAACGAAGTGACAACTGTGCCTTTAGAGGCAACCTGTAACTTTTGTGGGGGAGACATGGACCCGGGTGGCGTGTTCTGCGGCCGTTGTGGAAAGGCGAGAATCTGACATGATCGTTGATCCACACAACGGAGCGCTCCAGATGAGTTAAAAGACCCAGATCTAGAGTCGGAATTAGATGATGAATTTCCGCAATACATGCGGACGGAGCGTTCTCAGCCGACGCAATGACGAGCGACATCGGGCGGGCTGATAATAACATTGTCCGCCCGAATCCCAATGCCTCTAAGATTTCACACCAACCCTGACCTTCCCGATAGCCAAAAAGGAAATTATCGTGACCAGTCTCGAAGTCTTGACAGAGTCGAAGAAATATTATAACGGGACCAACCGGAGAATTCGAACGGACGACCAATCCTGTAGATGATCCAACCTGATAACAGTAAAGTCACAACTGCTTCCTGAACTTGGCCAAATCATTCGCAGGATTCCATTTCTACTCACCACGGCAAAGGAAGACTCCAAGGCGTCGCTCTATGGCGAGAAGTACCTCAAACGACTCCTGTGGTACCTGTTCGCCGGAACACGCGGAGGTCCTAGCAGGGCTGAGATCATCAAGGCTCTCCAGAATCGTCCTTGCAACGCCAATCAACTTGCGCAAGTTCTCCATGTAGACTACAAAACCATCCAACACCACGTAAGGGTTCTAGAAGAGAATGGCCTAATCGTTCCGTCCGAGAAGGGAACGTATGGTGCCGTTCTCTTTCTTACTTCTAAGATGGAAGAAGCGCTTCCGATCCTCGACGAGATTTGGACTAGAATTGGAAGAAGAAAGATAAACAAAACGAATCCGGAGTAGAGTGACCAAGCTTGGGTCTTGCACTTTGGGCTAGCGCAATAGTTGCCTTCGCGAACATAGCCATGACCCTAGCATTATTGGCAATTTACCTCGGGACGTACGGGAAGGTCAAGTCTTCCTTCACTTTGGGTCTCGTTCTCTTTGGCAGTTTTTTCGTCGTACTCAATCTAGCCATTCTGGTATTCTGGCTGTTTCTATTCCAAAACGTGAGTTCCGCGGCCACCTTCGTGGATCAGGCGTCCACCTACATGCTTCTTGTAAATATCGGAGAGGCCCTTGCTCTAGCGAACCTCCTCCGAGTGACCTGGAAATAGGGCAGAACTACTCCTCGCGCCCATTCTCCAAATGCAAGCTCAAATCACTTGGAAATTCGCTCCTCACTAGCTCAGACCGTTCGCTAGAGTTCTTAGAGATTCGATTCGCGATAGACATCTGCGGTGATATTTCCTATTGCGAGTAGCCCTTTCCGGCTATCTCCAGGTAGAATATGGGCCAGATTCCGGGGAGATTTGGAAAAACCGTTAAGAATCAATCCAAGCCATGTCAGCCAG
This sequence comes from Candidatus Bathyarchaeota archaeon, assembly GCA_005888755.1. Taxonomy (GTDB): domain Archaea; phylum Thermoproteota; class Bathyarchaeia; order 40CM-2-53-6; family 40CM-2-53-6; genus 40CM-2-53-6. The sequence goes on from VBBQ01000028.1 coordinate 47,383, forward strand.
AAACCCTTGAAAGGGAATAAGAAGACTGACGAGAAAGCCGAGTCCGAACAGGACTCAAGCAACAAGATATCCCGAAGAGACTTCTTGAAATTCGGCGTAGGAGCCGCTGCGGTAGCAGCTGGCGCCACAGCCCTCATGGGCAAGATTCCCATTCCAGCAGAGCAGCCGAAAACCCCGGCGACGAACGATAGCACGGAGCCAATTGTTGCCTCTGTAAGCGGTGATCAACTAACCGTCATGAATGGCCAGGTATCCGTGAAGGTGAAAGATGCAGAATTGGCCGCCCAGATTGCAGACAAGCTACGAGCAGGGAACTAGACGATGACATCCCATAGAGAAGCCCCCAAGATCTCTAAGGACCCGGTCGCTGACAACACCGACCTCTACGCTTTTGTTAGCCCGGACAAGCCTGACACAGCAACCATACTGGCTAACTACATTCCATTGGAGGAACCAGCGGGAGGCCCCAACTTCAACACCTTCGGGGACGACGTGCTCTATGAGATAGTCATAGACAACAACGGCGACGGAATAGAAGACATAACCTACCAGTTCAGATTCAAGACCAAGATCGGAAACCCGGACACCTTCCTCTACAACACCGGCCCAATCGGATCCCTCACCGACCCCTCATGGAACGTAAAACAATCTTACTCAGTCACGAAGGTAGTTGGACCAAGAAGGACGGGTGTCTCGACGATTCTAGGCAGGAACCTCCCAACTCCGCCCGTCAACATCGGACCTCGGTCAACGCCGAACTATGCCAACCTCGCAAACGCCGCCATCAACTCATTGAGCGATGGCTCGACGGTCTTCGCCGGCCAGAGAGGCGAAGCGTTCTACGTAGATCTAGGATCAATATTCGATCTCGGAGCTCTCAGACCAGTCCAGAATTTCCACCTCATACCCACACCGGCGGCTCCAGGCGTTGACGCCACAAAAGGGTTCAGCGTTCATAGCATCGCATTACAAGTAGCTAAGAATAAACTGACATCCGATGGAGCAAACCCCAGTGATCCGGTGGGAAAGAACCAGACGATCGGAATATGGGCATCCGCGAGTAGACGAAGAGCAGCCATCCTTCCGACCGACGGAGACGACAACCAATCAGGCGACAACCGGTCCGGCGAAGTGGTCACTGGGCCTTTTACACAAGTGTCCCGGCTTGGAATGCCTCTGATCAATGAGGTAATCATCCCGTTGGGAAAGAAAGATTTCTGGAACACATCGCTTCCTAGGTTTGACTCTCAGTTCCTCAAATATTACCAGACACCAGAACTTCAGAAACTACTCCCCGTGCTCTACCCCGGAGTCTTTCCGAACCTGGCAGCGGTAACCCAGGCACGCGCAGACCTCATCGCGATATTGTTGACTGGAATACCAGCGGGCATAATTCCAGGGTTCCAGAATTTCACAGGGCCTCTCCAGGCTGACTACCTCCGTCTCAACCTTGCAGTTCCTCCGAACACCACGAACCCCAACCGACTGGGACTCGTAGGTGGAGACCCGGCAGGATTCCCCAACGGACGAAGAGTACTAGACGACGTCGTGGACATCGAGATCAAGGCGATAGCCGGCGCGACCTTACCACTAGTAGACAAGAACTTCACGACCGACGGTGCAGTTGGTCTAGTGACTCAGGGCATCCCGGCAGGTAACCCTGTCCAGCCACCAAATACTGCGCCTTTCTTGTCGGTATTTCCCTACCTCCCGCACCCAGTGCCCGGCTACGAACACTCCCACGACCCATAAACTGGCCCAAAGCGTGGCCTTTACGGCCGCACTCTCGATTGTTTCTCCGGTCATTCGAGAACCTGCAGTGCCGACTCTATGCTAATTGCGCAGAAGTTCTTCATCTCACACGCTGTGATTCGGCAGATCCGGGATCTCTGCTAGATCAGAATTAGTTTTCAGAGAATCATTTCAAAAGTCTTATTCTACCATAGCCCTACATTGCTTGGATACCAGTTGCCCTGCACGGTCATTGTCGGCGGATTCTTCGGAGACGAGGGGAAGGGAAAGATAGCCGCATATCTAGCGATGAAGGACAAGCCAGACATCTGTGTCAGGGGCGGTAACGGACCCAATGCTGGCCATACTGTTATCCACGGTGGGGTCCAGTACTCTCTCAGACTCATCCCGAGCGGCTTTGTGAACCGCTCGACTCGACTCCTAATTGGACCCGGAGTACCTGTTGATCCGGCGGTATTGCTTGAAGAGCTCCGGAAAACCGACTCGGAGCGAAGAATCGAGGTTGACAATCAGTGCGCCATCGTTGAACCACGCCACAAAGAGCAGGAATCACGATCAGATCACCTCTCAAAGAAAGTAGGGTCCACAAAGAGCGGAGTAGGAGCATGCAACGCAGAACGAGCCTTGAGAATGGCCAAGATGGCTCAGACCATTCCCAGCCTCAAACCGTACGTAGGCGATACCGTTAGGGAAATTCAGCAGGCGCTTTCGGAGAACAAGAAGATCATGATCGAGGGGACCCAGGGCACCTTTCTCAGTCTCTATCATGGAACCTATCCCTACGTCACGTCCAAGGATACAACTGCTTCGGCAGCTTGTGCCGATGTCGGGGTGGGTCCCACTCAAGTTGACGAGGTAATAGTCATTTTCAAAGCATATGTGACACGAGTCGGCGAAGGACCCCTAGAGGGACAACTAGATCGGGATGAGGTTGCACGCCGAGGGTGGACCGAGTTCGGAACTGTTACCGGTCGAGAGAGAAGAGCCGCACCTTTCGATTTCAAACTCGCAAAGAGGGCAGTCCAGCTCAACGGGGCAACCCAGATCGCGCTAACCAAGCTCGATGTGCTGTTCCCAAGCGCAAAAGGAGCACGCCATCTGGAGGATCTCGAAAAACCCGCGAGGGCGTTTATCTCCAAGATTGAGAACGAAACCGGGGTCAAAGTGACGCTGATAGGTACTGGTCCCAACGAGGAGGACTTGATAGACCTAAGGGCTATTGTGAGTAGTCCCAGACTCAGAACCGCCCCGATCGTCCGGCAAAATTGAGGGATTCTTCGAGGCCCCTGCGATAGTCAGGGTCCTACGAATCCACTCTCGACCCGCTACTAGCTGAGGAGCCCTTCTCAAAATTGCATTTACCAAGACAAGTGAGACGATAATAGAGAATACGGCGTGAACAGCGTTGAAGATCGCTGTAAGCCCAAGAATGTAAACAACGAATCCGGTACCTGTAAGATTAATTCCCACTTGGTTGAGAACAAATTGCGCAAAACCAGTATAGTCAATGCCAAAAACGACCTGCGCGAGGACTATCAGGTAAAGATAGTTCACAAGAGTCATGATAACGACTCTTGTCGCAACACCTGCAACGGTCATTATGGAACCAGTTGTCAGGAGCTTGTGTTTTCCCAGTCTCGAAGCCAGCATTAACCCGCCGTATGTTGAGAGAACTGATAGGAACTTTAGGCTCGCACCGAATGGTCCTGCCCCACCGGGTGCCGCTGTAAGGATCGTCCCGTGAACCGCCGCGGTGATCAGTCCAGCTACAGGACCAAATATGAGAAACGCGGTGACATCAACTATCTCGGCAATATCGAATTTCAAGTAGAACAAGATCGGAAACGACGGCTGAATCACAGGCGGAGCGAGCAAGGAGATTAGCGCTGCGAGCGCACCGAATGTTGCGGCCCCGGCTATTACAACCGTTGGTTTGAGGCTGGCTTCCATTGAGCGCATTTCAGCCGGCGAGCAAGAATCTACTCATAAAAGAGTTTCTACCCAGAAATGAGTCGCAAGATTAGTCGAACTTCTTGGAGCTTTGGGCAAGAACGTGAAGTAGTGTCATTTCCTGAAGACATCTTGCAGTGTGAGTTTTTCCATGAGGATCCTTTCTAGCAATGGCGATCAGATCTTCGAGAGTGTCGACGTCGAACGACAATCGTGGGTTTGAGATGGAATAAACAGCAAATCCTGTCTTCTGTGCTGCTCTGAGATGGGTGCTAAAGCTCCATCTTCCATACGCGGGTGCGATAATGTTAGGAGGCTCTCGAACCATCACATTGGTTCCGCCCTTTAGGGAAGGGGCCAGGACAACCTTCTCGGCCGTGCCCCCCACCGAGTATAGCTCTTTCAAATCCCGTGCTTCCAGCATCGGGATGTCGGCCAGGAGGACAGCGACGGACGATGCCTTCTCGCGCATCGCAAAGAGCGTTGACTGTCGGATGCCTGCGTTAAGCCCCTGTCCCTCCTGATGGAGAAATGTTCCCTGAGGTAAGTTTGCCTCTTTCTCGACATTCGGATCAGGGGAAACGACTAGGACTCGGCTGAAAAGCTGAGATTCTTTGACTGCAGTCAGCACGTCTTCCAACAAAGCGATGACTAGTTTTTTCTTGTCTTGTGGGCTTAGGGAGCGAACGAGCCTGCTCTTGCTTTCGACCAGTCCTTTGACTGGAATGACTGCGAAGTCTTTCGTCAAAGGGTCTCCGCCAGCTTCAAGGTATCCTCCGCCAACCGAACCCTCGCCGCCGATGAGTCCATGATGGTCTGCGTAGAAGCGACCTTCATTCCAAGCCCGTTAATCTTGGGGGCGACAGCCTTGTCAACATCATCGATAACAAAGCCTCTCAGGAGGCCTTGGTAGAGCTGGGCTACGCCAAAGGGGGAGACTTCGAGCCCCAAGTGGCGCATGATACGATCCAGCGGACCTTTTATCGACCTTCCCCCAACGATTGGACTGATGCCAAGAATCCGGCCCTTGGTCTTCGCCAGAGCATTGCGAATTCCGGGGATCGCGAGGATCGGTCCGATGCTAAGAATGGGGTTGCTCGGGCAGAGTATGATTACTTCTGATTTCTCTATCGATTCCACTACGCCTGGAGCTGGAGTCGCTATGCTTGCTCCCTCGTAGCTTACGTCTTCCACGTTATCCTCGAATTTTCTCTTGACAAAATACTCCTGGAAATCCAGGAGTCCAGCAGAGGTCTTGATCTTGGTAGCCACCATCTGGTCAGTCATAGGCAGGATCCTAACTTTCACGCCTAGGAACGCTCGAATTTTCTCGGTCAATTCCGATTGGCTGAATCCTTGTTGGAGAAAGGCTGTTCTGAGAAGGTGGGTTGCGAAATCCCTGTCGCCTATCCGGAACCATGTTTCCGCGGAGTATCGTTCGAGTTGCGCCATGCAGTTGTAAGTGTCCCCGGCGATCCCGTATCCCTTTTCTCTGTCAACGATTCCCGCGAGTGTATACGTGACAATGTCGATGTCAGGGCTGATGTGGACGCCGAGATAGTCAAGGTCGTCTCCAGTGTTGACGATCGCCGTCACCTTTTCCGGTGGATAGACTTGCGCAAGGCCATCCAAGAAACGTGCCGCGCCTACCCCGCCTGATAGGCAGACTACTGATCGGAACATGCTGAAGCGCCTGCGAGAGGGCTTGCGCCAGCCCAGCCTCTAGTTAAAGACTAGCGCTTCTTCGAACCAGCTTTTTCGAGAATGTGGTGTGCTTGTCTCAGCTTGTAGACTGCAGTCCGGAGATTATGGTACCCTTCCAAGGAAGACTTGCCGCGAAGCTCTGTCGCGTGACGTAGCGATTCCGAAGATTCCTTAACCAGCGGGATAGGCTCGGCGTTCCTTTTCCTCACTGGAACAGGAGGGTCCTCGTCCTCGAGACCGTAGGTGAGGGAGTAGAGCAGACTGCTGTATTCGGCTGCTTCCTCGGCCCACCAGACTTTCTTCTCCGATTCCGCTCCACCCTTGGAGAGACTGTCCAGCGCCGTGTCGAGCTTGGCTCTCGCCTCGTCCAAGGCCTTGCCCACTTTCTCTTCTAGCACTCGCTGTTCCTCAGCAGGATCCATCAAGGAGATCGCGGCCTGACTATTCTACGGTGACGCTTTTTGCGAGGTTTCTTGGATAGTCTGGGTCGTGGCCTAAGATTATTGACATGTAGTATGCTAGGAGTTGTAGCGGAACGACGTAGACGATTGGGGTGGCGAGTGAGGGGAGGGCTTCCGGTATCTCGATCACGTCGTCTGATAGGTTTCTGATTTCTTCGTCTCCTTCTTCTATGATCGAGATGATTCTTGCTCCGCGAGCTTTCATCTCCATAATGTTACCGATTATCTTCTTGTGAGTATCGTCCTTCGGTGCCACGAACACTACTGGGAATCCTTCCTCGATGAGTGCGATGAAGCCGTGTTTGCTCTCGCCGGCAGGATATGCCATCGCGGGAATGTAGCTCAGCTCTAGAAGTTTCAATCGTCCTTCGAGGGATGTTGGAACGTTGATTCCTCTCCCGAGGAAGCAGATGCTCCATGCGCCACTGCAGCTCTCAGCAATCTTCTTCACATCCTCGACCCTTGTATTGAGCAGGTTCTGGATCAGGGCGGGGGTCCGGTGAAGCGCTTCTTCTAGCTCGCTGATCTCTTTCGATGAGACTTCACCCTTCTTTCTGCCAATCGCGATTGCGAGTCTCAGGAGAACGGTGACTTGTGAGGTGAAGGTCTTTGTTGCTGCAACACCAATCTCCGGCCCGGAGTTCTGGCCGATGTAGACATCGGACAAGCGCATCAATGTGGAACCCAAGACGTTTGTTACGCTTACAATTGAGGCTCCCTTGGCTTTCGCGTCTCTGACTGCGTTAAGAGTGTCCATTGTTTCGCCGGACTGGCTTACGGCGAGGATTGCAGTCTTCGGGTCGACGAGGTCCAGGGCTTCGTCCGAGAACTCGGACGCTACGACGACTCTGGCGTTCATTCCTGCCAGTTTCATCAGGGCTTGTGCTCCCACGAGACCCGCGTGGTATGAGGTTCCGCAGGCGACAATGAACACTTTCTCAGCCTGCATCAGCTTGCTAGCGAGAAGATCATAGTAAATCTCATGGGTCCTCATCGCGTCTCTTATCGTATGGACTTGCTCATGGATTTCCTTGAGCATGAAATGTCGGAAACCCTGTTTCTTCGCGGACTCCGGGTCCCATGATATCGAGATCGGATCTCTCTTGACGGCGACCCCGTTCCTCGCCTTGAGGATTTTGATTCCGTTTGGGTCGAGAATCGCCATTTCCCCCTCTTCCAGGATCAACGCTTTTCGGGTCAGGGGTAGGAAGGCGGCTATATCGCTGGCGCAATAATATTCTCCATCTCCAAGTCCGAGGACAAGTGGGCTTTCTTGGCGGGCGCAGAGAATCGTCTTCGGCTTCTCCACACTTGTCAGGACAATGGAGTAGGCCCCCTCAAGTCGGTTGATGGTTTTCCGGAAGGCCTCCTCGAGACCGAGCCCGTGGCTAAGATATTCCTCAATCATGTGCGGCACGACTTCGGTGTCCGTTCTTGAGGCGAACCGGTGACCTTTCGTTTCGAGTTCGCGTTTGAGATCGAGATAGTTTTCGATGATACCATTGTGGACAACAGCGATACGGGATTTACAATCGACTAGGGGATGCGAGTTTTCCTTGACTGGCCGGCCGTGTGTCGCCCAGCGAGTATGTCCAACGCCTACGGGTCCGGGTAGAAGGTCGAGATTGTACTTGGCGTGGACCTCCTCAAGTCGTCCGCTATCCTTCTTTACCGTCATGGTCCCATCGGATACGGTGACTTCGCCGACAGAGTCGTAGCCCCGATATTCTAGGCGTTTGAGGGCTGCGTGTATGAGCGGGGCGGCTTCTTTACCGTCGTGGAGGACGCAGCCGAATATTCCACACAAGGACGTTGCTCCTAGGGAGGCAGGTTGGCATTAAGAGTTCTTGAACGAATCACGAAGGGCGCGGCACGAGAAAAACAGCTAACCCCTGGGGGTCGCATAATAGTTAGCGGCAAAAAATAGTTACAAGAAATGTCTGCGGAAAGCGAGTTGCAAGAAATAGAAGCATCTTTGGGAACCATCGGCCCAATTGGCTTCAAATTACCACGGCGTCTATCTTCGACCAACTCAAAGCAGGTCAAGGGGAAACTCTTCGTGATGTTCGCAATCATAGCTGACAGTGCTCTGCTAGCAGACGTCTTCTACAGAAAAAGGTACAATATATACTCGGGTGGGCACTGTCGACTCTTCGGTTGCTGTTTGCTGATAGCTTTCAGGCACCTCTAACTGTAATGTTCAAGGAATGACTGATTATCAAACTAGGCGGTCGTCGTATGAGCCTGTCACACTGGGATGAGGGGAGTGACTCCGACCACGTAAGAGGCGTGAACCGGGATATCTGGTTGGTTAGCCACTGTAAAATCCCTGCCTTGCAATGGGCCAAGCTACCACGCTATGGGCGTGAGGGGGCGGTTGAGGTTCGATCGTTCCCTGCCAAAATGGGACTACTCGTCTCTGAGGCGCAAGGGCTCTCAGGTGAAGCAATGAAGTGGAACCCGCCGACGACGGTAATCCCCAGAGTCGATGAGAGCAAGTCAGGTCCTCGAGCGAACCGAAGACTTGACAGAACCCTCGGGTGGCATATCATAATAACCAGGACGCTTCAATGCCTTACCGGCTCTAGCACATGGCCGCCGATGCCGCATTCCTTGTTCTGTTGGTCCTCCATGTTGGCGCGATAGTAGCTTGGATGGGAGGCGCTGCGTTATTCGTCTCCGTCATCATTCCCTCGCTCTCGAAAATGTCTCCAACTTCCAGAGCCGAATTCATCCTGTCCGCTCTACCGAGATACCTTAGGTTCATTACCGGAAGCTCGATCCTAGCAATCGTAGCTGGACTCGTCCTCTACGGGTATGCGACGACCCAGACAACAAGCTCCTTTGCCCTTGCCGAGCCAGGACTCATGTACATCAATGCAGGCGCTGTACTAGGCTTAGTTGTCCTCATAATCGCCCTCGGAGTCCTGGTCCCAGCAGGCCGAAAATTCATATCACTGACAAAGCAAGCCCCGAAACCTTCAGCACAACCACCAGCTCAAGATCCGATGGCAGCGCAACTTGCGAGTCTCCAGAAGAGAATGGGGCTAGCTGGGCGATTGGGAGTGGCCTTGCTAGGGATTGCGCTAATCCTAATGGTCGTCGGCGCCAGTATCTAGACACGCTCGCAGAACCAGGAAAAACGCCCACCTTCTTCCTTACTCGAGAAGGGAAGCAAGGGAAGGGTTTCCATAACGCTAAATAAGCGGGCAGCCTAGTTGGAACTCATCTCTGGTGTGAACGGGGATGGGTGGTCATCTTTACTGGCATAAGCCCGCTCCCGAGACCCTCATCCAGGTCTAAGCACCAGAATCAGACTCCAGCTTACACAACAACTAAGCTAGGATATCGACCAAACGGGGCGCTGCGAACGCGTCAACGCCGCCGACTGATTATCGCGAAATTCGGCGGGTCCAGCCTATCCAACGGGAAAAAGATTAGCCAGGCAGCAGAATCGGTCGCCCGAGATTACTCCAAAGGAAACAGACTGGTCGTAGTGGTCAGTGCGGTCGGGAGAACTACTGATGAACTTCTCGAACTCACAAACCATGGCGCAGGAATAGTAGAAACCGACAGAGATGATATTCTTGCGATGGGCGAGAGAACCAGCGCCAGGATCTTCGCAGCATCACTGAAATCACGCGGGATACAAGCCCGTTACTTCGACCCATCAGACCGAGACTGGCCAATCATCACCGACCATGACTTTTCAAACGCAAACCCACTGAGAACACCGAGCATTCAACGAATACAAGAATATGTAAAACCGGTTGTCGAGGACGGAATTATTCCGGTCATCGGCGGTTTCATAGGCCGAACCAGAGATGGACGAATCAGTACCCTAGGACGTGGAGGAAGCGATACCACCGCCCTCCTCCTCGCAACGGCACTCGGAGCAGACGAGGTCATCTTGGTGACCAGCGCGCCAGGAATACTCACGGGGGACCCCAACCTGATCAGTGATACGCGTGTTCTCAGATCAATCGACATGAAAGCGTTGATTGGAATAGCCGACAGCGGAACGAAATTCATCCATCGAAAGGCGCTGCGATACAAAGACCCAGCGATCAACATCCGAGTAATACCCAGCGCGGCAGGCAGACTCGACGCGCAGGGCACGCAGATCACAGGCGGACCATTCCCCGATTTGGAAGTGAAGATCCATAATCCAGACCCTGTAGCCTCTATCACACTGGTAGGAAGAAACCTGCCCCAGAATCCAGAACTCATCAGGAAAGTCACGAGGATCATCAAAACGAATCTGGTCGCTGTCTCCCAAGACAACGACAGCGCGATACTCTACCTTAGTCAGGCACCAAGCCTAAGACGACAGATTTCCAGACTCCACGACGTTATTGCAAAGGATCCTCACGGTCTTGCTCTTGCGGCCCGGATGGGCATGGCGCTCATCACCGTTAAGGGAGTCGGCTTGGAAGAGACGCCTGGAGTGGTTGCGAGAATAAGCGATGCTTTGCGGTCAAGTAACATCAACATATTCGGCGTCCTCACCATAACATCCTCCGTCCTCGTACTCGTCGACTGGAAGGTCAGGAAACAAGCTGGTAGATTGATCAGAATTTCTCTGGAGAACAACTAGAATGGTGAACAAGAGAAAGGTAGCCGTTCTCGGCGCTACCGGAATGATGGGTCAGAAATTCGTCCAGCTACTATCCCACCACTCATGGTTCGAGGTAAGCGGTGTTGCAGCATCGGACAAGAGCGTTGGCAAAACATACGCATCATCGATTGGATCGGGAATAGAGGCAAGCCTCCCGGACGGGCTAGGAGGACTCGTTCTTTCAGAACCCAACCCGCGGGCCCTGAACGACCCGGACCTCGCCTTCTCAGCGCTCCCTGCTGAAGTCGCCGGGCCGGTGGAGGCAGAGTTTGCTAAAGCCGGGGTGCCAGTGTTCTCCAACGCATCATCGCACAGAATGGACCAGTACGTCCCACTCCTGAATCCAGAAGTAAACCCCGAACATGCCGTTATGGTAGAAGAACAGAAACGTAAGATGAAGACTGACGGTTTCATTGTCGCCAACCCCAACTGCACCACCGCCATCCTCACGCTATCTCTCAAACCCCTTCACGACAAGTACGGGCTGGAAACCGTCGTTGTATCCTCAATGCAAGCCGTATCCGGTGCAGGCTACCCTGGAGTCGCTTCCCTCGACATCATGCACAACGTCATCCCGTTCATCAGAAACGAAGAGGAAAAAGTCGAACATGAAACCAACAAGATACTCGGAACGATGTCGAAACCCGCGGGGATTACTGTCTCCGCGAGCTGCAACAGGGTCCCAACACTCCACGGACACATAGAAGCAGTCTTCGCCAAAACACGATCAGCTGCGACCCCTAGCGAAATCGTCAAGGCGATGAGAGAGTTCATGGGAACTCCTCAACAGCTCAAGCTCCCATCAGCGCCTGACCACCCGATTGTTGTCCGAGAAGAGGAAGATCGTCCGCAGACCAGGCTCGATGTCGATGAGGGAAACGGAATGACGGTCACCGTCGGACGGATCCGGCGAGACCCAGCGTTGAATGGTGTCAAGTACATGGCCCTCGGCCACAACCTTGTCCGCGGTGGAGCGGGGTGCTCCATCCTCAACGCCGAACTCTTCGTGGCAAAGAAGCTCATCAAGTGATCCAAGAGAAATGGAGACTGGAAAAACTCGCAGATTGAGGAGGATATTCCGACATGACGGGAAGACGGTGATGATACCGATGGACCATGGAGTATCAGTTGGACCGATCGAAGGACTGGCCGACATGAGCGAGACGATCGACAATGTGGCTAAGGGAGGAGCCGACGCCGTTCTCGTCCATGCAGGTATCGCGAAAACGATTGACACTCGGGGAACGGGCCTCGTACTCCACCTTTCAGGCGCCACACGATTGACCCGCGAGCCCAACTGGAAAACGCAACTATCCACTGTCAAACTGGCCCTACGTCTAGGCGCTGATGCAGTATCTGTTCACATTAACGTCGGATCCGAGCACGAGCAACACATGCTAGACCAGTTCTCGCGAATACTAGACGAAAGCGACGACGTCGGCTTACCAGTCCTTGCTATGATGTATCCGAGGGGGCCTAGAATCCAGAACGAGCACGCTTACGAGGTCGTTAGCCACGCAGCTCGGCTCGGCTACGAACTAGGAGCAGACATCGTCAAGACAAACTATACTGGAGATGTTGAAAGCTTCCGAAACGTCGTCAAGAGCGTCAAAGCGCCGTTGGTCGTAGCCGGGGGGCCCAAAGCAGGCAGCGAATCCGAGACGCTCCAGCTCGTCTCAGACTCGATCAAGGCGGGAGCTGCCGGAGTGTCGATTGGGCGAAACGTGTTCCAGAACAACAGACCTACGTTGATGACCCGAGCACTCGTCGAGATAGTCCACAACGGCAGCAGCCCCACACGCGCACTCTCTATTCTTGGTGAAAGAAGTGAAAGAATTCTGGCTAGAGCCTAACCCTGATCTCTCTGCAGAAGCCATCCGCAAGATGGTTAACGAGGCTAGGCCGCACACGGTCGTCACAGACACCGACCTTAACGGAGTCTCAGCGAAAATCGCCTCGCGACGAGAAGGAACGGACATTCTCGTCACGTCAAACTTTGACGACGTGCTCGGCGCCAAGAAGAACAAGATGGCAGTAGCGCTGGAGGTTACGATTACCAAACAGAAGGACCTTGACAAAATATCTCAGGCGCTAGGACTGGGTCCTGATTATGTCCTGGTCAACTGTCCCAACTGGAAGATCATCCCGCTCGAAAATCTGATCGCAGAGGTGAAGGGTCGTTCGAAACTTCTTGCTAGAACCACGAGTTATGACGAGAGCAGGATAGCGCTCTCAACTCTGGAGCTGGGAGCCGATGGGATAACCCTCGCCTCCCATGACATGAGTGAGATTCTCAAGACCCGAGACCTGATGCTTGGAGACCCGGAGCAGATCTCGCTCTCTACGGCTCAGGTGACAAGGGTCAAGCCCATTGAAACCGGAGCCAGAGTCTGCGTGGACACGACTGAGATTCTTGAACCCGGCGAAGGACTATTGACTGGCTCTTCGTCGCAAGCACTCTTCCTGGTGGAGGGCGAAGTACATCCCAACCCTCATGTGAACTCGCGACCCTTCAGGGTAAACGCGGGCCCCGTCTCGTCATACGTTCTAATGGCGAAAGGAAAAACACGGTACCTCTCCGAGCTATCAGCAGGAGAAACCATACTCCTGATCGATAGGACGGGAAGAACACGGAGCGTTGACGTCGCGAGAGTAAAGATCGAACGCAGGCCGATGATTCTCGTCGAAGCGAACATCGGAAACCGAAAGATAACGACGATAGTTCAGAACGCTGAAACAGTCCGGCTAGTTACTCGAGACGGGTCCAAGTCGGTTTCCGAGATCAAGCCTGGCGACAAAGTACTGGTCCGATTCGAAGAGGGCGGGCGCCACTTTGGAGCAAAAGTTGCAGATGAGATGATTATCGAGAAGTGAACCCAAAAGTCTGCGTCTCAATCTCCTCGACCGACACCCCAGAACTACTGGGCAGAGCCCAGAGGGCTGAGAGACTCTCCGCCGACCTCGTAGAAGTTCGTTTGGACAGGCTCCGGAGCTACCATGGACTCACAAAGATAGCGAGGGCCGTGGAGCGACCAATCATCGGAACAAACAGGCCCTTGTCAGAGAAAGGATCCTTCGACAGATCCGAAACCGAACGGTTGAAGATTCTGATGGAGGCAGTAGAGGGGGGATTCCAGTACGTGGACCTGGAGCTCACGACAAGCAGGCTTGACCGCGTCATCAAGACATTCCGAGACAAAGGTGCCAAGATCATACTATCACACCATGACCACTTCAGAACACCCGATCCGGCGAAACTTGCCTCGACCCTAGCCCAATTACGGAAATTCAAACCAGATGTCTGCAAGATCGTCACAACAGCCCAGATTCCTGAAGACAATCTGACGGTTCTCAGTCTGTTGAAAGCAAACCATCAGAGCTCACCTCTGGTGAGTTTTGCAATGGGACAGGCAGGAGTCTGGTCTAGACTACTAGCACCATTCTACGGGGCCCACTTCACCTACGCTTCTCTCGAGAGAGGGCTAGAAACCGCCCCAGGACAATCGACTATCGCTGAACTTCGACGAATCTACGAGATGCTAGGCGTGGAGTAACAACACATGATCAAAGGCGACACCAGAGTCCACTCTCTCTACGGATCACCAGTATCCCACAGCCTCAGCCCGGTAATCTTCAACAGGACCTTCGAGAAACTCTGCCTCAACAGTACCTATGTGCCATTCGAGGTCAGCAAAGACAAGCTAGAAGATGCAGTGGAAGCAGCCCGCACACTAGGGTTTGATGGCTTCAACGTCACTATGCCCCACAAGACCACCATCTTGTATATGCTAGATCGACTTGATAAGACCGCGGAGAAGATTGGATCTGTAAACACGGTTGCCCGAACCAAGAGAGGACTTGTTGGATACAATACCGATGGCGAGGGGGCGATCAGGGCCCTAAGATCCTACGGTTTCGAACCCAACAACAAGCGTATACTAGTTCTGGGGGCGGGAGGAGCTGCCAAAGCGCTAGTCCATCGTCTTTCGAAGGACAACAACAAGATCCGAATTCTCAACAGAACCTTAGACAAGGCCCGACAACTAGCGGATGACGCATCTGGCCTCGGAAGAATTTCGTATGGAGAACTTGACAAGAATACTTGGGAGAATTCTCTCCATGACACAGATCTTCTAGTCAATTCGACCCCGATACGGACCTCGGCACTCGTGTCCCAACTCAAGATCCCACTCAACAAGTTGAAGGACACAGACTGGGTCTTCGACCTCGCATACGACAAACAGAGCGAACCAATCCCTAGTGGAAGCGGCACGATAAGCCCACTAGAGATGCTTGTACACCAGGCTGCCCTGTCCTACGAAATTTGGCTCGATGAGACCGCTCCCTTCGCTCTAATGCGATCCTCCCTCGTCGACTATCTGGGAAAGGATTGGAAATGAAAGGGACCGGTCAGGCTCTTTCATACGGAGCCATCAGCATACTAAACGCGTTTCCTACGGGGAAAGGAGGCGCCCTTGGAGTAGACCTTTGGACCCGAGCCAAAGTCAGCCTACGCGAGGGACCTGGCCCGATCTCTGGATTTGTATCCTCGGACCCGGAAGAATCCAACAGGCTCGCGATCACAGTGGTCCAGAAAACCCTAGAGCACTATGGGTACGAGCGGAAGTTGCAAGGAGAAGTCGTCACCTCATCAAACATTCCAATAGCTGTTGGTCTCAAGAGCAGCAGCGCCGCTGCCAACGCAGTCGCCTTAGCTACCGCTTCTGCCATTGATGAAAAGACAGATGATGATGGGCTAGTCGGGATTGGAGTTGAGGCATCCATCGAATCCGGCGTAAGCCTGACAGGAGCGTACGACGATTCATTCGCGTCCTATCACGGCGGCGGTGTCCTAACAGACAATGATCGTAGAAAGGCGGAAAAAATTCTCAAGATCCCCCGAGATCTCAGGGTCCTCATACTTGTTCCGCCACGAAAAACTCGAACAGGACAGCTGGATCGGACCAGATTTGCTCCTATTCGGCGGATATCCGAATTAGCGTACGGCGAAGCCAGCAACGGCCACATCTGGGACGCGCTCACGCTCAACGGCCTCGCGGTCGCATCCATCCTGGGAGAAGACCCCCGCCCAGCACTCTCAGCAATCGAAGCAGGCGCACTCGGAGCAGGACTGTCCGGCAAGGGCCCTGCCGTTGCCGCGATAATCGACGAGAAAACCTTGAACCCTGTGCGACAGGCTTTCGCAAGATTCGATGGACGAGTTATCGAGGCTAACCTGAACTTTTCGAAAGCGTTGATCGAGACCTGAGAGCCAGAATCAAGGGTCCCCAAGCGCTGCACGGGAAAGTGAAGGCGCCCGGATCCAAGGCGTACACCCACAGAGCACTCCTCGCCTCTCTGTTGTCAGAAGGAAAATCGATTATCGATGGAGCACTGCACTGTGATGATACCCAGCGAACACTTGAAGGGATGCAACGGTTAGGAGCGAAAGTGGTTGTCAAGAAAACCCGGACAATTTCCTACGGAGTCAGGAGACCGACAACGACCAACAGACCCTTTGACTGCGGCGAGTCCGGAGCCACCCTCAGGTTCCTGACCGCGATCGCGTCTACCTCTCTAAGAACAGTTAGGCTAACGTGCAGCCCGAGACTTGCCAACAGACCGTTGGATCCGCTTGTGAAGGCAATCAACGTTCTAGGTGCCTCCGCGCGGGCGTTCTCCGACACACGCGGCTTTGAGATAATGGTCAGGGGACCTCTCCGAGGAGGAGAAGTCACGGTTCGAGGCGACATCAGCTCCCAGTTCATCTCAGGACTCCTATTCGCAGCCC
>VBBQ01000028.1:63705-148735 GCA_005888755.1 Candidatus Bathyarchaeota archaeon
TCTATCGACGAATCCGAGACCACGTTTAGGATTCCGGCCCCCCAAAAGCTTGACCCTGCGTCTCATCAAGTTCCAGGAGACTTTTCGTCAGCGGCCTTCCTCATTGCTGCGACCGGAGTTGCTGGAGCCGAGATTAGGATATCTGGCCTTGGCTCCTACGAGCTTGAGCCTGATTCTGCCATGATGAAAGTCGCTCCTGAAATCGGGCTTGAAGTTCAGCAGGATGGGGATAGTCTGACGATCGGTAAGGGAGAGCTGAATGGGTTCGATTTTGACGCGAGTAATAACCCGGATCTCGTCCCGCCCCTTGAGATCTTAGGATGTTTCGCGGACGGCTCAACGGAGATCCGAGGGGTGAAGAGGCTGGTTTACAAGGAGTCGAACCGGTTACAAACTCTCCCAACGGAGCTGGGGAAGATGGGCGCCAAGATTCATGTCGGAAACGACATGATCAAGATTGAGGGAAACAGAGAATTGGTAGGGAGCACGTTCGATTCACACGGCGACCATCGTGTCGCAATGGCGTGCGCCGCCGCATCTCTTGGAGCCAAAGGAGAATCAGTGATACAAGATTCGAAAGCCGTTTCGAAATCCTACCCGGAATTCTTCCAGGACCTCACAAAACTGGGGGCACAACTAATTGTGGAGTAATTCGATCGGTAAAGCGTTCGTCGTCTCCTGTTTCGGAGAAAGCCACGGCCCAGTAGTAGGTGTTACAGTGGATGGCTGCCCCGCTGGATTACCATTGAAAGTCGATGATATTCAACGGGCACTGGACCTGAGGATCCCGCAAGAAAAAGAGGTCGTTTCTGCGCGACGAGAACCTGACGTTGTGGAATTATTGTCTGGAGTATTCCAGGACTATACAACAGGCGCTCCGGTGACTTTGCATATCAGAAACAAAGATGTGAAATCATCAGATTACGAGTCTCTCAAAGACCTTGTTCGGCCTGGACATGCGGATTATCCAGCGAAGGTGAAGTATGGTGGTTTCAGCGACTACCGAGGGGGAGGAAGATTATCAGGAAGAATGACTGCAGCATTCGTAGCTGCAGGAGCGATCGCTCAGAAACTTCTCTCAACGTTTGGCGTCGAAGTCCTAGCCTATACATTCGCTATCGACGGAGCCCAATTGGAGAATCCTCCCAGTGTTGAAGCTGTGAAGAAAATCACATACGAGAACTCGATGAGATGCCCTGATCCGGCAACGGCGGAGAAAATGCGCCAGCTCGTGTTTAGCGCAAAGGCTGATGGGGACAGCGTTGGAGGAGTCGTCGAGTGTACCGCGTTGAATCTTCCGGTGGGTGTTGGCGAACCGCTCTTTGATGCAATTGACTCTGAACTCGCCAAGATACTTTTCGGAATCCCTGCTGTCAAAGGGGTCGAATTTGGAGCCGGATTCCAGGCAACCCGTCTCAAGGGGTCTGAAAACAATGATCAGTATGTGATCAAAGAAGGAAAAGTCGTCACATTGACCAATAACTCTGGAGGAGTCTTAGGGGGAATGTCGACCGGAATGCCGTTGCTACTTAGAGTAGCGTTCAAGCCGCCATCATCTATCGCGAAAGAGCAAAACACCGTGAACATGTCTCAGATGGAAGAGGCGAAGCTTGGGGTGAAAGGGCGACATGACCCGTGCGTAGTACCCAAAGCCGTCTCGGTAGTCCAAGGAATGGTCGCAATTGGATTGGTAGACTTGATGACCCGCGGCGGAATGATTCCTCGAGTCCTGAAGAGTTAACCCCTCATGGACGACGTCGATAGAATTCGTGATAGAATCGATGAGTTAGACCAAGAGATTGTTCGGCTTCTCAAGAACAGATACGAGAACGCAAGGCTCCTAGGCAGAATCAAACAGAAGAGAGGCCTCGACTATCGCGATCCTGAGAGAGAGAAAATCATCCTCAGAAAGATGGAACGCACCGCCACGTCACTCGACATTGACTCAAAATTCATCAGGCCAATATTCGAGCAGATTCTTGCCCTAAGCGTTGAGGCGCAGCAAGACCACCTTGGAAAATCAGGCAAGAAACTTGACCAGACAAGAATCCTGATCGTGGGCGGGACCGGAGGAATGGGACGGTTCTTCGCAAAATTCGCCAGCCTCCAAGGAGCAAAGGTCAGGCTAGCGGGCAGAGAGATCAACAAAACGCGGACAGCGGCCAAAGAAATAGAGGTCGAACCGGGAACAATCCTGGACGCAGCCTCCTCGGACACTGTGATCCTGGCCGTTCCGACGGAGGAAACTGTCAGAGTTGCCACAGAAACCGCGTCCCTGATGACAAACGGCAGCCTTCTAACCGATCTATCCTCGGTCAAGACAGGAATATCGGACAGGATCGCCGAAAAAATCCCGAAAGGACTGGAGTACGTGAGTTTGCACCCTCTCTTCGGACCCAACATAGACCATCTTCACGATCAAACCATCATCGCCGTGTCTTACAATGCTGGCCAGAAATGGTCGAAGCTAGCCCGTGCATTGCAGAGTGCCGGAGCGAAGGTCCAAACAATGTCGGCGGCCCAGCACGACCGGACCATGGCCTACGTACAAGGACTCCATCATTTTGCCCTGATTTCTCTCGGAATAGGCCTCGACGGGATGGGAGGAGAGCCTAAAACTCAGTCCCTTAGAGAGACTGAAGGCAAGATTGCCAACATGCTGGACAATTGGGACACAATTGTTGGAATCCAACAGTTGAACCCGTTCCTCCCGGCTATCAGACAGAAATTCCTCGAAGTTGCAACCACCCTTGCCCAGACTCGACCGAAGCCGGCAAGCGGGGTGAAAAAGCGACTCGCGTCTAATGTACAGAAGTGGACACACAAGCTATAAAAGCGACATGAGAGAAAGAGACTGACGGCGACATCCATGGGGTATAGTCTTTGGACAGCAGCTGACAACGCGCCCCACAAGGCTCAGCTATCTTCCGCTAGGAACTAGAAAACAACCAATCGACGTTTTCGCAACCATCGTAAACAATTACGACACATGCTTCATTCTAGAGTCAGTGGAAGGACCCCGACGCCTAACCAGGTACACATTCCTAGGGTTCGACCCGCAAAAGACGATTCGGACTTCAAGAAAACAGGCTGAGATCTTAGATCGGCAGAGATCGGAAAGACGGATCGAAAAGTGCCGGGACCCGCTAACTCTCCTAGCCGATCTCAATAACCCAGTCAAGGAACGAAACCCTGGAGAAAGATACGCCGGTGGTCTGGTCGGATACGCGTCCTACGACCTAGTACGATCCTTTGAAAGAATCCCAAGACTAGGAAACAAAAGCAAGGGATTCCCCGATGTAGAATTCGGACTCTTTGAAGATGGAATCGTCTTCGACCACCTCAGCGGCAAAACACACTACTTCTACCGAGAAGAAAACAGAATAGACAAAGCGAAAGAACTACTGCAAGATTCTGTCGATATAGATCAGGTTAGTTTTGGGAGACCAAAGTCGAACGTTAGCCAGGCAGATTTCTGCGAACGAGTCGATCGTGCCAAGGACTACATTGAATCAGGAGACGTTTTCCAGGTAGTTCTGTCGAAGAGGTACAGGATTCCGTTCAAGGGCTCGCTCCTCCGGTTCTACCGGGCGCTGAGGAGGATCAATCCGTCTCCATACATGTACTACCTCAAGTTTGGCGACAGGGAAATAGTCGGGTCCAGCCCAGAGATGCTGGCCCGGAAGATCGGTCGCAACGCGGAGAGCTTTCCCATCGCGGGAACGCGACCCTTCACTGGCGACCCGGCGCGAAACAAAGCACTTGCAGCCGAATTGCTTCAGGATGAAAAGGAACGAGCCGAACACGTGATGCTCGTGGACTTGGCGCGGAACGACCTTGGTAGAGTCTGCGAATATGGGACTGTCAAGGTTCCCGAGTTTATGCGAGTTCAGGGGTACAGCCATGTCCAACACATCGTTTCGAGGGTCACTGGACAGCTGAGAAAGAACGCAACCAGCTTCGATTTGCTAAGAGCTGTCTTCCCTGCCGGCACAGTTTCGGGAGCCCCCAAGGTTCGTGCGATGGAGATTATCGAGGAGCTGGAAACCACTGCGAGGGGTCCTTACGCGGGAGCGGTCGGTTACTTCTCTGCAAACGGAAGCATTGATTTCGCGATAACAATCAGGACTCTTTGCGCCCAAAACGGGTACTGCTATCTCCAGGCCGGAGCAGGGATAGTTGCTGATTCGGTCCCTGACCGGGAATGGATTGAGTCCGAGAGGAAGACGGCCGCTTTGTTCACTGCGATGGATCAATCCCAGGAGGAAGACCCGTGAAGGTTCTGATTCTCGACAACTACGACAGCTTCGTCTACAACCTAGCCCAGTACGTAGGTGATATCGCCGACAATGTTGTCGTGAAACGGAATGATGAGATAGATGTCGCAGGAGTGAAGGGACTCTCACCCGACAGGATCATAATCTCCCCGGGCCCGGGCACCCCCAGCAATACCCGGTATTTCGGAACATGCACAGCAATTCTTCGCGAGATCAGCAGGAAAACCCCAACCCTAGGTGTTTGTTTGGGACACCAGGGCATTGTTCACGCCTTCGGCGGCAAAGTAGTTCGAGCTAGCAGACTCCGCCACGGCAAGACCAGCCCGATCGGACACGATGGAAAGGGAGTCCTTCGTGGTATCAAGAGCCCGTTCGAGGCTACTAGATATCATTCGCTTGTCGCCGACAGGAAGAGTCTTCCGAAAAGCCTCGAGGTGACCGCCCAGTCTATCGATGACAATGAGATAATGGGCGTTCGACATAGAGAGTTTCCGATTGAAGGCGTCCAGTTCCATCCAGAGTCTATCCTTACGATTCCAGGGCATCGGATCATCGCGAACTTCACGGAGGGCTAACTCGGATGATCAAAGAATGCATCCCGCTACTCCTTGAGAATCACGAGTTGACGCCTGACCAGGCGAAAACTACGATGACGGAGATAATGTCCGGAGAAGCGACATCATCGCAGGTCGCAGCGTTTCTGATAGGACTGAAGAAGAAGCGGGAAACAGCTGACGAAGTCACCGCCCTAGCGCAAGTAATGCGGGAGTTCAGCCGGAGAATCCACCCGAAAATAAACGGTTACCTGTTGGATACTTGCGGGACAGGCGGAGATAGAACGAAGACGTTCAATGTCAGCACCACCGCTGCTTTCGTAATCGCGGCCGCTGGCGTTCCGGTGGCAAAACATGGCAATCGATCGTTCACAAGCAAATGCGGAAGCGCAGACGTTCTCGAGCAATTGGGTCTGAATCTGAACATGGAAGCAGGGTTGGTTGAGAGGGCGATCGAAGAGATTGGAATCGGGTTCATGTTCGCACCCAACTTCCACCCGGCCATGAAAAATGTGGCCTCGGTGAGACGCGAGATAGGCGTGCGGACCGTATTCAACATCCTCGGTCCCCTAACGAACCCTGCGGGAGCAAATGCCCAACTCATCGGAGTCTACGATAGTGAGCTCCTAGAACCGATGTGCCTCGCAGCGCACAACCTGGGAGCCAAATCTGTGATGACCGTCTATGGGCTAGATGGAGTCGATGAGATTTCCATGACCGGCAAAACAATCATTGTAAGACGTCAAGATGGAAGAGTGTTTCGAGACGAGGTCGAGCCGGAGGATCTGGGCTTCAAGAGAAGTACAGCTGAGGAAGTTGCTGGCTCTAACCCAGAGGAGAACGCGCGCATCACGGCCAAGATCCTATCAGGACACCTAGGACATGATGATCCCCGTGTCCAAATGGTGTTGGCGAACGCGGCAGCTGGACTCGTCCTGTGCGAAAAAGCTGAAAATTTCAGAGACGGAGCAGAGATAGCTTCCAATGCTGTGAGCGATGAAAAGCCGTTCAGAATTCTTCATCAGCTCGTAGAGTTCTCCGGCGGAGACACTCAACGACTGAAGAGAATGGCCTGAGATTCTTGATTGATCACTTGCCTGAGTTAGCTGCAAAAGCAACGGCTAGAGTCAAACGAGGCTACTACGACAACGGTAGACCGGCCGACACTTCTCCGAGAAGCTTGGTCAAAACGATTCAAAAAAGCAGAAGGATACCGGTCATCACAGAGATAAAATACGCTTCTCCATCCGTTGGAAAGATCAGAGAATCTGGCAATCCTCTTCAGATTGCGAAGGCAATGCTGAGCGGCGGAGCATGTGCGATCTCGGTTCTCACAGACCCCCAGAACTTTGACGGCAATTTGGAAACACTGGTTACTATCAGTCAGGATACTGAGGCGCCGACGATAATGAAGGACATCGTTGTGTCACCGAAGCAACTCCAAGCCGGAAAGAGAGCTGGAGCAAGTGCGGTGGTATTGATTTCTGAAATCTTCAGCAGGAAACTGTCCAATGTTGGGCTCGATAGTATGATTCTCGAAGCTAATCGGCTTCGACTGGAGGTCTTAGTGGAGGCGAACAGTGCCGGCGAGTTTGAGAACCTGCGGAAGTTCACGCCAGACCTCTATGGTATCAACAACCGAGATCTATCAACATTCCAATTGGACCTCTCCACCACGGAAAGAATCCTCGCAGAGAACTCTGACCTCGATAGACCGATCGTATCGGAAAGTGGGATAGAGTCTCCCGATGATATCCGACGACTGAAAGCTGCGGGCGCCGGAGCGTTTCTTGTGGGTACTTCGATAATGAAATCGTCGGACATCGAACGGAAGGTCAGGGAGTTGGTCAACGCTTGAAGAAACACGCCGAACCAAGGACATATTCCAAGCCGGGAAAGTTCGGAAAATACGGAGGACAGTATGTCCCTGAGACCCTGATGGAGCCGCTGAGAGCGCTTGAGGAGGCATACAATAGGTTCTCGCGTGACCCCTCATTCAAGAAGGAGTTGGCGGGCTGGCTGGACGATTTCGCCGGCAGACCTACGCCGCTATACCTTGCTAGTAATCTGACTCGCCATGTTGGAGGAGCTAGAATCTACTTGAAGAGAGAGGACCTATTGCATAGCGGCGCGCACAAGATCAACAATACTCTCGGCCAAGCTCTCCTAGCCAAAAAAATGGGCAAGCGGAGGATCATTGCTGAAACCGGGGCAGGGCAACATGGAGTTGCCACCGCTATGGCCTGCGCGGCTCTAGGACTGCACGCGGAGGTCTACATGGGAAGCGAGGACATGGACCGACAGAAATTGAACGTGTACAGGATGAAGATGCTCGGTGCCAAAGTGCACCCAGTTGAGTCCGGGTCCAAGACCTTGAAGGACGCGATCAGTGAAGCGTTGAGAGACTGGGTTACGAATGTTCAGGATACGTACTATCTTCTAGGGTCAGTTGTGGGTCCGCATCCTTACCCAACGATGGTCCGAGACTATCAGAGTGTGATAGGGAAAGAGGCGCGTAAGCAGATTCTACGACAAGAGGGAAAGCTTCCGAAAGCTATTGTCGCATGTGTGGGTGGGGGGAGCAACTCGATCGGAATCTTCCATTCGTTCCTGCACGAGGTCGATGTTGACCTGTACGGAGTCGAAGCGGGGGGAGAAAGCTTGTCGCCGGGACAAAACGCGGCGCCGTTAGTTGCTGGACGTGAAGGGGTCCTACACGGAATGATGACTTATGTTCTGCAGGACGAAGTGGGACAAGTGCAGACTACCCGGAGTATTTCCGCCGGGCTTGACTATCCCGGGGTAGGGCCGGAACACGCTTTCCTGATGACTGCGGGGCGAGCCAAATATGTCACAGTGTCCAATGAGGAGGCTCTGGAGGCGTTCGAGAGCCTCTCACAACTGGAGGGGATCATGCCTGCTTTGGAATCGGCTCACGCTATTAGTTACGCGATGAAGCTGGCGAAGAGTCTTGGGACAAAGGACTCGATCATCGTCAACCTTTCAGGCAGGGGCGACAAGGATTTGGAGATAATTGCCAAACACCTCCCACGATGATGATAGAATAGAAGCGAAGTTTGGAGAACTCCGCGGCCTCAGAGAGGGAGCATTGATTGCTTACTTAACAGGGGGCGACCCGGACCCGAAAACATTCTTGGCCAATTCTACTGCGTTGATAGAGGGCGGAGCGGACATAGTAGAGATCGGGATTCCGTTCTCGGATCCAATCGCTGACGGACCAGTGATCCAGGCGTCTAGCATGCGGGCCTTGTCCAACGGAACCACCCCCCTAAGAATCCTAGATATGATTAGAGAACTCTCAACCGAATTTCCGGTCCCTTTTGTCGTTCTGAGTTACTACAACCCTATTCTTGCGATGGGCCTGGGTCGTTTCCTGCAAAAAGCTCGTGAGAGTGGTGTTGACGGGATCGTCGTTCCGGATTTGCCCGTCGAAGAGAGCGAGGAGTTCAGGAACCTATCTCTGAAACACAATGTCGATACCATCTACTTGGCGGCGCCAAACACTTCCCGGACTAGACTGCGAACCGTTCTCGACAAGTCGAAGGGTTTCCTCTATCTCGTCTCACTCTACGGTGTTACGGGTCCTCGGGACTCGCTCAGCCCACAAGCGCTTGAGGCTGTCAGGGCGGTCAAGTCCTTGGCGAGGGGAAAGATTCCGGTTTCCGTTGGATTTGGGATCTCGCAACCTGAACACGTCTCCGCCGTCATACAATCTGGGGCTGACGGGGCAATCGTTGGAAGCGCTTTGGTCAGAATCGTCGGAAACCACCTCGATGATCCGAGTGATGCTGAGACTCAACTGAAAAAAACCGTTCAATCTTTGAAGGAAGCCACGCGTCTAAGCTCCAACTAGAGTAGACGAAAATCTTCCTTTACTGTCGTTAAGACAATGTGAGTGTTAGTCCGTTCAACGAATGGCATCGCTAATAGTGCCTTGGTGAACTTGCTTAGATCGTCTCGGCTCCTGAACTTCGCAATGACCATCGCATCCGTGAGTCCTGTGACATCATAGACTGCGAGGACTTGCGGCATCTTGGCGACCTCCTTTTCCAGTTCGAGGAGCTTGCCTTTGGCGACGCTGACCTCTGTGATCGCGGTGAGCTGGAATCCTATCTTGTCATGATCGAACAGTGCCGAGTAGCCTCGAATGATTCCCGCTTTTTCCAATTTCGCGGTTCTCGACTGGACAGTGGTTGTGGAGACGCCTAGCTTGTGTGCTAACTCCCTGTAGGAGAGACGAGCGTCGATGAGGTACCAGTGCAGTATCTTCCTGTCGAGATCGTCGAGGGCGACCTCGTCGAGCTTCGGCTCGTCCTTGGTACTTGTCATGCTTTGACCTGTTCCAAACGCGTCCGCAGTAGTTCGGTGACTTGTCGAGGGTCGGCCCGTCCCCTCACCTCGCCCATCACTAGGTTCATCATTCGTCCGAGAGCTTTGACTCCGTTTTCTTGAACGAGGGCCTGGTTGGATTCAACAACTTTGCTAATGATATTCTGCAGGTCCGACTCGGTCAACATTCGGAGGTTCAACATGTCCACCGCCTCTTCAGCGACTCCGTCTGGGTGGAATGCGAGCCATTTGAGAACGTCGAGGACAGACTCTTTTGCGGTTGCACCCTTTGAAACAAGCTCGAACGCTTGTTTGAGCTGGTCTTCTTGCACGTTTTCCACGGGGACTTGTTCCCTTTGCAGACTTCTCAGAGATTCGGTGAGGATCGTTGCGACAAAGCTGGGCGCGACCCCTCTTGCTTGAGCGACAATTTCCTCGAAAAGGGGAAGATAATCGGAATCCACGAGCTGAGTGGCCAGCTTGGGGCTGAGACTATGCTTGGTCCCCAGTTCCTTGGCGAGCTCCTCTGGCATTCGGGGAAGGTTCTCCCAGAGCCGTTCAAGTCGGTCCTGACTGATTTGAACCGGTGGGACATCGGTCTCCGGATACATTCTAGCAGCCCCAGGCCTTGGGCGCAGATAGACAGTGGTGCCGTCAGGGTTTGCAGCTCGTGTTTCTTCTGGAACCCGCTCCACAGCCTCCCGGGCACGCCCTACGACGGCCCTCAAACCGTCTTTCGAATTCTCGAGACTATCTGCTACGATAACGAACCCGTCAAGATCTCCACATCCAAGCTTCTTAGCGACTTCTTCCACGTGGTTTGAATCGATTCCATAAGCAGGGAGCTCGTCTGAATGAAATATTCCTCCGACTCTACCCCAGAAGACCGCGCGTTTGGCCATTTCTGTTCCGAGCCGGACATTGGGGGTTAGTTCGCGTTTGAGCAGGCCTTTGAAACTAGGAAGTTCGAGAGCCAGTGCTACTCCTCCCTGGTTGAGAGCGGATTGAACGATCTTCGATTCTGAGTCCGAAAGGATGTCGGTGATGTCAACGAATTCCTCTTTGATATCTGAAGCTTTTACGTTTCTCTGTCGGAGTTCATCTTTGATCTCGAGGAGCGCAAGCTGCCTTTGAACTTCGTAGCCTACCGCCTTGGAAACGAGTTCGAGTTCCTGGACCCCCTTGACCTCAATGAGGGCGCCGTTCTTGATCGATACGTTGAGGTCTTGTCGTATGCTTCCTAGTCCTCGTTTTACTTTCTTGGTTGCCCGGAGGATGCGACCTATGGCGAAGGCAACTTTTCCAGCCTGCTCTGGATCGTGGATTACTGGCCCCGTCGACACTTCGATTAGCGGAACTCCAAGCCGATCTATGCGAAAGATTACCGAGGTCTTTGTGTCGCCTGTCTTTCGTCCAGAATCCTCTTCAACCGTCACTTGTTCTATCGGAACTTCAACCCCTTCCACGGTTATTGACCCGTTGAGTGCGATGACCGCAGTTCGCTGGAATCCGGTTGTGTTTGACCCGTCGATGACCACCTTTCGCATGACGTGAACCTCGTCCATCGGTTTCGCGTGGAGAAGCATACTCATGGTCAGGGCGACATCCAACGCTTCCGGGTTCAATGGGTGGGGAGGTTCCTCGTCCAGCTCCACTAGGCACGTGGTTTCCGGGTCTGCATCGTAGGTAATCGTCTTGCCCTTGTGAAACTCGAAAAGAGCAGCGGGATCAATTTGGCCTAGCTCGCTCTGTGTAGGCCTAAGTCGCCGTTCAAAGGCGACTGTGGGCGACTTCGTCGATAGAATGGTTGGACAATAGCAGAAGAGCTTGTGCTCAGTGTCGAGCTGTCTGTGTATCTCGACACCGACCTTGAGACCAACGGCGCGATAGTCTATGGACGACTAGGAAGCCTCCACCAAAGTCCTCGAAGTTATTTCACCCGCGATCGGCTGAAGCATCATCTCTCGAATCTTGCCGGCTGACTTGGTCTGGGCTGCAACCCACATCAGCTTGACGATAGCCGTTTCTGCAATCATGTCTTCAAGAGGAGTGACTCCTAGATTGAGTAGGTCGCGTCCGGTGTTGTAGACGTTCATATCGACGCGTCCCCAAATCGTCTGGGAAGTCATGAAGACTGGAACCTCCCGCTTCAACGCTTTTTTCACGGAATCGAATAAGTGTCCGGAAACATGACCTAGCCCCGTTCCTTCGAGGACTATTCCTCGAGCCCCAGTGGAAACCGCCGAGTCAATTATGCCGGGGTTCATTCCGGGGTAGAACTTGATCAAGTATGCATGTTGGTCAAAACGAGATTTCAACGCCAGTTTCCGGGACTTGTCTCTCTTCGCTATTCCTTTGCTGAGTTCGATCTGCCCAGTCTTGAGATCGTAGCTCGCCAGAGGGTTGGAGTTTATCGACTTGAACGCGTCTCGGCGACTCGTGTGACACTTTCGGACCCTAGTGCCCTGATGAGCAACGATGATGTGGTCAGAGAGGTCTCGGTGCATGGCAACACCAACGGTGGCCATGTCGGCATGAGCGGCCAGGGCAACGGCCCCCGTGAGATTTGAGGCCGCGTCTGAGCTGGGACGATCAGAAGATCGCTGAGCTCCAACAAGTAGGACTGGAACAGGGATGTTTGCGAGGGCGAAGCTCAAAGCTGCCGCCGTATAGTGTAGGGTGTCTGTTCCATGGCTTATGACAACCCCCTCTGCACCGTTGGCTATCTTTTTGGCGACTTCTTCGGCCATTCCCTTCCAATGGGTTGGACCTATGTTTTCGCTGTACTCGCTGAAGAGTATGTGAGTGTCAATCTCTGCAATTGATGAGAGTTCGGGGACGACGCTTGCTAGGTCGGCAGCTGTGAGTGCAGGCTGCACGGCACCAGTGCGGTAATCAACCCTACTGGCGATGGTCCCGCCAGTGCTGACAATTGCGACCTTGGGCAACCCGGCATGATTCGCTGGTGGAGAAGGCTTGGTGAAATGAGGTTTCTCTCCCTCGCCGATGACCTCTAGCTTTTCTGTTCTGTCGAGAGAGATGCCTACGTTGTAGCCGTTTTTCATTTTCAAGACTATGTGAGTGGGATCAGAATACTCGGACCGAGGAATCAAGGTCCCTTCGAACACTTCCCCAGATTTCAAAGTGAGACGAATCATGCTACCGATCTTTGCCCTGGACTTCCTCAGCTTTTGAAGGACTCCTCCGTGGTACCCCTCTAGGACAAGAACGGTCATTCGTGCATCATGCCTTCAGGGTGAACCAGCAACTCACGTATCCGGTTAAGGATTCTTACGCTACGCTCTTGGATACGTAAGGTCCATCGTGCGTGTAGCCGAAGCGCGAGTAATACCCCTTGGTGCCGAGAGCACTAATCACGAGCATTTTTCTGCGATCGTATTCTTCGCGAGAGATCCGTTCTGCTTCCGCGAGAAGCTTGGACCCGTAGCCCTTGTGTTGAAAGGCGCCAGCTAGCCTGTCCCCAACTGGAACTGTCTGACCGAAGACATGGAGCTCCCTAATGATTGAGGTGTTCTGTAAGGCAATTTCGGGTCGGTGGGCATTCTCCGTGGGTATCCTGACTCGGACATATCCAACGAGGATGTCATGTTCGGGGTCCTCGAACGACAGAAAAATGTCTGTTCCCCCGGACCCTTCATAATCTATTCTCTTGAGCTCGACCCGCTCCAAGTCTGGACTCTCGCCATTCTTGAGGTAGGTAATCCCGACCTCTCGACATCTTATGCAATGACACCTCATACCCCGATTCATGAGCTCTTGCTCGACGAGCTGGCGGAGATTCCCATGCTTCACACCGTCCGCAATCCCATCGACCGGTATCTCTCGCTGGATCCTCATAATCCTGACCCATCGTGGAACGTATTGTTTGACCTCCGCTATGAGACGGGCTGATTGTTCCGTGGAGTAGGGCGTGTACTCTCCTCTCTTCCATTCTTCGTGTAGTTGGGTTCCGGGTGTGACTAGACATGGATAGATCTTTAACATGTCTGGCCTGAAGTCCGAGTCTTCGAAGATTCTCCGGAACGCGTCCAGATCCCGTTTCACGTCGCAGCCTGGGAGTCCGAGCATCATGTGGTATCCAACCTTGATTCCTGAATCCTTCAGAGTCTGCGTTGCCTCAACAACGTCGGCGACTGTATGATCGCGGTGAATTTTCTCGTATACATCGTCGTACAGGGTCTGCACTCCGATCTCAACGCGTGTGACCCCCATGGAGAGCATGTGGTCGACATGGCCGATCCGCGACCAGTCGGGCCTGGTCTCGACGGTGATCCCGACGTTCCTGACCTTCGCCGATTCAGCAAGGGTCTTCGCTTCTTCCAAGGAAGTCGAATCAACGCCATTCATTGCGTCCAGGCACCGTTTTACGAAATCTTCTTGGTACGTTCGGGGCAGGAAAGGAAAGGTCCCGCCTACAAGGATCAGTTCCACTTTGTCTACCGGGTGTCCCATTGCGCGTAACTGAGTAATCCTGCTCTGAACTTGGAGGTAAGGGTCGTATTGATTCTCCAGAGCTCGCATGACAGCTGGCTCCTTTCCCGTATAGGCTCTGGGAACGCCAACGTCAGGCCCACCTGGGCAGTATGTGCATTTTCCGTGCGGACAAGCATACGGCTTGGGCATCACGGCAACAGTGGTTACACCACTAGCACTTCGAACCTGTTTTCCCATCAGGAGAGGCTTGAGCCTGCCCAGTTCGGAGCCAGAAATGCGCTGGAGAAGATCAGAGTTAGGGGGAACAGTTGGCGACCGGTACAACCGGCAAACTTCGATTTTGATCCGGTTGATGTCTTCACGAGAAGGATGGTCAAGACTGAGAAGACGCTCGATTATTTCGGTGGAGACGTTTTCTGTTGTCTGGCTCAATCTACCGACAATCCGGTCGTGCTTTCTCAGGGAACTGAGGGTTTGACTTGGCCAGTTATGGGTTTTCCGTATACTCGTCCCTTCCACGAAAATCCCATTCCTAGTGCTCCTCTGACAGTGGAATCGATGCCTATTCCGATGTAGACTAGGACAGCGAATGGAAGGAGTAGCGCATAGAGAGGACTGACCCGGACAGACCGGTCAAGAATGATCAGTCCGAGCCATAGGAAGAAGGCCATGAAAGCACCTGTAATGAGGTAGACGTTCAAGGGCGTTGCTGGCGCAAGGTAAATGCCGTATCCGAGCACGAAAAAGGGCAGAACGAGAAAGGCGAAGAGGAGTACCAATCGATACGCTGCCCGAAAAAGCGGATGATTTCCTGATACGGAGTAGAAGTTCTTCCTCCATCCTCGCCAGATTTCCGGAAGGCTGGAGTACATCCGGACACCCAGCGAGTCAGAGGCTGTGACCATTCTGAGTCTGAGACCATTCGCTTTGATCAGCCTGCCTAGTGAGTAATCCTCCGATATTCTATCACGTACTGCGTAGTGTCCGCCGACTTTGTTGTAGGCCTCACGGCGAAATAGCATGTACTGGCCATTTCCGAGGGCCCAACGAGGTTTGCTATCGTCGTTAACCCACTTGCCACCAACGAACATCATGATCAGCCAGAAGATAGGGGGTTGGAGAAGCTTCTCCCAGAAAGTTCGAAGTATCGCTGCAGGAGCGAGAGTTACCAGATCGGCTTTTGTGGTCTCCAGATAATTCACTGACTTCGCCAGACTGTCGGGTGAATGGATAGAGTCGCCATCTGTGAACATGAGAAGAGCACCCACCGCCAGCTTGTAGCCTAGGTGGCAACCCCAGTTCTTTCCTACCCAGCCTTGAGGAAGCGGTTCTTCCAGGACAAGCTTGATCTTACCATCGAAGGTCTTGAGGATGTCCTGGGTCCCATCACTAGAATTGCCATCAACTACGATGATCTCTTTCTGGGGATAGTCTAATCCAACCAGTGAGGCCACGCATTCCGAGACTGTGTTTGCTTGATTTCGAACTGGAAGAATAATCGAGACACTGGGACTGTTCAGAGTGGAAATGGAACCTTCTGGCAACGCCGGGAAGTGCATCAGGGTAAGATACTCGTATCCAGCTAGAAGGAACACTAGGATCGATTGGACGATAAGCAAAGCGTCTATTACTAGAGACAATGCGCAGGGGTCCCGAAAGTAGCTCGCGGACGCTTGCTGAACGGCATTCTAGATAAGAACTTGGCAGTTCGACTGTTGGCGGGCTAGTCTCTCCACCGGCCCATCATCCCTCTGCGACCGGCCCAGCGACCGGCATAGGTTATCCATAGGATCGCGAGGGCGGCAATTGCAATAATCATGGCAACCAGGACTACAACGATTTTTTGGAAAAGATCGTAGCCCGAGGTGTAGAAGCCTACAAAGATTAGAGATCCGGCCAGAAAAGCCGCTAGGGTGATTATCGACAGTACGGCTCGTGCCATAAGTCCGCGCGGCATCTGATTGACTTCTTTCTCCATCTGGAATCGACGAGAAACCATCAGTGCCTGCCGCTAATAAGGTAGCAGCCTACAAAAGACTGGAGTTGTGTTCCGCGAGAATAAGATGACAGACTCTAACGAGTCCTCATTTCCCTGATATAGTTCTGTCCTGGTTTTCTGCCGAGGACGAACCTCTTCTCAGAATTCCGCCTAACTCTCTCTCTCGGCGATAGACCTGGCTTGTTCATTGCCTGAATCTTTGGGGTCTGCTGTCTGACTTTTCCTGCCTTTGTTAGCGAGCCGTGAGTTGGGATTGCCTATTCCTTCCGAAGGCTTAGGAGGCGCCGTGAGATATTTAATCGTTCCTTGTCCAAGGCTAGGCCACATTGAGGGAATACTCAATGTCCTGCACCTAGCGGGACTTTCTTGCCTGATAAGTCTCGTCGAGTCTTTCCGAACTCTGGCATGCCACTGAGCTCTCTTTCGGAGAATACTGGTCCGTCGTGGCACACGAGATATGGGCCGATTACGCAGGCGGCGCATATTCCGATTCCACATTTGAATACTCGTTCAAGGCTGACTTGTATGTGGCATCTCTTCTGCATGGCCAGATCGTATACCAGCTTCATCATGGGTTCAGGTCCGCAGGTGTAGATGGCATCGAAGCTTCCTTCCTTCAGCACGTGTTCGACGACTTTTGGCACCTGGTTCTTCTCCCCATAGGTTCCATCATCGGTGGCGAAGAAGAGCTTGAAGTGGTGATCCTTGCTTTCCCTGAGCAACCATTCCTTGAACAAGAGCTCGCTCGACGTTCTCGCACCGGTGATCAGTGTGACATCTCGTCCTCTCAGATGGACGAGGAAAGAGATCAGGGGAACAAGACCTGTTCCGCCGCCTACAACGAGGAGTTTGTGGTGGTGTCCCACGCTGAACGGGTGGCCATATGGGCCTCGGACCCAGAACTTGTCGCCAACTTTCTTCTCCCAGAGGGCAGTGCTAACTGGTCCACCCTTCTTGATTACGACCCCCGCCTCGGACCTTCCATGAATCGCTAGTACGCTCATGGGAACTTCATCTACTCCTGGGACCCACACCATGGCAAACTGGCCGGGCTTTGCGCTGTGCAGAGTAGAATCGCTGAACCAGAAGGAACGGATTGATGGCGTCTCGTCGACAATGCGGTCTATTCGGACGGATCTAGGAGTGTGAAGCTGTTGGGTTGTAACGGACTCCAATTCTGGGAGTCGTGCGGAGAGGGGCGTACTAATGACTTACGAGAAGAGAGGTTTTGGATATATGCTGACCTCACATTTGTCATGATCAGACAAGACGAGACGTAGCGGCGTAGACAGGCCGTTCCGGTAGTCTGTCGACCAGCTTCATCATTTCATCGTAGTGGTGCTGTATGATGTCTGCACCCTGTGGCCCCATCATCTTCTCAGCATTGGTTCTGCACTGGTTCATCGCAGTCAAGATTCCATCTTTTGTCGGGTCCGTGTAGCTAGCGCCACAGTTGACGAAAACTGATTCTACGAACTGTTTCACTTGTTGTTTAAGCTGTTCGTCGGTGACTGGTTGGTTGAGAAGTGTGGCGAACTCTTTGTTAGCGCTCTCGAAACAGGTCAACAGTTGGTCCCTAACGAACTCGGGAGTTACCTGCTCGGTTGGAACATCCGGTGCCTTGTATGTCTGGGTCATAGAGCGCGTTTATGACATACGTTATATAAAGCCGTATCCCCTATCGATTGGATAAGGATTGCAAGAAGCCACCGCCAAGCGCCAAGTCGACGAAGCACTCCTCAAGCGGTTCCAGAGCGAGATAAAGAGCAAAGTCCCTCACATTGTCGAAAGAGATGGACGCAAGGCCTTCGCCAATGCAACGCCGTTGGAAGACCTGACAGCTCCCCTCGTCGAGTGCGCGCGCGTCGAATATGGCCTCGAAATACCTGCCAAGAACATCAAGATCTTCGGAAAGTTTGATTCGAAGATCATGGGTGGCTCGGTCAAAGTTCGCCCTGCCATCGAAATAATCGAAGACGCGGTTGCCTCCGGCAAGCTAAGAACTGGTCAAACGGTCTTTGAAGCAACCTCCGGCAACTTTGGTATCGCCCTCGGGATGCTCGAAAGGATCGGCATCAATGTCGTCTTTCTCGTTTCAAGGAAGCTTCAGAGTGGGGTACTGGATGAGCTGAACAAGAATTCATCGAAGACCGTGAACCTAGACATCGATATCTGCCCCGCGCCAGCATTGGCAATGGACCAGAACCTGGTTATTGTGAAGGCGACAGCGAACAATGTCCGCGAACAGCTAGCTGATCTCGGCCTAAGCAAAGTGCAGTTCGACAAGTCGCGAAACGAGATAGAAGGTCTCCTCGCAAGACAAGACGCGATCAACCTCGCGAAACTATTAGCAAAGATCTACGGAGGTTTCTGCCCTGAACAATACGATAACGAGCTGAACGTCAAATCGCACGAGGCCGTAACAGCACCAGAGATAGATCAACAGTTAAGAGAGCGTGAGCTTTCGCTCGCTGATTTCAAATTAATCTCCGCCTTCGGGACAGGAGGCACATCAGCCGGTATCGGCAAGTACGTCCAGACAAAATATGGCAAGAAATCTGTCCACGTAGTATTCCCCCTCAACAATCAAGACGTCGCAGGAATCCGGACGAAGGACAAGGCCCTGGGCCTGAGATTCTACAATCCAGCCCTGTATGCAGGACAGCATGAGGTTGACTTCGAACCAGCGAGGCGCGTCCTTCGCTTCTTCGTCGGGAGAGGCTACGACATTGGAGAAAGCAGCGCGCTAGCCCTCTACGCATGTCTACAGATGTTGAACTACGGTGTCGGGGACAAGTTCGTGGTGATGCTCGCCGATGGAATCGACAAGTACCGGAGCACCCTTGGAACGGTGGCGCAAGCACCTCCTCCGCTCGAAGTGACTCTTTCACAGGCCAGCTCCAGCGTTGCAGATTATGGCGAGGTTCTCTGGACTCATGGCATGTTCGTCCCGAAGGAGGATGGCATCAAACTCGTTGCGTCGTCCCTTGGCTGTGATGAGAGTAAGATCAAGGTCGCACGAGTATCTGACGTGCAGGAGTTAATCTCGACTGAGAAGATACCCGATAACATCAGCAACATTCTCCCAAAGGATAATCGGAAGGTCCTATTGGTCTGTATGGCTGGAGGCACGTCGTTGCGCGTTGCACAGATCCTTGCCGCAAAGGGAATACCGGGTCAAAGCCTCACCGGGGGAATAATGAGTCTGTCCGAGAACAGTAAGAAACAGCCGTCCGACCTAGTGCAGATGGCCCGAGAGTAGACGCAGGTCACAACCAGGGTTCAGGCGCGTTTCGTGCCAGAAAGAAGCGTCTAGAGGGAGCAAAGGTACCGGCTTGATCGATTTCCATCAGATGATTAGTGCATTTTTGCTCTTACTAGGAGAAGAAGAGCCGTGTCTCGCCCATCGTTCTAACATCCAACTGCTCGACGTCTACCATTAGCGGCAAGTCTTTGACGACATTCCCTAGTAGCAAGCATCGTCTGGTTGGTATTCCTCTGACAAGGTAGCGTATCGTATCGCTGTCCGCCTTCGCCACCTTGCCGATAGCTTCAATGTCGTGTTCGTTTGTGAAGTTGAAGATGAACACGTTGTCCGCCTGGCGGTAGATCGCCTCCTGGACTGTATCCGGTTGGTTCGTGATGAAAGTGGTGAATAGTCCAATATGTCTCATCCGGGTAACAATATCGTCCCAGTAGGTATCCCGTAGGTAGAGGTGCGCTTCCTCGGCGAAGAGAAACACGGCCTTAAGCCAGTTGGAAGAGAGAATTTTGGTCAGTTCTCCGAGAAAGATCTCGACTAGTATTCTTCGGACGATCTGGCTCTGATTTTTCAGATTAACCACTAAGACTCCGCCTCCCTCGATGGTGTGGAGAATCCTCTCTTCGGTCAACGGGTTCGCCTCGTCAAACAATCCAGATTCCATCAAGACCTGCAACCTGGAAGTTAGAGCTTCGCGAACGCTGTCATGGCAACTCCACGACTGGACCGCCTGGATCACTGTTGGGAGAGTCAGATCTCCTCGAGCTTCAAGATCTTTCCAGATAGTGGTGAAGACCTTGGATGAGGTTGCCGGAAGGTCGAGCGCATGACTCAAGACTCCAGCGACTGTTCTCAGCCCTAGTTTGGACATGGAGAAGTTCAGCCCACTCCTAGGGGCTAGGACCGTCAGCCTTGCCGATGATTGTCGTCCATCCTTAGACTTGTGGAGGTTGATGTACTCCCCGTTAACGTCCAGGACAATACAAGGCGCACCCCATCCCGCCATCGACAACAAAAGTAGCTTCGCCAGGTGAGACTTGCCCGAACCTTTTCTTCCCGTGATTATGTTTAGACCGCCATCTAGTCCGCTGGCGTCCACGCTGATTGGTTCGCCATCGTTGTGTCCGAGCTTGACTGGCATTTTTCCACCGTTCATTATCAGTCGGTTGACCGGGTAGGGTCGAATCTTTGATGATGTCCGCGATGGCAACCAGGAAGAGCTGGGCGAAAGACTCCCGTCCTGCGCGATTGTCCCGCGGATCTTGCAGACAGCCAATCTCGTATCTTTCAAGGCGTCCACTTGGCTCGAAATGTTCAGCGGGTCGACATCCTGCCCCGACAGCTCCCCGTCCGTCATCACGTCTCTGAGAATGTCCTCAAGGACCCCTGGAACGTTGGCGTATTGGAGGTCAATCGCTTGGACAAGCAAGCCTCTTGACTGAGCGGGATCCTCGATGACGAAATAGTCGCCTTTCTGAACATGTTCGTCCGGGAAGGCTATGAGCTGGACCTCGTCAGCCTCCTTCCGGTAGATTCGCATCTAGGCCACGTACCTGCTCGATCCAAATGGTCCGAACAAAGACCGCCGAAGATTCGGCCGAGCCTGAAGACTGACATGATGATTGAAGGCAATGAACCGCTGGACTGCGAGGATCTCGTTCGCGGTGAAAGTACTGAAGATGTGGGCAATCCTCAACGTCTCAGGGTAGCCGTGGAAGATAACATCGGTTCCGGCAATTCGCCCGAGAGCAACCAATGCTTGTTGTTCGTCAGTATCCTTGTCAATATCGGTTCGGAACAGGAAACCATCTGGTGAGAGCTTCGAGACGCAGACTCGTCCAAGGAATCTGATCGGATAGGCTGGGTACTCGTTCTTGACAACTGATGTTATGTCGATGATATGCGGGATCTTTTCGGCGTCGAAGAAGCCGAGAATATTCTTCCCTCCAACCGTAAGCTGAGTGGATTTCGAGAGCGCGATGACAATGCTGTTATTGTTGCGAGCGGTTGAGAGGATTCGTTGAACTCTGCTCGAAGGATTGTCGGGAGTCCCTGCGGTCAACGACCCGTCCAGCAGCACAATACCATCCTTGACCGTGATTGCTAGTTCTTCCTGGACCCAGCGTTCCACATGATTCCTCAGCTTCGTCAGAACGCGGAGGGTCTTGACTGACAATCCGCCGAAAGCCCGTGACTCATCATCTCGGTACTTTTCTTGTTGGCCATCAGAGTTTGGAATGTGGAAGAGCAATGGTCCCCAGCGCGTGAAAGCAATTCTCTCGGGCTGTCTCCAGACCGCTACCGCGCGTATGGCGAAGATCATTCCGGTCTCTGTCTCGCCGATCTTGACGCTGGACGCATCGCATGCGGCTATTGGTACAATGTCTCTCAGTGGATTGATCGGGCTGCGTTTCAAACCCATTGCGATCGACGATGCGCCGATTTCCAGCTGCTCGTCAGAATCTCCATCATCTAATCCCATATCCACGAGAGACACGGTCCGCGGGTTGAGGGTGGACCCACGTAGCGATTGCATCGATTTTGTCGAGAGCTGTAGAAGCGCTTCCGGTATTGGATGTTGCAGCTCCTCCGGTATGCTTTTTAATTGTGCTAGAGGTTCAGTTAGTTCCTGGGTGCGGTGGAGCAAGGTTAGATTCCCCCAGTATTGGGCGGGAGATCCCCCTCTCCCGCCTGTCCCCGCACCCTCTCGATTATCATCCTGGCGCGGTCACCTTTGTTTCATGCTGGGAAGTCGCCGCCCGCGCGGTTACGCCTCTCGCTATCTCGTGCGATTTGCGGATTCCCTGGATTGATAACCTGTAATTTCCTTCGTGGGTCCGTTCGACGATACCGGTCTTCCCCAACATCG
Organism: Candidatus Bathyarchaeota archaeon; assembly: GCA_005888755.1. Taxonomy (GTDB): domain Archaea; phylum Thermoproteota; class Bathyarchaeia; order 40CM-2-53-6; family 40CM-2-53-6; genus 40CM-2-53-6. The sequence continues at coordinate 85,472 of VBBQ01000028.1, forward strand.
CCAAGGTGTTGCGGACTGTCTTAACAGATTTTCCGATAGCCTTGCTGATATTCTCAGGGCTCATATCGACGCTAGGTCGAGCACCCACCGCGTGGGCAACCCGAGTCGCTAGAAGGACGAGCGAGATTGAGTTTTCTGCCGACATTTCCGGCTTCAGAAAGACAGCCTCACCCTCAGGCGTGAGTTTGACCGTCTCCGAAAGGTCGTCTACCATCGACGAATAGTCCGGTGCAAACGTCAGTTTCGATGCAAGTGAATAGTTGGGCAGGACCTGTGCTGCGAACCGCATAACCTCCTGCACTACCGTCTCTAGGTCGCCTTCGACTGTGTGTTTGATGTCTCCCCATTCGATCTGAACCTTGATCTTTGGACGCTCTATCATTGCTCTCTACCTCTCCGGTAACTGCGCGGCTTTTGGCATCAGGGTTTGGATGACGACTCGTTGTCCCATTGTGGTCAATCTGTAGGAGCCTTTTCCGATTCGTTCTATGAGTTGTTCTCGGACTAGTTCGCTGAGCCGACCTGCTATGGTCCCGGTTACGCGCCCCGTGATCTTGGCCAGTTCTTCCAGTGAGATTGAATCGTTCTCTTTCTTTCCCATTAGGTAGAACATCCGAGCTCCGGCAACGTGAAGCATCATCAGCTCTCGATCCTTCAAAGTCGTGGTATCTTTCAGGATCACAAGCCCCTCGGGAGAATAGGCGAGGACTCCAGCGCAGCTTTGGAGAAACTCCGCGCTGTCAATGGAGAGTACGAGCTTTGATGCTAGTTCAAGGGAAGGGTAGGCTTTCGAGAAGAAGATGACAAGTTCGCGAACAACATTCTCGGGATTTCCTATGACCTTGGTCTCTGCCCCGTTGTGTCTAACCGTGACTTCTATCGTCCCGGTGGGCTGGCCGGGCTGAACTGAGCTCTGAACTGCTTCCAAGTCGGACAATTATGCTCAGCCCGAGCGTTCCTCGTTGTAGATATATAACGATTTTCGGTCCCGAACCTCTTCCTACAAGGTGTTACTCTGGAAAACGGGAGTGAAAGTGAAAGTGTTTCGCCGAAACAACGGAATCGGGAAGTCATACAAGGTGTTACTCCCAGCCCTCTCAAGAACACGCTAAGAGAATTCTCACGAATCGAATCTCCCACTATAGCTTTATCTGATTAGTCCTTCCACGCTTCGCACCAATGCACTATAACGAGCTCAAGATCCGCGTACTCAGCCTATTCGAGTCGGCACAGGAGTTCGACAGTCTCAAAATCCGCCAGCTCCTGGCCACAGAAAAGACTCTCAAATTGACGGACAAAGCGGTCGAAATGGCTCTCATGCGCTACTGGAGACAAGGACTCCTGAGCCGTACCCGTAAGTCAGGAATGTTCCATTACTCTCTTACCAAACGAGGCCTCGCTCGAAAGGAGTGGTTGATGAATAGCAGATGAGTCCGACCTGAAGAAATCGTCTTGGACTCTAATCTAACTTCAGAGTCATGAAGATCTCATCTACGGATTATTCAAAACCAGCAGCCCTAGAGAGCATCAACAAATTGCCTAATTCGTAACACGAATCTGAAGACTGCGGCGGTTATTCTAACACGTCAAGATTTCATTCTAACGGAACCCTGAAACATCCCCCGGAAAAGCATCAGGATTCAAGAGTTGACAGGCGCTTGAGAGGGACTAGAGGGCCGATAGAGAGAATGAAAAGGGCTAACACCATGATCCGAAAGGTCCGAAGCGACGCCGTGGAATGGACGCTCGCCTTCGACTCTGTTGAACGCCATAATCTCGACCTACTTTGCCAGAGATGATGAGGATAGGAGGAGCCAGCTCTTAACGATTAAATAACGAGTAAGCGATCTAGGCTCGTCATGATAACAGCTCAGGATGCTAGTTTTGTCTCACCGGGTGAAGGAAAGAAGTGTAACGTTTTCGCGGATACGATCACGATTAAGGTACCGAGTGAAATGACCGGTGGCGCGTATTCAATATCCGAGGATGTCACCCCCGCTGGACAAGGCGCACCACTGCACATACATCGTCGCGAACTAGAGACGTTCATTGTCCTGGAGGGAGAGTACGAATTCCAATGCGGCGACCGTAAGTTCAAAGCAACTAAAGGGACGATTGTCGTTCTACCAAGAGAGGCACCGCACGCTTTCAAGAATACCGGGAATACCATAGGCAAGACTCTCGTCGTTCTGGTACCAGGTGGGATGGAGAAAGTGTTCGAGGATATCAGCGCGATGCCGCCGGGACCACCGGACATAGGAAAGGTCAACGCGATCACGACGAAATATGGAGTCGAGTTCCTCCCAATCGGCTAGCTTGATAGCCCCTTTCACACGTCCGATACAGATTGGCCGGTCGACACGTCAGAAGAACCGTTGTCGAGATTTGTAGTCCAATGCATGTCTAGGGCATATTCCCACTACGAGGTAGGACTCTCTCATCCAGGGATGAGATTACCTATGGGAAAGGGCTCGAAATTTGAGTTTTGACCGAAGCGAACGAACGCAACGCCAGCAGCTGCCTGAGGATGTGGCGATGACCTAATCTCCCGAAAGAGACGGGATAGTCCGTGAGGTGGGATTCGCGCACCAGCTTACCGCTACATACAAGCTGCCTTACCCTTGGCCCGTAGTCGAGCCGAGAAAGATCCTTCCTGGCTCACAGTGCCAGACCCAAAGTCCAAGTGATGCGGTGCGCCACCAGCGCACCACCCTTTAGATTCAAATCGCTACCCGATTTCCAAGAATTTTGTTCGTCTCTGATGAGGTTTGGCTCCTCTCATTCAGATAGTCACAGGCCTGAACTGGATTGTGTTCGAGCGGGACGATTTTCAAAACATCCCGGCAGGCATTGTCAGATTCCTAAGACTAGTTGAGACCTGTCTCGAACTCAATCGTTTGCAAGGTTCTGAACCCGTTCAACCACAATGACTCGGTGCTCTCTCCCAATCGTAAGGCAGAAAAGACTATGGCCTAAACGCCTTGGGCCAGCGGCCGTAGTCTAGCCTGGTCTAGGACATAGCCCTGAAGGCGTCCAATGGGCTTCCAACCCAACGACCCGGGAAGCCGTCTAAACAACGGCTCGGGACTTCAAATCCCGGCGGCCGCACCAAACTAGGCCAAATCTCACACAAGCACGAACAAAAAATTTGAAAATCGGGTTGCGATTTGCACCTAAAGGTTGGTGCGCTAGTACCGCACCGCACTAAGCGGGAAAGACGCCGGTCAGTTCCAGAGAATGGACTTATCGGTTGACGAAATGCATGACTCAGTGCGACCGACCAACCAGACTTTTGCAGGTGAGGCTCTCCCTCGCATTGTTTACGCCTTCATTGCCGCAATTGTCTCCATGTCACTGTCGGGTGGGAGCGTCAGGACCGCGAGAGAGGTGTAGTCTCTTTTGGCGTGAAACAACGCTCGAGCTGTAGAAGAGAAATTCCCAAAAAAAAGAGGGGAGGGTCAGCCCTAACGTTCGGTTCACGTACCTAGGATTCGTGTCGCGATGGTTGCCGGGGTTCGCGTTGTCATGTCAGGAAGCGTAGGCATTACCGTCACGGCAAAGCTGTCTCTTCCTGCCAGAACCGGTCCCGTAAGAGTGGTGGGTGCCACGGCGAGCATGGTGGCGGTCGTCGTGATGATGACACCCGGGCCCCCGGTCTGGACTGCAATGTTCGTGTGCTCACAGTCGATATCGTTGGTAGTGTCTCGCGTACAGAATGGGCTTGTAGATGACCGACGGGTCGCAGGCTCTGCGGTACTGTCCACGAACTGGTCAGACGTGTAGATAATTGCAGCGAGGCCGGTAGTCGGACTCGCAGCTACACCGAAGTCGTCGAGCAGGTCCCTGTTTCCGGTGCAGGTAACACCGGATTCGCACACGCCGCCGTAGTGTATTATTCCTGATGCCGCGATTTGGCTCCAGGTGCTTCCCGGGGTAGTTGCCTTGAGGTTCTGGCTGAAGTAGACCTTCCATGCGGCTGTCATCGGGTAGTTGTCCGGTGGGTTTACGCCGTCGAAGTAGTTTGTCCCGTACCATACTACATCCAGCGCGCCATCGCTTCCCGCGCTGCTCCAGGGGAAGATGGCTGTTTTAGACTGTCCTTTGTTGATTTGGAACGGCCCGGACCAGGTTTGTCCGAGGGTCTTGGAGAAGCTGTAGAAGATGTTGTGGTTGTCGCTGTAGACGACGTAGATATTTCCAGCGATGTCAACGCTCACGTTGATGAACTGGTGGCCATAGTCAAGATTGGTGTTCGGGTTGTTGTACACTATGGTGTCGGTGAACGTCAGACCCCCGTCGGTGGATACGGCTATCCAAACTGTGTGAACATGGCAGAAGATTGTGCACTGGGCCAACTCTGCAGCACTCGCAACGGAGCTGAATACTTGGTAAACCGCATGGTTCCGTGGGTCTATGGCTAGGTTGCCGATAACGTTGTTGAACCCGGCCAGGAAAGCCACGTGTGCTGGGTCAAACGCGTTTCCCGTCTGGGTGAAAGTGGCCCCACCGTCCAGGCTGCACGTGACGAAAATATCGTTGGTGGCCGAAATAGCATGGTAGGACACGCACACTTTGTCAGCCCCATCGGCAGCGATCCACTCCCGGTCATCAACTGGAATGCTAGCTCCGGTTGGGTTGAGAAGCCACGAGCCGCCTCCGTCTTTGCTCGTAGACACGTAAACATTCGCTAGCGGAGGGGAGGTGGCTAAACTTGCTGCGTAGATGTTGAAGAAGCCGTTCAGGTTTCGAACAGGCGCGACCGCAATGTCAGTATCACCGCCCGCAGGAGAGAATCCAATCCTCCCCGAGGACGCACTGTTCGGCAAAGGAAGAGTGGTGAAGTGTTGGCCGCCGTCGGTTGACTTGTAGGCGAAGGTCCCACCGCACTGCCCACCGATGACGCAGAACACGTTCTCCGACGAACCGTAGAAGCTGCCATCAGGGGCTGCCCGAATTGATGGTTCTCCCTCCGTGTTCATACAGGTCCGAAGAGAGTTGGGGCAGGTCGTACCTACACTGGCACCGGTTGTGAACGGGTTCCCGGCGAGCTCATAGTTGCTGAAGGTCGGGGTCTTCGTGGAGCCTCCGTCCGCGGAGGCTGGCTGAAGGGCGCCCGGGGCTAGAAACATTAAGCCTGCAAGGGACAGAATTGAGAGAAGAGTTGTCTTGGCTATTCGTGAAGTGTTCGGAATTTTCATAAGGGGGTTCAGCGGACGGGCACCCTATAACCAATATTCCGCACGGCAACATTCTCGGAACACGAAATTTTCGGGTTTCGATATATCGGGTGGCGACAGCTTTCTGAGCTATCGGGGTATTATGAACGGCATTTTGCCCAAGGATATAGTTTATTCTTCTATATGCGCGTCTCATGGTTGAGACGTATTTATATATCTACCAACACGCATATCCATGCATGACACTAAGGCCGGAACTAACGATAGCACAGACAATCGGAGAAAAACCAGTTTACCACATAAATGAGCTGCGCAAGATAACCGATTCTCGAGCTACAGCGTATAGGATATTGAGCAAACTCCGGGAAGCTGGATTTGCGGAGCAAATTAAAGAAGGCTATTTCACAATTCGTTCCAGTCTGTTTCAACCATTCAATCTTTGGTCGAATCTCCTTCCATCATTGCAAGCCCTAAAGCAAGCGCGGTTTTTTGGCTTGTCCTACAATGAAAACGATGTGAGACTCGCTATACAAATATTGAAAGGCGTCATAACGTTGGATTATCGCGCATACGAACTTACGAAGCTCCAATCTCCGCGTTTGCTTTTCATTTATGTTGACGATGTTGACCAAGCAGCAAGAACGCTGAGAGAACACAAGTTCTCGGAAGGCACGCAGGGTAGAGTAGTCATCATCCCGCGGATAGGAGTGTTCAGAAATGAGATCCAGCGGGTCTACCTCGATTGCATTGCTTATGGAGGAAGAAGTTTACTCGATGCCATCGCGATTGAGATCGTTCACAATGAAAGTCTGGATCCCCATGTACGAGGAATCTTCAAGGCCGAAGATGTACTGAAGGTCAGAGATGAGCTTGGCGCCCAGTCTGGAACAAGAAGCGATTAAGATAACCGATGAGCTTGGCAGGGTGGTTTTTGTCGGCGCATTTGCCGTAAACCATTATTCCAAGTATCGAACGACAAGAGACATTGATTTAGCGATAGCTGCACCGTTGAATGAACAAAAACTAACCCGTTTGGGATACACAAAATGGCAAGGATCTAAGGGATCGTGGCTCACCTCCCGCGGAATTAAGGTCGATTTCTACACGAGAGACGTGGGAGGGATACCTGTGCCTTGGATTTTGAAAAACGCAGTTCAACTAAGGCTTGGGGAGAAGGAAGTCAGGGTTATTTGCTTGGAGGGACTAATACTCGCAAAGCACAGAGCAGGACGCACCGCGGATGTAGCTGACCTAAGGCAACTGATGATTCATCGGGGCGGGACTGTTGTGTGGGACCTTATGGCGGAAATCGCGACGGATCATGAAATAGCTGAGTTGCAGCGAATCTCCAAGGCCTTTGCGCCCTAGCGTGTTGTAACCTCTGGGTGGATAACCCGAAAATCGGTCTCCGTATGCGATTTGCACTTATGCTAGGTGTCCGGCGGCCGCACCATGTCACCTGCCCTGCTTCGTTGCGGGCTCCATGTCTGGGTCTGGTTTGAAACTTGAGCTTCTAACAGGCTTACCTGGGATTGGAGTTGTTCCGATTCGTGCTACGAGGTTGCTGTTTGTTCCGCCGAGTTGTGAGTTGAACGTTTGAATCTGTGAGATCTGAGTGTTTAGTGACGAAATTTGGGCGTTCAAAGAGTCGTGTCGACCCTTTTTTCGTCAGACTCATTAGCAAATGTTATTCGATCATGTGGTTCTGGGTGCCCTTGTTCGGGAGAAAACGGGACCGGCCGGAAAACCGAGTGGAGCAGTTGCTCCTGGCCGGCGCTAACGATGTCACAGCGCGTCAGAGATTCCTCATCGAGTTCATGGATTCAGACATTTTCTGCATCGGGGAGATTAAGGGTCCAAATGTGCAGGTGGAGGGAGAACACTCTCGAACGGCGGAAAACACCGAGGTTTCGATAGCCGCTTTTGATCACAAGGGCGAAAGGATCACCGCCGCCTACACGTCCCTAGCTAGGATGAGGGAAGCACTCGGAGACGGCTTCCGCGGGAAGCCATGGTTTAGCACAAAGGCACGGAACGTGTTGAAGGCGATTCATCCCCAGTCTGTGATGGTTTTGAACTGAGGATGCACGTTCGGGAAAGAGTTCACGCACCACGAGATTCAACTGCTCCTCGAGGGTCGATCCAAAGAATTGGACACTACGGTCCAGGTACAGGCTAGAACCGAATACGAGTCTAGGCCGGCAACAGAACCTCCTCAAGCCTTCCTTGACCAGGCTTGGAAATATTTCACGGAGAGGGGAGACATTCAGGAGGCCTATCTTGCCGAGGTCAGGGCAGCTTCACTCAACGAGCCTTGGCATCCAATGATCGGGGTTCGTGTAAGAGACCGTAAGAAGACCAGATTCGGAGAGATCGTTGCCGATCTAGACAGAATTGGACACACGAGACTAGCACAGGGAGTTATGATGGACATAGTCGAGATCACTCCCGAGGAAACTCGCGACCGGCGTTTCGCTGGAATAGAGCCCTTCTACAGACACCGCTGACCAGAAATCGTCCAAGAGTTTTTCCGAAAGGTAGGAAATCCGTGTCAGACGACCGTGACGACGTCAGAACGAAATGCCTGCATCAACTGGACCAGCCTCTCAAAGTCTCCCTTGTCGGCCAGGAGTATTTTGACAGGCTCGCCCGAGATAGTATTGATCAAGAGGTGTCCGCGGTGGACGAACGAGGGCTTCTTCAACTCGATCCGAGAGATGTTCCCTCTCGGAACCTCGAAGTCCTTCTTCTGCTCCAGATCGGAAATCACACGAGCACTCTCGTCCCGGGAAAGCCTCGACCCCAAGGCGGCTCCAACCATGCCTCCGAGCGGTGCCCCTGCCAACTGTTTGAGCAGTGCTCTCCGGCTCTTCACCCCAATTAGCCTCTTCGTGGTCGCGTAGATCCCGTAGCCGGCGATTCCACCCGCTTTGAGCATCCGCCCGCTTGACAGCCCGCCCAAGTATTCTTCGTCCTGCACTTGTCCCAAAAGGATTCCAGCCCTATGTGTGCCGTACTGCTGAAGTTATTGAGACTTGGACCGACGTTTTATGGGTTTGCGGGACACTCTAAGTTCCCATAGAAGTTATTCTTGCTAAAACTCTTAACTTGTGTGTGCGCACCATGTCACCAGTTTATCGCATCTTTCTAACCGGCCTGAACGCCACGATTAGCCACCACACGACAGCTTGTCCCGCGATGGTTATGGCAGTGAGCTCTAATCCGCTGATCGCGAATAGCGGAACGAAATAGGTCAGGATGGACGCCGAAGGAATACTCGCGGTCCTCCTTGGAACCTGAGAATTCTTGTTTAGCACGGTAGGCAGGCTAAAGACTGCCAATCCAGCGCTGCCAATTGAGATTAGAAGGTCTACCAGACTCAAGAATAATGCCCCGGGTGCATTCCTATCTTTGTCCGACTTGTTAGAAGTCTCTCCAATAGAAAAGTCAAACTTACGGCCAGGCCCTTCCACCAAACCCCCGGTACTGTTGTTGTGTTACCACTGCCGCGGAGACTCGGTGTTACTTCTCTCTTAGAGTGAATCGGAGCCCTGACCATGTCTTGTCGATCGAACAGATCTTGAAATCAACCATCCCGGCGGCGAGTCCTGCCTCGCGGACTACTGGCTGTCCCAAGTCCGTTTGAAGCCCAGAGCTCTGCTTGGGCCAGAGAATCCATAAGCCAGCGTTCTTCGAAAAAGGCTTCAGACGTTGTATCCTATCTTCTAGCTCTCTTCGCGACTTCGCAAACCAGAGAGTAAGGTCAGACTCATTTCTGACGCCGTCTCTTAGCATCACGTCCTTTGGTAGCTCGCCTAAGGTTTCCCGGAATCTCTGAGGCGCCCCGACAAGTGAAATTGTGTTTCCTGGTTTGATTCCGAGTTTCTTGTACAGGGGTGAATCTGCGTATCCCTCTAGGCGTGACCGAGAGCGGGGGGGTTCTTCGGGGAGATGCCCGATGACGTCTTCCAGTCTTTCGACTATTCGCTCCCAGTTTGTGTAGTCTGCGTCGGGAATCTGGGCCTTGATTATTTCTACTTTTTCCAGCTCTCCGTCAACAAAGACCAGGGGTATTGTTCTGGTCGTTTTGTAGGACCTTAACGCCATGGCTACGTCCCGTCCCTGAGATGGCAACCGGGACAGATCGATGATGACTGCTCCGGGAGGATTTTCTCGCTCGCGGAGTAGACTTGGAGTGAACTTGTCGTACTCCACGACATATCCTGCAGATCGCAGACGATCTGCTTTCTCCTTGGCTTCGGCTTCGTTCCAATGAATGAGCCTCACATGGTACAAGTGAGTCTCGTCGCCATCTTGTGGTGGAATCTCGTTAGGGGCGTTTGATGTTGGTAACTCTGAGTTTGAACTGTAGAGTCTTACCTGCCATGGGATGGTTTCCGGCTTTTCCGTATGCTTTCTCGGGAGGAATCACGACTTCTTTTTCCTCGTTGATTTTCATGCCGATCAAGGCTTCGTCAAATCCTTGGATGACTTTTCCAGTTCCGAGTGTTACTTGCAAGGGTTTGTAGTCTCGGGCGGGGTTGTAGAGTCCTGCGGATTTCGCTTCTTTCTCCATTGAAGTGTCGAAGACCTTCCCCCCTGGGTATCGTCCGAGATAATGTACGGATACGGTGTCTCCTTTCTGGGCCTTGATGTCTGGGGTGCTCAATGTAGATCGCAGGCGTCGTACTACGGGCTCTGTAAATAGCTAACGGTCGTTTCGCCACGCGATGTCTCCGACACTGCTTTGATTGATTCGAATTCCTGTTTAAGCAGGCCGAGAACCATCAGGTCGTGGTACCCGTTGTCGAAGAATACGGCATCCCGTAATCGGGCTTCTTCTTTGAAGCCTAGCTTCTTGGCTAGTTGGATACTGAGGTTGTTCTCGGCGTAGGTCCACCATTCGGCTCGATGCAAGTTCAGTTGTCTAAACACTTCGTTCAGTAGTAGCTCAGCGGCCTCTGTCCCGTATCCCTTGTTCCAGGCGGTCTTTTCCCCTAATGCTAAACCGACATCGGCAGTTGTCACTCTTCGCTGGAATTGGTGGATTCGAATGGTCGCCCAGCCGATTGGCTTACGTGTGGATTTCTCTTCGATAATGTAGGCTCTTCTTCCTGTGTCTTCTCCTTTCAGCTCTTTCGCGAATTCGGCCTCCAGTGCATCCTTCGAGATCATATGGTCCGGGAAAGAGCGGGCCAAGCGCATGATTTCCTCGTCATTCTGCCACTTGTGTAGCGCGATCAGATCTTCACGTTCCAGCGCTCGAAGAACAACAAGCACTCCTGAGAGCAAGACTATCAATCCCTATCCGAGTTTCCACAAGTAATAACTTGAGCCCTTTGAGAGGGATGCTCTTTCCGTGAGAGATTCATCTTAATACGCCATGGGAGGCACTAGGTCATTATGATGGCTGAGAGACAGAAGTACAAGGCAAGATTCTCGAGCAGACTACCGAATGGAGATTTCCTAAGCTTTACGGTTTGGCCGGGAAAGAGCGACCCGAACGCTGAGGTATTGACTATCCAGATCCGCCGCGAAGGCAGTGCTGGATGGGAGACAGTTCACAGAATCGCCATCTATCGGACCCCTGATGGCAAATTCTCACTCTTGCCCGAGCGAACCCCAGCCTCGCAACCTGCGAAGACCGAGCCTATTGGTGGAGACGAGGCGGGCGAGTCTATCGAGTAACTGACTGCGAGGAGGCTCCAAGTTATAACTCAGGATCAGATAGGCTGATAGGAAGTCGAGAAGTGGATTGGCTACTAGCGAGATTATTCTGGAAGAGACGCCTTACCTCAACCTGACTACCAAAGGCCGACGTACCGGCTTGTTCCGATCTGTTGAGCTCTGGTTCGCTTTCGAGGATGGGAAGTTATTCTTCCTAGCTCATGACAATTCTAGTTGGTGGAAAAACCTAGGGAAGACGCCCCGGGTGGAGATCGAGGTTGGAGAGATACTTTTCGAGGGAACTGGAAATCTCGTTCAAGAGAGTCTAGAGCATGTTTTCAATCTCTTCCGGCGGAAGTATGGTGACGATCAAGTGAATCGATGGTATGGTGGTCAGAGGTCCAACCGTAGAGCTGTAGCGGTGGAGCTGAGGAAGGTCTTGGGCAAGAGGCCGTCCGAGAAGATGCGACCTATCGAACTGGCCGCGTGACCCGATAGTCATATAGCGGGAGCGCACGGTTTCCAGAGAGAAGTTGGACTTACGATGGCTTACGGTTTAGCTGAGGGTTTCAGAAAGACTGCGATACGGTTGGGTGGCAAGAAGAAGAACAGGGCGATTATTGTCGCAACATTTGGAAACCATTTCACCCTCAACGATGCCCTAGAGAAGTTTCGCAAAGAAGGTTTGCGCTTCGAGACTGAAAAGGGTCATATTGTCAAGATCTTCTTGGACAAGAATACAGAAGAGAGAGCTGAGCAGGTGCGCAAGATCATTCGTGAAGGCTTCGGCTATGTCGAACCTCTTTGACCTTCTCGCAGATTAGGTAGACACTTTCAAACGTCCCCCGATTCCTTGTCAGGATTCCGGTAGTGTCATATTGCCTGTTCGTTCAGGATTCCGCAATGCAGTCGAGCACTCCGCCAAACCATCAGGCCAGTCAGGCCAGCCATCAGATCTCAGATATGCCCGATTCCTTATCGCGGTTCAGGTTCTCCGCCTAATCGGCTTGTCTCTGATTCCCCTTCTACAGAATAATACTTTACCAGCCAGCTTCGTTATACCCACTGTCATTGGGGACGCCAGCACCGCTGTTACGGCTCCGATTGTTGCGTATTCTCTTGGGCGTGGGGGGCCCAAGACATGGGCGGCAAGTCTAGTTTGGAACGGTCTCGGACTGGCAGACTTGTTCTATGCGCAGACTTTGGCATACGTTACGGGCACGACCACGTACCTCTTTGGGAGTGATCCTCTGATTCTGTTCGGGGCTTATCTCGCCGCGATCTTCCACATCGTTACATTCATCCTTTTGTTGCGGAAGAAGACGATCAACCGTTTGTTCAGACAGTGATTCCCGTACAGACTCTAGTCTGTGTCTCCGTCCCAAGTATACAACCTCAATTAGGCTATTTTCCGCGTTTGCGAGCCTAGTTTAGGAACGAAATCGCCCATTATCAGCCCTGATATCGAATTTGGGACGCCTTCCCTTGACTGCCCGAGAGATCGTTCGTGACAGGGCGATAAGACCCCTAGTTTCGCCCCAGCATCCAACCCTGAACCACGCCCTGAATCGCGGGACTCGCCCGGAAACCCTGCCAGACCAGCAAATCCTCTCGCCGGAAAGGGGGGTACTGGACAGGGCACCTCGCGACGCACGAGAGGTTCGCCCGGCCTGCCAAGCTAGGGTTTTATCAGAGTCGAACCGATCGACGCTTCGCTCGTGTCATGTCTCTTCCCAAGCCCGGCGACAACGTCAAAGTGACCTTGTTGAGCGGCGAAACTATTGAAGGCATCGTAGACTGGATTGATGGTAATGGTGCCTGGGTCAGAGGCGTACAGAAGAGTAGATGGGTTCCTCTGGAAGCCTTCGAGCCCACACCTCAAGAAGATGACCCAAAAGACAGCGAGTAGCCAGCTTCTGCTTGTTCCTACCTATGAACCGAAGAGGCTACTTTACGAAGACGAGTCCTTTGCCCGAGTCTATCTCGAAAGTCTCTGTATCAAGCTTTGACGCGGACCCGTTGAGCTTCCTGACCTTTAGCTCTCGCCCGTTCGGGTCAGAATCGTCCTTGTCCAAGTCGATAACGCACGATGCAGTATCTTCCAGCCACTTGACAACATCCTTCGGCGCCTTCGAAAGATCAACAGTCACAACCAGTGTAACGTTCGAGTCTCTCAACTTGTCCAAAGTCTCCCCAAGTTTCTTGACAAAATCCTTTGAGGCAACCTTAGCCACAACCGGATCGATCGAGTCGAAGAGGATCTTCGTCTTCTCACCGATAAACATCGAACTGTTCTTGACAAGCGCTTCCTGTATCGAATCGAAGTCAAACGCCTTCTCGACATAGTACGGCTCAAAACTGAACGAGTCCGACTGAGCCGAAAACCCATCGACAAGAAGGAATCTATACTGCGACTCGGCCTCCGACGGATCCGCGCCTATCTTCTTCATCTGCTCCCTAAGCGCACCAGGCGCCTTATCGTAGGTTACGAACACGCATGGGCTTCCCTGCTTCAGAAAACTGCTCGCAAGACCAGAGCACAAGGTCGTCTTCCCAGACCCCTGAACACCATTCACAACCACCAGTCCCGGAGAGTCTAGATTACCTTGCGTAATCTCGAAAATATGGTCGAAGCTCTGCGAGACCTTTGGTGGACTGGGACGTTTTGGAGCTTCGTTCCGGATAGGCTTCTCCGACTTGTCCGTGGAAGGTGGCGGAAAGAACTTCGGCTGAAGGGCGTCCTTTGGAGTCTGCTCCACCGGCTCAGGAGGTCTCACGGACCGAACTGGAGGTGCTGGAGGCGGAGGGGGCGCGGTGGTCGCTGGCGGTGAGGGAGCTGTAGCAGGATTATCTGGCTCAGCGCCTTTCTTCCCCCCCGGGACTATCACCATCGGCCGGCTCGTAGGTGTCGCTCTCGGCGGGACCCATTCCGAAATACCCTCGGTCGTAAACGCTCTCGGCGGATCGCCGCTAATCGAGTTCGCATCAGATGGCATATCTTTGAGAAGAGACTGTAGTAGTCTACTCAACGAGCTGTCCTCATCTCCCTGCGGAGGAGCAGACCAGGTTCTTTGCAGTTGATACGAGCTGGGAGCGTTCAATGGTGAAGGGTTTGGAGGAGTAGGCGAAGTCGCCTGAGCGGGAGGAGGTTGGATTAGAGTAGATGTTGTTGGAGAGTTGGGCGTCGATGCGGCCATGGTTGTCGAGGCCTCTCCGTTTTGTCCGTCTTCTTTCTCGTCTTTCTTCTTCTTCCCGAACAGGGTGAGTATTCCTATGACGGTAAAAAGGGTCCAGATGGGATCCAAACCGGTAAGTTGGACTAGCATTCGTTCAACTCATTTCTGTTGATCATTCAGGTTCATCCAAGGATACTTGTCTCAGCAGTATTTCGAACAGGAGAACACAGCATGAGTTGTTCTTGGATAGGAATGATGTTACCCTAGTGAATAGTCAACGGAAACAACACGGGACACTTCACTCGGGAGCCGGACTGCACATACCCGGATTACCGAAATTACCTCTTTGTCTTCAGAATATCCGACTTCGTAAGAATACCAACAATATTCTCGCCCTTCGCAACGAGGACGCCGTAGTTGCTCTGCAACAACCCTAGGACCAGATCAATGGGAGTATCACTATTAACCACCGGCAACGGCGAATCCATAATCTCCCGAACCTTGAGACCAAGCACCGACTCTAGGGACTCGCCCCGCGCCGCCCGATCCAGAATCGTTTTCTCGGAAACACTTCCCACAGATCTTCCGCCCTCAAAGACCGGGAGCTGCGAATAGCCCCTACGCCTCATCAAGTCTACAGCATCGCGGACAAGCTGCGTTCTTGCCACAGACACGACAGGACGACTGATCAGCTCATCCACCCGACGCGCAGGACTCTCAACACCCGCTCGTTCTAAAGCACTGAAAAGTCTCTGCACCACCGAATAAGATGGATCAACTGAGCCCGCTTCGATCTTCGCGATTATCGACTGACTTACTCCAGCAGATACGGCGAGTCTGGACTGCGTTAGCCCGAGCTCTTTCCTCTTCTTTGGAATCTCCCCCAAGGATGGAAGCATGCTTCCCAAGATATCGGACGGTGCTCTTATTCCTATCGGAATACAGAAAGCCCCTATTCCTAACGGAATATGAGTATAACAGAACTTATATAATTAGAATAACTGGAACGACAACGAAAACATGTCCCCTGAGATCCAGCTTGCGGGGATTCATCCGCGGTCGGAGAAGCTGATTGAGCTTACGCGCTCTTACGAGCGGGCAAAAACCAGCTGGAGCCAAGTAGAGGTCCAACTTGAGCAGGACACAAAAGAACTCGTCAAACTCCAAAAGAGCCTTGGCATCCGACATATCTCTGACGGAGCCCTAGGATGGCAAGATCAGCTAAGACCCATCTCGCGATCTCTCAAAGGAATAGAGTCAGGGACACGATACTCAAGATGGTTTGACACCAACACATTCTACCAAAAGCCCATCGTCGTAGGCAAGATTTCGGCCGGCGAGACCGACCCCAAGAACTTTCTCCAAACAAGACTCTTAGCAGGAGAAAAGAACCGGAAAATCACCCTACCTGGACCATATACATTCTCACAGCTCTCAGAAAACAAGTATTACGAAAAGTATCCAGACCTGCTCTTCGACATTGCAGCTGCCGAGCGCGAGATTATCAAGAACCTCAGGAATGAGGGCGTTTTGCTCTTCCAACTATCGGAACCATGTCTGGTCTATCAACCATACCGAGAGACCTTCAGAGACGAGTCGGAAGTTGAACTCGCCCTCAGAGCAATTCGATCGGTGGTCGAAAACAATCCCGGAGAATTTGTTATCCAGACCTATTTTGGCGACGCTTCCCCAATATTCTCCAAACTTCTAGACCTACCCGTTCGCGGTATCGGTATCGATTTGTTCGAAACTGATGTTTCCTCGCTTAGCGATCAGACCTCGAAAACACTCGTATTGGGCGTTGTTGACTCACGAGAGTCCTACGTCGAGGACCCTCGCTGGATTGCTGACACCGCGAGAAAATTCCGCGAGCAAGTAGACGTTCAAGATCTGGTTTTCGCTTCAAATTCGGACCTCAAATTCGTGCCGCAAGGAATCGCGAACCAAAAGCTGGAAGCTTTGTCGAAGGCATCTGAACTGTTCAAGGGGAACCGATAGATGTCGAAGCTCTTTCCAGTTCAGGAGATCGGAAGTCTCGCCAAGCCCAAATGGAGAACGAAGGGACTGCGACAACCCCTCTCCGCACAGGACCTTTCCGAGGCCGAAGGATGGGCTGAGAAGCTCGGGATTGATGACTTTCATGACCGAGCCAAAAGCATTCTCAAGACTAGCGACGACAAGACTCGAACAAAGGAAGTTCTGGAACTCTCCACTATGTACGGCCTCCGCCTCTTCGAAACCGCTGGGATAGACAACGACGGCGTTGGGGGAGAGCAGCAGCGAGTCGAAATGTACGAGCATGTAATCAAGGCCGTACAGGGAATGCACCTCCTTGGCCACGTCCACTCCTTTGACTACAAATACTTCAACAAGGGAGTCGCAGAATCAAAGATTTCGCGGAAGCATCCCATCTACGCTCCGGAATTCTCTGATGTCAAGAAATACGCCCATCGAGCCGTGAAGGTTCCGATTACTGGACCGTACACGCTAGTGGATTGGTCCTTCAGCGGATACTACGTCCAGAAGCAGCGCGCGTCTTCTCCTAAGACACGAAAGATCGAGGCAAAGCGAGAATTCCTACAAGATATCGTAGAGCAAGTCGTACGGCCTGAAATCCGAGACCTAGTCAATGCCGGAGCGTCTTGGATCCAGATAGATGAGCCAGCGGTGACCGCGCATCCAGAACCTCAGGAGATGGAGCTGTTTGTCGAAGCATGGAACGAAACAGTTAGGGGATTCAGCTGCAAGTTCAGCGACCACACCTGCTACCCATCCGAGATAGGATACAAAGTTCTCGCAGAGTACGCACCGAAGCTGGACAAGTGCGACCAGCTCGCGTTAGAGTTTGCCAACCGAGATACTTCCCGTCTCGGAGTCGATGCGAGCTCAAGAGAAGGATACAGCGACCTCAAACACTTCGTCGATGCTGGTTTCAGCGGAGAATTCGGGCTTGGTGTCGCTCACGTGCACGACTTCACAGGAAACGTGTCCTCCGGCGCCGGAGAGGCCGTGGGTCGAGACCTGATCGAGTCTCCGGAACTAGTGCGGGACCGGCTCCTCTACGCCACGAAAATCGTCGGGAATCCAGCAAAGATCTGGGCGAACCCGGACTGCGGCCTCAGAACCAGGACATGGGACGTTTCATTTGCGAAGCTTGCAAACATCACGAAGGGTGCTGAACTAGCCAGGGAGGCGTTCGAATGAGACTGAGTGATCGTGCTAGGCACCATAACCTCGTTACCATTGAGCTTATTCCGGACAGAGTTGTTCCGAGTGATTTAGCCCTCTTGAAGGGCCGAGTTGACGCTATCACGGTTCCCGCCCTAAGGAATGGCCACGATGACCCTAGCTATCCAAGGTCTTTCCCGGTGACCCCGCAGCGGAGAAGCCTCGCTTCCGCCACTATCATCAACAGGGCTGGGATAACCGCTGTTCCTTCGCTAACATGTCGCGATTGCCGCAGGTCAGATCTCTCGATGATCGCGAACCAAGTGGAAGACGGGCTTGGAAACGTTCTGATCGTATATGGAGACCCTTACCCAGAGCCGCGTCCCGGGACTTACGAGTTCACCAAAACGAACGAGCTAATTCGAGAGATCTCTTCGCTGAGCGGTGGACGCCATCCGTGCATTGGGGCGGTGACCAACCAGCACGCTAATGACAGGGAAAACGAAATCTCTCGAACAATATCACGTGTCGATGCAGGCGCAGACTTCATCGTTACAAACGTCGCCTTCGACGCAGACAGGGTACTTGAGCATAGAGACTCTCTGCTCGAAGCAGGGTTAAACGTACCACTCTTCATCCAAGTCTCCATTCCCCTCAGCCTAGACAATGTATTGTTTGTGAGCCAAAAATTCGACATCCCTGTCCCAGTTCACGTTAAGAACAAACTGTTGAACGATCCTATTGGAGGAAGTCTAGCTGTTGCAACAGAAGCCTACGAGGCTCTACGCGGAGAGGCGAACGGTATACACTTCTCATATCTATTCAGACAACGAAACCCGATCCCCACCTATCGGCATTTGTTGGAGACAATTGGAGTAGGAGGCCCGGAGCTGGCTCCGCTAGCCGCCTCCACCGTGAAAACACTCTCCTCCTCGTAGCCTCTTTCGAGGTCTAGGGCGAGCTTCGGATAGTCAACTAGCAGTCTTTGTTGGTTCGAGAGATAATGCTGCGTCTTCACCGAGCTGAAGAGCTTTTTTCAATTCTTTCTTCATGAGTGACGGGTCATGGTTGAGGTTGAAGTAGTCCGCGAAAGTGCTTGTGGTCCTTAGCATTCTGGTTCTCCCGATCCTCTCGTCACTAATCAGATCCATATCCTTCAGCTGTTTTACATGAACATAGGCCAGTTTTCCTCTGACGCGGACAACATAAGACTGTGTGACAGGCTGCTTGAGGGCTATGAAAGATAAGGTTCGAAGAGGTCCTGGTGTTAGAAGCGGCCTATTCGCCAGTTTCCTAACGTGTTTGGCAAATTCTGCCTTTAGTTGCATGACAAAGCGTCCATCAGGAAGTTCTACAACTTGAATCGGGCTTCCAGCCATTCTGTACCGTTCCGAAACTGCCGAGGCGATTCCACGTATTTTGTCCTCGGATCGCGCGCCTATGACAGACCCGATCATCTTGAGGTCCAGCGGACGTCCGGAGACGTATAGTGCGGCCTCGCAGAGTTGCTGTTGAAGGTCGGCAGTTTTCGGTCGAGCCGTGTTAGTCGAAACTTGTGCTTCCATCGTTTTTCAGCTCGATTTCGATATCACCGAATTCGAAGGGCTGGGCGAGACCAACTCGTCCCTCTACCGCCAAGAATAGTAGCATGATGAACATTCTCACAGCCTCAAGGGGGTCCCCTTTTCCGAGGAGGGTTAGGAATGAGAGTTTCTTCCGTGTGGGGCCGGCTTCTGCGAATAATCTCTGGAGAAAGGCCTTGATGTTCTCTTCAATCTTGACGAAGAAATCGTCAACCTGTTCGAACACTTCAGGCGTTCTGAGGATCAGTTGTGCGCTGGGCGGAAGCATCCTCTCTGCCGTCAGAACCTCAAGCAGTCCCTTGATGACCTCTTCGACAGACGTGGTCGTCGATTCATATCTCAGGGGAAAGGCTAGCGGTGGTGGGACGAAATCCGTGGGCCTCTCAAGCGGTGGCTTCGGAGGTTCTTCCATCTTGAGGATGAGTTCTGATTTCATACGAAGAAGGATTGCTGAGGAGAGGAGGGCTGTTCCGGAAACGGAGAAGTCTATGAATCCTCGACCTCTCATCTCGTGGAGCAGCTCATCCAGCAGATTCGCGAGGTTTACGTCCCAGGGTTTGACGCGGTGAAGATGAATTAGGTCGAAGAGGACGGCATAAGGTGCTTTGAGCCAGTAGGCTTCCTCGTGAGCTGTCAGTTGTTCTCGCTCCTTGATGGCAGGGACACTACCTGGCTGCTGCCTTTGTCAATGAAGACCCCGAACACTCTCTCTGCTCTGGATATTGTTGTGTCCTTGAGAGAGATTACTATGAACTGGGACATGGTGCTCCTAGATCTAAGAAGGGTCGCCAGGCGTTTTGCGTTGACCACATCCAAATGTGCGTCGATCTCATCCATTACGTAGAATGGCATCGGATGGATTTGTTGTAGTGCGAGAAGATAGCAGACCGTTGAGACAGATTTCTCTCCTCCACTGGCGCTGCCGATCGTGAGCTCGGTTTTTCCCGGGAACTGAAGCAAGACATCGAGTCCGCCCTCAAACGGGTTTTCGGGATTGTCCAGGGCCATTCTTCCATTTCCCTCGCCTGTCATCTCGCGGAAGATGCTCTGGAATGTCTCGTTGACTTTGTTGTACGCGCTCATGAATGTGTCAAGCTTCTTCCTTTCTAGTTCGTTCATGAATTCGAGGATGGCTAGTTTCTCCCGTTCGAGTTCTCCGATCCTGACGGAGAGGTGTTTGTATCCTTCTTTTTGCGATTCGTATTGTTGCGCAGCAAGCTGGTTGATAGCGCCTATCTCGTCCCGTTCCTGTTCGAGGACGCGTTTCATGTCTTCAGCCTCCTTGATCAGGTCGGGATGAGTCTCGAGCGGTTTCTCGAAGCCGAGACCTTTGAGTTGTCCTTTGAAGATTGTTAGTTGAGCGTCGACTTCCCTAAGGCCCGATTTTAGATCGGTCACGCTTGCGTTGAGCGGGTCCATCATTTGCAGAAGCTTCCGAGTGGCTTTTTCGACTTCTACAAACTGTTCTTCGTACTTCTTTCTCTCATCTACAACGCTGTCCAGATTCCCGACTAGCCGTTCTTTCTCCTCGTTGAACTGTTTCATCTCTTTCTCTAGTGTTTCGAGTCGGTCATGCGCTTCGTTTGCGCGGGTCTCTTCGTGATGAATTTCGGAGTCAAGTGAGCGCAGTTGTATGCGGATTTGGTCGATTCCCGGCCGGAGTGTCTCAAGAGTGGATTGTTGGGAGGATAGATGTGATTCTAGTTCGAGCTTCTCCCGAAGAATGACCTGGTTTTCTGCGGCGGCCTGATCTCGCTCCGTCTCGAGTTGAGAGAGCGCTGACCTTCTCGAGTCAATCCTAAGCTTCGTCCTCTCTTCTTCGATAACTGCGAGGTGCCTCTTCATTTCTCCCTGCTTTTCCGCGGTCTCTTCTAGCAGCGCTCGCTCTTTTGTCATGGAGCTTACGAGGCTGTCAATTCGTCGGGTGGTCTGTTGGAGGAAGGTTCTTGTTCTCTCGAAACTTTTCTTGGCAGTTTCTACGTCTCTTGCCAAGGCTTCTCGGGTCTTGCTCGCGGACACTCGGTCCTCCAAGAGCTCGTCAAGCTCGGTCTCGATCCGATCAACGTCGGACCGTGAACGTTGCACAACCGTCTCCAGGGACTTGACGGTTTTCTCAAGAGTTTCAAGAGCGGTAGATCGCGGAACTATGTTCGAAATCTCGAGTGGGGCTCTGTAGTAACCGCTCTCGAGGCCTCCTCCGGGTTCGTACAAGTCTCCGCTGGTTACAACGCATCTCTGTCCTTTGGCTGCAGTTAGAAACGCTGCTCTTTGCGTAGTGGCGAGTATAGTATCGCCGAATACGAATTGGACGGCGGGAGCAATGGACCTATCGGATCTTATGACCTTTGAAAGTGGACCGATTATCCCTGGTGCCTGGTCAGCGTTGAGCTCGTCGTCTGGTAACTCGAGATCGTCTAGGGGTACCATCTTGACGCGTCCTAGCTTGGTGCGTTTTAGGCTCTCTATGCACTTGATTGCCACCTCAAGGTTCTTGACGACTAGCGCTTTCATCCAGCCTGCGCTCGCCGCTTGGATTGCCTTGCCGTATTCTTCTGGAAACTTGACGAGCTCTTCGAGCCGTCCGTAGACGCCTTTCAGCGCGCCTTCATCGGACATTTCTTCGATCTTCTCGATCGCTCTGTCTTCTGCTCCAAGGCTGTCCGCTAGGTTCTTTTGGGTGTTGAATTCGACGACTGTGACACGCGCTCTCTTTGCGATTTCAAGGGCTTCGTCGATCTCTTTTCTCCGCTGGTCTTTGAGTTCGCCGTAGTCCTTTGTTTTCTGCTCGATTGATTCGAGTCGTTTTTCTTCTTCCTTCTGAAGCTTCTCCATTTCGCGGATTCTGCTCTTCAGCTCTTCCGAGAGCTGGGCGAACTCTTTCTGGCGTGCTTCTAGCGTTTGCAAGTGGCTGGCGGTGAGGTCGAGTTTTGTGGAACTGCCTTTGCTCTGGGCGGTTAGGTTTGAGAGTTCTTTGCCAAGACCATCGATCTCGTCCTGGACCTCGCTTAGCTTCTTAGCGTCCTGGTCAATTGATGATCTGGCCGCAGTTACTTTTTGGCTTAGTTTTTCAACGTTGGACGTGGACTCCTCCAGCTTGTCTTCGACGATTTTCCTATGTGACTGGAGGCTTTTGATAGAGCTGGCTAGTGGTTTGCTCGATGTTTCCATCTCTTCCGCTTGTCTTGTGAATGAGTCGCGTTGTTTTGTCCGGGTTGAAACTAGAATCTTAGCTGTCTCCGCGGTGGATCTTGCTTCGACGATGCCCTTGCTGGCTGCGGCGATGCGTCGTTCGATGTCAAAGAGTTCCTGATTTCCTTGGGTGACTGTCCTTTCCTCAAAGCTGCGTCTTTCCGCTTCGATCTTCGCTCTTTGCTGCGTTAGCTCTTCTCTTTCGCGTCTCACTTGATCGAGCTTGATCTGTTCCTGATCGAGCGTCTGTAACATTTCCTGGTGTCGTGTTTCGAGTGCTAGGATCTGGGCGGAGAGGATGCGGGCTTGTTGGCTGTTTATCTCGGTCTTGAGAAGGTTGGACCGTAGAAGGTCGTTTCTTTCTCTTTCAAGCTGTTCTATTCTCTGTCGGACCTCGTCAACTCTCGCGGAGGCGACTTTGAGGTTCAGATCCGCTTCCGATAACTGCACTCTTGCTTCGGCTTTCTTTGTCTCGAAGGTTCCGATTCCGATTAGGCTCTCCAGAATCCTTCTTCGTTCTTCTGTGCTAATCTCCGCAAGCCGGGTGATGGCGTGTTGGGAGATGAGATTGAATCCGGTGACTTGTATGTCAGCGGAGCTCATTATGTCCTGGACTTGTTTTCGGGAGAGGCGTCGTCCGTTGAGCCGGTAGATTCCCTCTCCACCTTTCGAGAATTCTCTGGATATTGTTACGAGGTCAGAGTCGACTGGTAGCTTCCGGTCGCTGTTGTCGAACTGGACTGCGACATAGGCTGACCGTGCTCCTTCACCCTGGGACTTGTGGACTAGGTCGGATAGGCTTCTGCCTCGGAGTTCTCTTGGGCTGAGTTCGCCGAGCGCGAACTTTAGACTGTCAAGGATGTTTGATTTGCCGGATCCGTTGGGTCCGGTTATGACGGTGAATCCGGTTCCGAGGTTGATAGAGACCTTCTTGTTGAAGGTCTTGAATCCTCGGATGTCGATTCTCTTGATGAACACCAAGGCTGGGGCCCTGGACTCACTCGTAATCGTAGCGTGTTCTCATCGGCCGAATCTTCTGTAGCGCCTCTGGTAGAGTCTGATGGCCCTTAAGAAATCGATTCTTCGAAACTCCGGCCAGTAAACATCCACGAAGACAAGCTCGCTATAAGCGGCCTGCCACAGAAGGAAGCCGCTCAACCGTTCTTCGCCCGATGTCCGTATGACGAGGTCGGGGTTCGGGTTGGGGAGGTGCGCGGTATAGAGGTATTTGTGGAATATTCCCTCGTCGATATCTTGAGGTCTCAGGTGTCCTTGGTAGACATCGTCGACGATCTTCTTGGTAGCGTCGACGATCTCTGCGCGTCCGGTGTAGGCGATTGCGATGTTCAGGAAGTGTCCGGAGTACTGGCTTGTCTCATCCTCTAGTTTCTTCAGGGCGTCTTGGAGGCTTTCTGGGAGGAGGTCTGTTCTGCCAAGGGCTTTGACCCTGACTTTCTGTGTGTGGAGGCGCTTGTCTCTCCCGAGTTTCCGGGCTTCTTCCTCGACGAGTTTGAGGACGGCGTTGACCTCTTCGGCGGGACGATCGAAGTTCTCCGTTGAGAACGTGTAGAGGGTGAGAGTCTTGATTCCGTATTCAAGGCACCAGTCCAGCACTTCTTCTCCTACTTTGGCGCCGATAATGTGCCCGTCGTTGGGCTGGAGTGCTTTTGCCTCCGCCCATCTTCTGTTGCCGTCTAGTATGATTCCGATATGTTCGGGCAGAGGTTTTCCCTTGACCTGTTCGGTTAGCCATTTTTCGTAGGCGGTGTATACTCCCGCGATTCTGAGCAGGCTGTCTAACATGTTTGTTCTTTGACCTCCGGTTTGTTCAGCTGGGCTTGGGCGAGCGCTCTTCCACAAGAGCAGCCCTCTCTCGAGTCAGGTGTCTTACCTATAGCTTCTATGAGAATCTTGTTCAGGATCTGACCAGTTTCTCTCCCTTTCTCTTCTACCTCTCTGGCTGAAAGTGTTCGCTGGAGTCCGGCCGCCATGTTGGAGACGAAACTGATGGATGCATAGCAGAGTTCGAGCTCTCTTGCAAGGAAAGCCTCTGGGGCACCCGTCATTCCGACGATTCCGCCGCCGAGGGCCTTGAGCATCCGGATCTCTGCCGGCGTCTCGTATCTGGGGCCTTCAGTGCACGCCATCACAATATCATTTCGGAGGTTCTTCTTATTGTCGGAGCCGGCGCTGGCTATCGCATTTCTCAGGGTTGGACAGTATGGCTCGGACACGTCAACGTGGGTGACTGGGGAGCCATCGTAGAAGGTTCCTCGCCGCGATTTTGTAAAATCGATCAAGTCTGAGGGAATAACGATCTCGCCTGGTGCGAGTGAAGCGTCGATTGCACCGACAGCGTTGGTCGCGATTATACGCTCGACGCCGAGACTTTTGAGTCCCCAAATGTTAGCTCGATAGTTTACGTTGTGGGGTGGGGCCGTGTGTCCTTCGCCGTGTCGTGGCAGATAGATTGCATCGCGTCCTTTGACTTGTCCAATGGTCAGGGATGGGGTTGGACCGTAAGGTGTTCCTATGATCTTTTCTTCGCCTCTGACGATGGATTTGACTCCTGAGCCGCCGATGACCGCAATTGGAGGTTTCATTCTTCTTCCTCGTAGAGCGCGCCTAGCTCGTGGAGCGAGAGCTTTGCGCCCTGGCTGAGTTTCTTCTTCGCCGTTTCCTTCAGGTTTTGTTTGTGGGTTTCTTCTTTTTGGCGCTGGCTCATCTTATCAGCTAGATCGATTGATTTTCTGACAACCTGGTATTGCTCGTCTGTGTCTTTGTATTCTCCGCGGAGCTGGTTTAGGGATTTTCTGACATCTTCCTGTTTTATCTTGAGTGCTTGGAACCGTTCGGAGAATATCACAGTCTCTTCATGATGTTTCTGGCTTTCTTCTGCGAGTTCCTGGATTTTGGAGTGGAGCTTGTCTGCTTCCTCGTTATCTTTGGCAACCTCGTCTCGTAGTCGTAGGAGCTTCTTTGACGCTGTTACCTGGATTTCTAGGGCTCGGATCTTTATCATCAAACGCTTCTCTTCCTCTTTGCCTAACGGGACTGCTTGTACCTGCCACTCAAGCTGTTGCAGCTCGTGTTCGGCTGTTACGGACGCGAGTAGTTTGGGCGCTGTTTTCTGGAGAGTCTTGAGCTTTGTAATGTTCTGTCTTGCTTTGTCTCTTAGGTTATCGCGGGTTTTCTTGAGGGCTCGGACTGTCTCGTTCAGCTCGTCGCGGATCTTCCTACTTTCTTGTAGTTCACTCCGGGTCTTATCGAGCTTTCCTCTTATTTCAGAGAATTCTCCTAGAAGTTTTCGTTCGTCGGTTTTGATCCGCTGGCGCTCGTCTGCGAGCGTGTCGAGATTGGTCATAGCTGGATCCCCCGTTTGGATGGGCGACGGGTTCTGATCCTTGGCATTGGGGAAGCCGCCTTATAGACGTTCAACTCTCAATATCCACGAGGAGGCTGGTGGCGTTGGAGCGGGTTGGGACTCGCTTGTCCATGTTCGGGACTGTTCACGTGGACCCTGCCAGCGGAGCTGCTGTTAGGGATACTATTGTCGCGTTGAAGCCGGAGGTTGTGGCCTTGGAGTTGGATGAGGCTCGGATGATGGCTCTTGAGAATCCGAAGGCTCAGAGCGGACGCGGCGCTGGAGTATCGTTTCTTACAATGGCCTTGTTGGAGAAGTTTGCGGGCCAGATGACCGGGTCGCCGCCGGGAACTGAGATGCTGGAGGCGGCGAAGGCTGCGAAGGCTGTCGGGTCCCGAGTGGAGTTTATCGATCTGCCAATCACGAGTACTGGTGCGGCGTTGAGGAAGCTGCCGAGGAAGGAGAAGGCGAAGCTGATGGTTGACGCGCTGCTCAGCCTTGTGGTCTTGCCTTTCAGCAGGATAAACTGGTCGAAGGTGACCGAGGATATGGACTCACAGATCGGGGCTTTCCGGAAGAGGTATCCGGTCTTGAGCAGAATACTGATCGACACGCGCGAGGAGTACATGATCAACCGGTTGAAACGGGTATTGGACTCGACGACTGGGCAGGTCTTGGCGGTGGTAGGGTTCGGGCACCGAGCCTCGCTGGCGCGAGCCTTAACAGGGTATATGGAGGGACCAGGGTTTGCAACGGGCTACTCCTGGCAAGTGTCAACGGGCAGCTGAAGGGAAACCTAGGGTTCTGCTGGCGGCGGTTTTAGGACCATTTCACGAAGGGCCACGGAGGAAGGAAGCATAGGCACAGGGAAGTGAACGTGGATTCCAAGCGTTTTCACGAAGGAAGCGGCGCGGGAAAAACGACCACCCATGGGGTCACATAATAGTTAGCAGAAAAAAATAGTTACAGAAAAAGAAAAGTTACGACTCAAGCACTGTCTTGTCAGGCTTTTCTTGACCTTTCGGGTCGTGGTGGGCTGATTTCGATAGCTCCCGAAGGAGGTAGGCTATGGCGTTGTCAAGCCTAGCACTAGAATCGGGGTCCACGCTGTAAACATGGAGTTGGATTAGGGTTCTGATTCCGCCCTCGCGGCCACGCGGATGGGACTTAAAATAAAGTCCGGGAAACGCCTTGCGCGTACGGTCTAGAGCGGGCGCAAGCGCTGACTCGATAATTCCCACTAGGTCTACGGACACTTCCTCAGGGGCTTCCCCCTTTGAGGCTCTCAGCATCGGAATGACCGAGCCGGTGAAGATCGCTTTCATCTCGGAAGGAACGCCTGGAAGGGAGACTAGCCTCGTTGTGCCAACGCTGATCATAACCCCTGGCGCGGTCCCAACAGGATTTGGCAAGGGCTTAGCTCCCTCTGGGAAAGTGGCCATTTTTCTGCGAAACCGGGTTAGACCCGTGGAAGCTTCCAGCTTACTGTAACGGGCTTTGACCATTGCCAAGGCTCCCGGGTTCAGTATGAGCCGCTTGTGAAGGGCAAGTGCGACGCCTTTGAGGGTCATGTCATCATGGGTTGGCCCGAGACCCCCAAGTGTGATCAAGAGATCCGGCTTTCGGCGAAGCGCACCTGTAACCCCATCCTTTATCGCCGCTAGAGAGTCGCGAAGAACTGTGATCCTCAGAAGAGTCCAACCGAACCTTGTGAAACGTTTCGCCATCCAGTGGGAATTGGTATCCAGCGTATGCCCGATTAGCAACTCGTTGCCAACAGAGATTATCTCCGCCGTCGGCGATTTCTTCACTCAGCCATGCCCTCGAAGAACCGGACTAGTGTTTCTCCAATGAGAGAACAGCGGCCAGTGCCCCAGAGAGAGCGCGGTTCGCGTCCTTCCCGAAACCGATAATCACGAGGTCATTTTCAGATGGATGGAAGAATTCTCGAATTCGAGCGTCTTCACGTGGTGATAGCTCGGCAACCTTCTTGTTGTCAGGTGGAATCGAGAGCTTTCCGTTGACAACAGCTATTGTTAGGGTTCCTTCGGCGCCTACCTTGATAGCTTCGTCCCTTTGTGAGACTCCTGTTATCCCGGGCTTGTACATTTTCGCCAGGTGGACTCCTACCGAGACTTTGCCAGGGACGAGTTCTGTCTCATCTAGTGTTTTGATCTCGCGCACGGCGATCTGCTTGAGATATTTCTGCAATGTCTCTCGTCCTTGCCTGGAAAGCTTGACGCCCGTTCCTTCACCAACTTCAACCAGGCCCTGTTCCGCGAGCCTCTCCAACAAACCACGGGTAACACCGTCGTTGATCTGAAGCGCCTGGGCAAGAGCGCGGCGTCCAACAGGACCTTGTTCGTCGATGAGAACTAGGGCGTTTAGAAGCTGGACTGTAGTAAGCTGGGGAAGCGGACCCCTCGCTCCACGACGCCACTTGTCCAGCATTTCCTCTAACATAAGATTCGACAGCCGGAGCGATCCGGCCGATGAAAAGTTAACTCTTCCCAAGAGACCAGGTGTGTTCATTAAGACTTCATTGTCCGGCGCGTATCATCGAAGCACTAGTTGCTCACTGTTTTCCCGCAGTTAGGGCAGACGAGTGTCCCACGGGAGACCATTGTGGCGCAATGGGGACACCATTCAAAGTCTCTTTGCTCAACATGTCTCTCATCAAGGACTCCCTGTGCCTTGTCAGACTCGGTCTGGGCATTATCCACCTTCCCCGCATACGTGTAATCGAGCTTCGGAAAGTTGGTCGTTAGCGGCCTTCCTTTGATCCAAGCGGGAGGTGGTACGAAGCAAAATCCTGACACTAATCCCCTCAACCTTTCAAAAACGCCAGCTTCCTGAGTAATCATGACAGTGAGACTCCTCCCCGCCTTGGGTCTGACTATCAGGTGTCCACGTCTTATTGTGCCAGGCGTCTTGAGATCTATCTGGGAGATATCCTCCCTCCGAATCTCAAAGTCTCTCTTGCGTTCCAGTTCGTCTATGGACACAGGATCTCCGAAACGCAATCTTCTCTGCCCCCAAGCAATGATAACTAGAATGATCGGGAGGGCGATGAAATAGGCGTACGCAGGCGAAACTCCGACAAGGATGCCAATTGCTGAGACTCCGCCGATTGCCGCCAACGCGGCAAGGACGAGTATTACAACAAACCATCGGCTGGTCCTAACTCCCATGATTCTCTGAGAAGTAAAGTAGACTCCATACCCTCCCCCAAAGTTGCCCTTTTTCTTCAAGCCCCCGGTCATGAGGCCACCGAAGTATTCTTCTTTCTCGCGAGTGAACTCACGCCAAGCGGCGACTCCAGCGGACAGCTGTTCTTGTTCGACTAGTAGGGATTCGAGATTTCTACCTTCAGGGTGAAGAAGCAGCCATTTGTTTCTGAACATCTTAGTAACAAAGTGCAAGTCAGCTAGATCCAAGACCAAAACTACTCCGACTAGGACAAATCCGAGTAGCCACCAATTGGAAAATGCGTCCAGAGAAGGCAGGATGCCGACTAGTACGCCAACTCCAATTATATAGACGAAAGAGAACATCGCGAAGATGCTACTCCAGCGATTCCAACTGACGTCCCATTTGTAGAAGCCAGGGTGACTACTCTGGAAATGCGAAGATCGGGAAAGTTTGCCCTCCCGGCCTCCGCCGAACTCAGTCCCACAAAGCTGACAAACATAGTTCCGAGCGTAGATTTTCCACGGTGCAATTCCGATAATGCCGACAATCAGTCCTACAACGAAAACTGTGGTGCCAGCGGGCGTGAAGTGGCAATCTGGAGTTGGCTGGCCGGGGGCAGCCAAGCATTGATTAATTCGACCGCTATAATACACCATCCCCAGTCCAAGAAACGCCATAACGGTTTCGATGGTGTTCCTTTTCATTTTCTCCTTCCGTCGCTAGCCTCAATTGGGGTTTCCAGTTTAATAATGGACGATTTCCGTAACTTCGCAACCTACAGGATCTTAGGGTGAAGATCAACGTGAGCGAACTTCGGGTGAGGCCTCTTCAGACATCGGATCGCAATTGGGTCGCGTCCTTCACCAAGTCTCACTGGGGTTCCGAAATTATCGTCGCCAAGGGCCGGATAATTCGCCCGGCTGAACTTGATGGTTTTGCAGCTTCCAAGGGAAAAGAACCAATCGGTTTGCTGACCTATAGAATCGAGGGTCTTGATTGCGAGATTGTTACGATAGATAGCACCGTTGAAGGTGCCGGAGTTGGAACAGCACTGATCAACGCTGTCAGGAAAATAGCGAAGGCGAAGCGCTGTAAGCGGCTCTGGCTCATAACTACGAATGACAATCTAAACGCCTTAGGGTTCTATCAGAAAAGAGGTTTCCGAATCATAGCGGTCCGTCCCAATGCTGTGGATGAGGCTAGGAAATTGAAGCCTCAGATTTCCTTGAAGGCGGCGAACGGGATTCCGATTAGGGATGAGTTGGAACTAGAACTTGAGCTGTCAGAGTAAGACGGTTCTTCCAAGATGGGATACTGTCAGACGGGATTTCTAAGAATACTATCGCTACGGTTTCTTCTTATCGCTGAGCCACCATTTCAGATAATCTTTGTGGCGTCGTTTTTTCTCTTCGTCCGCGGATTCCTCGGTGCGAAGCATCTTCTCTCTTCCTTCGAGAAGGTTTTGCTGGGTGAAGGTTAGGCCGCAACTCTTGCACGCGTACGACTTGATTGCAGGGTCATAACTTAGGTTTCCACCGCACTCCAAGCAATAGTTCGGCAAACTTCTCCTCAAGAAGAAATTCGGCTCCGGAACCAAATAAAGATTCGGTTACTCAAACGGGCCAAGGACGAAAAAATCGGACCTTGCAGCTAGAAAATCGTCTGTCCCCATGTACTTGCCAGACGCATTAGACCGTTGACACCTAGTCGTTCAGTTCAAGGGACTGAAAGATCGCCTGGGAGGCTTGATATTTGGGAAGGTCGGCTCGCGTCACGGCGAACGAGACCGGGAGCTTTGAAAAGAATCCCGTTTGGGCTCTGTTCAATTGTTTTGGATTAAATCATGGGTTCCTAGTCCGATGGTCTGAGAGAAAATGGCACAGGACACACACCAACCCATGGCAAAGCGCGGAAAGAGGACAATACTGCTGGCTCTTGTACTAGTATTGGTGGTCGTTGGAGGGGTCGTGGGATTCCTCTTCTACGCGCCCTCGAACGCGCAGATAAGCATCAGGGACCCTCCACAGCAACCCTACGACTCGAGCGTTCAAGCGATCTACGTGAGCTTCACCAGTATCGAGATACACTCTGCTAACGCCGGTGACGCTAGCGGATGGCACACAGTAACCACAAGCGCGACAGTAAACCTGTTTACAGTGCTCAACGTATCCAAGGTTCTTGGCAAGGCTTCATTGCCAGCCGGAAGGTACACCGAACTGAGATTCAACGTCAGCGCGATCATCGTGACCATATCCGGGATTAACGTGACCTTCACTATGCCCAGCGCATCTCCAAAGATACCGATAACCGGCGCAGGAGCACAAGCTTACGGTGCGCTGACTGTGAACATTGTGCTGGACCTTTCCTTCAAGAATAGCGAGATTCTGAACAATCCGACGCTGAAGCTAAACCCGGTTGCCACGGCAGAGGTAGCCTAGCCCAGCTCTGCTGAACAGCAATCCTACCACACCATCGATTCCTGAGAACAGTACTTTAGGCTAATCTCCCTCTTTTTCCATGTTGAACAATATTACTGCTAATTGGAAGGTTCATGCTTTCGAGTCCACAAGATCAAAATCGCGCTTGCATAGGAGGAACGGTTAATATGCAGAATACGCCGGTCAGAATTCGATTCGAATGCCTCGATATCATGGCAACATGCACAAGAAGAAAGCCACCGGCGGGATTAAGCGCCCATGGCGCGGAAAACGCGCCTACGAGGCTGGTGGAGAACCAGTCGAGACAACCCTTGGTAAAGTCAAGCAGAGAAGAGTTGGAATTCGAGGCGGGGCTCAAAAGATCAGATTGGCATCGGCTGACTGGGCTGTCGTCACCGACAAATCGACAGGAAAGTCGTCGAAGTCGAAGCTTCTACGGGTTGTCAAGAATCCAGCAAATATTGACTATCAGAGGAGAGGCGTAATTACGAAAGGTGCGATCGTCGATACGGAGCTAGGCCAAGCGCGCGTCACTTCTCGTCCCGGACAAGACGGAGTCATCAACGCGGTCCTCGTATCCCAAGCCAGCAAATCCTAAGAAAGAATGTGAAGCCAGGGTGAAAAACCCGGGTCACATTATCATCTGGCCATTCCACATCGACAGCACAAAGACCAGAGGACAGGGAAGAAAACTCCCAATAGCGAGAGCGCTCAAGCAACCGAATCTTAGAGAGATCATCCAAGCCGCAACGATACTGGGTTATGTTCCGGAACCGAAGGAAAAATCGGCAATGCCCAGCCTTCACTGGGAGAAGGCAGGATACGTTACCGTCAAGAAGACAGCTCCGAAGGTTGCAATGCTGAAATCGATCGCCGGAGAGATCGTGAAGATCCGACAGAAGGAGGCCCAGGCCGCCGAACCGAAAAAAGACCGGCGATAGACTCGACCTACGCGTGTTTCTTGTTCGGATACAAGATGATCTTTCCCGAACGTCCAGATTTCATCAACGCAAAGGCCTTAGAGAACTCTTCAAGATCGAACCGGTGAGTTATCAGCTTCGAAAGATCAACCTGACCCGCCTTCAACACCGCAGCTGTCTTGTACCAGGTTCCGAAGAGCCGACGGCCGAAGACGCCTCGGACATGAGCATCCTTGAAAACAATCCAGTTTGCCACGTCAAGTTCGATTTTCTTCGAAGGAAGACCGAAGAGGATGGCTGTTCCGCCGGGACGAAGAACCTTGAACCCTTCCTCGAACGAGGGCTGCGCGCCTGACATCTCAAAGAAGGCATCAACTCCACGCCCATCTGTTTGACGCATGATCTCTTTCACGACATCTTGTTGAGACCCGTTGATCAAGACATCTCCACCCATATCCTTCGCCAGCTTCAGCCGGTAATCGACGATGTCCACTCCGAAGATCTTAGTCGCACCGAACGACTTGCAGAGCCCGATTAGACAAGCTCCGATTGGACCACAGCCAAAGACTGCGACGGTATTGCCCGAGATCTCTGCCGCGGAGGCTGCGTGAACCGCGTTACCGAGCGGCTCTTGAGCTGATGCCACCTCGATCGGAATCTTGCGATCGTTGAGCCATGCATGCTGCTCGTTGAGAGCATGGTACTCTGCGAAACAGCCGTCTGTATCTACTCCCCGCAGAAGCATTCGCTCGCAGATGTGAGCGTTACCGGTTCTGCACTGGAAGCATTTGCCACAGAAGATGTGCGTCTCGCCGGAGACAATATCGCCTTCGCGAAGATCGGAAACCTCCTTGCCTACCTCGATAATCTTGCCGGCGAACTCGTGTCCCATAACCATGGGAGGCTTGACCTTGTCCCGGATCGATTCATGCCAATCGTAGATGTGCATGTCCGTCCCACAGATCGATGTGGCTTCTATCCGGACGAGAATGTCTCGGAGACCGGGTTTAGGTGTGGGCCATTTCTCGAAGACCGCGCCAGGACCCGGAGATGGCTTTACGACAGCGTGCATCTTTTCTTTCACCTGATTTCCTCGAAGCTGAGGGTTAGCCGCGCGAGATGCGCTGTAAAACGTTTTAGATTAGGAACGAATTCTCGATCTTGAGATTATGAGCCAAGAGTCCGGTTTGCAAAGAGCGCCGCTTCTAGATGCTTTGAGGGAAGAACTTAGAGGACTGGACGAGCAGGATCTGTTGTGGCGTGTCAGGACTCTTCAAAGTCCGTCCGCGCCGCACGCCAGAGTCGATGGTAAGAGCGTCATAGTTCTCTGCTCGAACAACTATCTTGGACTCGCAAACCATCCCAAGCTCAAACAGGCAGCTCTTGCGGCAACAAGAAAGTATGGAGCCGGCAGCGGGTCTGTACGCGTTATCGCTGGAACCATGGACCTTCACGTTAAGCTCGAAAAAGAACTGGCAGACTACAGGAGATCAGAATCGTCGATTACTTTCCAATCAGGCTACGCTACGAACCTGGGAGTAATCATGTCCCTCGTTGACGAACGTGATCTGATCATCAGCGACGAACTGAACCATGGCAGCATAATCGATGGTTGTCGCCTGACGAAAGCCGAGAGGCGAGTCTACAAGCACAAGGACATGGACGATCTAGAAAAACGGCTGCAGGGAACGGAACGGTTCCGTAGGGTCCTCGTAATTACTGACGGCGTCTTCAGCATGGATGGAGACGTCGCTCCGCTGAAGGATATTGTCAGACTATCCCAGGAGCATAACGCGGTGACTTATGTTGACGATGCTCACGGAGACGGTGTCTTAGGTGAGAACGGCCGTGGGATTACCAATCATTTTCATCTGGAGGGAAAGGTGGACATCGACATGGGAACTTTCTCGAAAGCCTTCGGATGCGTCGGTGGATATGTTGTCGGCTCGAAAGACCTCTGCAAATACCTCCAGAACAAGGTCCGTAGCTATCTCCTCTCCGGGTCCCACCCGCCCGCCGTCGTAGGCGCGTGCATCGCGGCGTTACAGATCGTCCAGAAACAACCATCTTTGGTCAAGAAGCTCTGGGACAACACACGATACTTCAAGAAAGGACTGAAAGACATTGGCTTCGACACTGGGAATAGCGAGACTCCTATCACCCCGGTGATAGTTGGAGAAGCGGGTAAGGCTCGTGAACTAGCTGATAGCCTCTTCAAGCTTGGAATATTCGTCCTACCGATCGTCTTCCCAATGGTAGCAAGAGACAAGGCAAGAGTCAGGACAATTGTGACAAGTGCCCATACGAGGAAGGATCTAGATGTGGCGCTGGCAGCCTTCGAGAAAGCTGGCAAGCAACTAGCGCTGCTGTAACGACAATTGTACTTTGCTCGGGTTAGAGTTGGCAACAAAGAAAAGGAAACGAGTAAAGAAACCCCGAAGACCAAGATTCATCGTTCGCAAGGTTACGTTGAAGGATCTTCCGATTCTGGTTCACCAGCGAAGAGCGATGTGGCGTGATCTTGGGGCGAGAGAACAGAGAGAGCTGGATAGGGCGGACAAGGTCTATGCAGGATGGGCTAGATCAAGGATGAAGAGCGGAACTCTGATGGGCTGGGTAGCCGAGAATGAAGACAAGGTCCTTGGTGGAGGATGCGTATGGCTGCAGCCCGTTCAACCGAGGCCCGGATACAAGCTCATGATCCAACCGTATTTGCTTTCAATGTACACGGAGCCTCTCTATAGAGGACTTGGCGTGGCCTCAGGAGTAGTCGAAAAAGCGTTGGAGTGGTGCAGATCGAATGGGTTTCTCCAGCTCCGATTACACGCGAGCAAGATGGGACGCAAGGTCTACCTCAAACATGGTTTCGAGCGCACTTGGGAAATGAGACGCAGAATCAAGAAGCTCAGAGAAGACAGCTAGCGGGTTACATGAGGAAAGAAGTTTAGCTATCCAGTCATCGTGTAAAACTCATCTTGTCGCGAGTGGTTCCGAGATGCTCCTGCGGTGGAGAGCTAGTGATTGTAGGAGAGGATCGTACTTCGGAAGGCTGGCGGACCGGCTTCAAGCTTCAATGCAAGAAATGCCACAAAAGATGGACATACACAGGTGGAACCTACCGCGCAGACCCGAGTCAGGGCTGAGAACGAAATGTCTATCCAAGCAATGGCGGAAGAAATCTCTAATCAGGAGCTAGATCTTCCAAGGTTTGGTTCTCAACTTCGAGAAATACACCTTCCGAGGCTCGACCGCTCCTCATTCGTATTTGCTGGATCAGGCGACTCATACGCAGCAGCCGTATTCGCCCAAGAACTCTCTCATGGAGAAGCCATTGCTTCGGACCCTTACGAGTTACTCACGAACATCCAGCGAGTAAGAGGGAAGAACCTCGTCATCGTCTCGGTCAGTGGCAGAACGAGAACGAACATCAAACTTGCCAGGAAGGCAAAGGAAATCGCTGCCAAGCGAATAGCCATCTCAGCCAATCAAGAGAGCCCACTATCTAGAGAGTGTGATGAGACTCTACAGCTTAGGTACAGAAACGCCGGGACACTAACGTCTGGCACAGTCAGTTTCACGACCAGCTTATTGGCCTGCGCCTACCTTCTCGGAAGTCTGCCTAGATCCATCAAGGGAAAGACCGCCCTCTTAGGCACCGCACTCTCGACTAGAAGTATGACACAAGTTGCGAAAGGATCATTTGTCTTTACGGGATCAGGAGTGAATTATGCTCTTTCGCTTTACGGGGCAGGGAAAATCAACGAAGTATTGGGTTCCAAAGCTGAAGCGGTATACCCTGAACAAGTGGGGCATGCGAAGCTGTTCACGATAGACAAGAAACGGGACATTATTGTGTGCATATCATCGGAGCGAGACAAGGCCATGAAAACGCATGAATTGCTCCGCAAAGACGGCTTCCAAAGTTCATTGCTTGCGATCCCAGGAAGAAATGCGGTCATCCGAAGTTTGGAAAATGCTGCTCATCTACAGCAACTTAGCATCGCCATGGCGAAGAAAAGGCGAATTACAGAATGCGCATTTCTCTCAAACAAGAAGAGTCTTAGTCTAAGCAGTCGCCTCATCTACTAGATTCGTAGCGACGAAAAGGTCGAATGCAACGATCGTTCGGGTAAGAATAGGCTTGAGGGGTTATCAAACTGGGAAGCAGTCAATGACAGGAGGATCCACATGAAAATCGAGTCGAACCCTAATGATGATAGACCAGTAGCATACCAAGTCGAAATTAGAGGATTTCCAACTTACTATGCCAAATTATTCGCGGATACGGGCTTCGGCGTGGTTTTCGAAGATGATGGCGAGACAGGATATGTTTACGCCACGAACGATAAAGCAGACAAAATATTTGACGCACTTCATCTCTACAATTCGAAAAACCCCAACAAGCCATCATCTGGCGATAAGTTCTTCATCGTTTGGAATCCGAAGATGGAGAAGGCTGGATATTCTATAATAACAAGTTTCAAGGGATAATAGATTTCAAGAAATTGCTCGCATGTTGCAGAAGCGGATTTCCACCGAAACTCGGAGAATGGTGCAGATCTTCGCACACTTGGAGTGATGAAATGATGAAGGGACTCGAGTGATAGTCGCTTCTCAATTCGGCCGTCTTACAATTAGCTTGGTCCCATATCCAACGCAGAAGCGAGCCCTAATTCCTCAATTTGTCGATTGAAGATGGCGGTATACGTCTAGGAGATCGTCAGTCTCTATGTGGTGTGATGCTGACGCCTTTACCTTCTCAGTCTGAGCGTTCAAGGCTACGGAATATCGCACTACTCGGAAGACAGGGACGTCGTTTATCCAATCGCCGACGTGTGCACATCTGGACAGGGGGATGCCCGTCCATGCAGCGTATTTCCGCAACCCTAGTCTTTTGTCAGGCAGCGGTTCTATTTCGCTGGTGATGATTCCGTCTTTGATTCCGACTTTGGATCCGACGTAGCCTTCGAACCCGAACCTTTCAATCAAGTATCCGCACAGGAAGTCTGGATTGTCTGTCAATAGGACAACGCGGATTCTATGACCTTGAAGTTTCTCGACTGTCTCCCTGACGTTCTTGATGACTTCGACCTTCGAGACCGCTTGAAGAATATCGGTGAGCTTCATTCCTTGGAGAAGCTTGTATTGAGAGGTCAGGAGTTCTCTCTTGTTGATCCTTTGATGAAGGAACATTTCTTCGAGCGAATCCCATTTCTCTCCGATTCCCAAGGAACGGGATGCTTGGGTGAGGGCGGCTTTCCGAAAGATCGTACCGTCGACATCGAACGATACCATTGACAACGATGAGAGCGGCAGGATCCTTCCTCCTCTACCGTCAATAACTGACGGAGCGTTTGAACTCTTCGAGGTCAGGTATACTCGATAGTCTTGAATTCCTTCCGCAATCTTGTCGCGGCTCTGCGAACGCTACCCGGTTCTTCGCCCTTGTAGACTCTTATGATTAGTTCGGCAACTCTCTCCATGTCTCGTACTTTCATTCCACGACGAGTAGACTCGTTTGTTCCAAGCCTGATTCCATGATCGACGATCATGTTTGCGTCCTCCAACTTCTCTGAGAAACGGTTCACATTCTCCTCGCCGTTAATGTCGAGAAAAACCTGGTGCGACTCGGTAAAACCATAATCCGCGCATTTGACGGGCAGGCCGCCTTCGTGGAGCGCCTTAGCTAGAGCCTTAGCGTTTGCTACTACCTGAGAGGCGTATTTTGCGCCTCGCCTTCGAATCTCGTCCAATGCCCAAATGAGAGCCGCCATCCTGTTCCAGTGAGCATTATCGACCAGTCCAGGAAACTGTCTGTCTTTGACAAGTTCTTTGACCCGACTTGTTCCTAGGATTATCCCTCCTTGTGGACCGAACAAGGTCTTGTGAGTGGATCCCAACATGACAGCTGCACCTTCCTTCAGTGGACGCTGAAACTCTCCCCCACCGATCAGTCCTAGAACATGGGACGCATCGTAGGCGACTTGGGACCCTGCTGCTTGACAAGCGTCTGCAAGTTCAGTTATAGGGTGGGGAAATAGAAAGTAGGATTGTCCGAAGACGACGAGAGAGGGTTTCTCGTCTTCGATGAGAGCTTTAGCCTTGTTCACGTCGATGTTCATTCTTTCTGAATCAAACGGGAAAAAGAGATTCTTCACATTGACAAAGGGTGGATACCCTTTTCCGCCGATGCCGTCATACCCCCCGTTGACAGGGTTAACAGAGAGGATCGATCCACCGGGCTTGGTAAGGGTGGAAATCACGATCATATCAGCCATATGTCCTGATAGCGGCCTCAGGCTCGCCCAGTCGGCGCCATATACTTCGCAGGCCAGTTTATCGCCTAGGGCTTCGAGCTCATCGATGAAGCGTGTTCCCTTGTAGAACCCGTCGATGGCCGTGTATCGATGGCCCATGTCAATACTGAGAAGTTGGCGAACTGTATGACTGGTTACGTTCTCGGATGGTATGAGGTTGAGGCATTCTTCTGCGCGCCAGCGTTGATGTTTGTCAACGATTCGTCTGATCTGGGATGCGTAGGACGTTGAAAGTCTACCCTAGTTGGGATCTAGACTCTGCGACCGCGTCGACCGCCGGGCCGTCGGGTCCCATCATGCGGAACCGGTGTAACGTCTTCTATTCTTCCAATTCTAAACCCGTGACGGGCAAGCATTCTGATGGCAGCTTGCGCTCCGGGACCAGGGGTCCTAGCACCGTGACCACCAGGAGCTCTTACTCGAATGTGTAGAGAGGTAATTCCTTTGTCTTTTGCTGTCTTGGCTGCTGCTGCAGCGGCCTGCATCGCAGCGTACGGTGTTCCTTGGAGCCTGTCGGCTTTGACGTGTTGTCCTCCGGCGCTTCGGGATATTGTCTCGGCGCCTGTGAGGTCTGTTATGTGGACCATGGTGTTGTTGAAGGATGAGTAGATGTGGGCGATTCCCCATCTGTCCGCCGGTGTCTTAGGCTTCTCTGCCATACCAGAATTACCTGATAGGTTCGGGTTTGAGCCCTACGCGAATTTAAACTCTCCCCGGCAGATGTTCTGGATAGTACGACTACAAGGTTGGCGGATTCGCCCGTGCGACGCGTGTAATCACTCAGAAAGGCTTTGAGTTCCAGTTGAGATTCGCAATCCTCTCGGTCAGCGTGGGCCTACCGTTCATAAGCTCCGACGAGAATGGATAACCCCTCCTCGAGGTCTACTAGTCCTAGGGCTTTCATCTTTTCCAGCACTCTCTCCAGAGTTTCTCTCCCGACACGCTCTGCTGCAAGCCTATCGGCTTCTAGCCTCAGTCGCCTTGAGAACCATTTGGACAGGAACCCACTTAGGAAAAAAGCAGGGAACAACCACGCGATGTCTAGGATCAGCAAAAGGGCGGGTATGCCTGAGGCTGGAGTCGAAACAGCAAATAGCTCCCACCATCCTAGCGCATCGACAATGATTGGAGTCGAAACTAAGATGGTTCCGAGATAGCGTTTGACCCTCAGCTTCGCCTCGTAGATCAGAGAGGAAGCCAGTAGAGGCCGCCACTCTTCAGGATCGAGTTTTCCCCTCATCGCGGTAGGCAGGAGGACTCTGTCCCAGCTGAAGACGCACCAGCCGATCGGGATATCTCGTTTGATGCTCCCGGCCATCTCCGGGAGGATGTTTTCGGAGTCGTGCAGCGTCAACTGAACGTACTCGTCCCAAGAAACCG
The DNA here is from genome assembly GCA_005888755.1 of Candidatus Bathyarchaeota archaeon. Taxonomy (GTDB): domain Archaea; phylum Thermoproteota; class Bathyarchaeia; order 40CM-2-53-6; family 40CM-2-53-6; genus 40CM-2-53-6. Next base: position 125,043 of record VBBQ01000028.1, read on the forward strand.
AGACTGGTCTGAAAATAGATATGCTGAGTTGTTCTATGAGTTCCTTTGCGATTCTAAGAATGCGTTGTTCATCGGCGACGCTGGTCGATGAATCCAAACAGTAATCCAGCAGCTGACAGAATGGTATGGGTTTGAACTAAGCCTTTCGGATTGCCCGACACAATATTGTGAGGAAAGAGACCGCCAGCGAGTCGACGCTCCTCCATCATTCTTGTTACACAACTCGCCTTTGCAAGAAACTTTACACAGCCCCAGGCTGACGTAATCCCAAGTTGAGACTTGACTTCTGGCTCTTAGACCTCAACCATGAGGCTCACGAGGGCAGGTCAGCGATCTGGCTTTGGGGAGTCACGCATGACAACAAGCGAGTCCTAGTTATCGACCCCAACTTTCAGCCCTACTTCTATCTCCTACCCAAGAAAGACCAAGACATTAGTCAACTCAAGAAGAGGATTGAAACCGAGAAGCCTCATCCGTCGATTGAACGAGCGATCATTGAAAAGAGGAAACGTCTAGCTGAGAAGAGACAAGTTATCGAAATATTCTGCGAAGATCCTGATACATTGGAGAAATGCGCCAGAGAATGCGTAAAGCTGCTTGGCGTTGAGAGGAGTTTTGAGGAGAAGCTTCGTTATTCGATAAAGTATCAGAATGAGTTTGAGATCAGACCCTGCCAGTGGTACAGCGTCGAGGGATCAGAATCTGACATTGACCCGGGAAAGTATCACGTAGACAAAGTCCTTGACGCAAGCGGACACCCAACTTCTATCCCGAGGATAAATGCTCCTGAGCTAAGAGTCCTCTCCTTCGCTATCCTAGCCGTTAGTCCGACGGGCTCTCCAAGCCCGCTTCGGGACCCTCTGGGACTCGTTGCATGGAAAAATAGCGAAGGCCAATCCGGCACCATCCAGTCAGAAAAGAATTCGGATGAAGAGATAATCGACGGATTATCGGAGATTTATCGGAAATTTGACCCTGACGTTGTCTTCTCGTTTGGCGGCAACACGTTCGATTGGCCCTATCTAATCAAGCGAGCTGAAAAGACCAAGGCGAAACTTTCCGTCGGAAGAGACGATGGTCCGGCCCGCCAGAGTCTCTACGGCCACTTCTCGCTAACGGGACGGGCAAACGTGGACCTGCTAGATTTCTCAGGAGACCTCTACGATGTGAAGATCAAGACTGTTGAGAATGTTGCGAGGTTTCTCGGAGTTGAAGCTGTGACTCCGACAATTGACGAGACCGAATACTACGATCAGTGGACTGGTCGTGATCGCCCAGGCTTAGAGGGACAGATGAAAGCCCACGCAGCCTCAATCTTCAATGTTGGAGAGGACGCGCTCGATTATACACTGCAGCTCTCCAATCTCTCAGCACTTCCACCAGACCAGGTCCTCGCTGCAGCTGTTGGTTTCAGAGTTGACAGCTACCTGATGATGGAAGCTCACAGACTCGGAGAGCTGATACCAGTTAGAGAAGAGCTCAATATCATTCCATACAAAGGGGCAATCGTCCTTGAGCCAAGCGTGGGACTGCACGACAGCGTTGCCGTTCTCGACTTCTCAGCCATGTATCCTAGCCTCATGGTCAAGTACAACATCTCCCCGGACACGCTTGTCGATAAGGCAGGAGAGGATGTCTTTGAGGTCCCCGAGGTTGGTCATCACTTCCGAAAGAATCCTCCGGGACTCTACAAGATCGTTCTATCCCAGCTCATAGCGAGCCGTCAGGCAGCGAAGAGGGAAGCGGCTAGGACGCCGCGGGGAACTCCAGAGCACAAGATCCTGAAAGCGCGTGAAAAGGCCACCAAGGTCATCACCAACGCCACCTACGGGTACGCGGGCTGGGCCGGATCCAGATGGTACTCCAGAGAGGTTGCAGAATCCGCCGCCGCCCTCGGTCGCGACACCATCAACAAATCCATCAATCTCGCCAAGACCCTCGGGCTCAAAGTTCTCTACGGAGACACGGACAGCCTCTTCATCGAGTACAAGGAGAAACTCGTCAACCAGTTCATCAAAGATATCGACAAGAACCTAGGACTCGAAATCAACCTAGGACAGTTGTACAAGAGAATCCTGTTCACAGAAGCCAAGAAGAAATATGCTGGACTAACGGACGATGGCGAACTTGACGTTGTCGGAATGGAGGCTATCAGAGGAGACTGGTCCAACCTTGCCAGGAATGTCCAGAACGAAGCTCTTAGACTGGTTCTAGAAGACGCGAATCCAACCAGGGCAAAATCCTACGTGACGAACCTGATCAAAGACCTGGAATCCGCAAAGGTCCCCAAGTCTTCCCTAGTGATATGGAAGACCCTCACCAAACGCCCAGATCAGTACGAAGTCAATGCGCCACATGTGGCAGTTGCCCGGAAAATGGCGAAAGAGGGATGGCCAGTCTCCGTAGGGGACAAAGTCGGCTTCATCATCACAAAGAGATCAGGCAAACTCTACCAGAAGGCAGAGCCCCACTTCAAAGTCTCACTTGATCAAGTTGACTACGACTATTATGTACGCAATCAGATTGTGCCTGCCGCAGCTAGAGTTCTAGAAGTCTTTGGAATCGCGGAGAAAGACTTGTTCGGGACGAGCGGTCAGGTCAGCTTGTAATCGTAGGACCTGGACTGAACGATGATAGATCGCTCAACGTCATAACGTTCACGTTTGGTGGTTTTTTGGCTCCATCGGATACTCTGTCGCCGATGACGATTCGGATGTTCTTGCCTGCGGCAATGTCCAACAGTCTCTGGGTGACTACCCCATCGAAGAGTACCAGGTGTGCGCCTTCGACGCCCGGAATCTTTTCTGCCAGCTCGCTGACTGGCATTCTGCCTAGCTCTTTTCCGGCCTCGTCGAATATTACAGCCTCCAGAGTTCCTCGCAGGTCTTTCGCGACGTCAAACACTTGTGGTGCTAGGCTGGGTCTCGGGATAGGCGGCGCTTCAACGCGAGGTTCCGATGGACCGTACCCTCTTTCGTAGGGTCGCTCGTATCGTTCCTGTCTTTCCGGCCTTTCCTGGCGCACAAATTGTGGCCTCTCAGGCCTTTCGATTGGTCTAGCGAGATTGATAGGGACCCTTTCACGAAGAGCCTTCATTATTTCCTTCGGAGTTAGCTCTTCGACTTCTTTCCCGAAGGACGCACGTGCTACGTAGTCAATGTCTGCGACCTGTTGTAGTTCTTTGAGAATGAGGTCTCCGGCCCTGTCTCCGTCGAGGAAGGCTGTGACTTCCTTGTCCTTCGTGAGTTTGATGATGGTGTCAGGAACCTTGGTCCCGTTGAGCGCGACCACGTTCTTGATCCCGACCTTCATGAGGAGAATGACGTCTGCTCTGCCTTCAACCACTATCAGTGAGCCGCTCTCGACCTCTGGGCCCGCAGGCAGCTTCTCGGGACCATACTCGATAAGATCGACTCCTCGTAGGGACGATGCAACTTCCTTGACGACCTCTTCTGTGCTTGGGGATGATTCGACAACCCATTTGCGGAGAATATCCTTCGCTTTGGTCAGGATAGCGTTTCTTTTCTCTTCGCGGACATCTTCGACTTTTTCCAGCGTGATCTTGGCTTCACAGGGGCCGATTCTGTCGACGCTCTCGATAGCTGCTGCGATAATTGCCGTTGAGACTTTGTCTAGGCTTGAGGGTATTACGATGGATCCTGTTGTCTTGTCGCGTTTGGAATCGAGGTTGATCTCGATTCGTCCTATTCTCCCTGATTTTTGTAGTTCTCTAAGGTCTAGATCCGGTCCGAAGAGTCCTTCGGTCTGCCCGAAAACTGCACCAACAACGTCTGGTTTCTCGACGACACCTTGGACGTCGAAGTGTGCTTTTACTATGTATTTTGTAGTCGTAGCGTACTGAGACTGTTCAACCATGAAAGTTTAACCTCCAAAATTCATTACCTTCTATCTGATACCTTCTCTTTTCGATTTGTAAGCGGTAAAGCTTGAGAGCGTAAAGGGTCCAGCCCTAGTATTAAAGCCCGTCTCCAGAACCACGACCATGAGTATTGCTAGTTATGTCTAAAGCGTCCATCCGAACATAGACTGTTACGGCACTACGGCCGATCTCTACAAAGATCAAGCATCCTTTGGAAGCGGGTGATTAATCGCAACGAAAATATCACGAGCAGAAAAACAACGAAAACCAACAAGCCATACATCTCAGCAAAAAGTGTCAGCGCGCCAACCGAACATGATACCAACTAGTAACATTGCAACCGCAAGGGAAAGCACCATCGGTGGCTGAACCCAGAATGTAACCCGTCTTCCTGCTCGTTCACTCTACTGTCCGCGCAACCTGTATAATTCGCTCCTCATAGTCGTCTTATTCAATAACTGAGAAGTGGCAAACGCATTAACGACAGCGTGCTCAAACAGCTTCACCTTATGACTCCTAAGAAATGTCTCATATTCCTCCAACCCATAGTGCATTAAGACGCCTGACAAACTCCCGTACAATACAACTCGAAACATAGAATATGCAACCGCGGCTGCTATCGCAAGCGCTCCAAGCTGGAGGGACCACCGAGGACCTACGCCTACTATTGATTCGCGGACTTGAATCAGGGTGAAAAATGTGACAATAAACCCGACTATCATACTAAACCCGACTATCATACTCGCGTGCGACGTCAACTGAGAACCATAGAACGAAAGTACGCTAGAAACTACTTCCCTGAAAGACTACTCCTGATCCGGCATGAAACTTAGCCTCCGAAATCCGCATGAAAAACCAGATCTTCGCTAGGAGGAACATAGATCGCCTCAACAAAGGCGGGTAGAGATCCTTCGAGATTGCTAGGCTAACCATGTTGTAGAAGATACGCGGGTAAAGTAGGGTTATGTCTAAAAGAAACCATTCTCGAACCTTGAGCCAGATCGATTGCAATGCCTAAGCAAATTGCTAAGGTTGGAGTGAACGGGTTCGGTGTCATCGGCAAGCGTGTCGCCGAGGCCTTGTCGAAGCAGAAGGACATGAAACTAATCGGCGTCTCTGACGTCGTCGCGGATTATCGTGTGAAGATGGGGCAGAAGAAGAATTTCGCGATATACAGCTCCATTCCCGAGAGACTTCCCGATATGAAAAAGGCGGGAATAGAGGTTTCAGGAGTTCTAGAGGACCTGATCAAAAAGGTCGACGTTATGATCGACTGCACCCCAGCAGGACTGGGAGCGAAGAACAAAGCACTCTACGACAAGCTCGGGGTCAAGTCGGTCTTCCAGGGCGGTGAGAAACACGAGCTTACAGGATCATCGTTCGTTGCCCAGTGCAACTACGCTGAGAATCTGAACAAGAACGCCACCCGGGTTGTGAGCTGCAACACGACCGGAATCTGCAGAACCATCGGAGCACTCCAGAATGGGATTGGTGTGAGAAAAGCGAGAGTTGTCGTGTTCCGGAGGGGAACAGACCCGTGGGAGAGCCACAAGAACGGACTCATCAATACTGTGGTCCCGGAGGCTCATATTCCGTCTCATCAGGGACCTGACGCGCAAACAGTCCTTCCCAAATTAGACATCACAACAATGGCCGCGAAAGGACCCTTCAACATCGGCCACCTCCACTTCGCTATGGTCCAGCTGAAGAACAACCCGGAGAGGAAGGATGTCCTGAAGGTCTTGAAGAACGCGCCTAGGCTCGCTGCTGTCCGGACGACTGATGGAGTTGACAGCATGAACGCTGTAGCTGAGATGATGCGAGACATGCTTAGAGCTAGGGCTGACATGTGGGAGGTAGCCTACTGGGAAGACATACTCAACGTCACTGATGGTGAAGCGAACATGGTCTACCAAGTCCACAACGAGAGCGTTGTCGTTCCAGAGAACGTTGACGCCGTAAGGGCGCTTACTGGCCTGGAGACTGAAGGCAAGAGATCGATTGCCAAGACGGACGAGGCCCTCGGGATCACTAACAAGTTCCTCTAAACGGATACAAACCGAAGACTCAGCAGGGCACAACCGCAGAGCGCCTCATTCATTGGCCAACTGAAAACAAACTTTCTCGTTTTCAAATCAAATATAGCGGTTGGAGTGCTGACCGGTGTTTCTAGCCTCGGAGACCGTTGCAAGTGGATTTGCGCGAAAACGACGTAAAGGTTCTGAGAACTCTCCGCGACGTCGGCGGGACGGCTTCTGTCGAAGAGGTTGCCCGAAGAACGGGGCTAGCCGATGCCGCGATTGCCCGCTCCTCACTCACTCTATCAGAGCAGGGCCTGGTCAAGGAGCAGACAACAAGAACGACTGAGGTGTTTTGCACTGAAGAAGGACATGACTACCTTGCGAATGGACTGCCCGAACGAAGGGTGGCAACGGTGGTCCACGACGCCGGGGGAAAACTCTCGGTCAGCGACGCTGTTGAGCAAGCGGGGCTACCAACCGATTTTGTCTCGATAGTTACTGGCTGGATTGCCCGCAAAGGCTGGGGAAAAATCGAGAAAACAAGCTCAGGCAATATTCTAGTGATCTCGAAGAATCCACCCAAAGACGAGGATGAAGAGGTTCTAGCTAGAATCGGCCAGGTCAGTATTCCAATAGAAGAACTGCCTCCTAACTTGAAACAGGCCGTCGATAGGCTCCTCAAAAGAAACATTCTGGCGTCGAAGGAGAGAACGCAGCGGAAGCTAGAGATCACTCCTCATGGGTCGAACACGATTCCCACTCAAGCTCCTGTAGATGAGGTCAGCGGTCTAACGAGCGAGATGATTCTCTCCGGTGACTGGGAAAAGATTCGTCTTCGAGCATACAATGTTTCTTCTCCCGTCCCTTCACTCAATCCTGGAAAATATCATCCGTACCTGCGATTCCTGCGAATGGTCAAACGGAAACTCGTCACCTTAGGCTTCAAGGAGGCTGTTGGGCCTCTCGTCGAGACCGCTTTCATCAACGACGACTGCCTCTACATGCCACAAGATCATCCAGCAAGAGAGATCCACGATCTCTACTATCTGAAACACCCGTCAAAAGCGAGCTTGGAACCATGGAAGGACATATTGGAGAAGGTATCTCAGACGCATGAGAACGGGTGGAAAACAGGGTCCACGGGCTGGGGCTACAAGTATTCGAAAGAAGAAGCTTCCAAGCTAGTCCTCCGCAGCCACGGAACAGCCCTAAGCGTCCGATCGATGATCTCGAAGGACCTTCAGATCCCAGGCAAATATTTCGCGATTGCACGCTGTTTCCGCCCGGAACTCCTCGATAGAACACATCTAACAGAGTTTAACCAGGCAGAGGGGATTGTTCTCGATCCCAGCCTCAGCCTACGCAATCTACTCGGGGTCTTGGAGATGTTCGCCCGCGAGGTCGCAGGGGCGGACAAGGTCCGATTCAAGCCAGATTATTTCCCCTTCACCGAACCGAGCGTGGAACTGCAAGCCTACAAGGAAGGATACGGATGGATGGAATTCGGCGGAAGCGGGATATTCAGACCCGAGGTCACCGAACCCCTCGGCATCAAAGTGCCCGTGATCGCGTGGGGTCTCGGAATTGACAGGCTCTACATGATGAACCAGCAGATCCAAGACATCAGACAACTCTTCACGACAGACCTCGAATGGATAAGACAGCAGAAGGTAGGCTAGAACGCCCTCAGTCCAGTTCTCCCTAAGAGATCTAGAGGATCTTCTAGGACAGAAGGTTCCTCGGGACGAGGACGGGCTCAACCAGATGCTCGCCTATGTCAAAGGCGACGTGGAATCTCTTGACGAACAGAACGATGGCGTCAGCATCGAAGTCAAAGACAGCAACCATCCGGACATCTGGTCGGTCGAGGGAATAGCACGCGCCCTTAGAACTCATCTCGGTATCGCTAAGCCCAAGGCTCCAATACTCTCCGGAAAATCTGGTCTGACAGTTACAGTGGACCGTAGACTGGGGCCAATCCGGCCCTTCATCGCCACATCCATTGTGAGAAACGTCAAGCCCAGCGAAAACGCTCTGAAGAGCTGGATAAGCCTACAAGAGAAAATGGACCTAACGTATGGAAGGAAGAGGAAACGAGCGTCCATCGGGTTTTACCAAGCCGACCTGATCAAGTCACCTCTTCGCTATACCGTTGGCGACCCTGACGACGCGGCCTTCGTCCCGTTAGGCTCGACCGAGAAGATGACCCTTCGAGAGATTGTAGAGAAGCACCCTAAGGGATTAGAATATGGCACAATAATCTCATCATTCAAAGAATGGCCAGTGCTAACAGATGGAGAGGGCAAAATTCTCTCTCTCCCCCCGATCATCAACTCCAACGACCTAGGCAAAGTCAGCACAGACACCAAGAATATCCTTGTAGAAGTTACAGGGACGAATGCCACCACCGTAGGCAACACTCTGAAGATAGTGGTGGCCGCCCTCGCCGAGAGAGGAGGCAAGGTCTACAGCAGCACTCAGACATACGCCGACAAGGGCGCCAAGCCGGTAATTACGCCGGACCTGAAATCTAGCTTCAAGGAATTGTCAGTCAGGTACGCTAACAGACTACTTGGAGCCGAGTTCAAACCAGCGGAGATGATACGAGCGTTTGTTAGAGCCGGCCATCCCGCTCGACAAGTGAGTAAAGACATACTGCGAGTGGAGAGCCTCTGCTACCGCATAGACATCATGCACCAAGTCGATCTAGTTGAAGACTTAGCGATCGCGCTAGACATTAACCAACTAGATCCTGAATGGCCGAGAATCTGGACCCTCGGAGGACTCGCACCCGAAACGGAAAGAAATGAGACCCTTGCAGAGGTCATGATCGGGTTAGGGTACCAGGAGCTCCTGACCTACAGTCTCACATCGCCAGAAGTCTTCATTGACAAGATGGGCATAGAGCATGAAAATTACGCAGAACTTCTGAATCCGAAAATGTCAACCCACACCGCGATGAGAAGCTGGCTTCTGCCAAGCATTCTCAACTTGCTCAAGGACAATACTCATGTCGATTATCCTCAGAGAGTGTTCGAAATTGGACCATGCGTTCTTGTCAAAGAAAATGGAGAGGGTCGGACTGAAACTCGATACAAGATCGCCGCGGTGACAATTCACACGGCAGCCGGTTTCACCGAGATCCGATCATGCCTCGATACACTCCTTGCCAGCATCGAGCTCCAGTTCCAGGTCGTACCTACCACCCAGCCAAGCTTTCTCGAGGGACGAACCGGCGAGGTGATGTCAGGGCAAAAGCGAATTGGAGTAGTTGGCGAATTACATCCTAAGATAATACGCGCATGGGGCCTTAGCCTTCCTGTAGCAGCGTTCGAACTGGAGATTCCACCGACGGCGGTTGCCTAGGAAATGGTTGAAGAAAGGTTCGTTGTGACACCATGGGAAGTGACGGGCGCTGTTGACTATGACCGACTCATTCGGGACTTCGGAACCCAACCACTAGCCGGCCCGCTCGCCAAGAAACTGGAAGAGATACTTGGAGACGCTGCCTACCTTATCCGCCGGCACATCTTCTTCTCACACCGCGACCTCAACCTCGTACTCGACGACTACTCGAAGGGCAAGGGGCTATTCCTGTATACGGGTCGTGGACCCAGCGGACCCATGCATATTGGCCACATACTCAGCTTCTATTTCACCAAGTGGCTCCAAGACAAATTTCACACAAATGTCTACATCCAGATAACCGACGACGAAAAATTCCTCGAAGAGAAGCGGAACCTATCCTATGAAGACGCCCAGCGATGGGCAGTTGACAATATTCTGGAAATTGCCGCAGTAGGCTTCGATCCAGATCGGACTTTCATACTTCAAGACACCGAGTTCATCGGTCAAGCATATCCACTAATCCTGAAGATAGCCCGCCGGGTTAATTTCAGCACCGCCAAGTCAGTGTTCGGCTTCACCGGCGAGACAAACATCGGTTTCTCCTTCTACCCATCTATCCAGATCCTTCCAAGTCTACTCGAGAAACGGCGCTGCCTCATTCCTTCGGCCATAGACCAGGACCCGTACTGGAGGATACAACGGGACATTGCGGAGTCGATGGGGTACTACAAGGCGGCTGCTGTCCACAGCAAGTTCCTTCCCCCGCTTACAGGGATGAAGGATAAGATGAGCTCTTCAAAGCCTGAGACTGCAATCTACCTCAGCGATGATGACAAGACGGTGCGAAACAAAGTGTACCGTTACGCCTTCTCCGGTGGACAAGCGACAAAAGAGGAGCATCGGAAGAAAGGCGGAGACCCCGACGTCGATGTTCCTTTCCAGTGGCTCTACATGTTCTTCGAACCCGATGATAAGCGGATAGAGCAGATACGTGCCGAGTACAAGAGCGGCCGGATGCTCACAGGAGACTTGAAGGACATACTCATCGAGAAGGTGTCAACATTTCTCAGCGAACACAGGCAAAGGAGAGTGAAAGCTCGCGATTTGGTGCATTTGTACAAGAGAGACGGGACATTAGCACGGGAAATGTGGAAGCGTGACTTCAGTAAGGCGTAGTTCATACGTCAGTGACACCCAACTGCCATGATAGACAGGCCAAGCGTGGAATAATTGTACGACACTGAAGCTCTCAGCTCGTTCCGGAAGTCAGGCCTGATCATCGCAAAGATCCGAAAAGAAGTACCTGACATAGTCAAACCGGGAAAACACGCGCTAAGGATCTGCGTAGAAATCGAGAGTAGGATTCGGGAGCTTGGAGGAAAACCGGCCTTCCCGGTGAATATTGGAATCAATGAGATTGCGGCGCACTACACCTCGCCCCCAGGCGATACTCTAACGATTCCTTCTGGTTCGATGGTGAAAGTCGACTTCGGGGTCCACGTAAACGGCTACGTCACCGACACGGCAGTGACCGTCTTCTATGATCCCAAGTTCGAACCGATGGTCAAAGCTGCCGATGACGCGTTGCAGAACGCGATCAAAGCCTTCAGAGGCGGAGTCAAACTGTCAGATATCGGACGGGTCATTCAGACAACCATAGGGAAGTACGGGTTCCGCCCAATCAGTAACCTCACCGGTCACAGTATTGAGAGGTACAGCATACATGCAGGTAAATCAGTGCCAAACGTTCCGGTACTCGCAGCAGGAAAAGCGAACGAAGGGGAAGTGTTCGCCATAGAGCCCTTCGTAACCCTACCCGACGCCGCAGGCTCCGTCACAAACATGCTACCCGCCCAGATTTACCGCTACATCAAATCCAAAGGAGTCAAGAATGATGAGTCCAAGAAAGTCCTCGACGACATTTACTCCAGATTCTCAACCCTACCCTTCGCGCCGCGCTGGCTGGAAGACAAGTTCCCCAGAGAAACCGCAAAACGCGCGATGCTGGACTTGACCCACAGCAAGTGTGTAGGCGGATACCCTGTCCTGGTGGAGGAGACCCGAAGACCGGTCGCCCAGTCAGAACATACAGTTCTAGTTGGACGGGATGACTGTACCGTGCTTACTGCAGAATAACCTGATTCCAGAATCGCCCATTTATCAGCCCTGATTTCGAATCTGCGAGGTACTCTTAACAAGCTGCCAAGATCTACTGGGTTAATCGAGTTTTTCGCCGAGCCATCTAAGCCTGATGTATGCCCTGAATCGCCTGTCTCGGGCATAATCGCTGGCAGACGGCGAGCGTTCTAGAGATAAGGGGGTCTTAGCGAGTGTGTCTCGCGTCGCATGAGTCTACTTCTTTGGTGAGCCTTCGGTGTAGATCCCGTTGATTGTAAGATCCCCGGTCATGCACTGGGTGCATTTGCCGAGCGCTTTGAAGACAAAGTCGCCGATGGCGAAGTTTTTGATCTGTTTGAAGCTGCATTGGCCACACTTGACCACGGACAACACCTTGACAGGCGTGTACGCGCCTATCCTGATCCCACGCCTCATCCTTGTCATGGTGAGAAGAACGAACGTGAACGCGAGAACCGCGATGGTAACGTAGAGGATTGTGATGTTGGGGTCTGTGATGACTCCTCCGAAGACGAGCCCGATAAAGTAGAGGCCGACAACGGCCATAACAGCGGCTAGTATCGTGAGTACTAGTGATGAGCCACTACGTGGCTTTGGCTGCGACACGGTAGAGATTCACTTATTGGCCGATGCCGATGGTGTTGCCGATACCGGCGACTATTATAGTATCGCCCGGTTTGCTTCTCTCCAGAATCAGGCTCTTGATTCTCTCGATAACTTTCTCTCCAGCGTCCATTATCTCCTTCTTCATCGGCGTAATTGCTTCTTGAAGGCTCTCCTTGACGATAACTGCGTAGACGGGTATCTTGTGGAGAGTTGCTTCCTGTTCAATCTTGAACCGTTCCGTCCCGACGCCGCCTATCGCTGCGCCGATTCCTTCGCTGACCTCGCCTGAGTTTTCGCCCTCGAACTTTACTGCCGCGTCCACCATGATCACCATGGAGACCTTATCGACATTTTCCTCGATGATCGTCTTGATGGCGTCCCCCGGTTTCCCGACGTTTCCGCCAGGACCCTCCGCCTTCAAAGCGATAACCCTGCGATCCTCCATCATCGTCTCCGCAACAACAACGTCCTTCTCGACCTTCCGCTGCACCTTATCCTTCATCAACCGCGAGGCCACAAGCGGGCCGATCCCGTCTCCTATCGGCTGGCCCTCGGCGAAAGCCTTCGCCGCACCCAAGTAAGCCTCCGCCTCCTGAATAATCAAAGGAAGCAACGCCTGAAGCTGGATGATGATGAAAATACTGTTAGTCTTCTTCCCCATCAAATAGAAATGTCGAATAATCCTGTAGATCGTATTGAGAGCCCATGACGCCTCGACCAGGTTCTCGAGATTCATGACCTGTGAAGAGTCAGCGCCTGGCGCAATCCTTCGAACGTCTTCCTTGAACTTCTCATCCCTGACATCAAGCAGATGATCAATCTTACCGACAATTCCAGCCGGATCCATGTCAACCGGCGAGATGAGGAACTGCTCCATCAAAACATTGATCGAAGGACCCGGATCTGTAGTAGGCTTTCCGATCTCCTTCACAGTCTTCAACGTCAGATCTTTCGCAGAGTTTCGAAACATGTCTAGCCTGCGCAATCCTTTGTCGATATCCCAGAGGAACTGGCGCATCTGCAATTTCTGACCGAAACCGAAAAACAGCGCGATAAAGAGAACGGTAAACAGCAACTGGCTGATGGTGCCTAGATTTCCGAACAGCGAACCAAGAAGATCGTTCTCGTGGAGAGAGACTGGCAGCACTTAGAGGGCACCGGAATATGCTCAATATTCCCGTCTGATTGTTATAAACGTTGATCCCTAAGACTAGCCCAAACTAGACCGAAAGATATCCATCAACGAAAACGCGTCTTTTCGAAAAAATAGAAAATGAGGTTGGCAGCGGTCTAAGCTTCGCGTGGGCGTTAGCACCACACTACCACAGAGATCGCATGGGAGATTCACTTCCGTGCTTCCGGTACGAGTTAAGCATCGCTTTCAGCGTTCCTGCCTTGCCTTCCTCATTCTTTCGGAATGGGTACGGGTCCTAGCTCCCACCTATGGCCGCCAACCCCGTGAGCAATCCGCTTAGGAATCGGCTAGATAAGCCTTCTCCGAAATCAGGACTTGAAGAATACGTTGGCGGTTCCGCTTCAACTGGATGGTAATATGGTGAAGTAGGTTCGCTCTTTCTCCTAGAGACCAGCGCAATCAGGACAACGAGGAATAGAAGAGCCAATCCAGCGATGAGGAAGAAGGCGGGAATCCCGGAGACTTTCAAGTTCGTCAGGTTTGGAATACCATTCACGGTGACGGTCACAGTGTTTTGCCCTGAAGAGAACCCGGGCTTCGACGCTTGAATGGTAACTGTTGGGCTTGAGGCTTGAAGGGGAGTAGTGTAGATCGCAGTGTAGTTGCCGTTTCCGCCGTCCGTCGCGGCTGAGAAGCTTCCTCCTTCTGAGGAGGATAGAAAGATTGTGGCTCCTTGTACAGCGCTAGTTCCATTTGTGACGCGAATCATCAAGACGATCTCGCCCCCCGGAGTAATGGATGTCGGAGTCGGGGCAGCCGCGACAGTCAAGGGGGGAAACGGGGTCAAAATAATCAAGGTCTGTGCAGACCCGCTAAGAAAGCCGTTCTCGCTGGCCACGACCTGAATCAGCGTACTAACGGTAGAACTGACTAGAGGGGCTGTAAAATTGGAGTAGTACAAGCCGGGACTACCCATGACTGGTTGAGTGAAACCGCCTCCAACCGACGACGTTAGAGAAAGGATGACCCCGGTTTGGGGAGCCGACCCATTCGTCACCGTGATTGTTAGTGTGGAGATTTGCCCCGGTTTTAGGCTTGTCGTGCTTGGAAACACTGACGCTTGCAAACTGGGCGCTACTACACCCAACGCGTATACGTTATAGTCGTCAGAGCCGAAGAATGCTCTTCCATCAGCAATTGCGGGAGAGGACCAGATTGGTGCCGCGGTTAGGTATCTCCATAGCCTGACGCCCGATGTAGCGTTTAGCGCGTAGAGATAGTGGTCGTTGGATCCGACGAGAATCATGTTCGAGCCTAGCGAGAGCGCGGGAGAGGATGAGACGGCTGCTCCGGTCGTAGCCACCCACTTTTGCAGCCCCGTGGTGGCGTTGACCGCGTAAATGTTGCCTTTGCCCGTTCCGAAGTAGACAATCCCGTTGCTGACCGCGGCTGAGGTAGAGTTTGAGTTTCCTGTGTTGAACGACCAATCAGTCGCACCTGTAATCTCGTCTAGTGCGAAGAACTTAGTTGCGGTGCCGACGTAAACCCGTCCATAAGCTATCGCTGGCGCGTTTCTGATGGTTACTGCTCCCCCGGGCACTACTCTCCATATTGCCTTGCCAGTAGTCTCGTTTAGCGCCGTGACGGACCCATCGTCGAGTCCAAAGAATACCCGTCCGTTATGCACCGCTGGCGAGGAGGATACTGAAGAGGAGGGAAGGGTCGCGTTCGCCCAGACAACAGCACCTGTGCTTGCGTCGAGCGCAACGAATTGTCCGTTCTGGAAGCAGCTCGCAGAGCACCAGCTGCTGTAGAATACTTTCCCATCCGCTACTGCAGGAGATGCGGCGATGAAGTAGTTGAGGTAGCCTCTCCCCCAGACCTCAGAGCCAGTCTGCTCGTTGAGCGCGTATAGAATGCCTCCGTTCCTGGAGGCAAAATATACCATCCCGTTCGCGACGGCTGGCGAGGAAAAGATGACACTTCCAGTGTTGAAGGCCCATTTTTGCTGGCCACTATATTCGTCGATTGCGTATGCGTTCATGTCGTATGAGGTTACGAAGACGAGTCCGTCCGAAACCGCGGGAGATGAGTAGACGAAAGATCCTGTTGCGAATCTCCACATCTGGTTCGCGGTACTCGGCGCGCTCGCTAGGGTTGCCCCTGCCCTAAACTGGTCGTCGTGGAACATGGTCCAGGGATAATCGGTCGACCCCAAGGGCCCAGCTGAATACGGCTGGAGATGATTTGTTCCGGCTCCGGAGATTCCGATGGCCAGCATGAAAAGGGAAAAGATTGTGAAAACGGCTACCCTTCTCAATTGAAACCCCTACAGCAACGTCTGGTCTAGCACTCTTCTCCATGGGAGAATTCGTGAAGTCCACGACTAAAGAGACATGTAACCCACGCTTCCATAATCGGAGATATGCTCCGGATCATCGGAGCTAAGCCGAAAACTAGATTAGTCTAGACCCGGCCCAACGCCCGAGCAAGGTGCAACCTGTCTGATATTCGCCTTCCTAATATTCTATCGAGTAAGACCCCTGTCCGAAGCGGATAAGAAGAAAGCGACAGCCGACTGGACACGGTTCAAGAAGACTCTTTCCAAAGAGCTTGCCATAGTGGCAGAGTACGCGCACATCTGGGGAACAACCTACAACGGCATGATCCTCGTCGAGTCACGCGACCTATCCACATTCCACGACTTTTGGCACCGCTTCCGAGAGGCGACAAGATGGTACGTGCCGGAGACGAGAACATACATCGCCCAGAAAGAAGAAGACTAAGCGAGATCCCTCGCTAGTCTTTCGACTAAGCTTTATGCCAAGAATTTCCGACACCCGCCTTTCGGTGGTGCACTGCACGGAGCCTTCGTTAAAACACGGGGCCGTAGTCTAGCCAGACCCAACCAAAACGCTGGGTCCTAGAAACGAATCCTTCTGGCAACTCGTTCCCTTCACTTTGACTTACGTCTGTCTTAAACGAAGCCGCCCAATTCGAGAGGACAGCGTTGCTAACCGAACAAGAATCTGAGATTCTAGGCATCTTGTTTGGTGACGGATGTCTTTCAAGAACTGAACGTTCTGTCCTGATTACGATAACCGGGAACAAAGTAGACGATGAGAAATACCTTCTTGGGCATGTCAGAGGTCTTTTTCTGAAGGCTTTCGATCTTGAACTTACGAGTCGTTACAGGCATGGCGAAAACACTATGGATCTTTACCGGCACTCCAAGAAAGTCGCATCGGTTCTGCATTCTTGGGGAATGCCTTTCGGACTGAAGAAACTGGAAGACCTTAGACCGAAAATAGAGGTGATTCCTAGCGCGTTCATCAGAGGTGTATTTGACACGGACGGCTCCGTTTATCGTAAGTATGGTCCCTATGCTCAGATCCAATTCAAGGCAGCTTCCAATGGATTCATGGGTTTCGTCAGAGAACATTTGGTAGCGCTGGGGTTCCATCCGACTCGCCTTCGGCCCGACGAAACAAAGTTTAGGTTTTCACTATGCAGACAGAACGAAATCGACGCCTTCTTCAGAATAGTGTCCCCCACGAATCCCAAACATCTGGAGCGGCTAAGGCGGATCAGACACCCTGATTTGCTGACCGCTGCGAGATAGCCTTCGTCCTACTACTAGGTTTTATAGCGAGAATCTGCCCTTGGCCAATTTGGTGGGGCACAGGACAGGAGCTCATGGCAGGACCCAAACGGGGCCGTAGTCTAGCCAGGGATGACACTGAGCCCGGCGACTGTTCTAGGAACGTTGTCAGCTCAGCATTATGACGGGCTCCAGAATCCATTACAATAGGATAACCGACCTAGATTAGGGGATGAGGAAATTCGGGAGCGCGTGAAGATACCCGTAGACGAGAGACTCGGCGGATGTCGTGGGTTCAAATCCCACCGGCCCCACCATCTGATCTATTTTGCTGTTGAACGAAGATGCTTTGCGTCTAGCATCTTGGCTCGTTCTATGAGCTCGGCGTCAGTTCCAGTGGTAACGGCACTGTGTGAAAACCATGAGTCCAGAATCTCTTTTGCAATGGCGGTTGATGTGCTTCTGAGACTTAGCGCCAACACATTTGCATCGTCCCACGTGCGCGCGCCCTTCGCTGTTTCAGCGTCCCAGCATAGAGCAGCTCGGACCCCCGGAACTTTGTTAGCGGCAATGGTAACTCCAGTTCCAGTCCAACAGAAGACGATCCCTTGGTCTGCTCTTCCGCTGCTCACTTCTAGCCCGATTTTCTCTCCAACGTCAGGCCAGCCCATCGCCTCTCCCTTCAGCGGACCGGACAGGGTTATGGTGTGACCTCGTCTCTTCAACTCCTCGACAACAAAGTCTGTTAGAACGGTCTTCTCGTCGCTTCCAACAGAGATCTTCAAGTCTCGATCGAGAACCGAGATGCCACAACATAGGTTTTGTTCTGGGAAAGCTAAAGTCTCTCTAGATTACTCCGTGAGGTGAGCAAGATGAGCCGGCCCTCGAAGCCCGTAAGCGCCTCTAAGACAATTCTCTCGAGTCAGATGATGCCTTTCGATGCGAACCCGATGGGAAACGTCCACGGTGGCACAATACTCAAGCTGGTCGATGAGGCAGCCGGAGTCACAGCCCTCCGACACTCGAGGACAGTGGTAGTCACAGCAAGCATTGACCGCATGGACTTCTATCATCCCGTCTACGTCGGAAACCTCCTCAGCCTCAAAGCCTCCGTTAACTACGCTGGGACAACATCGATGGAGGTTGGGGTCAAAATAGAAGCCGAGGACTTAAGGACGGGCAGAATTACACACACGGGCTCATCCTATCTCACCTACGTTGCTATCGATGAAAACGGACAGCCCGTCGAAATCCCTGACGTCCTCCCTGAGACACCTGAAGAGAAGCGACGATGGAGAGAGGGAAAGCAGCGCAGAGCCGAGCGCCTCAAGATCCTACAAGACCGAAAAAAGAAAGCCAAGGCATAGGTCCCGATCAGGAATGAAGGTCGCGATCATCGGCTTCGGCATGATGGGGCGACAGATAGCCCAAGTATTCGCCCAACACGGACATGAAGTAGAGGTCACAGACGAAGACCAACGGGCTCTAAAAACAGGGATTGACGAAATAGCAAACGGCCCGTACGGAATCCACTCATCTGTCTCAAAGGGAAAACTGACGCTCGAGCAGGCAAGCGGGTCTCTAGCAAGGATCAAGACAAGTCCCAAGTTAGACGATGTTTGCAAGAATTCGGATCTCGTGATCGAGGCCGCCTTCGAGGATTTGCGACTTAAACAGGATCTCTTTCAAAAGATAGAATTTGCAGCACCGCCAGCCGCGATCATAGCATCAAACACGTCGACACTGAGCCTCGACAAAATATCCCAAAAAATTTCAAAGAGAGACAGAGCCCTCGGTATGCACTTCTTCAATCCAGCCCAGTTGACAAAGCTCGTCGAGATAATTCGAGGACCGGCGACATCGCCTGAGACTGTCGAGAAAGGGTCTCGGATTGTCCGAGAGATTGGCAAGATCCCCGTCCTCGCCCAAGATGAGCCTGGCTTCATCGCCAACCGCCTCGGACTAACGCTCTACATGGAGGCTTCAAAACTGCTCGAAGACGGAATCGCAAGTCTGCAGGACATCGACACGTGCATGAAACTTGGCTACAACCATCCCATGGGACCCTTCGAACTGGCCGACTTTGTCGGGCTCGATACTAGGCTCCGGAACATAGAATCACTCCAACGAGCTACGAACGACAACAAATGGATAGCGCCCAAGCTTCTGAGAGAGATGATCCAACAAGGATACCTCGGCGACCCTGCTCGAAAGAAGGCGAGCAAGGGCGGATACTACGAGTACCTGCAGATCAAACGCTGACAAAATCCTAACCCTTTTTACAGAACACGAGCCACGAACTCTCTGATGGCTATTGCCGTACGTCAATATACTAGTCGAGACTGAGCCGCCAATCGGAATAATCCGGCTAAACCGCCCGAAAGCGCTCAACGCCCTCAACTTCGAACTCATCCGAGAAACGGTAGAAGCACTCGAGGACTTCGACAAAGACGACAGGATCAAGGCAACGGTTTTGACCGGGGGAGACGACGCCTTCTCTGCAGGGGCAGATATCAAAGAACTGGCGGAAGCGACTCCCGTCACGTTGATCGAGGAGAACAAGTTCGCGCTCTGGGACCGCTTGAAGAAAATCGCTAAGCCGATTATTGGAGCGGTCAGCGGCTACATCTACGGCGGAGGCTGCGAACTAGCCATGAATTGTGACATCATCATCGCATCCGAGACCGCACGGTTCGCCCAGCCCGAGATCAACATTGGAATCATGCCCGGGGCAGGTGGAACACAGCGTCTCACAAGAACGATCGGAAAGTATAGGGCAATGGAGATGGTTCTAACCGGTCAGCCGATGACCGCGAGAGAGATGGAGAAACATGGACTCGTCAACAGAGTAGTTCCGGTCGAAGCATACTTCGACGAAGCGCGAAAGCTTGCGATGCAGATCGCCCAGAAAGCTCCCATAGCAACGCGCCTAGCCAAGGAAGCCGTTTTGAAAGCTCTCGACACCCCACTCGACGAAGGACTACAGTTCGAAAGGAAGAATTTCTATCTCCTGTTCTCGACCGAAGACATGAAAGAGGGCATGAAAGCGTTCACAGAAAAACGGCCACCGAACTTCAAAGGACGATAATCCTTGGCACACGAAACACTCATCGTCATAGAACACGACCATATTACTGAGATCACTCTAAACCGTCCGAATGCACTGAACGCGATAAACGACAAGATGGGAGAAGAACTACTATCAACTCTCAAGGAAGCGGAGAAGAGCGAGACCGTCCGATGTCTAGTCATAACTGGAGCCGGCAGAGCCTTCTCAGCAGGCGAAGATGTGTCAGGATTGAAAGACCGTTATGGAGCAGGAGAACACCCCTCACTAGGAGATCATCTGCGGAAGAAGTATCATCCCATCATAACCCGCATTCGAAGTATAGAGAAGCCGATTATCGCCCGTTTGAACGGTATCGCGGCAGGAAGTGGGGCAAGCATAGCCCTCGCCTGCGATATCCGAGTAGCCTCAGAGGAGGCCGGCCTCAAACAAGCCTTCATCGGAGTAGGCTTGGTACCAGATTCTGGAAGTAGCTACTTCCTAACACGTATGATCGGCCCTGGAAGAGCCCTCGAACTAATCATGACCGGAAAAACAATCCCGGCTAGAGAAGCCGAACAGCTCGGCCTCATCAACAAAGTCGTGCCAGCCGCCGAACTTGACAAGCACACGGACGAGCTTGCGCACCGGCTTGCAACCGGCCCAACCAAGGCCCTAGGACTGTCCAAGCGAATTGTCAACCGAGTAACAGGCCTCGAACTCTCCGACGCCCTCGAGTACGAAGCGTACAATCAAGACATCGCTGGAAAAACCAGCGATCATCTGGAAGCTGTCAAAGCCTTTCTGGAAAAACGCCAGCCCAGGTTCTCAGGAAAATGAGACATCTCACATTATCGAGTTTCACGTTTAAGTAACAAGCTCCTCAATCGCGAGAGTCGAAAGACCGTGCCGGGAAAGACCAAGAAGACTCGTCCGAAACTGGACCTCAACATCTTCCCCGGAAATTGGAATGTTACGAACGATCGGATGTTCAAGGCTTTCGACCTGTCCTTTGCCCAGAACTGGAACCCGGCAACTTTTGCATGGGACGAACTTGACCAGAAGAACTTCGACTCGAAGGAACGGATAGCGCAAGCCTACTGGATGTCCAAACTCGCCCTCTTCGAAAAATCCGGAATCGGAGCATTCGGCTTCGGTGCCGTAAGAGCTGCAGAGCTAAACATGGAAGACCCTACAAAAAAGATGCTTGCCTCTATCACATACGATGAGTGCCGACATGATGAGGTTTGCAGGAGAGCGTGTGAGAAACTATGCCCCAACTGGCCGTACGGATACAAGCCACAGTCCGACTTCGAGGCAAGGGCTCTGCGAAACATAACCGCCCTCTACGACGACGGCAGACGCTACTGGGAAGGATTTCTAAAGGCGTGGGAGTACCTACCCCCCGAGATCCTGTTCGCAGGCTTCTTCTTCGCGGAAATAGGCGCAGAAACAATCTTCAACGCGATGCGTCAGACAAGCAAACTCGGAATCTACCAGCAAACCTTCCGTAACATAACTAGAGACGAGACGCGTCACCTCGTAGCCACGATGGCTTTGCTCCGAGCCATGGCCGAGAAGTTCACACTGGAGCAGAAGCAAACTATAACACGCCAGATGAAACAGGGATTCATCTTTCTCTCACCCCTCCTCTACCAGCACAAGCCCGAGTTTTGGCACCTGCCCGCAGA
Source organism: Candidatus Bathyarchaeota archaeon (assembly GCA_005888755.1). Taxonomy (GTDB): domain Archaea; phylum Thermoproteota; class Bathyarchaeia; order 40CM-2-53-6; family 40CM-2-53-6; genus 40CM-2-53-6. The sequence continues at coordinate 146,507 of VBBQ01000028.1, forward strand.
TTTCGACAAGGTCGACCTAGAGATGGAAGAAGCAGCCAGAGACGCGGGACTTGGGGTATTGACTCTCGAAGAGAAGGTGAAATACTGGAGAGAAGCGATCGAGAAAAAACGGTCGGAGATCGAAGAGATGGGGATCAAGGTGCCCGCAATACCTGAACTGGGAGTTGAGGGCGAAGAGGTTCAAGTTCGGAAGAACGAAACAATAGCCACGAGTTTCTAGGAGGGCGTAACAAATGACAAAGATCATAGTCCTATTTGGACAACCGAAAGACCCGAAGCTTTTCGATGAACAATACTGGAAAGATCACGTTCCAATGGTGAAGGCAATGCCAGGTTTGAAAAAATACACGGTTCACAAGATCGTTGGGGCACCGCGGGGAGAACCCGCGTTCTACCAGGTCGTGGAGCTCGAGTTTGAAAACATGGACAGCTTGAAGAAAGCGTTAGAGAGCCCAGCCGGACGCGAGTCAGGCCGGCACGGCATCAAGATCGCCACCGGAGGCATCACGTTCCTGTATGCGGAATCAAAAGAAGCAATGTGGTAAGATGCCTCGAATCCGAGTCTTCTTTACCTAACCACAGAAAACATTCTTCTAAATGAGGAAGTAAGAAGTCTGGCATAGGAAGCGTAGAAGTTTTGGGCCGCGTCGCAATCATCGGAGTCGGACATTCAAAGTTCGGAAAGAGAAGCGATGCCTCCCTCCGGGAACTGGCCTTCGAAGCGTATAGCTCCGCCCTTGACGACGCTGATATAGAGTCCTCCAGAATAGACGGCTCAGTAGTTTGCTCCGCCACGCACTACGATAAACAACGGTCGCCGGCGGGCGTTGTGGCGGAATACCTCGGACTTAACCCTCAACCAACCTTCAATATTGAGGCTGCTTGCGCGTCCAGCGCGGTCGGCCTTCGCACCGCATGGGCACTTGTCTCATCAAAACTCCACGATGTCATCACGGTCGTAGGGGTCCAGAAGATGACCGAACTCTCCAATGAAGAGATCCAGGAACTCATGGGCAGAGCTGGAGATGTCATGTGGGAATCTCCGTTCGGGACGACGATGCCAGCATACTACGCGATGTACGCGACCGCCCACATGGCAAAATATGGGACAACGGAGGAGCAGATGGCCCTTGTCCCGGTGAAGAACCGAAAATATGGATCGAAAAACCCGAACGCAATGTTTCAGAAACCGATAACCATAGAAGAAGTTCTCAAGTCACGACCCGTATCAGCTCCGTTGAAACTGTTCGACTGCTGTGCGAACGCGGACGGCGCAGCATGCCTTATTATCGCAAACGCGGAGAAGGCCAGGAAGCTGACCGATAGATCAGTATGGGTTGCCGGTCTCGGTCTTGCCTCTAGCCCAATGTCCTTGGCTGGACGTAAGGGTCCAATGACCAGTTTCGAGGTCACGAAGAACGCTGCTAAGGCTGCCTACCAGATGGCGCGAATAAGTCCGAACGATGTGGACGTTGCTGAGGTGCACGACTCGTTCTCGATCACCGAGATTCTGAACTATGAGGATCTCGGGTTTGCAAAGCCTGGGGGTGGAACTAGACTTCTCGAGAAAGGGGAGACTGAACTAGGAGGAAAGATTCCGGTAAACATTGACGGAGGGCTCATATCGAAAGGCCATCCTGTCGGCGCTACTGGCGCCTCCCAGCTGTTCGCACTAGCAAAACAACTCAGAGGCGAAGCGGGCTCTACACAAGTCGATGGCGCGAAGATTGGCCTCGCTCAGAATATCGGGGGAATAGGAATGTACTCCGCTGTGACCATATTGAGGGCGTAGCCTGGTTGGGTTTTGAAAAGTTCGGGAGATTCGGTTATGTGTCCCAGACCAAGATCAATCCCTTGCTATCCTATCTAGAGAAGGGGCAGATTGCTGCGACAAAATGCAAGAAGTGTGGAAGAACGTACTTTCCACCAAGAGCTGACTGCCTGGACGATCGCCATAGTGGAATCGAATGGGTTGTGCTCGACGGGAAAAGCAACCTGGTCACTTTCACCAAGGTTTTCTTCGCCCCACCCGCGTTTCAGCCCGAAACCCCATACCTTCTAGGGCTCGCAGAACTCTCGAATGGGCTTCGCGTCTTCGCACCGATCAGCGCCTCAGTAGACGAGAAACAGTTGAAACCCGGGACGGAACTGAACTTGAAGGTTGCAAAAGGCGCCCGTGACAACCTGTTCTACTGGCTCGAATAGAGAACTCTTCCCGAGCGCGAGTAA